>NZ_JBHKFJ010000006.1:0-580308 GCF_042263525.1 Chitinophaga sp. Hz27
TGCAAGGAGGCTTTAAATACAACTGAGAGTGTTTTTCCTTTGGGCATATCATACGAACGGAAAAAACTGTCTAAGAGATTTCCCCCCCCCAAAAAAAAAGAGGGTGCCTTTTGAGACACCCTCCTCGCATTTCCTGCAATGCCGAAAGTGCGCAAAAAATAAATCTTAATTATACTTGAAAAGTCGGATACATCAACTGATAATTCCTCAACGCATGACTCGTGGTAGAACCATAATGCCTGCCTATAGGAATCGAAATTTTATTAATCTCTATCTCATTACTGGTATACTTCTCTATCTTCGGAATAGACACAATGAATGAACGATGTATCCTTACAAACATTGCCTCTGGCAGCTTTTCCTCCATTTCTGAAATAGAATGGTAGGTTTTGAAAACCTCTTTGCTCGTATTTATCAACAGGTAATTTTTCTGTGATTCAAAATATAAGATATCATCTAAATAAATCTTCACCATCTTCTTATCACATTTGATAAAGATAAAAGGAGATTCTTTTTCTGGTTCCTGTTTAGGTGCCGGCGTAGGTTCTGCTATCTGCTTATCTAATTTTATGAAACGGTTGATCGCTTTCAGAAAGCGTTCGAATGGAATAGGTTTCAGCAAAAAATCTACGGCATCCAGGTCGAAACCATCTACTGCATACTCTGCATGGGCAGTGGTGAAAATGACATTGGGCGCGGGCGCCAGCGACCTTATAAAATCTACACCAGAAATACCTGGTAAGTTGATATCTGTAAAAATCAGGTCTATCTTATTCGTGTTTAAGCAGCGCATCGCCTGTGTACCACTGGTGAAAGTGCCCACCAGATGCAGCATTTCCACCCGGCTGATATAAAGCTCCAACAAGTCAGCAGCCGGCTTTTCATCTTCGATGATAATACAGTTAATACTATTGCTCATTCGTTTCTAATTTCAATTTCAGGTACACAAAATAACTATCCTCATCCTGGGAGATTTTCAAGATATGATTTTCTCCATATATAAGATTCAGTCTGCGTTTTACATTTTCCAATCCTACACCACCTCCTGTATGCAGCTGGTGGCCGGAATGCCCCAGAATAGCACTGTTTTCAATTCTCGCCGTTAGCCATTCTTCCCGGATAGAAATACTGATGGTAATCCAGCTATCTCCATGCTCATTAGGCATACAGTGTTTGAAGCAGTTTTCTACAAAAGTCATGAGAATAAAAGGTTCCATGAACTTATTTTCCCGCGCACCTTCCACATGAAAACTAATCTGCTGGTATTGATTAAAGCGCACTTTTTGCAGGCTGATATAATCTTCCAGGTATTGAATTTCTTTATCAAGTGGTACACTGCGGGTGTTAATCTCATATATGGAAAATCGCAGGAGGGAAGACATGCGGCTTACTATTTCTGCAGACTCCGGCGAGGTAACCAAAGTTTTTGCATATAAAGTATTCAACACATTAAAGATAAAATGAGGATGGAACTGGTTACGTAAAACAATCAGTTCTGCCTGCGATTTCTCTTCGGCCATGCGCATAGAGCGATGTTGCTCCCGCATCCAGTTATAGAAGAGTTTTACAGAGAAAGGAATCGTTACCACAAACTGTAATTTAAACACACTATAGATGTATGGCGCAGCACTCAATAGTGGTTCCTTTTTCCAATCGGTAAGAAAATACTCGAGTATAAAAGTATTATCAAGATATCGTTGTATGACTGCGAAGAGGAGTATCAGTGGAATATAGATCAATATAAACAGCCATATTTTCTTCTTAAATAAGAACTGTTCTACCAGTACTTCCAATACAATCGTAACGAACAGTATGCGCATAGGCAAACTAATGATCTCGGAAGCAAAAGCATTCCTGAAATCATGGTCGGGACCAGCCTGTACACATCCGAAAATAATCAGGTAAAGTACCCAGTAGATGGCATATACACTCTTCTTACCGAGTCGAGAGCGCGGAATATCAATCATAATTGCCTGCAAAAATACCATTTAAGCTAAAGAATAATCGCCAAACAACCATTTTTTTATACGAACGACATCAATTCTTATACTAAATGCACTTTTTTAATACTGATGTTTTATGTCATACTTAAAGTGTTGTAAGTATAAGCTCCTTCTTTATTGGTGCGGGTTTACATAAATTGCCACACTGAAATTTAAAGTTCCACTATTCGATTCCACTATGAGGAAATTGCTGATCGCCGGACTGCTGTCGTTGTGTTCTACTTATTATGCCTATGCCGGGCAACCTGAAGTCTACCCGACCAACTGGTGGACAGGTATGAAACATAATAAAATACAGTTAATTTTAAAAAGTGAGGATTCCGAATTTAACAAATCTAAAATATCTGTTAATTATTCCGGAATTACTATTCTTGGTACGCATACTTTCGAGAATGCAAAGTATATAGCGGTTGATATCCTTATCAGCGATGCCGCCAAGCCAGGAAATGTAGACTTTCTTTGTCAGAAGAATGCAAAAACAACGCATATCAGCTGGCCGCTAAAAGCCCGTAAAGGTACGCCAGGAAAAGACTTTGCCCAGGGCGTATCCCAGGCTGATATGATCTATCTGCTCATGCCCGACCGCTTTAGCAATGGTAATACTGCAAATGATAAAGTACCCGGACTCAGAGATCAGTCGTTGGATCGTACGGATTATTATGCACGTCATGGTGGCGACTTTCAGGGCGTTATCAATCACCTGGACTACTTCAAACAACTCGGCGTTACCGCCATATGGATGACGCCAGTGATGGAGAATGATATGCCTAACCGCACAGAACATGGCTATGCGATCACCAACCATTATAAAATAGATCCGAGATATGGGGGAGATGCTGCTTATAAAAAGCTCAGCGACACCCTGCATAAATCAGGTATGAAACTGGTACAGGACGCGGTTTACAACCATACCGGTACTTATCATTTTCTGGTGCAGGACCTACCCGCTAAAGACTGGCTGAATCAATGGCCGGTATTTACAGCTACCAATGCACGTGAGCAATCCCTCTTTGATCCGCATGCTTCCGAAATAGACCGCCGTCGTATGACAGATGGATGGTTTGTAAAGGAGATGCCCGACTGGAATCAGAAGAACCCATATGTCGCGAATTTTATTATAGAAAATGCCATCTGGTATGTAGAAGAATTTGGGGTAGATGCCATTCGTGTAGATACCTATACTTATAACGATGCGCAATTCTCTAACAACTGCAACCAGGCACTGATGGACGAGTATCCCGCCATCAGCATATTCGGAGAGATTTTAGTGCAGAACGTTCCTAACCAGGTGTACTTCGTACAAAATAATATCAATACTCCTTTTAAAAGCAATCTGGAAGGTGTAGTCGATTTTCAATGCCTGTTCAATGGCATTGCGCCGGCGCTGACGCAGGAGCCAGACTGGAATAGCGGCGTTGCACAACTCTACAATGTACTTAGCTACGATTATTTATACAAAGATCCTACGCATAACGTACTTTTGCTGGATAATCACGATCTCGACAGATTTGCAAGCCGTATCCACGGCGACGTAGCCAAACAGAAAATCGCTTATACCTGGCTGCTCACCAGCAGAGGTATCCCGCAGCTGTACTACGGTTCTGAAGTGCTGATGAAAGGAGAGAAAAAACCGGATGGCCTCGTTCGCCTCGACTTCCCCGGAGGATGGGCAAACGACCAACGCAATGCGTTTACCGGTAAAGGTATGAATGGAGATGAACTGGCAGTACAAAACCTGGTTAAGCAACTGGGTACATTCCGTAAAACATCTTCCGCCCTTACAAAAGGCAAATTAATGCAGTACGCGCCTGAAAATGGCCTGTATGTCTATTTCCGCTATGATGATCACCAAACCATCATGTGCGTGATGAATACTGCAAAAGAGTCAAGAAAACTGGATGTTAATTATTATAATGAACGAACCGGTGGATTTTCATCTGCCAGAGATGTCATTACTGATAAAGTATATAAACTGGATAATAGCTTAGAAATCCCTGCCATGCAGGAATGGGTACTTGAATTGAGCAAATAAAAATATTACTGATGCCACTTTTTTGTATTACTGATAATAAATCTCACCCAAATTCTACTTACGTTATGAAGAAGTTTTACAATCGGCTTTTCGTATGTGCGTTACTGTTACTTTGCGGCGTATTCTCCGCTCAGGCGCAAGCGCAGATCACCGGGAAGGTAACCGATGCCGCCACCGGCGAATCCCTGCCTGGAGTGAGTATCCAGATAAAAGGTACTTCACGCGGTACTCAATCGGACGCTCAGGGACATTATACTATTGGAGGTACCAATGCTTCCACTGTACTTGTTTTCTCCTTCCTCGGTAAAGTACCTAAAGAAATCACCATTGGTACCCAGCAATCCATCAACATTCAACTGTCTGACGATAAACACCAGCTCCAGGAAGCAGTGGTAATCGGTTATGGTACCCAGAAGAAAAAAGAAGTCGGTGGAAGTATCACCACCATTTCTTCCAAAGATTTTCAAAAAGGAAATATTCAATCGCCCGACCAGCTGATCGTTGGTAAGGTAGCAGGTGTTTCCGTAACTTCAAATAGTGGTCAGCCAGGCGTAGGTAGCACCATCCGCATTCGTGGTGGTTCTTCCCTCAATGCCAGCAACGACCCGCTCTACGTAATAGATGGCGTGCCTTTAAGCGGTTCCGGCATCAATGGCGCACCAAACCCTCTGTCGCTCATCAACCCTAACGATATCGAGAGTCTCACCATCCTCAAAGATGCTGCTGCTACTGCGATCTATGGCTCAAGAGCTTCCAACGGTGTTATCATGATCACCACTAAAAAAGGTACTTCCGGCACACCAAAAATTACTTTTAATACCAACATCGCTGTCGGAAAAATCAATAAAATGATCGACGCACTGAGCGCGGATCAATTCCGCCAGTACGTTGATTCACTGGGCACACCTGCACAAAAAGCCATGATGGGTAATGCCAGCACTAACTGGCAGAAAGAAATCTACCGCACTTCCATCTCCAATGATAATAACCTCAGCATCGCTGGTGCAGTAAAAAATATGCCTTACCGCGTATCTGCTGACTTCAGCAATCAAACCGGTACACTGATCACCGACAACCTGAAACGTTCTTTCCTTAGCGTGAACCTGAACCCTCAGTTCTTCGATCATCATCTGAAAGTAAACATCAGCGCCAAAGGTGTTATCAGTAAAGCGCATTATGCGAACCAGGGTGCAATCATAAACGCAGTACAGTTTGATCCTACCCAGCCGGTATACGACTCCAGCAGTCCTTTCGGTGGCTACTGGGAATGGTATACCAAAGATGCTAACGGCGGTGTAACGCTCAACCCGAATGCGCCAAGAAACCCGGTATCCCTGATCCGCATGCAGGATAACAATAGCCAGGTACAACGTAGCTATGGTAATATCGAACTGGATTACAGATTCCATTTCCTCCCAGACTTACGGGCTAACTTAAACCTGGGCTACGATGTTTCCAAAGGAAGCGGTACCACCTTCGTGCCCGCAAACGCTGCACAGGCTTATACCACCGGTGGTCAGAACAATAGCTTCCTGCAGAAGATCAATAACAAAGTAGGGGAGTTCTATCTGAACTATGTTAAAACAATTCCTTCAATCAAAAGTAACATCAACGTATTGGCAGGTTACGGTTATTACGATAACGCCACCACCAACTACAACTACGCCAGCTTCAACGCTAAAGGTGATACCATCGAAGGAAGTACCCCTAAATTCCCTTTCGATATTCCGCGTAATACCCTCATCTCTTACTATGGTCGTTTGATCTATAGCTTTGATGATAAATATATTTTCACCGGATCTTTACGTACAGATGGATCTTCCCGTTTTGCACGTGAAAACCGCTGGGGCGTTTTCCCTTCTGCAGCATTAACCTGGAGAATGAACAAAGAAAATTTCCTGTCTGACAGCAAAACCTTGTCTGACCTGAAACTGCGCCTGAGCTATGGTATCACCGGTAACCAGGATGGCATCGCCAACTATTCCTATATGGCAATCTATTCTACCAGTACCAACTCCAGCATGTACCAATTTGGAAACAACTGGTATAACATGATGTCGCCAGCGGCATACGATAAAAATATCAAGTGGGAGCAAACAGCTACCTGGAATGGCGGCCTGGACTTCGGCTTCCTGCAGGATCGCCTGAGAGGTTCTGTAGACGTGTATTACAAGAAAACAAAAAACCTGCTGAATACTGTTCCTATTCCAATCGGTTCTAACTTCAGTAATCAGATCCTGACTAACGTAGGTAACATCGAAAATAAAGGTATAGAACTGAACATCGGCGCTACGCCAATCCAGAAGGGTAAACTCACCTGGGATGTGAACTTCAACCTTACCTATAACAACAATAAGATCACTAACCTGACTGCTGTTACCGATTCCAGCTTCGTGGGTAACCTCACCGGCGGTATCACTGGTGGTACTGGTCAAACTATACAGATCCATTCTGTTGGCTACAATACCTTCTCTTACTATGTTTACAAACAAGTATACGATGCAAACGGTAAACCAATCGAAGGTGTATACGAAGATCTGAACCACGATGGTGTGATCAACGAAAAAGATATGTACCGTTACAAATCACCAGCAGCTAAAGTATTCTTAGGCTTCAGCACTTCTGTGGCTTATGATCGCTGGACACTCAGCACTTCTCTGCGCGCTAGTTTCGGCAACTACGTATACAACAACGTAGCGTCCAACTTCGGTGTAAGAAGAAATATCCTGAACCCACTGGGCCTGCTGAATAACAGTACTACTGATATCTACAAAACTAACTTCTTCAATAACCAATACCAGTCAGATTATTACATACAGAATGCTTCTTTCCTCCGTATGGATAACCTGAGCCTTGGTTATAATTTTGGCGCGTTGTTCAGAAACACCGCACACCTGCGCCTAAATGCTACTGTTCAGAATGTGTTTACGATTACGAAGTATAAAGGACTTGATCCTGAAGTGAATGGTGGTATTGACTATAACTTATACCCAAGGTCCAGAGTATTTACACTGGGAGCTAATCTTGAGTTTTAATTAAAAAATTTAGCAAGATGAAAAAGAACTTTCTCAAAATATGCATCTGCGTGGCTATTGCCGGTTTAAGCTCCTGCACCAAGGACCTGGACAGAACACCTACTAATGCCACTACCTCCGAAGTAGCTTATTCTACAATGGATGGATATAAACAAGTACTCGCTAAAGTATATGGTAGCTTTGCCCTTACAGGTAATACCGGTACCAGTTCTTCTGACCTGGCTGGCATTGATCCTGGACAGGCGGATTTCCTTCGCTTGTATTGGAATGCACAGGAACTGCCTACCGAAGAAGCGATGTGCGTATGGAATGATCCTGGAATCCCGGACTTCCATTACATGAACTGGACCAGCAACAACGTTTTGCTGGCAGCGCTTTACAATCGTAGTCTTTTCCATATCACTGTTGCCAATGAATTCTTACGTGAGTCTACAGACGATAAAATCGCTTCCCGTGGTTTTACTGGTAAAGATGCCGATGATATCCGCACATTCCGTGCAGAAGCCCGTTATCTGCGTGCTTTTGAATACTGGGTGCTGATGGATTTGTTTGGTAATCCTCCTTTTGTAACAGAAAAAGATCCTATCGGTAAATATATTCCGCCTCAGACAACCCGTGCAGAGTTGTTTAAGTATGTGGAGTCTGAGTTGCTGGCGATTGAGCCACTGGTGATGAAGCCAAGAAGTAATGATTACGCACGTGTAGATCAGGGCGCAGTATGGGCTTTGCTCGCACGCTTGTATCTCAACGCAGAAGTTTATCTCGGCAAAGGAAATGCGAAATATACCGAGGCTATCACTTATTCTTCCAAGGTAATTGCGGCAGGATATGGCCTGAAAGCTAATTATAATGAGCTTTTCCTGGCAGACAATGATGTCAATAATCCTGAGATCATTTTGCCAATTGCATATGATGGGGTAAAAACACAGAACAACGGAGGAACTACCTTTATTATCAATGCGGCGGTAAACGGCGCTATGAACCCAGCTTCCTTTGGTATCCCTGGTGGTGGATGGGGTGGTAACAGAAGTACATCTGGATTGCCATTACTGTTTACCGATTACAGCGGTGCTACTGATAAAAGAGCGATGTTCTATGGAGATAAACTGAACATCGATGATGTATCACAGTTTGCAGATGGTTTACGTGTAACCAAATTCAGAAACGTAACTTCTACAGGTGTTACGCCTTCAGCGCCTGGTGGTGCTTTCTGCTCTGTAGATTTCCCACTGTTTCGTTTGGCAGAACAATACCTGATCTATGCAGAAGCGGTGAAAAGAGGTGGTACCGGTGGAGATGCGGCTACCGCTACCACTTACATCAACAACTTACGTGAACGTGCCTACGGAAATAAAACCGGCGATATCAGCAGCTATACACTGGATGATGTGCTGGCAGAGAGAGGAAGAGAATTGTATTGGGAAGGTTTCCGCCGTACAGACCTCATCCGATTTGATAAGTTTACTGCTTCCAGCTATGTATGGCCTTGGAAGGGTGGGGTAAAAGATGGTAAAGGTGTGGAGTCTTTCCGCACGCTATACCCGCTGCCTGCCACAGATCTGACAGCAAATCCATCTCTCCACCAGAACAACGGTTATTAATCGCAGTAAAAACAACACGTTAACATGAAAACATCATTCTTTAAATATATCATCGCTGGTCTTTTTGCTGCGGCCCTGTGGTCATGCAAAAAAGATGAGATAAAAACAGTAGCGCAGCCTGGTTCTGCGCCTACACTCACCGCTTCTGCCGATACTGCGGTACTGTTGAAAGATCACGTATCAGATGCGGCAGTAACATTTAAATGGAATACTTCCAGCTTTGGCTACAGCGCTGTGGTAAAGTATAGCCTTCAATTTGCTAAGAAGGGTACCAACTTCGCCAATGTAAAGGAAGTATCGATAGATACGCTTGCAAAAACCTTTACTGTAGGCGATTTAAATACAATTGCCAATGCGTTGGAAATAGATAATGGCGTACTAACAGGCATGGATGTACGTGTTAAAGCATTTATCAGTGCCAATTTCGAGCCTGCCTATTCCAATACCACCGTATTGGTGGTGTCTTCCTACCTCGACCTGATCGATTATCCAGCGATGTATTCGCCGGGTGATTACCAGGGCTGGGATCCGGCGACATCCGCTAAGCTGGCCTCCCTGAAATCTGATAAGGCTTATGAAGGCTACGCCAACTTCACAAACGCCACAACCTCTTTTAAATTTACTTCAGTGGCTGGCTGGGATGGTACCAACTACGGCGGCACCAGTGTAAACAACGCAGGTGTGCTTTCACCTACCGGCGAAAATCTGCAGGTAACAGGAGCAGGATATTACTTCCTGCAGCTTGACCTCGGCACCAATGCATGGTCTGCTACCAAAACTACCTGGTCTATGATTGGTGATGCTGCTGGTGGCTGGGATAAAGATGTGGAATTGACCTATGATGCTACCAGGAAAGTTTGGACAGCAACAGTGGATATGTCTGCCGGCGCCTTTAAATTCAGGGCTAACCACGCCTATGATATCAACTATGGTGATAATAAACCTTCAGATCCATTCCTGAACAGAGATGGTTCTAATATAACTGTTACAGATGCGGGTACTTACGAGGTAACGCTCAACCTGAGCATTCCTGGTAACTATTCTTATTCGATGAAGAAAAAATAAGTATTGTAGTGGGGGCAGATCTGGATAATCTGCCCCGTTATTTATAATTAAGGGCAAACGGAACAAAGGGCCGTCTCTACTGAGTAGAGATGGCCTTTTGATTTTTTATTTGAATGGAGATTAAAAATCCCGCAGATTGCCCTAAATTTGCGGCCCCAATCCGATAGGGAATGGGGTTATATTTGGGTTAATTCCTACTTCAGGGAAAGAAAAGCTCAGCATGAGGAAAGCGGCAATTTATTTGTCTGATTCTTGCTACAGTATTGTGTATGAGGGAAATATTTCCCTTGTTATACAATGATTTTCAAGGGAGAATTCCGGGAAAGTTTCCTTTTTTCTGCCTTAACTGTAACATTCTGAGAACCAAAATTGTAATTTAGCGGGATGGTTATGCCTTATTCGTAGCTACGTATAGGCATAATTGATATAATTTAAAAACGGCAAAATGGATTCCAGCAACGGACAACCGGAGAAACCAGTCGTGTCCAAAGGACTAGATAATTTCTTCTTCGACATATTCAAGATATTCCAGTTTATTAAACGCTTCTTTAAAGAGGCGTTACGTCCTCCGCTGGAAGTAAGAGAGTTCATTCGTCAGTGTTACCAGGTAGGATATCGTTCCCTGGCACTGATAACCATGACAGGTTTTATTACTGGTCTGGTATTTACCAAACAATCCCGTCCTTCTCTTTCTGAATTTGGGGCAACCTCCTGGCTCCCTTCGTTGATCGCCATTGCAGTAGTACGTGCATTGGCGCCACTGGTAACCTCCCTCATCTGTGCTGGTAAGGTAGGATCATCTATCGGTGCGGAGCTGGCTTCTATGAAGGTGACCGAACAGATCGACGCCATGGAAGTTTCGGCGATCAATCCTTTTAAATTTCTTGTGGTAACCAGGGTACTGGCTACCACCGTCTGCATACCTGTTCTTGTCTGCTATACTGGTTTGGTAGCATTGCTGGGTTCCTACCTGGACGTGCATTTGAACGAACATACCAGTTTCATTACCTTTTTCCAGGACGCATTTAAGAATATTACCTTTATGGACTTTGCTACTACCACGGTAAAAGGCATCATGTATGGCTTTACCATTGGTATAGTAGGCTGTTTTCAGGGTTATAAGGCTTCTCAGGGTACACAAGGCGTGGGTAAAGCTGCTAACGTTTCCGTAGTAGTATCCATGTTCCTCATCTTCCTGGAAGAAGTGATTATTGTTCAGGTGGCAAACTCTTTCAGATAGTATGAAAAATTTCACTCCCAATATCGACTGGCAGGAAAAAATGATCGATGTCAAAGATCTCTATAAATCTTTTGGCACCAATCATGTATTACGTGGCATCGACCTCCAGGTATATAAAGGAGAAAACGTGGTGGTGCTCGGAAGATCAGGTACCGGTAAATCAGTTCTGATCAAAATCATGGTAGCATTGCTATATCCTGATGCCGGACAGGTGAATGTACTGGGCCAGGAAGTACCTACATTGGGCATTCGTGAATTACGCGAGCTGCGCTTAAAAGTAGGTTTCTGCTTCCAGAACGGCGCCCTCTATGATAGTATGACGGTAGGAGAAAACCTCGCTTTCCCACTCAAACGCAATACACCTGGTATTACCAGAGGTAAGGTGAAGCAAATGGTGGAAACGGTATTGGATGCAGTAGGTCTTTCTCAGACGCTGAACCAGATGCCGGCAGAACTCTCCGGCGGCCAGCGCAAACGTATCGGTATCGCACGAACGCTGATCCTTCGCCCCGACATCATGCTGTATGATGAGCCTACCGCCGGATTGGACCCAATCACCTGTACAGAAATCAATAACCTTATCAACGAAGTACAACAGCGATATAATACCACCTCCATCATCATCACACATGATCTCACCTGCGCAAAAGCAGTAGGAGATACCATCGTTGTAATGAAAGAAGGTAAATTCATCAAACGCGGACCTTTCGATGAAGTGTTCCAGGCTGATGATGAACTGATCAGGGAGTTTTATGACTATAATTTTATTCAGTAATTTATGAAAGATACAAGCAACAGAAGGGCTGTCATTGTAGGGATATTCATCCTTATTGGTGTCCTCATTTTTATTGCTGCCATCCTTACCCTTGGCGGACAAAAGAAGACTTTTGTTTCTGCCGTTCAGGTAAAGGCAATATTTAAAGATGTGAACGGCCTCTCAGAAGGTAACAACGTTTGGTACTCCGGTGTGAAAGTAGGTACAGTGAAGAGAATCAATTTCATGAAACACGACGAGATCCTCGTAGTGATGAACGTCGAAAAAAGCGCCGCTAAATACATTCACAAAGACGTAGAAGTAAAAGTAAGCTCCGACGGCTTTGTTGGTAATAAAATCGTTGCCCTTTCCGGCGGCTCCGAAAAAATGCCTGCTATCGAAGATGGTGACCAGCTGAACGTAGCCACCACCGTTAGCACCGATGATATCATGAATACCCTCCAGGTAAACAACAAAAGCCTGGTAGAAATCACCGGCAACCTGAAAGTAATCACCAAAAGACTGGTAGACGGCCAGGGCAGCATCGGTAAACTGCTCAACGACGAAACCCTGTACAACGAATTAAACGCTACCATGGCTTCGCTGCAGAAATCTGCCTCCAATACCCAACGCCTCACCGAAGGACTGGCAGCATACGCTGGTAAACTGAGAACCCCTGGTTCACTATCTAATGACCTGGTAACAGATACCGTTGTATTTGCCCACTTGCGCAGTACCATCGGACAGCTCAATGAAGTAGCCGCTAACGCCAACTCCATGGTAGAAAGCCTGAAAGCAACTTCCGCGAGTCTTAACACCAACCTGACCACCAGCAATACTCCTGCAGGCGTACTGCTCAACGATAAACAAACCGCTGACAACCTGAAAGCGACCATCCAGAACCTCAGTACTTCTACTGCTAAACTGGATACCAATATGACCGCGCTGCAACATAATTTCCTGCTCCGTGGCTATTTCCGCAAACAGGCGAAGAAAGCTGCCAAGGAAGCTAAAAAAGCCGCCAAAGAAGCCGGCAAACAACAATAACAGACCATGATGGAGGTCAGCAGTTATTTAAGTACTTTTGCTGTCTGACTTTAATTCCAACATGAACATCAGTATCAACAAGTATATCAGTGACACGGGCTTTTGCAGCCGAAGAGAGGCAGACAAACTAATAGAACAGGCACGTGTCACCATCAATGATAATATCGCCTCCAAGGGAGACCGCGTTCAACCTGGCGATGTGGTAGAGGTAGACGGTGAACCACTCAAAAAGAAGAAGACCACCGTCTACATCGCCCTGAATAAGCCCAAAGGTATTACCTGCACCACCGATACCAAGGATAAAACCAATATCGTTGATTTTATCAACTATTCTTCCCGTATCTTCCCGATAGGCCGCCTGGATAAGCTCTCCGAAGGATTGATATTCCTGACAAACGACGGTGACATCGTTAATAAAATCCTCCGTGCCGGTAACCAGCACGAAAAAGAATATATTGTTACCGTAGATAAACCTATTAACCTGGAATTTATCAAAGCAATGAGAAGTGGTGTCCGCATACTCGGTACTACCACGCTTCCGGCTTTCGTAAAACAGGAAGGAACCAATCGATTCAGGATCATATTGACACAAGGTCTCAACCGCCAGATCAGGCGCATGTGCGAAGTGCTGGGCTATAATGTAACTGCCCTGAAACGTATTCGTATCATGAATATCGCCCTGAAAGACCTTGCTCCCGGCAAATGGCGCTATTTTACCAAAGACGAAATAACAACCATCAGCAACATGGTCGCCACCAGCAGTAAAACACAGCAAGGTGGCAATGATGCAGGTGGTATGGACGAGTAACACCAGACTAACCATTTTTACTATGGACCTCAACTTTAATTCAACATATCAGGCAGCGGTGAAAGTGGCAGAACCAGTGGCCACACACCTTCAGCTGCATATGGATAGCGCACAGGAAAACGGCGAAGAAAACCTCGCCACTGTTCCATCTGCAAAAATAATTGAACGCATTATTGATATTGCCTTCTGGGCCAGCCTGCGTAGAGAAGAAGGTAATGCCACCCGCATATCGCTGGCTTTCATGCAGCCAGGACAAGCAGGAAAACCTATGCTGTTTGCCCAGCGACTGCCACTGACGCCAACAGTACTCACCAAATTGGCCCCAGGCGTAGAAAGACCCGGCATCCATATCGGTATTTGGTACGAAGGTACCGACTTGTATATCTGGGGTACCACCACCAAATTACCCAACCTCTGTTTCGTACTAGACGTGGCCGAACCCGGACTGCTGGTAGTAAAGCAAAGAAGACTCCTGGGCCTGGGCAAGTTCACCAATATCGCCGTACTGAAAGGCGATCAGGTGAAAATTGTAGATGAAGGATGCAGCATGAAAAAAGACGTGCCGGAAATACTCAGTTCCCTGCTCGGTCATAAAACCTCTTCCGTCTGGAACAACGGCACCAATGTATTGATCCAGATAGCCGTGTCCATGCGCGCTCACGGAAAAGGTGGTATTTTACTGGTAACGCAGGCATGCAATAACAGCTGGAAAGATTCCATCATTCAGCCCTTACAATACCCGGTATCACCCGCCTTCACTGGCGTGGCCGACCTGGTAAAACAGGATGGTACTAATGTGAGTGAGATCTTCTGGCAGAATGCCCTCAGAAGAGAAGTGGAAAACGTTTCCGGACTAACAGCCGTAGACGGTGCTACCATCATCAATGACAGGCACGAGTTGCTGGCCTTCGGTGCTAAGATCACACGTTCCTATAATTCTACTGTGGTAGAACAGGTAATCATGCTGGAACCTATACAAGGCGGCAAACCGCAGGTATTACATTCTTCTGCAATAGGAGGAACACGTCACCTTTCTGCTGCGCAGTTTATACATGACCAGCGTAATTGCCTGGCATTGGTAGCTTCCCAGGATGGATATTTCACCATCTTCTCCTGGTCGCCCACCCAGCAAATGGTGCAGGCACATCGCATCGATATCCTGCTAATGTAATTCGTTTAGGGCTTAACGTTATAAGCGCGAATTTTCAGGCAGGAGGGAGCGGTTATACCCGATACTTTACCTGTTTTTGTAAGCATACCTGTAGTTTTATTTCTTCGGAAAATGATCAGGTCATTGCTCATCTGATGCGCTACCAGTAGGTAATTCCCTGTAGGATCTATCACAAAATTTCTGGGATGGTTACCTCCGGAAGAAACGCTGGAAATACGCGTGAGCAAGCCGCTACGGGCATCTGCCTTATATATCACTATAATATTTTCATCTCCCCTGGTGCTGACATACAAAAATCTTCCATCGGGGGAGAAATGAATATCTGCACCACCATAGTCTTCCAGCCCAGATGCATTATGCGCAGCTATTGTTTGCATACTATCTAATTTCCCATCAGCATATTTATAAGCTACTACATTGCCGCTGATCTCTTCTACACAATAACCAAATTTACCATTAGGATGAAACTCGAAATGTCGCGGACCTGCGTGTGTGGCTGCCAGCGTGGCTTCCGGGGCATTGGGTGTTAAAGGTGCAATGCCGCTGCCTAGATGGTACCACCAGATTTTATTGGCGCCAAGATCTGGTGCATATACGTATTGCTTATCAGGAGAGAAGCCTATGGAGTGTACATGTGAAGCTTCCTGCCGGGGCAGCGTGCTTTTATGGTTTATTTTTATTGGCTGGGCTGTTTCGCCGATGCTGCCATCCGGCAACAAAGGATGTATACATAAGCTACCGCCGGTGTAATTCGCGTTTACAAGCCATTTATTGGCCTTGTCTGCCATCACATATACTGGATTCTCACCGAAGCTGGATTGGCTGTTTATAAATGCTAGTTTTCCTTGAATACTGTCGAAGCGGTATGCACTCACGGTGCCACCGCCAGGTATTCTGGACTCGGTGGCTGCATATACGAAACGACCATCTGTAGAAGTATTGAGGTACGAAGGATTTACCACATCAGTAATACTACTACTCTTTTTCAAAGTGCCATTATCCGGATTGAAGTGATATATGTAGATGCCTTCCTGTCCTTTATTTTGGTTATAGGAGCCTGCGAAAAGGTAGTATTGTTGGGCAGATGCCGCTGCAGCAGCGAATAGCAAGAATGCGGTACAAATCAGTTTTTGTGGACGTGGAAATAGTTTCGGCATGGTTTCTTATAGAACGTTGGCCACAAATATATCAGAATGCCCTTTTGTTTCATAACAAAAGGGCTGGTTTTTTCAATTTTCAGGGAGTACGCTGTGGTCCATAAAGATGTATTCCCAGAGATGTCCGTCCAGATCCTGGAAGCCTTTGGTATACATCCATCCATGATCCTGCGCTTTGCGCGGGATGGTACCGCCGGCTGCTACGGCCTTACTGGTGATATCATCTACGGCCTCCCTGCTTTCAGCTGAAAGACAAAGTATGGCTTCTGTGACTTTCTTAGCGTCGGCAATAGGTTTGTTGGTGAAGGTCTGGAAGTATTCTTCTACGATCAGCATAAAATAGATACTGTCAGAAATCACCATGCAGGTAGCTTTATGATCAGTAAACTGTGGATTGAATGTATATCCCAGTTTAGTAAAAAACGTAATTGACTGTTGTAGGTCTTTAACCGGTAAATTCACGTATATCTGTGGTGTCGTCATAATCAGCTTTTTGATGCTGTTGCAAACATACTGGGAGTTGCGTCTGGAAACGCTGTGTTTTAGCGACAAATTCAGGGTAAATTACGACAGGATTTTTGGGGCAGTTGCGACGTACGCGTTATACCGCTAGTGTGGCGGGTGACATGACCTTCTCTATGGCTGCAAACAGCGACTTCCGAGGCAGTGGTTTTACCAGGTAATTATCTGCGCCAGCATTGAGGAATTGTTGTTTGTCGGTATCGCAGTTGTTGCCGCTAACAATGATAACATGGGTTTTAAAAGGAAGGCAGTTGATTTCCTGCAATATCTCATGGCCGCTCATATCTCCCAGGAATACATCCAGCAATACTACATCTGGCTTCCATTCGCGAAGTATAGAGAGTCCATCTCGCCCGTTCATAGCCTGTTTCACTTGCACAGGGGTGTCGTCAAAAAAACGTTGCAGATACTTCTGGCTGAATACATCATCATCAATTGCCAGCACTTTCATACCAGCAAAAGGCTGTAAGGAAGCAGCAGGAATATGAGCCGGCGCAATACCTTTAACCAGTGGCCAGGAGAGCGTGAAGGTGCTGCCTTTCTCTAATTCGCTTTCCAGCGTAAGCGCGCCATCAATGCTTTTAGCCAGACTGCTGGCTACATATAATCCAATGCCAGTGCCAGGTAGATAGCTATTCTGTTCTGTTTCATACAAGTCAAAAATCTTTTTCATTTTTTCCTGGCTCATGCCCTGACCGCGGTCTTTTACGCGCAACAGTAAGCGTCCTTGCTCATGCGCAAGGGTAACGGTAACGACTGTATTTTCCCGTGTAAACTTGATCGCATTCAGCAAGAGGTTGATGACGATTTTATTCAATCTGTTTTTATGTGCAAGAATAAAATTGGGAATATCTTCTTCGGCTTCACAGATGAGTTTTACATGCTTACCGTTGGCCTGGTATTGAAATGATTTTACGATTTCTCTCAGCCAAGCCGCTACTGCGAAGGATTCTGGCGGTGTGCATTGTTGTGCCTGGCTGTCAAGTTCCAATACGTTGTTCACCACAGACATAGCATAACCGCTGCTGGCATTCAGGTCTCGGATATATTCAATCAGTGCGTTATATTCATTCTTTTTTTCTACTTCACGTGTAAGCACTTCCGTTATACCTGTTAAAGAATGTAAAGGATTTCTTATCTCATGGCTCAATGCCTTGCTTAAAAAGGTTTTTTCCTGTAAAGCCTTTTCCAGCGCTTCATTGCTGCCACGTAATGCCTGTATCAGGCGGATGGCGTATGTCTTGAAAAAGACTACCGCACAGATCGTGAGTACCAGCAGCTTAAAGGTGCAAAAGTCTTTCAGTAAGGAAATGTTTAGTGGTAGTTTGTTGGGCGTAATAATGCCATAGTATTTATTGGCCCTTATCAATACCAGCGTGGTAAAACATAAGCTGATACTGGTAACCAGGGAATGAGTCTGCGTAAAAATTAGTAGCGAAACAATGATAAGGAATACAACCAGCATGGTTTCCCCCACTTCCATTCCTTTGCCTATTTGCAGATATAACGCCATGAAATTATGAATAGCCAGGAAGAGTATATTGGCCGCCAGTCTGTGATGCATGTAATTCAACGCAGGCAGGCACATAAAGCCAAGACTGGCAATACTGCCGACAATGATCACCGCAATATCCCTTGTGCAAGAGTATAACAGGGCGCAATTGACAAACATAAAGAACCCGGACAAAATACTGAGTGTGTTGATCACACTGATACTATCGTTATTTTCGGCAGTAATAGCCAATGCCAACGGTTTACCGCTGTAAGGTTTTCTTGATACAAGCATGGAGGTTTGGTTGAGGGTTTAACTTAAATCTGTAAATGATTGCTTTGTTGCTCTACAAAAAAATCAAGTTGTTGCTCTACAAAAAATCAAAAGAAGAAACAGATATTATTAATACATCTTTCCTCACATATATGGATAAACGAGAAATAGTTAATTAAGTATTTGCAAGATTTGTTAATCAATTGTTAATACGATGAATGCCGCTACAGTGAAAGATTATGCCGGGGTCTGGCAGGTGAAAAGTGTACTTATTCCACTAGTTGGCTTGCCAGTGAGATGTAATCATTTTTATTGATCAATTTGCTAACGGTATTTCCATTCAAAACTTACCATTATCATTTTTCCAGAAGTTCTTGGCAGGAATATCCTGAATAGTATCCCAATGCTCTGCGATCTTGCCGTTCTCTACACGGAAAAGATCAAAGAATGCACTATGAAAACTATCCATATTTCCTTCACTTACCACCAACACAAAATTGCCTTCCCCTAAAACCTTATGGATACGGTCGTAGTGCATTGTTACACCATGATTTGCCCAATCGGACATAGCACGTTGTAAGCCGGAGAGATTATCAGGGATGCCTGGGTTATGCTGTATGTACGTATCGCCATCGAAATACTGAGGCAGCTTGTTCATGGTACCATTGACTAACACATCTTCCACAAAATGTTTGACCAGGTCTTTATTGGTACTGGTTTTATCGAGGTCTTTCACTTCTGTACTACCATCAGTCATAGTATGGCCGCTGGGATTGGCCAGACTAGGCGTTTTCTGGAGATTGTCCCAATGTTCTGTGATAAAGCCATCTTCGAACCGGAAGATATCGAACCCGATTTTAGGACCAAAGAAATCATAAACGGTATGTGCAAAAACATAATCCGCATCTTCGAAAAGCCGGACGGTGTCTACCTTGGCAGAATTTGGCGGCAGCTGCTGCAATAATTCGCCAAAGCCGGAAAGGCCATCTGCGGCGCTGAGATTGTGTTGCTTATAATGTTGAGGATTGATACATTGAACAGGTTCGGCAGCGCCGGTTTCTATTGCTTTCAGTAATGCTCTAACCTGTTGCTTTTGCGTGCTTTCCATAAAATTTTTTTCAGGCAGATGATTAAATATCTGAATGTCATTCTCTATACAAACATCCTGACTTGAAGGTTGCAATTCCCGGGTTGTATTCTGATACCAGCTATTAAGCAAAATTAAATCACTTATCCGGATATACGCTGTCAATTGTTTCTTTTAACGTTAGTTTTTACAGTAATCATACGATTTAAGTGATATAATATTTAGCCGGATTTATTATAGAAATGTTAAGTAACGATCACGCAATATTTTAATTCGTACCTTTGCACTACTTCAACGCAAAGATTGTCTTGCTTTCCCTGTACACATTGCCCCAATTACCATCGGTTCGTATTGATTTAACTTAAAATATTGAATATGAAAAGACTGGAAAACAAAGTGGCCGTTATCACTGGCGGCGCAGGAAGTATCGGACAAATAACAGCTAAATTATTTATTGACGAAGGTGCAAAAGTGGTATTGGTGGACCTGGACGAAGCTACACTTAAAAAAGCTACGGATACGCTTGGCCCTAATGCAGCTTATGTAACTGCAAATGTTACCGTAGCAGCAGATGTAGAAAAATACGCTAAAGAAGCTGTGAAAAAATTCGGTAAAATAGATATCTTCTTTAACAACGCTGGTATTGAAGGAGCTGTTGCACCGGTTACATCATTTCCTGAAGACGTATTTGATAAGGTAATGGCCGTGAATGTGAAAGGCGTTTTCCTGGGTTGCAAATATGTATTACCTCAGATGAACGACGGCGCTAGTATGATCATTACTTCTTCTGTGGCAGGATTAGGAGGTTCTCCAAACTTCGTGGCTTACGTTACCAGTAAACACGCCACCATTGGTATTATGCGTACCGTAGCCCTGGAAGCTGCCGCCAGGAAAATTCGTGTAAACACCGTACATCCATCTCCGGTAAACAACAGGATGATGCGTAGTATCGAAGAAGGCTATGAACCAGGCAAAGGCGATGCTGTACAGAAAGAATTTGCTTCACAAATACCGCTGGGCCGCTACGCCGAGCCGATTGAAATAGCCAAACTCGTATTGTTCCTCGGCTCCGACGATAGCCAGTTTATCACCGGTGCTGAATATGTGATCGATGGCGGACAAAATGCTAAATAATCCTTACATTATATCAATCTGAAAAAAGCGGCGCTACGCAGTAGTGGCCGCTTTTATGTTTCCCCTAAAAATAATGTTATGAGAAAATTGGTGTCTTTTCATTTTATTACCCTCAATGGTTATTTTGAAGATGCTGCCGGCGATACCTCCTGGGCCAGTCAAAGCCAGGAGCAGCGCGATTTTGCCCTGCAAAAAATGGAGGAAGAGAATATCCTCATCTTCGGCCGTATTACCTACGAGCACATGATAGCCTGGTGGCCTACGCCTGCGGCTATACGACAGGATCCTGAAATGGCGGCAGGCATGAATAACGCAGAGAAAATTGTCTTTTCCAACAGCCTCAAAAAAGTCGATTGGCAACAGACACGCATTATGGGTGGTGATATTGTGGAAGAAATACGCCGACTCAAAACCACGGCCGGCAAACATTTATGTTTGCTTGGAAGTGGCAGCATCCTTACGCTTTTTGCTGCACATGAACTGATAGATGAATTCCAGTTTATGATTAATCCGGTGGCATTAGGCAATGGACACCCTGTATTCGCGGGACTTACCCGGCAACTCAACCTGCAATTATTGTCGTCCAGGGTTTTAAACAATGGGGTAGTGATACTAACGTATATACCTATACGAAAATAATTTCCATTACGAAAAATCCCGTGGGAATAGCTTCCAACGGGATTTTCCTGGGGTTATAATAAAGTTTGGGGTCTAGTCAATGGATATTTTGGGGCTACCTGGATGACTTTAATACTATCCTCTGTGCATACGTTCGTGATGGGCTCTGGCTTCGTTGACGCGTGCCGCATGCATCGCTTGTCCGCCGCCATTGTGAGGCATACGCATCGCCTGTTGCGGGCGTTGCTGCATCCTGCCTTCGTTATTGTTTTCAGGTCTTGCCTGCGCCCTCATGTCATTATGCTGTGGTCTGTTAATATCTCTTTGTGGCTCGTTATTTCTTTCAGCATTATTAGCTACGTTGTTAACACCATTACCGTTATTCGCACCTGGCGCCATACGATTGCCTTGCACACTGGTCTCCCTGTTATGAAGATTATTACTGGTAGCCATTTCGCGGTTATTGTTCAGCGGCTGTGCGCGTTGCTGCATAGCCGTATTTTCGTGGGACTGCTGTGTCGTGGTAGGTGCCACTCTTTCTTCCCGCATCGCCATTTCTTCGTTACGGTTTGGCCTGGATGTAACACCACCTTCACCATTGTAACTAGTGCGGTTGTTGATGGTCGTATTGTTATTGATGACCGTCACATTTCTTACGTAGGTGTTATGAACAATAGTAGTATTCACATTAGCGCAGGCGGTGTTATAGTGATAAACATTTCCCTGCCACATGCCACCTTCAAACCCTACGCCGCCATAACCAAAGCCATAGTTGATGCCGCCATAAAAGCCGATATGTGGTCCCCAGTAACCGGCATGCCATGCATATACGCCGCCTACAAAACCCCAGTAACCTGGTGTCCACAATAACCGCGGACGAGGAGGACGTACCCATACGCCAGGTACCCAGAAATAACCATCAGGCCCATAGGCCCAATATCCCGGTGTCCAGATGAAACCATCGCCAGGACACATTGGTTGCGTATAAATAGGTAATGCCGGAGGGCCCACGTGTATGGATACGCCCACACCTACGCTTACCTGTGCATTTACTTCATTGATTCCCAATGAAAGCGCTGCTATGATGAAGGATGTAACTAAGATTCTTCGCATAAATATGGATTGCAAGATGGAAATAGGACTTGATAGCGAAGAAAAGGTTTAAGATCGAAGCAGAAAACCGCTGTTTTTAATCTGCTTTTAATTATTGCGTGTCCATTTCACGTCATAGTATGTACTACTTTGTCCATAGTGGCTGTTTTGAATGGTGTATTGGGAAAATTAAAATGTTTGCTACATGCCAAAAAAGTTTTAAAATGCCTATATTTTTGACATAAACCCCGACATAATGAAAGGAGAATCATTAACCCTGGTATCAAATGGATATATTGTAATCAGTTTTCACTGCAAAGATAAACGTTTACGCTTCCCCACAGGCCAGAAGGCAGGGGATAATTCGACAAAGGCATTACGAAAAATAGAAGCTGTAAAAAAGGCTGTTGATGACTATGTTTTCCAATATACGAGTAGAGCAATTGATATAATTCATGATGAGCTTAAGACATACCTTGATAATAAATTCAGACCAGATCAAAAAAAGAAAATTGCGAATAGAGATTTAATTGCGGATCACAAAGCAATGATAGCTGATATGGAATCTGGGGCTTTGTTAAAGCCAAAAAGTAAAACCAGATATAGTAAAGCATCTATCTTGCATTATGACAGTATGAGAAAGGTATGGGAAGACTGTGCAGCTGATCCGACAAGTGAATTTGTATTGAATTATGATATGACCCTTACGCTTTTTAATAACCTGGTCAAATGGATGATGTTGAATGGATATAAACAGAACAGTATGAGTTGTGTGGTTAATTGTTTAGAAATTTTCTTCAGATATACTGCCGGATTGGGTTATCATCAAAACGATGTTTATAAGCATAAGGATTTTACCGTCCCGAACGAGGAATCCGATGCCATCGCACCTACATTTGATGAGGTTAAAGCAATTTATAATTTACAGTTAAAAGGAATTAGAGAGAGAGTAAGAGACTTCTTTGTTTATGGTTGCTTTTTAGCATTGAGGGTAAAAGATTTAAAGCGCATAAATAAGTACATACCTAATGGACGATTTATGGAGGTATATACATCAAAAGGATCCAAAAAAGTAACTATACCGTTACATTGGATAGCAAAAGAAATCTACGAAAAATATGAAGGACGCATCCCGATTCCTTGCTTAAGTTCTTTGTATAATCACATTCCTGAAATCGCAAAGGTTGCAGGCGTTACTGGGAAAAAGTTGAAAACCTATACTCAGGGGGGAATTAAAAAAGAACAATACTTTGAAAGGGCGGACATGTTCAGGCCACATTCTATGAGAAGGTTCTTTGCAACGTGGATGTATAAGGACTTGCGGAGGCAGCCAAGAGAGATTATGCTAATAACTGGCCATTCATCGGAAGATTCCTTCTTTAAATATATTAAGATTGAAGCAGAGGAAAACGCCCTGGAGATCCTCAATGACCCAGCATTCTGCAAAAAGGAGTAAAGAAGGCTTACTAAGAAGCCTTCTTTATTTTGGACAAGTCTTTTCGCTGAATCAGTAGGCTCCTGCCGATCCGTAACCCCTTTATATCCAGCTCCTTCATCCTGCGTCGGATAGTTCGTTTGCTGCAGTTAAATTCTTTCGCTGCCTGGTCTACGGTGATTTCTTCATATTCTGAAGGTCGTTTTACCGAATCCATGGCTGCCTGTAACGCTGCAGCTATTTCGTTGGCAATAAGTTTCCGGAGGTCGTCCGGTGTCATTTGAATGATCTGTATTGTATTCATGTTCACTGTATTTTAAAACGGGTTAACAAAAAATGGCTATTTTTTTTTAAACTTATCAAGTGCTTGTTGAATTTGTTCTGGTGTAAATCCTGTTCCATTAGACCAGTCGTTAATGTAGGTTTGCACATCATGCTTAAATGACTGACAGTCTACCATGCCGCTTACATGGGCATATTCCCGTTCCACTACCCAATCACAAAACATCTGGGATATCTCCTTTGCTGCAGCATCTATATCCACATCCTTTACCTTATCATAGGCGTAGATGCCATGGGATCCAGCATGGTCCGAGAACTTCTCCTCAGTATGTTGGAGTAAAATTTCTTTCACAACGCTAATCATTTGATACCTCCTCTTCTTCAGGTGTTATAAGGTCATAAACTGGTCCAAGACCATCCTCTAGCTCTTCAAGTTTGGAAAATGTCTCTTCTTCTAAGCAATCGCAGTATGCTTTTAACGCAGTAGCGCCTAGTTTTTGCCGATTATCAAATCTGATGTTACTGAATTGTGCTTTTAAAGTTTCTGCGTTCATTTTAAAACCGGTAACCTATCCGGCAGGTTTAGTTTTTTTGAAGAAATCCTCGTTACTGCAGAGGGTGTCCATTGCCTTGGCTAACACCAGGTTTCCCGTCTCATCACGTTTTATGCCTGTGGCAACCGTTTTTATTATCTCCGTGATCAGCTGGTACTTATTTTCGCCGGAATACTTGTCCGCAATTATGATAAGCTCGGATTTAAGTTTCTTCACTTCATGCTCGCGGATATCAGCTTCTACGCCAGTTACGGAGGCTAGCCATTTTACTATTTGTTTCATATGGTGTTTTTGGTAATAGAAGCCAATTGCTAGGAAACATTTTTACGGGAAACCGTATTTCTCCCTTTTATCTTCTCCGAAAGCGTATCCACGCCTATTGGAATGAAAGAATCCTGGTCGAGTGGTCGAGTGGTGTTGTGCCAAACTTTATATCCGAGGCTCTTCATTCTATTAATGTCTGAGTCTATGACACCGATGAAACCAGGTAGTTTACCATGACCACAACAACAGCCGGTCGTAGTAATGCCGTGGCGCCACAACATTATTACTTCCTCAGCAATACATCTGTCCAGTGAATAACCGTTATGCTTTGGCATGTGAGCAGGGGCGTGAACCCACATTTGATTTGTATAGGTTTGGAACTCGACGTTTACACAGGTGCACTTATGCATTCTTTCCGTCCTCCTGTGCGGTATCTACCAGCCAGCGAAACAGTTCTTTGCATGGCATGTATTGATTGAAGGTAGCTTCACCCATATCAGATACTGGTACTGCGAATGTATACTCGCGGCCTGTTTTAATATCCGAGGTTACCCAGGTAGCAATGCCTTTCCGAATGGACTTAAAGTCAGCACTCCATGCCGGGTTCTTTAAAAAGATTTTCTGCAGTTCTGTTTTTTTCATTTGTTCACCGGTTACCCTATCCGGTTAGGGGTTAAGAAGTAAATCTATTTTTTGTTTGGCGCCATTTATTCCGGCGTTCATACCCACACAAGTACCGTCTTTTACTATGTCGAATACATTTCCTCCTGGGGTATTTGATTTTATGCGATGATAAATTTCATGGCCTTTGTAAATAATTGGGATGGCTTCGGTGGCAATAACTGGACTTGAATCTTGGTATCCTTTTTTATGGAAAGGGTTTTTGTATAATGCCATATTATTTATCTCCTGTGTCCGTAGCAGGTGCGGTTAATTCGTTCTGAGATATTTTTGCTTTCTGGTATTCATCTCGAACTTTCCAGTAATAATCTATGTGGCCGCATGGGTTAGACCACACACTAACATTTAGCCTGCGGCTACCATCATAAGATAAGCCTTGAGTTGGCTCTCCACGTGGTCCACCACACACAGGGCATAAATCAGAAATTTCTATTGTCATTTCGTAAAACCCTTCATGTTCCTTACAGGATGGTATTGTTACTCTCATCTTTCCCCGGTATCGCTTCCGGAAGCGTTTATTTTTTGTTCTCGTAGATATTCCCGATTACCACAACAGGTCTGTCTTTATAGAAGTTTGTACGTTTGCCGTTTTCATGCCGAACAGTAAATCTTCCATCTTCGAATACAACCTCTCCCTCCCAGGTATACTCAGTCTCCCATACCAGTCCTGTGGTAGTGATATTCACGATATCACCCTCATATATTGGATGCTTGTTCTTGTCTACAAGACCTGTGTATTGCATCACTGCCTCATATCGAATACCACCAAGTTCATACTGCGCAGTAGGTCCACCGCTACCTAAAATGCCTGTTCCTGTACTTTTAATGCATTTGAACATACCGATATCAAGAACGAAATCCCATGTGAATGGCGAAACGTTGTAAACCATTTTTTCACCTGTCCACGCTCTGAATTTGAAATTTTCAATTTGTCTCATTTTGTTTACTCCCAGGTACCACCTGGCCGGGTTTATTAATGATTATAAAGAATATAATAGAAGATCAGAACTATTACAATTTGGTGTAGGAGCTGATCAACTCCGAATAATACCCAGTGCATGGGATTTCGGATAGACTCTAAATTCACATTTGATGCAGTTATTCGCCCTTTCCCTATGTCAATCACTGTATGGGTAACAGTTTGGAACAAGAATATCAACAAAGCATTCAAAGTTGTTGTGTAACTGACGCACACCAGGAACATTAATAATCCATGTACTATACCATGAATCAAGATCGGGAATACTGGTCTTCCGTGATACTTCGCATTGAGCATCCATCGTGTCGAAAGCGGAGTGAAATCAGCCGCGAAATGACAAAGTAAAAGGAGTGGTAATAAATACATTGTTTACTACCAGGTACCGCCTGGCCGGTTAAAATTTATTATATTTGAAAAAAAGCTTATGGACGTAAGAAATTTTGTTAAGAACTCACTATTAGAAATATTTCAAGGAATCAATGATGCCAAAAAAGAATTGTCTGATAAAAGTGTTAGTGGTACTATAAATAATACTGATTATACAGAAGAATCATCTCATCTTATTGAGTTTGATATTGCTGTAACTGTTTCTGAATCAGATAAAAAAGATGTAGATGGTAAACTGTCTATAGCATCAATTTTATCTACTGGTGGTTCTATGGAAAAATCATCAAATCACAATGTTGTATCCAGGATCAAGTTTTCCATACCGGTAACTTACCCACAGACAATTGGACCAATGCATATGGCGACCACTGGAGGCTATTAATTGAAATACTTCATTGCTTCCTGACCTATCCAGCGACCCATCGGGACAGCTACAGCATTCCCTATAAGTCTGTAGGAGCTTTTTTTATCCAGGAAATAATAGTCATCCGGAAAGCCCTGAAGACGGGCGTATTCTCTGATAGTAAATGGCCTAAGCCCATGACTACTATTTTTATCTACCAGCATTCTGGTTGACAGATCTTTAGCATAGTGGGCCACGCACGTGGGCGCGTAAGCGTTACAATCTGCGGGGTCTACTATGATCGGTCTGTCTCGGTATTTCCCGTTAATCCTGTTTACTACATAGTCCGGCATTTCATATACCGGCTCCGCGTCCAGAATATCCTTTATTGTCTGCCGGCGACAGCCGGTAGGACTGGAGGGGTTAAATGGTTTGCGGGTGCCTATCAATATTAGTCGCTCCCGGCGCTGAGGCAGCCAGTTAAGGGCGTCTATCGGGCAGAACACAGTCACATAGTAATCTGGCAACTGAGTCATAGCCTCCATTACCACCGGAAACTTCCGCATACCTGGTACGTTCTCCACGATGTACATTTCTGGTTTTTCCAGGGCGATATGACGGAAGAAATGCAGGAATAAATCATCGCCGGTACGGGTGCCGTGAAGGTCGGCCGCAGGGCTGTATTTTGTACAGGGATAGGTACCTACGATGATATCTGACTGCTCCTGACCCAAGACGGTGATGTTCGAAATATCCTGCTGCAGAATCGAATGCCCGAAATAGGAGGGGTTCATCTGCATGCACTCGGCAGCTTCCTGATCCAGATCAAGGGAAGAAATCATTTCGATACCGGCATACATTAGGCCGATCTCCATTCCTCCACAACCTGAAAAATATCCTTTTGCTGTTGGTGTCATATATTCACTCGCCCTTCCGGGCCGGTTTAAAATCAAAAATATCCGAGGGAGAAAGCGTTGTCAATCTCCGTTGTATCGTATCTAACCTTCCTTTTTTTGCCGAACGTGACGCCGGTTTCTTGTGTTACAATCGAAAGAAGCCTATCAAAATCACAATACAGGCCTTCTAATACGTACTTCTTGCCCCTCATTTTTTCTGGATTACCCTGAAGGTATTTATCCATGCAGTGCACCATCTTCTCTACTGGTATGCCCTTCTTTTTAACGAAGAAGTTCCAATAGTTTTGTTGAGCCTGTGGATGACTGGTATAATACCATCGATGCGGATCCTTTACGTTTACTGGGAGCTTTTTCTTTTTTCCCATGGCTGTTTTTATTGTGAAATAGCTGCTAAAAATTCTCCCTGAGTACTTTGGGTCTTGCAACTGACAAATGTTAGGTGAATCATTTTTCCTACCTGAGTTTGCGATACAAATCGGCTGCCCCATTTATCACCTTCCACACTATTGAAGTGATCATGCGCAGCTTTCCTGGCATCCTGGAAGGTGTCAAAGACTCGAATGGTCTGTGTGCTTGACTTTATTTTGTTCATTGTCCTGTAGTTTAAGGGTGGTAGCGAAAGGGTCAGCATGTGTATTGGTTTTAGTTTTACTTGTACTTAACGATGATTGCAATCAGCTCCGCACGATCCCATTTATGGGGCAATCGTGCGATATCCTTCAGGTGCTGGACGCGTTCAGCGCCGATCTTTGCGATTAGGTTGTCATTGTACTCGATCAGATTACCGTGTTCGTGGGTGTTACACCGTGAGCACTGGCCATGCACGTTATCCGTGTGAAATCTGACATTGGTGTTATGGCCTGCAGAAAGAAAGTGTCCTGCGTGCATCAGGGATACTGGTTTAACCTCCTGGCAGGAAATGCAGGTAAAGTAATCCCCATCACTGTCGCGCTTCCGGATGAAAGCATTGAAGTGTTTTTCTGCTATCCGGATTAATGCCGGCAAGGATTTAGCTGCGTATTTCTTGTATTGATCTGGTGTTATATTCATTGTTCACTGTGTTTTTTCGTTCTGAATTGCTTTTACAGCTTCACGGCGGACTGTTTCTATCTTGCTGGCAGTAAGCACAACAGAACATAGGTCGTCACTCTTTAGCCATTCCTTACCCTCCTTGATTAGGAGTTCATATTTTTCTCTGGCAGCAGGCACAGGGATCGTGGTTGTCTGGAGGGCTACTTTCATTTCCAACGCGTATATCTGCCGGCACTCTTCCATGATATCCCTTTTTTCAGCCGGGGAAAAGGTGATCATACCCTTTCTGTTCAACCAGTCGTACAATGGAGTGATTATCCTGACTGACCGTATTTGGCCATTGCGGGCCGCGTCCTTGACTCTTTCCCATTCGTCCGACCAATCAGTCTCGCCAACGGGTAAAGCGGCATACATTGCATCCTTTGAGGCTGTTTTAAGCCGTTCTTCACGCACAGATGCATCGTGTCTGGCTGACCGGTACCTATTAATCGGTTGTAGAATAAGCGAAAGATTCATCGATTTACCCCAGTCTTTTATTTCCAGGGCGTAGGTTCTGAAGGCGAGCGCTATTTCTTCTGGATTCAAATCACCGCATTGTTCTATCAGGAAATGGCCAAACTCGATTACCAACGAGGTCATAAGGCTATTATCCTCTGGTATTCTCCAGCCGGTAGCAGAATAGATTCTGATTAACAAAGCTTTCGTGTGAAGAGCGATATCTATGGCCGATAGCCTGTCAATTCTGGGTAGGATGTATTTAGTGTTCAGAATTGTTTTCTCCTCCGTAGTTAACCCTTCCGATATCTGTTGCAAGTGATTGGGCAAGGATTGCTGCACCCGTAGAGCTGCCGTTAGGTTGTCTACCAGTTGCTGTACTTGTTTGTTCTCGCTGTTCATACTTTGCCTCGTTTTCTTGGTAAGTAGTAATAAATCTGTTAGCCATTGATTTCCATTTTGTTATGGGATTCCCTTTGTTGATCCAATCCACGGCGTCCCAGGTGTCATAAAACTTTTTAGCCATCGTTGTGGTGCCATGCTTCTCTTTGAAGTATGCTTTTACCTGTTCTTCTGTTGGTATTATCTGGGAGGGGGGCGGCGCGGGAGCGGGGGGAGGGCCTCCGGTCAAATTCCCGTTTTTAATGATTTTTTCATAAGCCTCGATTTTTCGTTTGAGCGCCTGAACCTCTTTACTCTCTTCTTTACTTTCTGTTTCTTTACTTTTCTTTTCTTTGTCGAAATCTTCATACAGATTGTGAGTTTCTTCATGAAGTTTTGGCAATTCTTCCCGAATAATTAGTATTTCTTCCGGAATTATGATGTTGGTGCGTCTAGCTTTTATTGACCAACTGATGTATCTTTCCTGAATAGATTTTGAAGTAAGTACTCTCTCGCTCGTGAGTAGTTCTTTTGAAAAAAGACCCACAGCACAGCAATAGTTTACTATTTCCTTCACAGTTGTTTCTTTCAGGCCAAAGTATTCGGCTACGTCAAAGGCAGTACTTTCGTCCCACTCCAGGTAGCAGCCTTTTACCCGGTAGATTTCATTCAGTAGATAGTCGTATACAGCTATACCATCACATTTAAAATCCTTCTTCAATCTCTTTATCCGGATGTCCATGTATCTATCCGTCTGGACAGACCAGTAGGCAAATCCTTTTGTTATTGCTTTTTGCTTCCATGTCATTACTCGTCGAGATTATATAGGTCAGGTTGATATCCGTCAGCAATAGCTTGCTTGGCCTCTATATTGCTGACCGGAGGAAGACAATGGTAGTGTTCAGCCATTCCACGGCCTACCGGACTTCTCACCGTTTCATCCAGCTTTACCAGGTTGCCGGCGTCCTCCAGATCAGATATAGCCCTCCGGATAGATGTCAACTCGGCACGTATGCCATCGGAGGTGAGTTTGTGGTAAACTTCCCGGGCGGTGAATTTCTTATCTGGGTATTTGTTGAACAGCCGCATTACTGCATCAGTCTGCGTTATGTTCTTTTCTTGTCTGTCTTTCAATTCTTCACCGGAAAGACCAATAGTGTTATAAAATTTCATGCGCGGTTAGATTTAAAAGGTGAGTGCATTGGGTAGCATGCGAAAAGAGTTAGTTGCCTTTATATCTGGCACTGAAACCCCGCTTATCGGAAACCTTCCCTTTTTTGGCATAGTATTGCCGATCAATGACATCAGCGTCAAATTTGTGCTTGTTGCCATCCTGGTCAAGCATGGTATAGACGCGCTTTTCTGATTCACGCACACCTTTCTGAATTTTCATTGATACCAGGGACTTATTATAGGGAATCCGTATAGTTTGTCCCACCATTGGAAACATAATTTTTGGCATGAGAATAATTTTAAGATCTACCAAATACTTTTTGTTCTTCTTTTAGAGCTGATATTACGGTACGTACCAGGTCTATTATATGAGTTATGGTACGGTGTACGCGTTCACAGAACTCGTAAGTGGCTTCATTGTCCCCGGATTTAGCCTTAGCATAATCTGTAGCCATGGATGGTGAAATTCTGAGACTCTGAGACACGCGGCTAAACACATGCGATTCATATGCCTTGCGAGTAGAGGCGCGCCATTCCCGTTTTGCTGCAGCCATTTGTTCTCCTGTAAAGGCCAGCCAAGCAGACAGTCTTCCTGAGAGATCAATTAAAGCTGTAATTGATTGCAGTCCGGTAATGAGTGAGTCCATCTGAAGCAATTCAGTATGTATGGCTTCTACAGCAGGTAAATTCAGTTCACTGTTCATTGAGATACTTTTTTGATAGTTCTACTACTGCTTTGCACTGTTCCACATCAAACATTCCAATATGACAGCTGCTTGTGGGGATATTCAAGTTATCAGATAGCCACCTGTAAGCCTGATTGCGTTTCATACGCTTGCTAAGCCATATCTGATCAAATGCTGTATGCGCCTGTTTCTTCCAGTGTCTTAATTCCTTATTGGCGAGTCTGCCGAGTGCCTTGACGGTTCCCTTATGAACTCCACAGTAAGCATCACATGGTCTACAGATGTAAATCATACCGTATGATCTGCCATAGATTTCAATGCTATCGGTATATTCAGTAGGAGAGTGGCAGTATGGGCATATCTTGCCTTCCATGATGTCCGCTGTCATTTACCCAGTGTTACCTTAAAAGAAGAAGTGGAAGTTTTGATGGGAGGGTACACTTCGTAAGATTCTCCGGTCTCAATATCTGTTTCGATGAACATCCGAGAAACGCCCTTAAGGAATGTTTCACGTTGCTTTTTTGCTTCTTCCAATGGCTTCATTTTCTCGCAGATTCCTAGCCATACTGGATCTGGTGAGTAATCATATTTAGTACCCACCTCGGACGATTGGATTTTTGCATCCAGCTTACCTACAATGCCACCGCCATACTTTGACAGTTCATCTGTGATATGTTGTCGGATACCTTCTTTCACTGCTTCACAAGTGGATGTTATGGCTGCCAATCTGGCCACTACCTCGAAACAGTCCATATTTCCTTCAAGCACATCCTGGATGATATGGGAGGCAATCACAGTCACATTTCCTTTGGTAGGAAGTATGGATGAATTGACGAGGTTCAGAGAATTTGTTTCCATTATTTCGAATTGTTCAGGTGAATAATCGGTTTGGTCTTGCTCCCGCTCATGCAGGAAAAGGTCACGCGGTCGCATCTTGATTTGATTTGGTGATTTCTTTATACTTTTCAATAGCAGCCTTTTTAACTGGGCCCTCCATATTGAAAGGATTAGGAAAGGATGATTTTAATGCCTTGAGATCTTCTTCGGTTTGAACAAGAGCTATACCGGTCAAAAGAGCCGACCCAAAAAGTTCATTGTCCTTTCCAATTACATTAAAATTGGTTGCTATTAGATTTAATACCTGCATAGTGTTAGGTGCATCCGCAATCAGTTGAGCTATTTCCTCCGCCTTGCTCATAGGTTGTGGTGTAGAGGCATCGGCATCTCCCGTTTTCATTTCAGCGGTAGGTATAAGGAATATCTGTAGCAAAGCATATTTCAAAGCACCGCTGCTGGATTTGTTGGTGCTCTTGTCGGAGGTGTCCATACCCTCGCCCTCAACTATTGCCGAAACAGAGGAGCCATCTACGGCATAAAATGTGAATTTTACTCTTTGGATGGTATATATCAGCAGACTGTTTGATTTAGTTTTACGTTCTTCACGGGAAGATTCCAATACTTCTGGTACCAGGAAGACTTTATGTTTCGAGAATATAGAATGAAGTGTATTGTACACATCATCTATGCCTCGAAAGGTGTAGCCCTGATCCTTGTTTCTTTGGTCTTTGGCAATTGGAGTGGCATCCGCCATTATTGCCGCCATCTTTTCGAAAATTAAAGGTGCTTTTTCCATTGTTTTCATACCTTTACCTTGTTAGTTTTAAAATCTGCCGATTTTGAATTAGCTGCCCGGCGCGCCACGCCGGGCTTTTTTATTGCACCTGCACTATTTCAAAGTCAGATGTCTTTACAAATAATTTCCTCTCTGATAGATGCTTAATGGACGGGCAGGGGCCATCGCCCAAAGAGTATGTAAGCTTACTGCTGCTGCCCCAGGTCTCCACGGTAGCACTGCTGCTGCCCAAGGTCTCCACGGTAGCACTGCTGCTGTCCAAGGTCTTCACGGTAGTACTGCTGCTGCCCAAGGTCTTCACGGTAGCACTGCTGCTGTCCAAGGTCTTCACGGTAGCACTGCTGCTGTCCAAGGTCTTCACGGTAGCACTGCTGCTGCCCCAGGTCTTCACGGTAGCACTGCTGCTGCCCAAGGTCTCCACGGTAGCACTGCTGCTGCCCAAGGTCTCCACGGTAGCACTGCTGCTGTCCAAGGTCTCCACGGTAGCACTGCTGCTGCCCAAGGTTACTATATAGGCAGGTTTATCTATTGAGAGGTGATGTTTGCCAGAAGTGTAGATATTATGGAAGAATAATAGTTCGGTTCCGAAAAGTTCTTCAAGAATATCAGCCAGCCCTTCTTGCTTGGATGCAATCCAGGCAATATTGTCTTTGATGACTTCTAAAAGCTCATGAATAGATGAGGCGTTATACATTCGATTTGCTTGTCCTTCACACCATTCAAATTGTTTGCCTCGTCGAACGATGAAATCTTTAATTTCTTCAAAGGTCTTTGTAGTAATTGTTTCCATAAGGGAAGTGTTATTTATGTCTGTGAAAGAGATTGTAAGCTGCGATTGTGACGAGGATTACAAAGGACATCCTTATAATGCCGCCCACGCTTTTAAGTCTTCTCCAGGTTGCCTGCATTGTGAAAGATTTAAGAAACAGGCAGGTTACTCAAAATCAAACCTGTTGGTTATTACCTGCCTGTTCGTGTACTGTCCAAATCGATAACGTTTCAGAATAACTGCGCTTCTGCGGGATTATCTGGCCAGTCCGGATCTCGTAAGTGGTGCATAAAGTTTGTTTTTGCGCTGCGTTCAGGCATGAGAGTGTCATGCCGCTTATAGCAGCTGGTTAGTGAATATGAAAAAAGCGTTTCTGAGAGGAGAGAACCGGATTCGAACCGGTGGTCGCGGGGTTGCAATCCGCTGCCTTACCACTTGGCCATCTCTCCAGGTATTTAATCGTAGTACTGTGCCCGTTCTCGTCTCTTCTCCAGTTCTTTCTCTACTCGCTGTTTGCGTTGCCAGTTACGGTAGGACTTTTCGTCATCTGGATCAGGTTCGTCGTCTATTTCGTCTATCTCTTCGTTTTCCATGGTACTGTGATTTTAAAAGTGCCGGTCTTTCCCGACTAGCTTATGGTTTCTTGTGATCAGGGCCGGACTCGAACCGGCATTGGCAATCTTTACTGTTTATAGCCGCATCTGTGGGGCCGCCAATCATGACTCCTTGTACTTTGGTATCATGTGTGTTTACCATTTCACCACCCGATCTTTTGCCGGCACTTACCCGACCGGCTTAGGGTGACCTCTGAAATCGCTACCAGTGCAGGGATCGAACCTGCGGCCCTCTGATTAACAGTCAGATGCTCTACCACTGAGCTAACCGGTAATTAATTATTTATATTCTTTCGTAGTATTCAGTACATCTGCCGAGTCCTTTTCTTTACTGTCGCGGATAAAGAAGCCGTCCTGCATGAGTAGTTCATAGTCTTGCCGATTTAAAAGTATCTTCACTACGCGACCTGGTGTATAAAGGTTGCATATAACAACACAATCGACGATTTCTTTTACATCAATTTGTACCATATGAATAATTTTTAATTTGTTTTCAAATTGAAGGCAGATAGTAGATACAGTCTGCCGGAAGTTTTCTGCTTATACTTAATGCCCCAAAAAGAGTTTATCCCCGCATGCTTTTCCACCAATCATCTTCTTCAAAGAAGCTGTAGTCTGTATCCTCTGATTTATTTCCAATTAATTTTCTGATAAACAGAAGGATAATAAGTATTATGATGCCTAGCGCAACATCGCTATAGAAGCCAATATCTGCGAGAAAAATATCGTATATACAAAGAGTTTATAGAGGTTAATAAAATGCTGTTAGTCTCTCTTAGGGATCATTTTATATTTTGTAATCAATCTGGATAGCGGTTTTACTTTTTCTGAATATGCTTTTACCATACGATTGTAATCGTTAACTTTTTCTATCCAGCGCACTGTATTAGTTTTTTTGTACTGGCGTAAAATGCCTTTTAGTTTTTCGATATCTCGCAAAAGATTACAACAGGCAATGTCATCACATTTGTACTGGCTAAATACCTCTGCCATTATTATTGAATAATGCAATTCACTTGGCATCAGATTAGGAAATTCTTTCATCAGGCGTCGTTTGGAATAGTCGTATATTCTTTGGACCGAAAATTCACGAATGGCATCTTTGAATACGAAGTCGGGAGTTGACTTCAATGTATATTCTGAAATGACTTTCATTTGATTGCTTGACAATTTTTCCATAGTCTGTTTGTTTAAAAAGTGCTGCAGCGAGTAGGCACAAGCCGCGTATCGTTATGTAACACATTATGAATAACGAGTTTAAAATTGTTCACTGTTCTTTGTCTTCCCGTCTCCAGGTGTATATCGCAAGTCCTAAACAGGCAATTATTGCAACACTACAGCAGACGTAGACAGTAATAGCATCTTGATTCATTGTTCACTATTCTACTTATGAAAGGTGATTTTGCACACGGTAAATCTTTGCTTCCAGGCGTCCTTCCTCTTCAATCTCGCGGAGGATGTCTTTATCCATATTTTCGAAGAAGATACCTGCATATCTTGCAGAGTTTAAATCTCGCTGCACCTTGTCTAAGGATGATCTCACGCCGCTAGTGTCTACAGATACTGTGATCTTCGGTTTCCTCGTCTTTAACAGTGGTAGTGCGATTATAATTCCGACACCTATTCCAGTATAGAAATATCCAATAGACTGAAACTTACAGGCACAAAAGATCCCTGTGCCAGCTACCAGTGTAGCGGCGAATAAAATGAGATTTCGCATTGTGAAAAGTGTTAGAGGTTAGTAGTTACCGTGTTAAGTTCTGCTTGTTGTATAAGACCTTCCGCGGCAGCCATGACTTTATCATTGAAGTAAGAGTCTTCCTCTGACATTGCACGCTTGATAGTTGTTGCATGCAAATCAACCAGCTGATACAAGTCTTTAATCAGCAATCCGTATTTCTTCATTTTCTTACGGATACCTTTAAGCCTGCTTTTCTGACTCTTTTTTGATAATGATGTTGTCATAGTGAAAATCCTTATATCAGTTTTGCGTATTTTTACGCTTGTTGTAGCATACTCGGTAGGCTACCTTTGCTTTGTTGAAACAAATCTACAAACATTTCAGTAAATAACAAACAATTCAGTAGAAAATATTGCATATTTTTTAATGCTCATCGTTAATAGTTGAAAATCAATAAAATGGAAAGTCGTAAATCAGAAAATAAGGCGAGCGTAGATTTGAAAATGCCAGAATTGAATGAGAGAGTTAAGAAAGTAGTGGGCCATTTTGCTGATGGAAATGTTTCAATGTTTGTAAAAATGTTAAATGAGGTTGACTTAGGAACAGATATAAGTCAGCAAAAATTTAACCGCATATTTAATATTGATAGTCGAACAAATAAGTTTCCAGGTGTTCCAGTAAGTGTTGCTGGCGCAATTCTACAACGCTTTAAAACCATATCGCCAGAGTGGTTGTATGAGGGAAAAGGAACAATGGAAAAGGAAGAAGAATATGTAGAGTTCGATGTGGCCGCTGCGGTAAAGAAAACACAAGCGACCACAGAAGTTATGCTATCTGCGATTTCCGAATTGCTTGCGTTGGCAACAGGGCAGACTGCGACGTTTGTGCGAGAGCAGCTGCAAGATCTGGTAAACAAACGGTTAAGCGAGTAGGTACAGCTGCAATAAGTCGGGGTGGTTGTTTTGGTTTGCTCTTACACGTCATGATCAATCAGTTGTGAGGTTAGAGAATAGGTTACTGGCTGCCGACAGTTACTGAAATTATTCAGCACTACTGCATTCTATCTGCGTAGTAAATCAAATTTGCTAAAAATTTTAGTAAAAAACACGAGTTGCCACAGCTTTTTTTGACATGGAAAGAATAAACGCATCTCTTGGAGTTATTTTAATTAATACGATAAAACTAGGATAATAATACGAGTTTTTGAAATTTATTTGATTCTTAGATATCATTCACACCAAAATTTAAATTGACTACCTATATGGATGGAGAGTTATCATTCTGGAAAGCACTTTTTATAATCTTATTTATTATGGTGGCCATGTTAATTCCGGTATTGATGCAGAGGCAAAGACGGAAGGATCAGGACAGGCTTATTGGAGAAGCAAAAGCTAAATATTCAGAATGCCTAAAGGGTACTGATAAAGCTGCTGCTTTAGCTACAGGTAGAGATTATTACGCAATGCTCCGAGGTGGGAAGTTATCCGTTTATGACGAACAAGCAATTGCGAATGATTTATCCACTATGAAATGAATTTTTGATGTCAATTGAAGAAATAAAAGACAAGGTCCTTGAGCAGTTATTAGATGGACGAACGTATGGGAATGTAGATATTGCTAATAAATTGGGGCTTAACTCGCAGGAGGTGTTGAATGCGCTGCATTTGGTAAAGAATGATCCATTGCTAGGGCATGTTATAAGCGATAGTAAAGGGTATGGCGATAGCACTATAGCGGTATCTGTATTACCTCATCATTTGCCAACCCTTCAGCAATTCCTGTCAACTGGTGGCTTTGCGGGGTCGGCGGCAAGGAAGATATTGGCAGTAAAGGAAAACCTGGATATCCAAAAGCTTTTAAAGCAGCATCTCGAACTAGCAGTGGTAGAAAAAGTGGATTCTGCAATTGAGCGGTACGAAAATAAATGGAAGCTGAGTGATATAATTGCAATGGTTGCCGCACTTATAGCATTAGCAGCTTTACTGAAAGACTGTGTAGGTAAATAGAGCGAATAAAAAATATAAAATGCCGGTAGAAATTTATACAAAAGAGTTCTATAAAATTTGCGATTTGGCACTGGAGCAGCTTGTGGCTGGGGATAAATCCCGGACTGTTGTTGTGGCTTCTGTAGTTATGGAGCAGGATATCGATGAAGCCTCTGCATTGAAAGCTATTCGGTTCTTATCAGCTGCAGGATGGATTGGGCTCTCTGAGAACTTCAATGATCAAGGAGGATCATTTTGGGCTTTGTTTGGACAAAGAAATAAAATTCGGGTTTTTTTAGACTCAGGAGGATATCAGGCTCAGTATATAGCGAAATTGGAAGATGATGAAAAGAAGCTGAGGGCTGAAAATCTAAGGAGTCAGGAGTTGGAATTATCTATCCAGGCTATGGTGGATGCTGCATCGGAGCGCTATGAAAATAAGTGGAAGCGAAGTGACACAATTGCTGCAGTGGCGGCACTAATTGCGTTCCTTGCGCTTATTGTGGCATATATGGATTATCGAAAACCGTAGTTTAACTATCTGTGGCGGGATGCTAACCAAACATGTTTCTAATAGCGTCACCAATAATGAAATTTCTATTAGTTCTTCCTAAAAATAACCCGATGATTTGCTTGCCAGGAAACCTTTGCTGAAGAGTGGCCTGGCAAGCCTTAAAATGCGCGCCTGTGGTCAGTATGTCATCGAAGATAACAATATAATCTCTAACATCTTGGCACTCGTTCTCGTTTATTCTTAAACATTCCTGAATCTCTGTCGGTTTCATTCTCTCTCCATTCTTAGCAAGATGCGATGTTTTCATGTTCTGATCGATATAGAGTATCTCCTTTAGGTTTATTTCACCTCCCGATAACCCTGAGGCCAATATTTTCATTAGTCTATCATCATATTCAGGATCAGCTTTGCACTTACTGGATGGGGTAGGCACCAAGGTAACGAGCCCAGGGCGAAAGTTGGGAACTATTTTATTACGAACCACTTCTGTAAGAGTGGTTATCGCCTGAATCTTGTACTTATAGTCCGCAAGGCCTTTTCTGCTTTCAAACTTTTTAAAGTTATGAAGAGTTTGATTATAAGTGGTGCGACTGTAATTTTTGTCAGGGTAATAATCTCCAAGGTAGCAGCATATATCCTCATCCCGCAAATAGGAATGATCTCCAATGGTCAGTTTATCAATGTATTGAAGTCTACTCTCTAGGCCAGTCATAGGTTATTGATCAGGTCTGAATACTCTTTTACTCTGAAAACATTCTCTCTGCCTTCATATTTTGAGGGCCATGAAATACCGGGATTAAGAAAGCAGCTATCCAAAATGAATAGCTTTCGTCCCTGTTCCATTGCTGCTTTTGCTTGAATAAGAGTGCCGGATGTGTCACTTGCCTCTACAATAACTGTGGCTTCAGATAAAGCAGACATGGTTTTATTTCGTTCAGGGAAGAATATTTTCTGTCCCAAATAATGCATATTGTGATAATGCATTATAGGCACCTGACTGACCAACAGGTGGTGTTGTGCAATAAATTTTTGCAACTCTACATTGCTTTTGGGATAAAATGTTTCAATTGGCGTTCCAATTACTCCTATTGTTTGTCCAGCGTTCTTAATAGCTGTGGTATGGGCTACGGTATCAATGCCTTCCGCCAGGCCAGACACAATGGTAAACCCGTCATTTACCAGAAGTCTTGTGATTTTCTCAGCGCGTTTAACGCCATCTGATGATGGCTTTCTACTTCCCACAACTGCAATCTTTCTGGTTTCCAAAAGGCTGAGATCTCCCGAGTAATAAAGCGCCTGCGCTGGATATCGGGCAGACAATAGGTCATCTGGATACTCAAAACTGCCTCTTAAAAGGAAGTTAAATTCATATCCTATATCTGTATTGAGTATTTGCCTTATATAAACTTCAGCTTCGTCAATCTTTTCTTTAGGGGCAAGCTCGGAGGGCATGCGGTCTGAGGAGTGAAGGAAAAGTTCTGCTATAGTTTTAACAGTGGCCTTTTCTCCATTCCACAACGCCTCATACGCTAACAACTCTTCATAAGGAGAGATCACTTTTCTCTTGAATGGGCTTGGGTGCATGTCTATCATTGGAACTTAGCTTATCGTGTTCGTGATGCGAAACTAATATATTAAGGATATATTGAGTGTTAAGTAGGAATACATCATGAATATATGACAATTTAGTGGGAAAATAGTTCCCAACTACAATAATATAACTACTGTACGCATTGAATCTGCGTGAACAAATGATAATAAATTCAGAATTTACTGAAATTAGTATCTTTGCTCAAACAGTGAACAAATGAGACTAACCAGACAGAACTACCTTCACCAAACTATATAGTTATAATACCCAACACCCTAATACTAAATTCATGAAATTTATTGCTCTGATTGTGGCAGTATTGATGTCAGGAGGTGCATTCGCTCAAATGCGCTGTATTATAGCTACAAGTTATCTTAAAATAAAAAAATCAGAAGAGAAGAGAGTAAATAAACCAATTACTATTTGCTGGGATGATTCCTGGTTTGGCTTTACTGCTTCAGAATATGGCACACGGGCTTTTAGAATAACCTCCTTAACTAATTCAAATAATGATGAAGGGTTTGTTGAATCCACATTCATAAATTCTGAGAGTGGTACAAATCTGGAAGGAGATTATCATATACAAATTGTCTATGGAAAGAAAAAAACAGTACTTATTACCTTTAGTAGGTTTGGAGAAGCTCTTGCTGTTCAGGCTGATGCGCTAAATGGTTCAATGGCTCTCCCGTCAAGTAAATTTATTGTACAGCAGATGGTAGACGCAAAGGATAAACCTCCAGTAAATACTGGATTAGATGCCTCTCTTTTGAACTCTAGCACCGATTTCACTAATAAGCGAATGATTATTTATACTTATGCAGAGCTAATGCCAGAATATATAGGAGGGCCATTAGCATTGGATAAATATATTCAGGGCCGAATAAATTCTTTAGAAACAAGACCAACACATCAAACTATATTTGTAAATTTTCTTGTGGATACCAGTGGTATTATTCGTAATATTAGATTAAAAGGGTTTAATAATGACGAGAATGCCACAAGACAAGCCCTGAAGATTGTGAGTGAAATGCCCAAATGGCTACCAGGAAAGGATAAGGGTAAGCCTGTCAATGTAGAATACACAATTCCAATAAAGTTTTAAATAATCCTGATCATGAAAAAACTTATTTTAGGTACTGCGATGCTCCTTGCCTTTAATGTCGCAATTATGTTAACTCAGATGTCATGTAGTAAAGAAAGCAAAGCACAAACTACAAATCCTTCTGGTTATATACCACAAAACAAATTTTTGATATTGGAAAATTTGAAGGGGTCAAGCACCAAACAACAACTTCTAATTGTAGACTATGCAGGTCAGCCTCAATCATCAATCTCTCCTCTCATATTACCAAATGGTGTTACTTTTGACCAGGGGCGTGTTACACCAGATGGGAAAACTATTATTTTTACAGGAGTAGTGACAGGTGCAAATGGAGCGAGCAAAGTATATTCAATGAATATAGATGGTACAAATATGAAGGAGCTTTTATCAAGGGATCCTAATAATAGTGAGTTGGAACTGATGAATACGTATTAACATTAACGAAGTAGCCCACTTAGGTGGGTTTTTTAATACGATATATTTTCAGTATTTATCATAAATATGTAAATTACTATATTTTCAAAATATTTTGAAAATTCAAAAATATCATTACCTTTGATTAAGTGAACAATGAAAGTGTATATAACCCACTTTCTCTATATTCTTTCATCCTGAAAGTATTTCCTTGTGACAGGTAAAAGAGGACAATTTTTAAAGGGTAATCAGTTATGGAGCCTGCGCCAATCACATGGACGTGATCCTCTTTTGATTTATCAGGATAAAGAAATATTAATATCTACAGCCACAGAGTATTTCCAATACTGTATAGAAAATCCAATTCTGAAAGAAGATTATGCAGGAGGGATGGCTAAGAAAGTGACAAGGAAGATCCCGCGTCCATTTTCTGAGCGTGCCTTCTGTGTGTTTGCTGGTATTTCGCGAAGTGGATGGATTGAATTTAAGAAAAGAGCAACAGACGATTTTTTGGACATCATTAGACGTATTGAGGATATAATCTATAATCAAAAATTCGAAGGGGCAGCAGTTGGTATCTTTAATGCGAATCTGATATCTAGGGACTTAGGACTTGTAGACAAAAAAGAGATAGATCAAAAGGTAATCACAGTTACGGTAGAAGGGGAAGATGAAAATACTGATGATGAATGATAAACGTAAGATGGCCCAGATGGATTAGAATAATTAACCTGGCATTCGTTTGCCTAGTAGGTTGCCTAGATCGGTTTCTCATATTGTATGGGAGTAGAGGTTCATCTAAATCTGATTTTGTTGCTAAGCTTTTAGTATTTAGATGTTTAACTCATAAGTACTTTAAGTGCATACTATACCGAAAGAAGTATAACACTATTCAGGAGAGTAGTTATGAGAATATCAAGCAGACTATTATCTCTCTGGGGTTACAGGAGCTCTTTACATTTAGAACAAGTCCACTGCAGATAATCTGCATTAATGGGAACAAATTCATCGCCAGAGGAGGCGACGACCCCGCATCATTGAAATCCATAAAAGATCCAACATGTGTGTGGTATGAAGAAGATATCCCGAATGAAGAGGACTTTGCCACTATATCTCTAACAATAAGGAGCATTAAAGCGGATGTGTTACAGGAAGTATTCACAATCAATCCAGAGGTTGAGGGAGATTTTACTGATAACTGGTTCTGGAAAAGGTTCTTTGAAGGCAAACAGGAAACTAGCTACCGGTCAACCATGGCGGTAACTGTGGAAGGGCGACTTGTAGAGTACTCAGTAAGGGTTCACCACAGTACTTACACAGACAACCGCTGGTTGCCTGACCAGGTAAAGGCGCAGATCGAATCCTACAAACATACAAACCCTTACAAGTACGGCGTGTATGCTAAGGGCTTGTGGACAATCAAGGAAACTGGAGGGAATTTCTATAAGCTCTTTTCAAGAGACAAAAATACCGGACCAACAAAATACACAGCGGCGCTGGCTTTGCATATTACATTTGACTTTAATGTCGTGCCATATATGACGGCGTGCATCTGGCAGATCATCGGTAAAGAGGCTCTGCAAATCGCTGAGATTTGCTTGCCAACACCTAACAATAGGACAGAATCAGTTTGCCGGGAAATCATCCGAATGTTCCCTGGCCACACGGCCGGAATGTTCATTTATGGTGACCCTAACGGCATGAAAGAAGACACCCGGTCAGAAAAAGGACAGAATGACTACACTATCATTCTAAAAGAGTTGAAGCAATTCAAGCCTGCACTTAGAGTGGCCAAGTCTGCACCTTCGGTGGTAATGCGAGGAAACTTTATTAACACGGTTTTTGCCACTGGCTACAATGGATTGAATCTGGTAATTGGTGCTGAATGTAAAAAGACAATTACAGATTACATGTTCCTGAAAGAGGATAGTGATGGAACAAAGGCAAAGACCAAGGAGAAGGACACGCAGACAGGACGGCCATATGAGAAATATGGGCATACTTCAGATGCGAACGACTACTTCATTTGCTATGCTTTCGCTGACGAGTTCAGCTCCTACCAGCGAGGTGATAAGAAAGTTAAGGTGACCACAGGCAAAAACACAAGTAAGAATAATTATTGAGTCATGTCATATATAGTTCAGGCAGATTTTAAGAAGCAAATACAGTTGGAAAACCTGAATCAAATCATTGGTTCAGATCAATCTATTTTGAATAGTTCTATCCAAGCTGCGCAAAGTGAATGTACTAGCTATCTCATTCAAAAATATAACCTGACAGCAGAAATAACAGACCTTTTACCATGGTCGCCTATAGTAATCTACTCGGCTGCTCAGCGCGTCACAGTTGATTATCAGTCCTATGATGGCAATAATATTTATGCTGTCAATGACTGTGTTACCTATCAATCTTCTGGATATATATGTACTGAAAGCACTACTGGTTCGTTCGATCCATCCAAGTGGGTGTCATTGGGGCAACAATTCGCCATCTACCATGGCACTATGCCTAATCCATTATTTAATGTATACAATACTTACAAGGTAGGAGATGTAGTATACTGGACAGGGAATACTTATACCTGCCAGAAGGCTACGGTAAATGCATCGCATGAAGGATTGTTGCAGGTTGGGTTCTATCAAAATGCACCACTACCAAATATTTTCCCAGACGACCCAGCCACTGGGGTAATTTACTGGGGCCAGCCTACACCATATACAATTCCTGCCGGCACCTTACCTACTAATAACAAATGGACCCTTGGTGATAATAGAGATCAGCAGTTGGTATTGTATATGATTGATATCGCATTGTATCATGTGCATAGTCGCATATCACCACGAAACATACCAGACTTGCGAGTAAAACGGTATGATGATGCTGTTGCTTGGTTAAAGAATGCGAAGAATGGAGAGGTGACGGCGGCAATGCCTTCGAAGCAGCCACGTCAAGGTGGGCGGATTAGATATGGTGGGGTTGTTAAAAACAATAATATTTACTGATATGAATAAAGAACAGGTAATAGAAATCATTTCCTTTCTCCTAATAATGATGCTAGTAATAGGCATAGTTATGCTTGATTTATTGACCTGGTACTTAGCAATTGAGAAGAGTGGGATGTTCGGAGTTGCTGCTGGTCTTATAGTGAATGCTATTGTAGGACTATACCTTATGGGGCGATTTATTAATCCGTCAAATCAAAGTAGATGAGCTTTCTTGGTAATATACGTAATGCGGTACAATATGGGTTGACCGGACAACCATCTCGACCGGCTATTATTGCTGATCCCCAAAACAAAGGTGCTATCAGGAACTTAGGCAATACAATTGCGCCTGTACAGTTACAGCGCCTACGTCACGATGTGCAGATGTGGCGTGAAGCCATAACCGAAGCTGAACTAGCATGGTACCCCCACCGTGTAAGGATGCAGCGACTTTATATTGACACAATTCTAAATGGGCATGTTGGGTCACTTATTGAGCGTCGTACTGATTTATCTTTATTACGTGACTACAAAGTATGTGACAAGAAAGGTGTGGAAAGTGAAATATTCACGCAGTACTTCCGAGAACAGGACTGGTTTATCGACTTCCTTGGATACTCGCTTGATGCAATATTCTTTGGTTATTCATTGATTTCTTTAGGCGATATTAAGTATGATGCCTTCCCTGATTTATCTCTTGTGCGCCGATGGAATGTTTCGCCAGATCGCCTACAAGTAACACAGTTGGTATATTCTCTAGATGGAGCCAATTTTACAGAAGAGCCTTATAGTGATTGGCATATATGGATCAAGACTAAGAGTGAAACCGGAGTAAATAATTGTGGTTATGGCCTATTTTATAAAATTGGTCTTTATGAAATACTGCTCCGCAATACTCTTGGGTATAATGCTGATTTTGTTGAATTATACGCGATGCCATATCGGGTTGGTAAGTCCTCAAAAACAGAAGAGTCTGAACGTGCTGAACTAGAACTAGCATTACAAAGTATGGGATCAGCGGGTTATGCAATCATTGACCCTATGGACGACATAGAGTTTTTAGAAACCAAATTAGGTGGTACTGGGTGGGAGTCTTATGATAACCTAGAGCAAAGGTGTGTTAAAACAGTAACTAAGCTGATACTTGGACATGAAGACGCTATGAGCAGCACACCTGGTAAACTAGGTGCTGGTGGCAAAAAAGAAGACAATCCTGTTACAATTGCCTTACTATCTAAGCAGACTAAAGATGGGCGTTTCTTGGAATCATTGGTAAATAAACAATTATTACCACGTATGCGCAGGCTAGGCTTTCGTATACCAGAAACGCTTCATTTCGAGTTCAAAAATGATGAAGAGAGAGAGGCATTTAGGCGCCGGGAAGACGAAAGCAATCAGGCTACTGCAAAAATCTATCAAACTATTAGCCAAGCAGGAGGAAGTCCAGATTGGGAGTACTTTACAGATAGAACTGGTATCCCTGTTCAGGCATCGATGGATCCTACCAAATTGCCTCTTGAATCAGGGAGCGATTCTGAAGAAAGTGAAGAGGAGGAAGCAATGGATGAAGATGTAGTGAAAAGTATTGATAGAATACAGAACTCACTGAAAAACCTATATTCCAAATGAACCCAAGAGCAGTTAATGAAATGTTCAAAGGAGTATACAAGGGTATATATACCTCACGTAATCTCCCAGTGAAGTATTATAATTCAGTAAATAGGAATCTTCGAGGCGCATTAAAAGCTGGATTTGGATCAAAAAAAGGGTTATCTGGTTTTTATGGTGATCTTGATATCAACATACAGGCATTTTCTGGAGCTAAAACCTATCAATTGACCAGGGAATTACAAGTACTGGTTAAAAAGTCTAAAACATATAATGAGTTTGTAGAAAAAGCACTTCCAGTTTATGAAAAGCATGAAAGTTGGCTAGTAGCAGAAGATACAACCGTTAAAGCATCTGCAATACAAGCAAAGTTTTGGAAACAGGCTGAAAGAGATATTGACATTTTCCCAAACCTAAGATATTCAACAATCGGCCAGGCGTGTGACATATGTAGCAGATTTGAAGGCATTACAGCCCCAGTAGGGGCAGCTATATGGAACAAATATGCCCCACTTAATCATTTTGGGTGTTTCTGTATATTAATTCAGGAAGATGGTTATGCAAAACTAACCAGTAGCGGTACTATTAGAAAGGTAATGGAAGGAGCTGAAAGCAAGGTGAATGAATATTTTAAGCAGAATGTTGGTATAACCAATACAATATTCCCTGCATCACATCCATACTTTACTGAAATCCAAAAGAAGGATAGGGCTTTTGCTAAAAGGAATTTCGACTTACCAATAAAATAGTATGGCAAAGCAAAAATTTGGATTTGATGTTGTGCTGGCAAATTTTCGACAGAATGAAATGAAGTTGATTCGTGTGTTAGCTGTGGCAAACAAAAATTATTTTGTTGAATCATTCAAGCGTCAAGCGTGGGGAAATAAGCCATGGCAAGAGGTGAAAAGAAGAATCAAGGGGACTTATGAATATAAATATCCTAAGAGAAAAGATCTTTCACGTAGAAGAAAGCCAATCCTGGTAAAGAATGGGATATTGAGACGAAAGGTGAGCACAAGTATCAAGCAGGTAACCACAAAGGAAATAAAATTTGGCGTCGACCTACCATATGCTGCAATTCATAATGAAGGTTTGAGAATGGTAAATGGCCGGAAGATGCCAAAGCGTCAATTCATGGGCTGGAACAAGGAGATTGGTGCATTGAATAAGAGGACAATCGATCAATTTGTACTAAATAGTTTTAAATAATGGCTGGGATAAAAGCACCGATAGTAGACATTCTAAATAGATTGAAGGAGATTGACAGTCTTCAATTTATCCGAATATGGAATAGTCAACTTGAATATTTGGAGGATGGAGGGAATTATGATTTTCCAAAACCAGCAGCATTTTTAGAAGTTATACCAGGCGCTCAGTTTGATGCTTTGTTAATGGGTTTTGCCTCTGCTGATCTGGTATTTAGGATTCATCTTGTTCATGAATACTATGATGCTCAAAATGGAACCTTTGAGCAAGACTTAGTAGTCTTTGATCTTAGAGATTCTATTGTTAAAAGTCTAACCCTATTTGCACCAAATACTTGTGGAGCATTAACCTTATTTTCAGAAGGGCAGGATTTTGACCATAATAATATCTATCACTACACAGTTGATTTTTATTCAAATTTCATTGACTCTACCGGGTCCCCTCTTGATCCTAATAGTGGCAAGTTTATCACCAAAGATCCACCAACATCCATTGTTATTAATTCACAGATAGTAGACGCCATCGTTGGCGTTGAGGCTAATGCAAATTTTCCGCACCCAGAATATAAACCATATATCCCACAAAAATAATGGCACGACAGGTAACTCAAATACAACAACAGATGTTAGATCAGGTAGCAGCAGACCCTGTGCTCAGCCCTTTATTAACATCAACCAGCAAAAGAGCTATTTATAGACTATGGACCTTTATCCAAGCTACTGCCATAGGCACATTGGAGCAAATAATGGATGTGTTCAAAGGAGATGTGGAGACTATGATTTCTAAATCCGCACCAGCATCTGCGCCTTGGTTACAACAAAAGATGTTTGAATTTCAGTACTCAGCGGATAATCCTCAGATTGTACAATTAATTGATTTTGCGCCAAAATATCCAGTACTGGATGAGACATTGAGAATTATTTCAAGATGCAGTGTATCTACAGATATTGCTAATAATGTAATTATAAAAGTGGCACAAGGCGAGCCTCCTTTTGCGCTTTCCAATAGCCAAAAAAGTGCACTTCAAACTTATGTAAACACAATAGGCGCTGATGGCATTTCTTATATTGTTGTTAGTAATGAATCGGATTACCTGTTTTTAAAAGGACAGGTATACTATAATGGGCAGTATAGTGATGTAATAAAAGACAATGTCCTTCAAGCAATAAATAACTTTCTTTCAGGGCTTCCATTTAATGGCCAAATGAGGATATCTAACCTAGAATTGGCAATTAGAGGAGTGGCCGGTGTTACAGATGTTCTTTTACAGAATGTATCCGCTAGATCGTATAATACGGCATTTGGAGCCGGGACCTATCTTGTAATCAATAATCAGGTTGTGTCGCGTTATTGGCCAACAGTCAGCGGTTATATTGTTGGGGAAACGACCTCTGGTAGTACATTATCTGATACAATATCTTTTATTCCAGAATAATGAGTATTTATAATATTGATACAGGCCAGAAGGCAATAGAGGCTACCCCACCAGATAAAAGGTACCCTATTTTCATACATTGGTTATTGGCCTTATTCAAGCCTTTGCAATGGTTGGCCGATTTGAGTTTCAGTAGCTATCGTACTGGCAGTAATGCTGTGTCCTGGATATCTGGGGTTGTATATTATAAGTATGACCGCGTGTTATTTAAGCAAACTGTTTATGAATCATTAACCGACAATAATACACTAGTACCAACGGATCAATCAGGATGGATGGTTGTTCAGCAAAATTTTGTGGGAGTCTTTGAACGAATACTGTATAATGGGAATAAGCTTGTATTTGAATATGCAATCAATAAATACTTCGGATCGATGTTTCGCCAACCACCTGGCATTTCTGATATATATACCGAAAATAAAGTAAAGCCCTTAAATGTATTTGTCGTAGGTGGTACTGAACGGATTTCATCTATCACTTATTCCTCCTATAGTAACGAATTTATTATAAATCAGTATGTTTTCTCTCCATTCTCAAATCTTATCATATATGTCCCGGTGGCTGTTTTTCATTCTATTGATACTGACCCAATGAATGCAGAGCGAATAATTAGAAATTTTGCAGATCAGTATTTAGTAGCAGGAATAATTTATACAGTGCAAACATATTAAACATGAAAAAAATTAACATTAGTTCGGTTTCAGATTCAGTAGGAATGCCTGTAAAGGCTGGTACAATTACTCATCTACAGTCAGCCTATCAGGAAGCTGTAGCAGCGCTTGGATCTTCAATCGCTGGCAGTGGATATGATTCAACAAAGGTCTATATTTTGACGGGATGCCAAAATATTGGAACAGGTATTAATTATAATATCTCGGCTGGATCTGTGTTTTATAATGGGGAAGTATATTTAGTAGATGCAACCAATTTTACAATTGTGTCGCCTAATAATGCAGCCATTAGTATTGTTCCTAGCGCGTCAACCACCACCGGCTTGACATATTTCAGTGACCCTACCGCTGATCCTGTACAGTTCACAGATGGTATCCAGCGAAATGTACATGAGATTAGAAAATGTGTGATACAGCCAGGCCTGAGTGGAGGAGGTATAGCGGATTATAATAATTGGATTGACGTAAACAGAAGAATCCAAGGTGCCATTGGGCAAATTGTAATGTGGAAGTGGCCGACAGGAGATCCTATTAGTAAGTATTGGGATATCAGCTCTGGTTCAGGTATACACCCATATACCATTGGCTGGCAGCTCTGCAATGGTAAAAATGGTACAATTGATATGAGTGGGTGTATGCCTGTGCAATTTGATCCTGGACAACCCGAGTTCTCAATCCCATATGTAAGCCGTGGAGGTGAAAAGACTCATACATTGTCAATTTCAGAACTGCCTATATTCACTCCTAAAGCAAGTAATTCTGACGCTGATTTGCATATCGTTACCCGTAAGACAAATGCACATTCTGGCTTAGGTCTGAATAATGTTTCTGATGGATACGAGAGTGAGATTGCCACATTAGCCCCCATAGGTGGCGGCGCAGCTCACAATAACATGCCACCTTACATTGCTTCGGCCTATGCACAAAGGATATCTTAAAACTAGAACTATGTCGAAAGGAACAGTGAAATCAATTACACATGAAAGGAGGGTATGCTCTTATCCTCCTATAAAATACTTTATGCTATTTAATGCCTACAAAGCAGCCAATGATTTAAAACCTGGCGAAGCAAACAATGAGATTATGAAGCACTTTTTTGATAGTATGCCGGCAAGTGAGATTGAACGTATTCGCAAGGTTGCCGAATCAAAGAATAGTTATTAATAGATTCCACTCTTAATCTATTAAAGTACGTTCCCTAACATGCATTTGGCCCATTTTAACAAATCTTATCAGGAATTTGAGCTGGTTGTGAAATAGCGCTATAATATTCCTCCATAGACCCAACTATTTCGAAGATTGTCTTGCCTAAAGGATTAATTTTAAAATTATGGTAGACGAATCGTAATAGGCACTCCATATCACCTTGACCCTTCAAGGAAACTAGCAAGCATTCATCTAGTATAGTGGTAGTAAAATCGATGCTACTTACACTATAGTATGATGCCAGTTTAGACACCACATCAATAAGGCGATCTGTCAATGATCCATTTACACCAGCAACCTTCATTCTTACTTTGAATTGCTCCATAAACCGCTCTCGCTCTGCGTTTCCAGTAATCCAAGAAATGGTGGATTTTTCGATATAGTTCTTGAGTGTTTGAATGCTCATTGTAGGGTGGTGTTTTGTTAGATGCAGTAGTGATGCAGTATACGAATTGTGTGCTACACGAACCCTCAAAAAATATCATCATGATACCTTAGTATCATGTACACAGTGAACATTGAATCTGATGAGCCAATAATGCTCCTCAATCGCCATATTGGATATGATGCTGACCTAGGGTATGGCATCATGGGCGATCAATTTCAAGCTGAACTTCTGCAGCTTGATTCAATGGGCAAAAAACGTATTCAAGTTTGGATTAATTCTCCTGGTGGTAGCGTATTTGAAGGCTACTCCATTTATAATGCAATTCTAAAAAGCAAAACCAAAGTTGACACTTATTGTGTCGGTGTAGCAATGAGTATGGCTGCTGTAATCTTTCAGGCTGGCCGAACTAGGTACATGGCCGATTATGGCATTCTAATGTATCACAATCCATTTGATTCAAATGACCCAGAAGCCAAGAACGAAGTACTGGAACAGATGCGGAGGTCTATGGTTAAAATGATTTGTGAGCGCAGTGCCATGAATGAGGATGCATGTGAGAAAATGCTGAATAGAGAAACCTTCATGGATGCTTCTGAGGCCTACGATCTTAAACTGTGTGATGCCGTAGAACAGAGTTCGGATTACAATCGCAAGCGCCTTGCCACAGTAACAAATGACCAAAAGGCAATGTGGAAAGAGGCCAATGCTGTGATTAACCAGCAGATATCAAAACCACAACTACAACCAATTCTCAATAGAAACATAAAATCTACAAATATGAGTATGCTCAAAACAACCCTGGCACTTGGCCTGGTTGAAGGTGTTCCTGAAGATGCAATCGTGAACGCCATTAAAGGCATCCAGGACAAAGCATATAATGCTGAAGCCACAGTGGTGTCATTGAACAAAAAAGTTACTGACATCGAGAATGCCAGCAAAAAAACAGTGGAGGAAAAAGAGGCCAAGATAGCAGATCTGGAAGATAAGCTAACTAAAGGAGCAGAAGATTTGAAAAAACTGAAAGACGAGTTAACTATCCTCAAAAAGGAAAAAGAAGATGCAGAGGATTCGGCTAAGTCTGCTGCTGCTGCTGCGATGGTGCAAAGTTTTGTTGCCTGTGGTAGAATCAAAAACGATGAATCTATTGTGGCCAAGTGGACTGATAGAGCTATCTCAGATATGGATGGCACAAAAGAGCTCCTGGAAACACTTCCTCTTAACAAAACGGCTGTAACTCTACAGGTGGAAAATACATTGGCCGCTGGCGAATTAAAAACTACCGCAGCTGGCTATGCAGCAAAACTGAAGACCCGGCTGAAACAGGAGGGCCGCAGATTATAACAATATACTCTAACAGAAAAATATCCTAAAGATGTCTTTAGTTATTAATGATACTTCATATGCCGGTGACTTTGCCAGCTATTTCTGGATACCGGCAACCTATAATATGAGCACTGTCGAAAAGGGAGCAGTTTATGTTAAGGATGGAATTAAGAAAAAACATACAATTGGCCGAGTAGACTTCTCTCGTCCCCTTCAGCCACGACAAGCAACGCCAATTAGTAAGGGTGTGTTTACCATCGATGGCCGAGATCTTGAACCAAAGGATGTAATGCTCTATAATGAGTTTAATCCTAGGGACTTTGAAGCACACTGGCTGGCTGAGCGACAGAGCCCAACTCTCTTAGCTCGCGAACTTCCAGTAACAGCAGAACATTACATGCTTCAAATGGCCCTAAATCGTAGTATGGAGCAGTTGGAAAATGGCTTATGGATAGGTTCTGTCGACTATGCTGATAATGTCGACGAAGAGGATCCTAGATTTCAAGTTCAGTATTTTGATGGATTTATCAAAAAAATGATACTGGACGCCGCAGTGCGAAAGGTGGCAAATCCTGGACCACTTACAGCTGCGCCAACTGGTTCGGGAAATGTAAATATTGCTGATGCCTTTAACGCACAGTTATCCTTAGCAGCGCAATACAAAAAGGCGCTTCTAGCAAAAAACACCAGGTATCAGCGGTTGAAATTCTTTGTTTCGATCAATACTGAGCAAATCTACCATGACTTCCTGACTACTTCTCAAACATTCAAAGGTGTAAATACCACTGAACGCGGGATTAACCTTTACAAGGGATATGAGGTCGTTCCATTGGCTGGTATGCCTGACAATACAGTTGTTCTTGCAGAAGGACTCCCGGATACTGATTCTAACCTATATGTAGGCATGAACAGCACGGAAGACAATCAGTTGCAGTTGATGCGCCTGCAGAATAACTCTGAATTGTTCTTCATCAAAGGGCTCATGAAATACGATGTTGAATATGGTTTCTCTGAAGAGGTTTTTCTGTATACCACTTTGACAATCTCAGACTTCCAACCATGAGCATCGATAACTATCTAATTATTAAAACACAGTGACGTGAAAAAAATATTTATTCTCATTGCCATAACTATTATTTCCGTAGGCGCTTTTGCTCAATCAACTGCGCCACGGTTTGGCATTACGCCCAACAGTGACAATACTGGCCGTCTTTTGACTTATGCATATAAGTCTTTCACGGACGCAACTGCAGCTGATACTGCAAAAGTAATTCCCGCTGCATATAGCTCTACCTACCGTGTCTCTCTAACTGACAGCCTTGGTATTCAAATAACCAGTGTTGGTAGTTCGTATGCCGATGACGATATCACAGTGATCGCCTCAGGAGCGTCAGGCACCAAAGTGAAATTTATTGGTTCCAATTTTATTAGTGCAGGTACGGCGACCCTTACCGCCGGTGGCCGGGCCATCATTCGTTTCAAATTTGATGGCGCCAAATGGGTGGAATCGTCCAGGGTAGTACAATAAAATCTAATTCATGACAGAGCAGTTAAGACACTTTATACTTAATAATCCATCTGTGCCTCATCTCTTCCTGAATGCGTCAGGTGATTTTGTAACAGGGCCATGTAATGGATTTAGGAAGGTGTTAGTATCTGACCTGGAGGAATCTGAAATCTTAGGCAATGAGCCGGATAGTAAATCAGATACCGCGTCAGACGAAAATGCCTTATCTGAAATCTTAGGCAATGAGCCGGATAGTAAGGTGAGACCTGATAACCGAAAAAAAACAAAATAAAAATGGCGTTAAATAACGTTCGTTTCGTTTTAGGGCAAGGTGGACTTGGGCGGCCCTTACCAGGCCAAGACCATATATCCGGTATAATTTTCTACACCTCGAATCTTCCATCCGGATTCTCGAATACTAACCGTATCAAGCAGTTCTTTAGCGTTTCTGATGCTGAAGCAGCTGGTATTCTTGGTAATTATAATGATGAGACACAAGCAACCGCCTCATATTTGGTGACAGCGGTTGGTGCTAACGGTAATACATTGAATATTTCTGTCACTGAGCCTTTCGGGATAGTAGTCAATCTCGGTGTTTATACTAAATCAGCATCAGAAGCAGCAGTAGGAGATGTGGCCAGTGCTATTGCTGGAATAATCAATTCAGGAACCTTGATGCATGGGTATACTGCTACTGCTAATACAGCCACAGTCACAATCAAGGCTAGAAAAGGCCTAGGTGTTGCCTTAAACACAGGCACTCCTATAACGATCACTATCGTTGGTACTATTGCTGGTACTCTAACACAGTTTACAGGCGGTGTTGGCTCTGCTCAAGCAGTGTGGCACTATCATATTTCTGAATATTTCCGTATCCAACCACAGGGAAACTTGTATGTTGGATTTTTCGCTATACCAGGATCCTATACTTTTTCAGAAATCGCCACATTGCAAAACTACGCAAACGGCGAAATCAGGCAGGTTGGCATATATAAAGACGGTGCTGCTTTCAGCACCGCCGATTTAATCGCTATTCATGGTGTTTGTAATACTCTTGCAAATACCCATAAAGAGATAATTGGTCTTTATGCTGCTGATTTGTCTGGTACTACAGATATCTCAATCTTAACAGACTTATCTACACTTTCTGCGAATCTTTCAAGTGCTATAATTAGCCAGGATGGTGCTGCTCTTGGAGCACAGCTTTTCTATGCATATGGGAAAAGCATAACCACCTTGGGAGCAACACTAGGTGCCATATCACTCGCTAAGGTAAGTGAAAGTATAGCTTGGGTACAAAAATTCAATATTAGCAATGGAACTGAGTGTGACACTCTTGCCTTTGCTAATGGTAAACTATTTAGTGATGCTTCCATCTCTGATAATTTACTATCAACCTTGCAAGACAAGCGGTATATCTTCTTGCGAAAATTTGTTGGCATAGCTGGATCATATTTCAATGAGAATAGCACGGCTATATCTGTCACATCAGACTATGCCTATATAGCTGACAATAGAACGATTCAAAAAGCTACACGTGGGGTTTACCAATCCCTTGTACCAGCATTGAATGGTCCAATTGTTTTAAACTCTGATGGAACACTTACAGATACTTACACATCTTACCTGGAGACCTTAGCGGAAACGAATCTCAACCAAATGGTTCGCGATGGAGAACTAAGTGCGCAGGATGTGGTAATTAACCCACAGCAAAATGTACTGCAGACAGGTCAGGTTGTGATTACTATAAGTTTAGTTCCAATCGGCACGGCTAGGAATATTATCGTCAACATAGGCTTTAACGTATCAATAAATTAATCATGGCAACTACTGCTTTAATTAATGGCATCTCCTATTCATGGGCCGACACTAAACTAGTGTTGTTTGGTGTGCCAGTAGTTGGGATTACAAAGATTTCATACAAAAGGAAACAGAATAAGACCAATAACTATGGATTTGGAATGGAGCCAGTTGCCCGTGGGTATGGTAATATCGAGTATGAGGGGAGTTTAGAAGTTTATCAGGAGGAGTGGCGCCGAATTATACTGGCATCGCCCAACAAGGATCCTTTCCAAATACCAATGTTTGACATTCCTGTATTATTTGGTAACAATCCTCTTACGGCCAGTAAAGATATTTTAAGGGCTGTAGAGTTTAACGAAGAAGGCTTTGATGCCTCACAAGGTGATACAAAACTTTCAATCACAATCCCACTTATTATTGGGAAAATAGACCACCTGCAATGAAAAAAACAATAAAAGTAATGACCGAAGAGGAAATTCAACAGAGAGCTGATGAACTAACAATCAAAGTGGAAGCAAAGGTAACACCTTTTGTTTTCACTGGTGATTCCGAAGATGACCAAGTGATTGGCTACTTCAAAGAGCCTAAGCGCGACGTTAAAATTAAGATACTTGATAAAGCACAAGCAGGAATCGCATCTGCAGCCGAGGATCTTATGAACTTGTGTGTTATTAAAGAAGCCAGTGATGCACGAATTTACAGTGATCTACCTGAAAACGATACGTATTACATGGGGGCTGTAATGGAAGTACAAAATCTGCTCAAGTTTTCGGTAAATGTTCTCAAAAAAAAATAGAGGAGCATAGGATAGAAAATAATAGCGATTACTTCCTTAGGATAAGTGCCTATATACGTTACTATTTGCATGAAGACACAAATGGAATGACAGATGAAGAACTCGCAGTGGCCTGGGGTCAGCTGCGATTTGTTTTAAAACAGCTTGACCAATTGAAAGAGGACTAGATGAATGAGTTTGTACAATACACACTTTCTTTAAAAGACCTGATCACAAATCAGTTAAAAAGTATTGACTCGTCAGCTAAGGGCGTAGAAGCGACAATGGGCAACCTGCAAACCACGATTCATACTGTGGGATCAGCAATAGGGTTAGCCTTTGGTGTCCATGAAATAGTTCATTTTGGGAAAGAACTCTTAAATGTTACCGCTGAATTTGAAGGATATAACAATGTAATTAAATATGCATCCCTCGATGCTGCAGATGCAGAAGCTAATGTAAAATACCTCAATGATGCCGTAACAAGGCTCCATCTCCCAATGAAAGAGGCCACTGAGCAATTCAGCGAATTGCAGGGGGGCATGTACGGCACTGGCATTGAGGGTCAAAAGCTTAGGGATGTATTCGAGGGTATTTCCGAAGGATCTGCCGTTATGCATCTTACTGCTGACCAATTCAGTAGGACGGTTTATGCTCTTAAGGAGGTTGGGGAACTAGGTACGCTTCAGACTCGCCAAATGAGAATGTTGGCTATGGCGCTTCCAGGATCTATGAAGCTAGCGGCGGAATCCATGCATATGAATACCGCAAAATTTCATCAGGCTATGGAAGAAGGTGATATTAAGGCTGGAGATTTTTTGCAGCGATTTTCTAAAAGGCTTAGGGAACATTTTGGATCTGGTTTGGCCAATGCGGGCGATTCACTAATCGCGAAAATGAATGACACTCAAACCGCATTCATGAAACTGCAAATTGAAATGGGTGAGAGTTTAAGACCTCTATATATTTCAATCATGCAAGGGTTGATAGATTTGGTGGGGAACTTAAAGTCATTATGGGAATGGGGTATGAAAAACAAAGAATTGCTTTCGGATATAGCTAGAGTATTAATAGTTGCAGCCGGAGGGTGGATAGCATATAAAGGGATTATGTTCGGAATATATGCACTTACAAGATTGAATGTTTTTTGGCAAGGGTTGCAATATGCATCTATTACTCTACTTGGAGATGGAATGCTTAAAGCTTCCAGCTTTACAAAATTTATGGCAGGTGCCCAGGTAATGCTGAATAATGCATTTCGTGCTAATCCTATCGGGTTTATATTAACTGCATTAACTGCGTTAGCGGCGCTATTGGTAACGTTATATAACAGAGTAGGGTGGTTCAGGGGAGCGGTATGGGGAATGGTATTTATTTTTAAAGAGTTTGGTCGTATTGTATCTGATATTTTTAAGGGTATAGGCATGCAGATAGATGGCCTCCTGCATTTTAATGTCGATGAGATAAGAAATGGTGCCAAAAAGGCAATAGATGCAATATATGATTCTGGAAAGCGATTAGCTACGGCGGCCCGAGAAGGTTATCAAGCCGGTATAGCTGATTTTAATAATTCCAAGCAAGGAGCTGGGATAGCTGCGCCGGTTTCGCCAGCAATAAGCAATCCGAGTGCCTCCATTCCTGGTTTGTCTGAGACTGAGTCTAAAGATAAATCAACAAAGGTTTCTGGAAAGAAAGTTTATACAATAAATATTAAAATTGATAATCTGATTAAAGATTTTTCAATAAAGACCACAAATATAACAGAGAGCGCACAAAAAGTTAAAGAACTTGTAACGCAGGCATTACTAAGTGCAGTAAATGATTCGCAAATTATAGCAGGTAAATAATGGCAACAAATCAGTTTGTAGGGCGTGTCTTGGAAGCGTATAATATGCAAAATGTACAAATTATACATACCAATCCATATGCTGGAAAGATTAACTCATCACTGCCAGCTGATAAGGAACTTTATAAGTCTGCTTTAGGAACTCCAGTATTGACTGATATAACATTTGAAAGCGTTAGATATACAAATGAAGCAGGACAAATTTTAGTAGTCCCTTCTATTACATTAACAACTGTGCTTATTACTGTATCGAAGCCATTGAATATTGTTTCGACCCAGATACCTGGAGGTAAGGGGACAGTTAAAGAGTACATTGGCCAAGGGGACGCCACAATTACTATTAATGGGATATTACCTGGCGGCAATGGAAGGTATCCTCAGTCAGAAGTTCATGCATTAGACCGGATGTTAGCGGCCCCTGTTGCTAAGCCGGTAACATGTGCATATCTACAGAATTTGGAGATATATAATGTGGTAATTACTGAATATTCATTCACACAAGAGCCAGGTGGATATTCTCAACAGCTTTTTTCTGTAAATGCTATAGAGGACAGTCCTGTTGAACTGCTTATTAAAAATGTTTAGGTTAATTGTAAATATCACCTTTAATCAGCAACCAACTGCTGATTTTCCCAATCGCAGGGTAACAATCGTATTCCCTTTTGTATCAGAATTTGAAAGTTCAGACTCATGGGAAGACTTAACCAACAAGGCCAAAATTACTCTTCCAAAGAATGTTTATGTAAGAAATGAAGCTGGAAGGCCAGTGTCAATATATGGATCAAATGTAAATATTGGTGGATTCTCTTCCAATACTCCTCTATTCCTTCGAGGGGATAAAGTGTCTGTGCAGGGAGGTTACAAGTATATAGATAGCACGGGGAATGAAGTACTACAGACCTCGGTACTATTTACTGGATACATTTCTCAAGTGACCAGCAAAAAACCATTTGTTCTTGAGTGCGAAGACAATATGTGGAAGCTAAAGCAGATAGTCGCGTCGAACAAGGTGTATTCTGCTAATACCACCTTGGAGAATATTCTAAAAGATCTTTTAACTGGTACTGAATTTACAGTAAATGCTCTAACAGAAACAACCTTTGGTCCGTTCAGAACGAATAATGAAACTGTCTGCGAGGTGCTTGCAAGGCTCCAAAAGGATTATCACTTTGAAAGCTATTTCCGCGGCAATGAATTAAGAAGTGGTGCTCAAGTTTATTTGGAGTCTGATGCAATTGCGAGTGGTAAAAAAATATTCATTTTTCAACAGAATATAATTTCAGATGATTTGGAATATCAGCGAAGAGACGATGTTCAGTTATCTGCCATTGTCTACAGCATAAATAAAATTGAAGTCAATAGTTTAACGAAAAAAGGCAAGAAAAGAAAACGGCATGAAAGATTGGAAGTCCTGATAACACAACAAAATGGTCAGCTAGTCGGAAAGGTTAAGCCGCCTGGAGCGAAAGCAGAATTTGCTCCCAATACTGCTGGGGAAAGAAGAACATTGTATTTCTGGAATGTATCGAGTTCCGCAAAGCTTATGGATCTCGGTAAAAAAGAATTACAGAAGTACTACTATACTGGTTTTAAAGGGAAATTCACAACGTTCGGGATTCCGTATGTTAGACAAGGAGATAATGTGGATATAATAGATAGCATCCTTTCAGAGAGGAATGGTAGATACAAGGTAAAATCTGTAGAGTATAAGATTGGAGCCGGGGGTATGCGACAGGAGATAAACTTGGATTACCAAATTGCAAAACTTGATGCAAAAGGCAATGTAATATGAGTGATGGTCAAATCACTAGAGCTGTACGTCAATTAGCAGGTGTAGACCTTCAAGATAGTATTGAACTTATTCTATGTTCGGTTGATTCTGTTAATGAAGAGGAAAATACTTGTGTTTGTACCCCTATAAATGGACAAACTACTGTACCACTAATAGATGTGCAGTTAATGGCTGAAGTTAATGATGGTGTATTGATTGTACCGGCTATAGGAAGCTCCGTTATGGTGCTTGCTTCTAAATATCAATCACCCGTCGTCGTAATGTTTAGCTCCTTGAGTAAAATAGAAATGATTGTTGGAGGAGCTTCGGTGGAAATAAGAGATGGTAAAATTACTTTAAATGACGGCTCTTTTGCCGGGTTAGTAAAGGTTATAGAACTTACCAATAGGCTTAATTTAATTGAGACGAAAATTAATGACATGATATCCTTGTTTAATAATCATATTCATACTGGTGTGCAAACTGGGAGTGGTAGTAGTGCAGTTACATCTACGCCAATTTCTGGAACATTGACACCTACAACACAAACAGATATAGAAAACACAGAAATAGTACATGGCAGTCAACTATGACATTTACTTAATGAAAAATGATATTGTTATTCGTGATGGTGATTTTGTTATTGGAGAGTCTGATGAACAGCACATTATGGATACAATAAATGGATTTCCAGGATGGTGGAAAGAGAATCCAGTTGATGGGGTAGGTATTTCTAGTTATTTAAATTCATCCGGTCAGGAGCAAAGTATTGCCAGGGCAATAAAGCTTCAGTTGTCTTCTGATGGTTATCGTGTTGATAGTCCAACTATAAGCTATGGAGATGACGGGAGGTTGATTATAAATCCAAATGCTTTAATTCAATAATGGCGATTAAAATTTTCATAGCGGTATCGGGACAGAGCATACTTGATGTATGCCTTAATTGTTACGGAACACTGGATTATTTATTGAAGTTGATTATAGACAGCGGATATGAGGATATAAATATGGTCCCTGTATCAGGACAAACGTTTTTATATGATGATTCGTTGGTGGTTGATACAAATGTTTTCAAGCAAACTACATTATCGGGAGTTTTTTTTGCGACCAATATTAGCAACAATGGAAATCTGCAATCAGAGATTGAACAGAATCCGAATGGAAATACGAATCATAATCAGAGCCCTTCATATCCATATGTGCCAGTTAATCCAGTGAATAATATGTATCAGAAAACAGAAAGCACCTTCTATACAACAGCTATTAATGGCGAAACGTTAATCACATTAACAGATAATGAAGGACACCCACTTACTAATAAAACCATTTTGCAGGTAGAGTTAGAAACAAAGCCTCTTAAATCAACTGAATTTACGTGGAATCCAAACACATCACAGATAAGCATTCCCAAGGGGATGTTTAAAAATCAAACGCTATTTGTTCTATACCAATCAATGATAACAGTGTAACAATGAAAAGTATATTATCATTTTTATTTTTATGCCTCCCTATATTGGTCTTTGGCCAAGAAATTCAGCCTGTTTATGGTGATTATTCATATCCTGGTAATATTCTATTTGATGGAGGAGTATCAATTCCAGTAAGAGATACAATAGGATATGCTCCTATTAGAGTAGGGTCGTTAGTTGTATTATCGTCTGACACTGTTGGGCATCCAATGAATGTTCCTATAAGAGTCTGGAATGGGCAATTTTGGACTATTTTATCTGCAGGAGGAGGTAATAATTATTTTGCATCTAATGGCATTCATCTCTCAGGGAACACTTTTCAACTTGGCGATTCCTTATCTCAAAACACCTCCATTAAAACAAAAGGCTTTTCGTTTGGCACTAATGCTGGCATTAGAAATATGCCACTATGGTATCTCACATCAAATTACCAACATTTTGGTTATACTGAATCAGATAGTACAATTTCTGGCTATAGATTTATCAATAATGGAAAGCGGGGTATATCAAGGTTTTACGCAGGAGGAGCTATTGTTGGTGCAATACAGCAAGGGGGATTATCGCTTAGCGACAGCACCAACTCGCAGTATCTGTCTGCAAGTAATAACAACTTTTCTCTTTATTCTAGTGGAAGCCCTTATGTTCAATTGAGTCCTACATCAGCGTTTATGTACATGCTGGCAAATTCTGATAGCACAAAATTCTTGACTGTTGATAATTATGGGCAACTGCAATTAAAATACCCAGGCTCTATAAAGGCGTTTGATTCTGCCTTTTATGATTCAAATGTTGGGTCTTTAGTTTTTAGATATAATCAGGGTGGTAATTTGGTAGTTGAAACTGGGCTATTAGATAGTATACATCAACGTAATCCAGGCGGCGCCAATACCGAATTACAATTTAACGACTCCGGTGTTTTTGGTGGTATGACTGGTATTACTTACAATAAGTCAACTGGTAATACCTCTTTGGGCTCAACACCTGGCGCCGCAAAACTAAACGTTGCCGGTGATATTTATTCTCTTGGTACTCTTTCTAGTGAGTATGCATCTGACTTTGGTGGCCGCATTTTGTTAAAAACCACCACTAAAACAGGCCTGCAATACGACAAATGGTATATCTCAAACTTTGGCCCAGCTTATGGCAATTATCTTGGTTTCTTTGGATTCACTGAGGACGGCACCGACGCCGCGATCAGACTAAAGGTGTTTGACGCAGGGAATGTCTGGGTATCCGGCAAAGTGAGTGCACAGCCAGCAACAGCAGATAGTAATTTGGTTGTTTTAGGGCAGATGCGAGATACCGTAAGAACCAGGGTGGGTATTGTATCAGATATCTTATCCCTATGCAATTATAGCGGCCTTGCAACTTCTGTAATGGTAAATGATACACTAAGAGGAGGTCTATTCAATTATGTATCCTCAGGTTTGTCGGTTGATTCTGGTGTAGTTTTTCCTGCTACTGGTAAAGGAGCTGGATATTGGAAGCGAATCTATGATAGATCAAATGGAATAAATGTTTTTTGGTATGGACCGGCAAGCAATGGTGTAACAGATGACGTAGCTAAAATCCAGGCAGCTATTGACCGATCAAATGCGGACAGTGTTGGCGTAGTAAAGCTAATCGGGTTGCGTGCTCGGACATCACAGGCTATTACTGTGCCAAGTAATACCAGGTTAGAGGCTTATGGAGCTTATATAGAACTTGCTCCTGGCTCAAATGATGACATCTTACGTAATTCAGATGTAACCAATGGCAATAAGAATATTAGTGTTTTTGGCGGTACCTGGAATGGTAGGGGATGGAGCCAAACACGAACAATTGCTGGCACTGTAGCGGCATCTAAATTTTGTTTCGGTTTCTTTTTCCATAAATGTGATAATGTAGAAGTTGGCAATGTCGAAGTTGACAGTACGCGCAGCTGGGGTATAGCTGCCGTTGTGTCGAAAAACATTCATGTTCATGATGTGCGATTCGAACAAAACCCATTTCTTCCGGGGAGCACAAATGTAGGTCTTGCTGAAAATGGAGACGGTTTTACCTTCCTGGCAGATAATGTAGTAGCGGAAAATATATCCGGCTTTACAAATGATGACATGGTGGGCGTAGGCTCAGGACAGCCTATATTCGGAGGTGTACTTGCCCCTTTTGAGTCTCATGATTATTCGAATATTATGATTCGAAATATCAGACCAGAAATTCGCAGAGATACTATCCCTACCTGGCGCGCAGTTGGTCTTTATAGTATTGGTGGAAAATGGCTGCGAAATATCACGGTAGAAAATACTAATGGTGTTTCTACCAGCGGCGGCGTTATAATCGCTGATCCAATGGGCAACATGGGCAATTTCTCCAATATTCAGCTTCATAATATAAATACAGCGACTCGTTCAGTTTCTGGTTACAGTGCTACACAATTCGGTATTATAACTGTGGAGGCAGCAAATATAGATCACCTTGTTGTAGATGGTGGCTCACGCAACGAAAAGCAAAATACTTCGCATATCCGTATTACAGATAGTAGCACAGTAAATAATTTGATTGTCTCAAATATCTCGTTGCAATACAATGGTTACCTGGGTCGATTAGTAGATGATGGCGGTAAGGTAAAGAATATCGACATATCTAATGTAATTATGAAAGATTCTGCTGGTATCATCGGCCAGCGTCTTTATGACCGTGGAGCATCAACTTTTAATACGGATACTCTTCTTCTTCGAGTTTCCAACTGCTATGTTACCAGGCCAACAGGTTTTAGCTCTATTAGCACAGGTGTAGGGAAAATCTCTTACGCGAGCTGGAGTATACCATTAGGGGATACTTCTGAACTGGCTGGGAGAAATGGAGACTATGCAATCTTTGACAATATTGGCCCTGCACACTTCCAGCGAGGAGGTTGGCGCCAGGTTTTGAACCCTCAAACCCTCACTGTAACAGGGCCGGAGGCATTACATGTTACCAACAGTGCAGGCTACATATCGTTTTATAATTCAGCAAATACCACAAGAACTGGCTTCTTGCAATTCGATGCAGTCAACGGTGCTAGAATCAGAACAGACATCAACGCACAATTCAGCGTAGAGACAAATGCAATGGAGCGTTTTGTAATTACCGGAGGTGGTACTGTTATTATCAATGGTCTTTATTACGTTAATGGCTCTGGATCGCCAGAGGGTACTGTTACTGCACCTATTGGTAGCTGGTATTCTGACAAGTCCGGAGGCGTGCCATACTTCAAAGTCTCTGGTACTGGCAATACTGGATGGAAACAAGTAACCCTCAATCCTTAAATGCTATGAAAGAAAAGACGTTTGCATTTATATCTGGCTCTCTCCCTCCGGCTATTATGGCAGCAGGCAAAGAGATTTTAATTACCCTTTTCCTTGGTGTTCTTGGCGGATTTGCTGGCATGTTCGGGAAGGAAATTTTTAATTATCTAAAGAAGAAGCTATGGCTGAAACAAAAATAGGGCTATCACAAGTAGAAAGACCCGCTCCTCTATGGTATCGCCGACTATCAAATGCTATCATATTTGTAACACCAGCGATTGGGCAGCTGGTAAGCACCTGGGGACTACCTGATAGTGTAGTTGCCCGCTGGTTATCCATCTTAACATTTATTCCTGCTGCAGTTAAGGGCATTGGCCTTATGCTTGGGAATGGGCAAAATTATACGGATGCGAGTATATCTAATACTACTAATAAGTAGCTGTGTATTTTATTCCTGTGCCATAGTAAAAAAGAACTCATCGCATACTAGCAGCAACCAAAGCACAGACAGCTCACAAGTAGAGGTGAGGCACGCAACGACCATCTCTGAGACTACTATAAAATCTACCGCACCAGGCTATACGAAATTCGATAGCCTGGGCTGGACGCAGTTTATTCCTGACGGAGATACGACTACCTATGAGCAGAATGTGAAGTCTGGTTCTTTGTCGGGTAAGATAAAAAGCAAACCGCGCAAAGACGGCGCCGGGAAAGTAGTAGGCCGCGATCTGGAGTTTACAGCTGTTAAATCGCCAGAGACTGTAGCAATACCGGTAGACATTCACACAATTACAGCGCAGCTCAACATTGATTCAGCTGCAGGAAAGAAAACAAGCAGTATCCAGCAGGAGAGTTCTTCTTCGTCGAAGGATTCCTGGCGGCTGCCCGCTGGTTTTATTATTTGCCTCTGTATAGCTGGACTTGCAGGAGCATGTATTTACTTTTTCAAACGATAGAAATGAATATTAACGATAACGTATGTACGTTCTTAAAAATATATTACCCTGCTTTTGTGCAGGCTGCAAGAGATAGCGAAAAGGATGCAAAGGCGCTATGGGAGAAGCAAAAGAAAATAAACCCGAAGGCACCTGAGCTATTCGGTGTGCCAGCAAGGTTTAAGTTGGCACAAACAGGATTGGAAAAAGGATGGGAGAAAGAGGCTCCTGGTAACAACTATAATGGCATTAAAGCAGATAAAGGCTGGACTGGAAAGAAGCAGCTGCTAGTCACTCATGAACAGTTTCCTGATAACGACCGAAAAAAACATGTCTTTCCAGAGGTAATTTCCATCACCAAATTAACTGATGGTAACTATTTATGGAAAGTGAAGGACTGGTTTAGGGCTTATGATACCGCAGCTGAAGGAATCGCCGACCATTGTAAATTCCTGTTGGAAAACCCACGGTACCTGCCAGCTTTCCAGTGTAACAACTCTGATGATTTCGCAATGGCAATAGCTAAAGCTGGTTATGCAACTGCCAAAGGATATGGTGAGACAATTAAGGGGATCATGAGAGATAGTATTGATCCAAGACTTAAAATGTTGGGGCTACCTCCTTTACCATAACGCAAATACAGTGCGCACCACCGATGTACCATCGCAGTACATCAAAGTACAGGCCTATGTAGTTAGCCCACACAGAAAAATAGATCTTCTCTAAAATCCGCTCACCTGGGCGGATTTTTTATATGGAAAAAATCAATACAAAAAGCCACGAATGAAAATGAACACGAAAACAAAAAGGAATAGAGTGGCAAACTTCAGTTGCGTTACTTTCGAAGTATGTTTTCTTCGTTTTCAAATGGAACGCTATCCCTACGGTTATTCTTGGCTGTGGGTTTTCAATAAAAATGGCTAATGTAGAGACATCAGCCAATCGTTTCAATCGTAAAGAGCTTACTCCAGTTGAATGGGTAAGTCCTAGGAAGTTTAGGGGCTATAAAATTATGGCCCGGCGTAGAAACGGCAGGCATACTTATCAAACCTCCCACCTAGCGCGATGGGAGTGTGGATTTTCTCGACAAATTATTCCATGAGAATAGATCTAATTCTGCAATTGTGGGATTGTTTTATATACAATATTTAGTATAATATCAATATCCTTCTTGCAATATGTTGCTCCGAGGTTTGGGTATAGCTTATCATAACTTTCAGTTAACCGTTCCGAATAGGTAATGCATCTGATGCCTTTATCTTTTAACATCGTCACCAAAACCTTACCCGCTAAATAGTAAGTATTTCCTACATCATAAAGAAAGAGGTCGATTTTCTCCATGACGAGAACATCCGTAATGTCATTACGAGAACTTGCAATTGTGATTTTGAATTGTGGAAATGATAACCTTTTAGCAAGAACAGTAGAAAAAACAGTATCCTGGTCTAAGATAATAATGTGCATTGCGGCAGGGTGTTTGAGGCTTAATAAATGCCGCGCACCAAATTTAAAATAATGCGCGGTACTCTTACATTGCGGCGACTGGAGGTCGTAGGAGACCGTGAAGCACACACAAAGAAGAGCCCGCGCAATAACGCAGGCTAGCTTCCCTGTTCATGACTTCTAAAAATTTCCTACGTTTCCAGTCCATGAACCTTTGAAGCAGCGCGATAATAAATTAAGGGCTGCAATGTACGCAATATAGGTAATTTTTGAACTGACTTCATTTATGAAGTCAATATTTTTTCTCTGTTGCAGCACCTTTAGTTTCCAATGAAAGGGCATGCAACATATCAGATAGCCTTCGGGAAGAAGGTTAAAGAACTCAGAGAGGCGGCTGGACTGTCTACTCGTGAGTTTGCTGATCATTGTGATATTGCTTTAGCCCAGGTTTGGAGAATAGAATCCGGGCGCGGAAACCCTACCTTGGCAACTTTATTTGTAATGGCACAGACCCTAAAAGTCTCCGTGGCACATCTGACTTCTGACATCTAATAAAAAGGCATAATTTTCGACATAAAAGCTCAGCCAAAAGATACAACGTCCATCCAGTACAGCTTATAAGGCTCGCTGTTTTTAATCTGCTTTTAATTATTATATTTATACCAGTCTATCGCCGACTGAATTCCATGATTAAGAAAACTATACTGATTCCACTGTTATTGGCTATACTCTCTATTGGTCAGGCGCAGGATTTTCTTTCCCTGAATGTGAGTAATGGCCTTTCCAACAACCAGGTTAATTGTATTTATAAAGATAATAAAGGGTTTATGTGGTTCGGGACCATGAGTGGCTTGAACCGCTTCGATGGCTCATCTTGTCGCGTTTTCCGTCATTATCCCGCAGATTCTTTTTCCATCAGCGACGATTTCATCTCCAAAATATTTCCTGCTCCAGACAATCATCTTTACATAAAAACAAGAAATGGGGATGTTGTATACAACCCGCAAAAAGAACAGTTTATAAAAGCAGCTGCCTGGTTGGGAAATTATGGCTTGCCTGCAAATGGAATTACCGCGGTGCGTGCGCATAATGGTAGTTATTGGTTTGCCTACGATAGCGGGCAACTTTACCGTATGGACGAACAAAAACACCTCTTGCCATTACAGGTACATCATCCAGCAAACCTCTCCATTGCCGATCTTGCCATTACCAACGATAATTACCTCCTGGTACTCTCCTACAACGGCGATCTCGAAAAGATAAATATCAGTAATAATACCCTCGTTTACAGAAAAAACATAGTGCCCTTAACTGCAGATAAAAGACCGCTTTCACTCAGCGTTTTTGCAGATGCAGACAACGACTATTGGATATATATGCCTGGTAATGATTTTGGGGTCATGTACATGGATAGTAAAAACAATACGACGAAGTATTTCAACTCCAGGAACGGCGCCTTGAATAATGATATCGTCAACAGCGTTGTGCAGGACGATAAAGGCCGGATATGGATTGGAACAGATCATGGCGGTATCACCATACTCGACAAAGAAAGTTTTACCTCCCATTTTTTAGTCAACAGGGAAGATGACGGAAAGAGTATAGCGGAAAATGCCGTGTATTCTTTGTACAAAGATAATTTAGGCATTATCTGGTGTGGCACTTACAAAAAAGGAATTAGTTATTATGGTGAGAATATGCGGAAATTTCGCCAGTATTCCCATCAATACAATGATCCGCATAGTTTGGAATACAATGACTTAAACTGCTTTGCTGAAGATAAAAAAGGAAATGTCTGGATTGGTACCAATGGAGGCGGACTTGTATACTTTGACCGGCAAACAGGCCAGTTCAAACAATGGAAGCACTCCGCTGATCCTGCGAGCATTAGCACTGATGTGATTTTGTCGATGTTGGTAGATGATGATAATAGTCTCTGGATAGGCTACTACTTCGGTGGCATGGACCATTTTGTGAATGGTAAAGCTATACACTATCAGCCGAATCCTGCTAATCCTAATAGTCTTGCAGGTAAAACGGTATGGAAAATTTATCGCGACAGCCAACATAATTTCTGGGTAGGCACCTTAGGCAATGGGCTGGATCGATTCGATCCTGAAAAAGGAACCTTCTATCATAGCAATGTGAACATGCCTAACTCTGTGCATTCAAATTTTATTTCAGCAATGACGGAAGATCCTGCTGGTAATCTGTGGATTGGGACTGCTTATGGAATTGATATGCTGGATAGGTCTAAAGGCGTTTTTATTCATTATCTCCGGGAAACACATGGCCTGAGTAATGATAATGTAAGCACTGTACATAGCGATAGATTTGGAAATATCTGGGCAGGCTCCCGCGATGGCCTTAGTGTATTCGATCCCATAGAACAACGCTTTCGGAATTTCAGGATGGAAGATGGCTTGCCAGATAATAACATCATCTCTATACTGGAAGATAAGGCAGGCCATCTGTGGGTCAGCACCAGCAATGGCTTGTGTAAGATTACTGTCAGGAGAGAAGCTGGCAACAGGGTTACTGGTATTAGCTCCCGCAATTTTAATAGTAAAGATGGATTACAGGGCGATGCCTTTAACGTGAATGCGGCCCTGCAACTGAAATCCGGGGAGCTGATATTTGGCGGCTCCGATGGCTTCAATCTCTTTGACCCCGCTGCTATCCGTCAAACCAGGGAGGAACCGCCACTGGTATTTACATCCCTGCAATTATTTAACAGGACTATTGGCGTTAATGAAAAATTGCATAACCATGTTATCCTGAATGCTGCTTTGCCGGAAACAAAAGAAATCGTCCTGCGCTACAATGAAAACGATTTCTCACTCGACTTCGCGGCGCTGGACTATATCAACACCGACAAGAATAAGTACAATTATATCTATAAGCTGGAAGGTTTTAACCGGGAGTGGCAAACCGCGGATTCAAGGTCTAAACGTATCACCTATACGAATATCAATCCTGGCAATTATGTGCTGCATCTGAAAGCCCTCAACGATGATGGCTCCAATAACTGGAAGGGCATATCGCTAAGGATCATCATACAGCCGCCCATCTGGGCTACTTCCTGGGCTTATATCGTATATGCATTGCTGTTGGCTGCCATGCTGTTTTTCCTTCGGAGATGGGTGCTGCAACGCGCTCACCGGAGGTTTGCCTTGGCACAGGAACGTAAAGAAGCACAACAACTACACGAGCTTGATATGTTGAAAATCAAGCTGTTCACTAATCTTAGTCATGAATTCAGAACGCCCGTTTCGTTGATCCTTGCACCGCTGGATGAAGTCATCCGACATGAAAAAGACCATGCCTTTAAGCATAAACTTTATCTGATACGCAGGAATGCCCGTCGGTTACTCAACCTGGTGAACCAGCTGATGGACTTCCGCCGTATGGAGATGCAGGAGCTGAAACTGGACCCAACGTCAGGAGATATTATCGGGTTTATCCGGGAGGTTGTGTATTCATTCACCGATCTTGCGGAAAGGAAACAGATGGACTTCAGTTTTCAAACCAATACAGAGGCACTGTATACCACTTTTGATCATGATAAGATGGAGCGTATATTATTCAACCTTCTATCCAATGCTTTTAAGTTTACCCCTGCCAATGGCTCCGTGCGTGTATATGCAGAAGTAGAGCAGGGGGCAGGAAATCACGCGGTATTACAGCTAAGGGTACAGGATACAGGCATTGGTATTCCGGGAGAGCGCCAGGAAAAGGTATTTGAGCAATTTTTCCAGAGTGATGTGCCTGGAGGCTTTGTGAGCCAGGGTAGCGGGATAGGTTTAGCTATTACCCGGGAGTTCGTGAAACTCTTCCACGGTACGATACACGTGGATAGTGAGGTAAATAAGGGCGCTGTGTTCACGCTTCGTATACCCCTGGAGGTTAGTGAGCCGGTAGAGAATGCCGTAACGCCGCAGCCCCTGTATGCAACAGAAAGTACCCCTCCTGAACCGGAACCTATAACCGCAATGCATGAGGAAAGCCGAAATGGGAAAGCTACCGTACTACTCGTGGAAGATAATGATGATTTCAGGTTTTACTTAAAGGAAAACATGAAAGAGTATTACTATGTCATTGAAGCTCAAGATGGTATGATGGGTTGGCAGAAAGCATTATCCAGCCATCCTGATCTCATTGTCAGTGATATCAATATGCCATTAATGGATGGCATCAGCTTGTGTGCCAAGATAAAAGGAGATAGCCGTACCCGTAGGATTCCTGTTATTTTACTCACCGCCATGGCCGCAGAGGAGCAACAGCTAAGAGGCCTGGAACATGGCGCCGCCGATTATCTGGTGAAGCCCTTCAACTTTGAGATTATGTTATCAAGAGTGAGGAAGGTATTGGCGAGTAGGCCGGTACAGCCAATGGTCATCGTATCCCAGCATCCGGAAGCTAATAATACCCTTAGCGCTGATGAGAAATTTATGCAGAAGACCCTGGAAATAGTGGAGAAGAATTTATCTAACCCTAACTTTTCTGTAGAAGAGCTGAGCAGGGAGCTGTGTATGAACAGGGTATCTGTTTATCGCCGGATATTCGGGATTACAGGGCAGCCGCCTATTGAGTTTATTAGAGGCGTACGATTGCAGCGTGCCGCTCAGTTGCTGACACGCTCCGAAATGAATATTACGGAGGTCGCGTATGAAGTGGGCTTCAATAATCCTAAGTATTTTACTAAATACTTCAAAATGACCTATAAAATGCTGCCATCCGTATATGCAGCAGCCAACAGAAAGTAAGGATGCAACAGGATGTAGCCCTCCCGGTTACATTTGATACCCTTCTCACGCAACAAGAACACCCCAAAGAATACACATTGTCGGTACCTGTGCTATACAGGTAAAGTATACTTTTATCCCATCGTTATGAAAGTCATCCAACTATGAAGTAGAAAGCCAAAATCAAAAGATCGCTCATTTATTAAATTTTAATTCTCCACGTATGAAAAGAGCCAGTATTACTGGAAGATCATTCCTGTTGGTATGGTTAATGGTCATCTGCTGTGCGTTGATATCGCCGGCATTTGCTCAACAACCTGCCAATACATCACCCAAATTAACAGGTACCGTTACTTCCACTTCAGGCCAGGCAATACCTGGTGCCTCCGTTTATGTGAAAGGCACCAAGCAGGCTGTTGCCACTGATGCACATGGACAGTTTAGTATCAGCGCCACCCCTGGCCAGGTGCTGACGATCAGCTCAATGGGCTACCTGACACGCGAAGTGAAAGTTACCAACAGCCTGAAAGTAAATGTAGAACTTCAGGAGAATCCAAGTCAACTCAGTGATGTACTGATCGTGGGATATGGTACCATGAAGAAAACAGACCAGAGTAGTGCCCAGGTATCTATCTCCTCTGCAGACATCAACAAAACCATCAACACCACCATGGATCAGGCCATTCAGGGCCGTGCCGCCGGTGTGTATGTAACGCAGAACAGTGGTCAGCCTGGTGGTGGCATCTCCGTGAATATCCGTGGGGTAAGCACCATCAACGGTACCACAGAGCCACTCTATGTTATAGATGGTGTGCAGATCCAGCCTGCCATTGTTTCGTATGGCGTAACCAGTTCCACCAACCCGCTGGCTGGTATTAACCCATCTGATATCGAATCAATGGAGATCCTGCAAGGCCCTTCCGCTACCGCTATCTATGGTACGCGTGCAACCAATGGTGTGGTATTGGTAACCACTAAAAGAGGCAGCAAAGGCGGACTGAAAGTAGGTTATAATTATCTCTACTCCCAACAGCAAACACCCAAAACGCTGGACGTAATGAGCTTACAACAGTTTGCTGTTATGAACAACGAAATCGCCGCCTTACTAAACCGTACGCCTACACCGGAATTTGCAAATCCTTCTGTATTAGGTAATGGTACTAACTGGCAGGAAGCATTGTTCAGAGCTGCGCCTTTACAAAAGCATCAGCTCACCGTCAGCAACAATGTTAATAATACCAACTACTATCTCTCCGGCGAATATCTTTCACAGGATGGGGTAGCCATTGGCTCTAATTTCAACCGCTACTCCTTCCGCCTCAATCTGGACAACCAGGCAAAGAAATGGTTGAAATTGAGTACTTCGCTCAACTTCTACCAGACAAAAGAAAAATTATCTACTACCAGTGAAGATGTTATTCATAATGCCATCAACCTGGCGCCTAATGTACCCGTGAAAAATCCTGACGGCAGCTGGGGCGGCGCCACTACCAATGAATTTGGTACCAATGCGCAATATGCACCGGTAAACCCTGTTGCTATCGCTTCCCTGGTAAACAATACCCTGAAGAAAAGCGGGGGATTAGGTAGTCTGGGGGCTGAGGTAACGATCATACCAGGACTCGTTTTTCGTACTACCTTCAACGGTAACTTCGAATATCAGGATGGTTCTATTTTTACGCCTACCTACCAGCTAGGGTATAAAGTAAATGAGCAGGCTACGATGACCGTTGCCACGAGTAAGAATTTCTACTGGAACCTGAATGAACTCCTCCAGTATAATAAATCATTTGGTAAGCATGATATAGGCGTGATGGTGAGCCATGAGGCACAGTCCTGGAACTATCAGAGCCTGAACTCCAGCCGCACTGGTTTCGCCAGCAACAGCATTCAATCCATTAATCTTGGTAATGCCACCGGGCAAACATCCGGCGCAGGAAAGGGAAGTGGCGCATTGGAATCTTATCTGACACGTATAAACTATAGCTATAAAGACAGATACATCTTGCAGCTGGCAGGTAGAGCGGACGGTTCTTCTAACTTCGGGCAGGACAACCGATGGGCTTATTTCCCTTCTGCCTCCGCTGCATGGCGTATCTCCCAGGAGCCCTTCATGAAATCAGTAGGCTGGATCAGTGATCTGAAACTGCGTGCGGAGATTGGACAAACAGGTAATAGTGGTGTTGGCGGTGTCCAATACAACTCCCTGGCTGCTACCACCACACCGATGGGTACAGGTTACAGGATCGCGCAATACGGTAATCCTGGTTTACAATGGGAGCTCACCAATACCAAAAACATAGGCTTCAACATAGGTATCCTGAAAGATCGTATTTCACTGGAAGGTGATTTCTATATCAGAAAAACGAAGAACCTGTTGATGCAGGCAACATTGCCAGCTTACCAGGGAACCAATGCAGAAGGTGCCATCACTCCACCTTACCTGAACGCTGGCTCTCTTGAAAATAAGGGCTTCGGGCTGACTTTAAACACTGTCAACATGCAAACCAAATCCGGTTTTGTATGGAAAACAAACTTCAATATCTCCCACTTTAAAACGACTGTTACCAAGCTGAATACCGATAATGGCTTCTTTACCAAAACGGCTTGGTTCATGAATAACTTCACCGAAAGGACTGTTGTAGGACAAGCACCATGGCAGTTTTATGGCTACGTATATGATGGCATCTTTAAGTCGGTGGATGAAATCAATAACAGCGCAATCCCCGCCCAGTCCGACGGTTCCCGCCTTCCTGTCAACAAAGACAACGGCGTGTGGGTAGGAGATATCAAGTATAAAGATCTCAACGGAGATAATATCATTGATTCCCGTGATCAGAAATTTATTGGTAGTCCATGGCCCAAATTCACCTTTGGTTTCAACAATAGTTTCTCTTACAAAGGTTTTGATTTGAACATCCTGGTAACAGGTGTACAAGGGAATCAGATCTATAATTACCTGCGTTTTGAAAATACGAATCCAGGTAATATTAATCTTGGTAGAAACTTGCTGGTAGAGACTTTTAACTACGCAAGAATAACAGATGCAGGTGATAAATCAACATTAATCAATGCAGGTACAAATGTGCCACGAATCACTGGAGCAGATGTGAATGGCAACAGTAACCGTTTTACTAACCTGTATGTAGAAGATGGTTCCTATATCCGTATTAAAAATGTGCAACTGGGTTACAACCTCCCTAACTCTTTGTTGCATATGCAATCATTGGTAAAGGCGCTGCGTGTATCCCTGGGCGTTCAGAACCTGGCTACTTTCACGAAGTATAAGGGTTATGATCCGGAAGTAGGCGCGTATATCGGAAAAGAGGCACAGCCACTTTCTTCGCTGATAGGTGTGGATGGTGGTCGTTATCCACTTACCCGTACTTATTCTGCCAGCATCGCTGTTGATTTTTAATACAGTAAAAAAGATAATCATGAAGTCTATATATCATAAAATATCCTTCCTTGTAATAGTGGCTGCTACGGCTATGGCTGGCTGTTCCAAGGATTTCCTGAATCGTCCGCCGGAAGATGCGATTGTAGATGCTAACTTCTACCAGACTTCCGATCAGATCATGGCGGCAACGGCGCCACTTTACAACGTGGTATGGTTTGCCTATAATGATAAGGCCTCGCATGGCCTTGGCGATGGTCGCGGTGGCGTGCTCATGTCTGGTTCTTATGAAGTCGATAATATCAGGATGCAGACCACCGACGTTACGCCGGAAGTCTATAGCTCCTGGAGCGCTTTCTTCAACGTGGTAGCTCAGTCGAACCTGACTATCAACAACATCACCAAATATGCAGGGCCTTCGGTTCCTGCCAATGTCAAGAACCAGGGTATTGCAGAAGGCCGCTTCATGCGCGCAGTTGCTTATTCTTACTTGACTATGAACTGGGGTGCTGTGCCACTCATCAATAATAACCTGGACTACCTCAATGATACTACGCTGACACGTAATACAGAAGAATCAGTATGGGAGTTCGTTATCCGTGATTTGCAGTTTGCCATGGCTAATCTGCCGGCCACCTCTTCTCAGAAAGGCCGCATTACCAAATGGTCTGCGGAAGGAATGCTTGCCAGGACCTACCTCATACGGTCAGGGCTAAACGGACAAGGTACACGTAAGCAGTCGGACCTCGACAGCGCTGCATTGCTGGCACAGGATGTTATCAATAATAGTGGTGCTTCGCTGATGTCAAATTATGAAGACCTCTTCCTAACAAAGAATAACAACAACTCCGAAAGTCTGTTTTCTTTACAGTGGAAATATGACGGAGACTGGGGCTCACAAAATAGTGTGCAGGCTTACCTCGCCTATGGTTCTGAGATTACCAGTTTCGGCGATGGATGGGGGAGTGATATCGGTGCTTCGCTGGACCAGTTGAAAATGTATTCTCCAAATGATAAACGTCGTAAGGCCACTTTCATGCTGCCAGGAGATCACTATACCTATATGCATCAGGCAGTGGATGATCCAAATAATCCTGGGAAGAAAATAATCCAGGAGTTGCAGGTGCCGGAAAACCAGACAGGCTATAGCTCAAGAGCCTGGGTGAAAAAATATGTAGTGGGCCGTCCGGAAGATAATGACGGCAAAGTTCAGTTTATGCGTACGGAAGTTTGTACTTATATGCAACGACTGGCAGAAGTATATCTGATTTATGCAGAAGCAGTTTTGGGTAACCAGGGATCTACTTCAGATGCCGTGGCACTGAAATATTTCAATGCTGTTCACAAAAGAGCAGGACTGCAAGAAGTAGGTAGTATTACCTGGGATGATATTTATAAAGAGAGAAGATTGGAATTTGGTATGGAAGGATTGGCCTGGTATGATCTGGTGAGATTACATTTTTATGATCCGGCAAAAGCTTTGGGCATTATTGCGAACCAGGACAAAGGCACTTATCGTATTGTCCCAAATACGCTCACAAATGCTACCAGTTGGACGATTACCAGTGATCAGCCAACCACTTATCCGGTATCAGAAAGCAATTTCCGACTGCCGCTGCCTGCACAGGAATTGAGTCAGGCGCCTAACCTCCGCAAACCTCCGGTGCCCTACAAATTTTAATCTTTAAAAGACAACGTATGACTTATCATCCTCAGAAAATATATAAAGGAGTAAGCAAAGTCATGACAGGATTGTTTGTTGCGACGCTCCTGCTGCTGGCCTCTTGTAAAAAAGATAATGATGTTTCGGGGCCGCCGGTAATTGATAAAATTACATTGCTCGACTCTGCGAAAACGGACAGCGCTTTTGTGAAAGCATTACCTGGAACGCTTTTGTTGGTTACAGGTAAAAACTTGTCAGGCCTTACATCCGTTAAGTTCAATGGTATGGATGCCTATTTTAATCCTGCCTATAATACCAATACACATTTGATCATCACTATTCCAGGTAATGCGCCTACAGAGGCTACTGTCCCGAATGTGACTAATATAATTACGTTTACCACCAATCATGGCGCTACTACTTATTCGTTTGTGGTAGACGTGCCACCACCTGCTATCAGTAGTGTCTCCAATGAAAATGCGCTGGCAGGGGATTCGGTATATATTTATGGTTCCAGCTTATATCTGATCGAAAAGATAGTATTGCCTGGCAACAGAACCATTACCGATGTGGTAACTACGCCAGCGGGTACCTATGTAGGATTTGTAATGCCTGATCTGGGAAATGATACAGGAAGACTGGTATTATATGGTAAGCTGGGTACGGCGATGTCTGATGGGCCATTAAATGATCACCAGAGCGGAGATGTGATCAGTAATCTTACCAACGATGGAGAAGCAGGAGAGCAACCAGTGTTTAATTGGGCCTGGTGGGGTGCAAACAGGAGCAACGATGCGAGCATGTTCCCAGGTACCAGAGGATATTATCTGCAGAGTGTATTCGGTGGCCTTAGTGCTAATGATCCTGCCTGGTGGAATGGTGGCCGTTCAGGAAATTTCAATGCGGTCAATGTATTGCCCGCAGCGGCTCGTACGCAGCCGGCAGCCAATTACGCGCTGAAATTTGAAGTGAATACGAAAGAGCCTTGGAAGGCAGGAGTCAATGTACTCAGACTGGGAGATAATTTCGCATTCCGCTACCTACCGTATACCAATGCGAGCGATAAAGTTTTTGATACCCAGAACGAATGGCGAACCGTAACAGTGCCATTGTCATCCTTCAAAAAGGCAGATAATGGCGTAGAGGGCACCGGCGCCAATGCCGTTACGGTGAGCGATGTACTGGATGCTGCCGGAACAGTTACGTTTACGTACCACATCATTACAGAAGCAGATCCTGTTGATGCTTATAATACTGCCTACGACAATTTCAGGATTGTTAAAATCAAATAGGTGGGTGATAGAAACGTAGAAGTGCCGGATGTAAAGGGGCATCCGGCCTTTTACTTTAATGATGAATAAAGTTACTTACATGAGCAAGAAGAAATATACCATGCTGTTGGTGATGTCGTTGGTAATTGCCTGTGGCAGAGCATCTACGCCAGCGCCAACCACTACCGGTAACGGTGGCGACACTACGAAAATTACTACGCCGGCAGATCCTGCCACTCCTGCCACGATTGGATTTTTCCTGAACGACTGGCAACCTAAAACCTTTACTGCTCCGGCATATATACCTGGCACTGTGCCGTCAAATACCACCGCAGAAGTAACCGTAGATGCTACGACAGTCGTTTCCAAACTAACCCCCACTTTATTTGGTAATAACGCTAACCCATATATGACGCAGATGGTTACACAGTCTACACTGATGGAACATATTACCAACCTGCATCCTGGCATTATCCGCTTTCCTGGTGGTAATATCAGTAGTGTGTTTTTCTGGAACGCGGTACCAGGCAATGCTCCGGCAGATGCGCCGCAGAAAATCCTGGATGCAAACGGTAATCCTATTGATCCGGGTTATTGGTATGGTAATAACGGCGCCGACTATACGTTATCTGTTGCCAATTATTACAATATGTTGCAACAAACCGGCAACGAGGGTATCATTACTATTAATTATGGTTATGCGAGATATGGAACCGGTGCAGACCCTGTGGCCGCAGCGGCCCATCTGGCGGCCGATTGGGTACGATACGATAAAGGGCGCACCAGGTATTGGGAGATTGGCAACGAAAGCAATGGCACCTGGCAGGCAGGATACAGGATTGATCCGGCAGGTAACAAAGACGGACAGCCAGCTATCATCACCGGTGATACCTACGGCAAACACTTCAAAGTATTTGCTGATTCCATGCGGAAAGCTGCTGCAGAAGTAGGCAAGCCCATTTTTATTGGTGCACAAATGTTAGAACAGGCGCCTGCTTCCTGGTCCAATAATACTGATAAAACCTGGAATACAGGCGTATTGCAGCAATCCGCTAATAGCCCGGACTATTATATCATTCACAGTTATTTTACGCCTTATAACACAAACTCAACGCCAGCTGAAATATTGGCGACAGGGACAAGCAACCCTAAAGCTATGGCGGCTTATGTGGCTCAGTGCTGGCAGACAGCAGGAACCACGCCAAAGCCAATCGCTTTAACAGAGTGGAATATTTTTGCTACCGGCTCCAAACAAATGGTGTCGCAGATTGCTGGTGTACATGCCACTATCGTATTGGAAGAACTGATGAAACTAGGCTACGGCATGGCAAGTCGCTGGGACCTTGCCAATGGCTGGAACAACGGCGATGACCATGGATTGTTCAGTCAGGGCGAAGCTGCTTCCGGTGAAAGTAAATGGACACCTCGCCCGGCATTCTACTATATGTATATGCTACAAAAAACAGCAGGAGACAGAGTTATTAATGCAGCTGTAACAAAAGGTAGCACTGATATACTGGCGTATGCATCCACCTTTTCCAGTGGACAGCTACAGGTAGTATTAGTAAATACTGGCGGCAATTTACAGTCGGTTGCCTTACAATTTAAAAACTTTAAAGCTGGTAGCCGTTACTATTGGTACACGCTGGATGGCGGCAGCAGTAGCTTTTCGAGGAAAGTATCCATCAACGGGGAAGGCCCTGTCAACGGCTCCTTCGGTGGCCCAGCAACCTACACCACCGTAAAAGCATACGGCGCAGATGCCGGCCAGGGTATCAAAGTAAACGTACCACCGATGTCTGTAACAATTTTGCAGATTGAGAAGCAATAAGAGATATGAACAGCTGGACAGAAAATCTTATCCATTACTGGCGTTCCGAACAGGTACAGCTGAACAATGGAACGCTGATAGAAATGATCAGTGAAGCAGAAGAAATATTACATTTTCGCTTTCCAGGCGAATTCAAAGAATTATACCTGCAGATGGACGGTTTCGCCGCTATTGGTAAAGGGCTGCCATTCAGTATGTGGTCTATAGACAGGATTCTGTATGAGCATGCGCCTACTGGTGGAAGCTTTATAGGTTTTGCGGAGCTATTACAGCACCCTGTAGTGTTGGGGTTTAAGATGCATACAACAGGAATTTACCTGCGTAGTAAACCGGAAACCCCGGTGGCGGCCTCGTTCCGGGAAAGCCTGGAATTGATCATACATCATTCAGAACTATTAATGCAAACGTAAATATTAACTTTATTCCTCCTCCTGACAATTGAAGACATCCGCAACAATACTTCATTGTCAGCTGTTTTTAAACCATAAAACGTTTAGCAGGAGCGTATGAAAAAGGTAGTTTTAATCACAGGGGCCTCTACAGGTATGGGTAAAGAAACCGCCCTGCTGCTGGCCAACAGCGGATATACGGTGTATGGCGCCGCACGCCGCACCGCTTTAATGCAGGATTTGATTCCCGTGGGTGTCCAGGTGTTATCTATGGACGTTACCAATGATGAACAGATGGTAGCCGGTATCAATACGATCATTGCCAAAGAAGGCCGATTGGATATATTGATCAATAACGCCGGATTTGGCTCTTATGGCGCCATTGAAGATGTACCAATGGCAGATGCCAGGTATCAGCTGGAAGTAAATGTAATAGGGGCACTGCGACTAATACAGTTGGTGCTTCCACATATGCGTAGCCAGGGTGGAGGAAAGATTGTCAATATTTCTTCTATCGGAGGTAAGGTGGCAACACCTTTTGGTGGCTGGTACCATGCCAGCAAATTTGCACTGGAAGCGTTGAGTGACAGTCTCCGGAATGAAGTCAGACCTTTTAATATAGCCGTAATCGTTATAGAACCAGGAGGTGTTGAATCCGAATGGGGAGATATTGCGTTTAAAAGTCTGCTTAAAGTTTCTGGGAATGGGGCCTACAAAGCAATGGTAGAGCGTTTTGCCAAAGCCTTCGAAAAAACCATGCATAAAAATGCAGCACCAGCAGTAATAGCGCAACTCATCAAAAAGGCGCTCGCTGCTAAAAAGCCTAAAACGCGCTATCATGGTGGATATATGGCCGGGCCAATACTTGCAGCCAGAAAGTTGCTGGGTGATCGTATGATTGATAAGGCCATTGCGAGTCAATTAAAATAATCCTGGAATTGTCTATCTTACAGGCACCTGTAAATATTATGAATACGCGCGTCGCTAAATTCCGCCAACAATTTCAGTCTCATGCTACTACCCAACGCAGGATGGAAGTTCCTGCAAAAACAATTCTCTTAAATGAAGGGCAGATTTCCCATAACTATTACTTTATCGAAAAAGGTGCTATCAGGGCCTGGTTTAATAATAAAGGAAGGGATATTACATTCCAGTTTTTCTTTGAAGGCGAGGGCCTGGCGTCTGCCGAAAGTTTCCGCTATGGCACGCCCAGTAAGGTGACAATCGAAACGATGGAGCCTTCTGTGATACAGGTTTTGCATAAAGAAGATTATCAAAAAATAATGCAGGAAATGGAACATGATCCGGCATTTTTAAAGGAGATGATAGATGTTATGTTTGAGCGGCAGCTGAATTATATGAACCATTTTATGTCGTTCATCAGGGATACCCCCAAAGAAAGATATCTTCATCTGTTAAAAGAAAATCCTGCACTGCTTCAAAGGGTGCCACAGCATTATATTGCATCTTATCTTGGTATCACTGCTGTGTCGCTGAGCCGCATCCGTAATAGTATTCTTCGGCAGAAAAAATAAGGTTGAAACTTCTTAACAAATGTTATCGTCTGCCTGTTCATCTTACAGGAACTTTGTGTTATAAACAAGTATCATTTATGAAAGCAGCGATTATTCATGCATATGGAGAAACGCCACAATATGGCGATATCAAACAACCTGAACATCCAAAAGACGGACAGGCGATCGTTTCCGTTAATGCCGCCTCTATCAAGAACCTGGACAAAGGTATAGTGGCAGGAAAGCATTATTCAAAACCTTACGAAAATTTTCCGGCCGTGGTGGGTCTTGATGGTATTGGCACCATGGAAGATGGAGAAAGAGTATATGCGCAGGCAATTGCCCCATATGGGATGATGGCAGAGTATGCCCTGATCAATAAAAAAACAGCCATCCAGATTCCGGACAATGTAGATGATGTGACAGCGGCAGCTTTGCCTAATCCGGCATTGTCAGCCTGGTTTTCACTGGCATGGCGTGCAGCATTACGGCCAGGAGAAACGGTGTTTATACTCGGCGCTACCGGTGTCACGGGGAAGATCGCCATTCAGCTGGCGAAAGCACAAGGGGCAGGGAAAATTATTGCAGCGGGCCGTAATGAGGCCGTGTTGGAAACCTTGCAGGAACTTGGCGCTGATGAAACTGTATCGCTGAAAGGCAGTGATGCAGAGATCCACGCGCGTATCCAGCATCAGAAAAGCAAACATCCTTTTGACGTGGTACTGGATTATGTATGGGGCGTGCCGGCAGAAATATTATTAGACGTGCTAACAGGCCACGACCTGCATGCAGTAGCGCATAGAACAAGGTATGTTCAGATAGGGGAGATGGCTGGTCCTGTTATCAGGCTTTCTGCGGCGGCATTGCGAAGTAATTCGCTGGAATTATACGGCGTTGGAGCGGGCAGTGTTCCTAAAGAAGTATTGCAAGAAGCATTTACCTGTACTTTACCTGAATTATTTCAGCTGGCTGCAATTGGTAAGCTGAAAATAGATACCGCTCCCGTTAAGCTCAAAGATATTGCCAGCGCATGGAACAGTGCAGAACAAGCAGGAAAACGCATGGTTGTCATTCCCTAATTTCATATCTTACAGGTGATAGTTTGTAGGGTATTCAACAATAAATTCGGAATTGATATGAACCAGGAAAGTTATTCACCATTAGACAACCCGGTATGGCATTCATTGCAAACCGTTCAACGTTATTTTGCTCAGGGAACAGAGAACATCCAGCGTTACAAGTCAGACGTATTGCCGTTTATGGGATATGATCCGGCTACCTTTACGACGTTGGAGGAAATAAGGCCATGGGTAGCTCCGGGAGGAGAATCATTATACATAGTAGGTGAACTACCCATTTTACCAGATAATTGGTCGTTGCAAAATGAGTTAGTTTGTTTGCAGATGATCTGTGAAGAGAAGCCTGAGAAAGAGGAGCGGGAGGGAAGAACCATTATTCAATTAACCGCGGCTGATAAACCAGCGATGTTTGAACTAGCCAATCTGGTACAGCCCGGGTATTTTATGCCTGAAACCCCTGAATTGGGGACGTATTATGGAGTGCGCGTCAATGGAAAGCTGGTTGCTATGGCCGGGCAGCGTATGTGTATGGCCGGACTCACGGAGGTAAGCGCCGTTGTTACACATCCGGAGCATACCGGTAAAGGACATGCGACCGCATTGGTGACAGAGGTATGCCGCGGTATATTTGATGCCGGCGATATTCCTTTCCTGCACGTTACAAAAACAAATGCCAGGGCAGTGGCTATATATGAGCAATTGGGTTTCAAGGTAAGAAGAGAAATCTCTTTCTGGAAAGTCCTGATCAATTAATCCCAGGTACCAAAACTTTTGATGAAGGATGTATCATTTTGATGCATCCTTTTTTAATGCAAAAAGGTAGCGTCTTTGAAAAGACACTACCGTTCCTAAGCATAAACAAATTAGCAATCATCAAAAGTTAATTCCTGCACACACTGATAGCATTCAGGAAAATCTGTTATTTTATCACAGGTGGAATATGCATCGTTAATGTAGTTATAACATAACCCATCGCGCATCTCCGCAAAGGAAATGTGATAAGCTAACATTAAGATCTACCTGTTCCGGTAAATGAATTGGGTGAAAAACTTGAATAAAAGGTACCAGCGTTAATACCTATCTGCTACAACTTTTATTGGTTGATGATACTGCTTCGTAATGCTTCGGAAATTTCTTCTATAGTAATGTTATTTCGGTGATAATGGTACGATTTCGCAATAATGGACTTGTGTGTCTTTTTGTCAACAGTATCTAACACAAAAAAAAATATAATGTTTAAATTCTACAGAAAAAAAAATTTGAGGTGATACAATTATTCGGGTTCTGATTCGATTTAGCAATCGTTTATGCATTGCTGTTAGCTTAGCCAATAATGTAAACTCATTTATAATATTTTGTTTTTTTAAAATATCTGGCACTGCCTATTCCTTTATCAGGAGGCATTAAATCGAATTAGCAGGGTTGAATGCAGGCATTATATGTTTTGACTTTACGTAAAAGATTAACATTTTTCCATCTTTTTGAGCATCTTTGAAAGAAAAGAACCTATGGAATTGGTAGCAACAACACGTTGTCCAAATTGTAACAGTAGCGATTTTAAGCCTAAACCGATGAATAATGACTGGAATGGATCAAATGATCCGGACCTGGACTTCAGTCTTTTGGTTGATAATACAGAGACGATAGTTGTCTGTCAATATTGCCATACTGAATTCAAAGCCAAAGGTGTAAGACGCAGTTTCGATTATCGTAAGAAGCCGGCACCAGCACCGGTTCCCCAGAAGAGCCTCCGAACTGCAGGATCTAAGGTTAGTGCAGTACTGTTGTACATGATGTCCTTCTTTTTTTTCCTGGTAAGCTTAGGTGCTATCGACAGTATAATAAAGGGAGAGACTAAAAACCCTATTGGCATTTCGATTTTCGTCCTGCTTTTCATAGCGTTTGTTTCCGTTGCTTGTTTTTTATCTGCACGGAAAAACTGGCGGGGCTCTAGATAAGAATGGAGTCCAGATACATAAAAAAATTCTGTGGACTATCACAGGATTTTTTTTATTGCTTAAGCTTTTGTTTGGAAGAAAAGAGGAGTATCATCAAAGCACCCAGCCATGCGCTGACCGCCGACCACCACATTACTTTCTGATAGGCCGTTATAAAGCTTTTATGATATACCCCGGTAACGGCAGTACGAACTACTGGTGACAGCTGCTTAGGAGCGGTGGCATTGCCCAGATCGGCAGTTTGTGCTAGTATCGATTGCTGCTCTACTGCATTTAACTGCAAACGTTCGATATCCTGGCTAACTGCTCCCGAAAAATATACTACTGCCAGCGCCCCTAATATTGCTACTGCAAATACGGCTGCTATCCTTGTAATAGCATTATTGACACCACTGGCGGTGCCGGATAAATGTGTACTTACAGCTCCCATCACGGTGGCGGTCAATGGCGCTACCGTTAACGACATCCCCAAACCCAATACGAGTATGCCTGGAAAAAATGTATACCAATATTCATGAGCACCTGTGGTCTGCCCAACCCTCGACATCAGGAATAGGCCTAATCCGGCGATTGCCGGACCTGCGATTAAAAAATAACGCGGCCCCCACTTATCGGCCAAACTGCCCGCTAATCGTGATAAGAATATCATGAGGATGGTAAATGGCAGAAAGGTGAGTCCTGACTCCAGCTGCGTATAGCCTTGTACCTGGATCAGGTTAAGGCTGAGGAATAGCATGCCTCCGCTCAAACCCGCATATAAAAAGAAGGTAAGCAGGTTGGTACTGGTAAAAACCTTGTTGTTGAATAAATTCATCGGCAACATTGGATACTTACCTTTCTTCTCTACTATAACAAATAAAATCAGCAAAATAATACCCGCGCCGATAGTGCCATAAATCTGCGGATGCCCGAAACCTACAGTGGGCATACGCAGAAACCCGAACGTTACTGCTGCTAATCCGGCGGCAATCAAAAAGGCGCCGGCATAATCAATGGTAGCAGGAGCATCAGCATCTCTGGTTTCGGCAACTTTAGTAGCCAGTATCAGTAATGCGATGATGCCGATAGGTACGTTGATGAAAAAGATAGCGCGCCATAATCCGGCATCTGCCAGGGCGCCACCCAATGCCGGCCCACCCATGGTAACCAGCGTGGTCACCGCAGACCAGGTGCCAATGGCACGGCCACGCTCATCATCATTGATACTGGATGAAATCAGCGAAAGACTGCCAGGAATCATCAAAGCGCCGCCAATGCCCTGTATTACACGAAAAAAGATCAGCATCCCCGCTGTGGAAGAACAACCACAGGCAGCGGAGCCTAGTATAAATATCGTGATACCGATCATGTATATACGCTTGCGGCCTAGCCTGTCGCCCAGACTGCCCCCGATCAGTATCAAAGCCGCCAGTATCAACATATAGCTGTTGATGACCCAAAAGAGTTCTTCTGCGGTAGCCTGCAAATGCTTTTGCAGCGAAGGAAGCACCACATTTAACGCCGTGCCGTCGATGAATGCCATCGCGGATGCAAGGATAGTGGAAACCATTACCCATCTGCCTGCTGTACTTTTAAGAGAAACGGTGGCCATAATAATTTAATACTGAGAAAATTAACAGGATAATATCAGAAAATGTTCCATGTAGTCCTACCGATCAACATCTCGCCGACATTAGAATACGGTAAGAATCTATGCTGCTGGCCCTTAGCGGCACTATCTTTGTGGCCGGTTGCCTCATGTGGAATAAATTTATAGAAAATGTTGACCACCTGCCAGGAATTATCTGGAATTTATCGCTGGCAGGCATTGCTGTACTGGCTGGATTACTGATCAAGTACCTATTGGCCTTTTTCGTGAGGAAATCGGTGAAGAAATCGAATGAGTTTTCGCTGATCCAGAGTATACTGCTAAGGTTAGGAAAAGCCTTTAATTATTTTCTGCCAGTGCTGTTGCTCAATATGAGTATTCCCTTGATGCGCCTCAACGAAAAGTATAGCCTGCTATTGAGCAGGATCGCTGAAATAGCGCTTACCATTGGCTTCGCGGCTATTGTTATCGGTGTGGTACATGTAATGGAAGATTATATCTACAGCACTTATGATCTGAAGAAGACCAATAACCTGAAGGAACGTAAGATCAGGACACAGCTGGAGTTTATACGAAAACTACTGATAGGCATCATACTGGTGGTAACTGCCTGTATTATCCTATTGAGCTTCGATAGCATGCGTAAGCTGGGCGCAGGTTTGCTGACAGGTGTGGGTGTAGGCGGTATTATCATTGGCTTTGCCGCACAGAAATCGCTCGGCAACCTGCTGGCAGGTTTTCAGCTGGCATTTACACAGCCCATCCGCATAGATGATGTACTGGTGGTAGAAGGAGAGTGGGGACGCGTAGAAGAAATCACCTTAACTTATGTGGTGGTGAGCATATGGGACCAGCGCCGGTTGATTCTCCCTATTAATTATTTTATAGAAAAACCTTTTCAGAACTGGACAAGAAATAGTGCGGAAATTTTGGGTACTGCATTTTTCTATTTGGATTATAATGCGCCGTTAGACCCCATCAGGGCAGAGTTTGAGCGTATAGTAGAAGCATCTTCGCTGTGGGACAAGCGCGTACGAACGATGGTAGTCACCAACATCACCGAACGAACAATGGAGGTACGTTGTTTGATTAGTTCAGTCAATTCAGGGAATGCTTTTGACCTGCGTTGTATCATCCGGGAGCAGCTGATGAAATTTATCAAGGATAATTATCCGGAGAGTTTACCTAAAACGAGAGCCGACCTGAACGATAAAGAAATGCCCCGTATAGGTTAAACCGTTATGGTGTTTTTTTCGTATATAAATCCACCGCATAGATACAGTGAGGTATATATTTGCGGTGGATTTATAATTTCACTTATGAGACTAAGCTGCTATATTGCTATGGGCCTGCTGGCCATGGCATCGTGTAAACCTCCGTTGGATCGTGTTACTCGCCTTGAAAATCTCCCTGTTCACCAGGTTACGGTGAATACCAGCCGTGATACCACCTTGCAATTGCCAGAAGGCTTGAAGGTCCATATCCCTGCTGGGGCATTATCATCTAAAAATAAGGAAGTAAAACTGGATCTCATGGAAGCCTTGACGATCGCTGATATGATCAAATCCGGGCTTACTACCACCAGTAACGGCCATCTGCTGAGCAGCGGCGGGATGTTTGTTATTTTGCCAGCTAAGGGTGAAGAAATAAAAATCGTACAGCCGTTAACGGTAGAGATTCCGTCTTCCAAGATTTCTGATGGCATGCAAATCTACCAAGGTGTGATGCAAAACGGCCAAATGAACTGGATGTATCCGACACCTATTGTGGATAGCAGTATTACATCTGCACCACAAGCTACACACATAGAAGAAGTGTCCCATATAACGCGTACGGATCTACGTACTGCTGATACCATCTCTGATTCAGGAAAACATAACACGGCCACTGAAGTTGAAAATAGTACAGCCCCAAAAATGACTTACAATACCATTAGAATTAGCAACTTTGGTTGGAAAGATATTGATGTAGAAACGCATAATTTGGCTGCTGCAAAAGCTTGCAAACTAAGCGTGTCATTGACGCAGCCGGCTGATTCGTTCATCCACATTTTTCTTATAATACCCGATTACAGAATCTTATCTACAGGTAGATTATCGGGAGATGGTAAATCGTGTGGATTTTATGACATAGACAGCAATTTACATCTTCCCATGAATAAATCTGCCTATATTATAGCTACCGGAGAAACAGGCAGCAAGTTTTATTTTGGGAGCACTGCCTTTGTTACAGACGAACATCTTGATTTAAAACTGGATGTTAAGGAGTCTGACCCGAAGGTGTATGAAGAAACCATCGCGAAGATTTGCGCTGATAAAGGGTTGGCTGCGGAGGGGAAGGTGAAAAACGATCCTGCGCCTTTACTGAAGCCAGCAGATAATGCCGTTAACTAAGATACATATTTATTGAGAATAACAGTTGGCTAAAGGTAGTAGTAGTGTTAAAGTCAATTGTTGAAAATATAATTAGTAAATATTTATCGATAGTATTTCGGGTAATGCTTTTTATTTATAAGCAATTCTTATCTACTATAAAACCGGATTGACTGTAACAAGATCCTCCGTATAACCGTTTAAGTAAGGATTGCAAACATCGAATTTCAGGAAATACTATTGATCAGGTAGATGATCAGAAATATACTCATCAATACGATAAAATACGTCAGCAGTGTGATCAGCCCAGAGGTATGATGATAGCTGCCAGTTTCCAGCTCTTTTTTAACCGTGAGATATCGTTTGTAGGAGAAGACAGCGATCAGCATTCCGGCTATCACGATAATGATGCCAGCTATGCCGGAATAGCCATGTGTAGGGATGCTGTAAGGTTTGCCTAGCGCCAATGAGATCTGTTTGATAAATAGCGTGAACTTAACAACGACGAAACCAAATGCCATCATGCCAACGGCAGTACGAATCCATGCCAGGAATGTCCTTTCATTGGCCAGGTGATCATTAGGTCCACCTTGTTTTCCCTGCTCCATGTTTAACGTTATTTTATGTTAATGTATAGAGAAATTACTGAATTTCAACGATTCAGACAAATGGCTGGCGGGAATATTGCCGTACTTAGATTATGGAGTAATAAGAATTACAGATTTGCATGAGAAAGGGAATTTACTATACAGGCACCAGCGGCCTGGTATTACCATTTAAAAACAAGGCATTCTTTCCGGAAGAATTCAAAGGGATGAGTCGCCTGGAAGTATATGGTAAGCTTTTTAATTCTATTGAAATTAATAGCTCCTTTTATAATTTACCTATGCCTAAAACCATGGAGCGTTGGGCTGATAGCGTGCCTGAAGATTTCAAGTTCAGTTTTAAATTATGGCAGGGAATCAGCCATGCGCGCGATCTTAATTTTTCACCGGAAGATGTTCATCGGTTTTTGCAGGTAATCAATCATGTGGGAGCTCATAAAGGTTGTTTGCTGGTGCAGTTTCCGCCATCGCTGCGCGCTGGCGCCTTTCCTAAGGTGAAAGAACTGCTGGAAATATTAAGCACTGCTGATGAAGATCAATCATGGCAGATAGCGCTTGAATTCAGGCATCAATCCTGGTACCGTGATGAAACCCGCGCCTTACTTGAATCCTACAAGGCAATTATGGTGTACCACGACAAAAGTCAGGGCGCCATTACCTTGGATGATCAGGAACAAGCTGCGATCTATGTGCGCTTTCATGGGCCGGAAGGTAACTATCGCCATAGCTATGACGATAGTTACCTGTATGAATATGCGCAATATGTGCGGGAATGGCTGGATGCGGGAAAAGACATATATGCCTATTTCAACAATACGATCGGTGATGCAGTCAACAATCTGCAAACGCTAAAATCGTATGTGCTTACCCGTTAGTGGGCTTTATTTACTTCCGGGATAATATCCTTGCCAATTAATTCAATAGAATGCAACAACTTTTCGTGGGATAATTTTGCATTATCCATCTGAAAGGTGAGTCGGGAAATGCCGCCTAATGCTTCGGCGTGGCGCAGGATTTTTTCCGCTACTTCTGCCGGGCTGCCCACCAGCAAGGCGCCTGTAGGACCAGTTTGCGCATCAAACTGTGATCGGGTAACAGGTCCCCAGCCTCTTTCATGGCCTATCTTGGTGAAGGTTTCTGCATATCCCGGAAAGAACTCGTCCCGGGCTTGCTGAGAAGTTTCAGCGATATAGCCCAGAGAATGCAATCCTACTTTTAATGTCTCCGGTGCATGTCCGGCCTTACGACCAGCCTCACGATACAGATCGATCAATGGGCGGAAACGATGTGTTTCCCCACCAATAATAGCTACCATCAATGGCAAGCCCAGCGTGCCTGCGCGGGCAAACGACTGCGGCGTGCCTCCCACGCCCAGCCATATAGGAAAAGGCTCCTGTACAGGACGAGGATAGATGGCTACATCTTGAAGTGGGGCTCTGAACTTACCTTTCCAGCGTACCTGCTCACTTTCGCGGATGGTAAGTAATAAATCTAATTTTTCTACGAAAAGCGCATCATAATCGTGGAGGTCATAACCAAACAGTGGGTATGCCTCTATGAAAGAGCCGCGCCCTACCACCATTTCCGCGCGGCCATGAGAGATGATGTCCAGCGTAGCAAAGCTCTGAAATACCCTTACTGGGTCGGCGGCGCTGAGCACTGTTACCGCACTTGTGAGCCTGATGTTCTTTGTTTGGGCAGCAGCAGCTGCTAATATCATGGTAGGCGCCGAATCGAGGAACTCTTTGCGGTGGTGTTCCCCAATCCCGAATACATGAAGCCCTGCCTGGTCAGCCTTGACGATCCTGGCCAGGAGGTTATCCATTTCTTTCATGTCTGCCGCGGCGTCATGACTGCCGCTTTGTGATTTTGTGGCAGCAAAGCTGTCTATACCTATTTCCATATCTGGTGATTTCTTAACTAATTCTATTTATCAGACAGCCATCGAGGCAAAAATGTTTGCTTAACGGATAAATTTCTTCAAAGCTGTGATAGCGCTGTGATGCAAACCATGATGATAAATGCAGAAGGTCACCGCGTCATCGATATTGGAAATAGTATATCCGAAGGAGGTGGTCCAGGTGGTATAGTTGTTTAGAATACCTTTATTGTAATCGTTTTCCAGGTTATCAATGGTGCTGACCATCAGTTCTTTGATCAGGGTGATGGTGGCTGCATCAGCTGGAGTTTCGGGGCGGGTGCCTCTTTTGAAAGCCTGTACCAGCTCATTGGATACGATGGAAGTCTGGCCAGTAGCATTATACAAAATCATAGCGTCTGAGGCGATCAGGTGTCCGAGATTCCAAATGATGTTATTATTAAATCCTGCCGGGATTAAATTCAACTGTTCTGCTGAATAGTCGTCAAACAATTGCAACGCCTTGATGTTGGCTTTCCTGAAGAGGTCAATTCTTGTGTTCATAGTGAAAGATAGTTGTAAAGTGGATTACAGGTTTGTAAGGTAAGGATAATACTGCGCGCGACAAAAGACAATAAATGCCCGGGAACTGCCAGCAGCTCCTAAGTACAGATAAATGATGTTGTCGGTCTTCTTTCTTAAAAACCTACTACAAACAAGTACCACATGGTATTGGCCCTGTAATCAGCATGTAATGTATAATTATAGCCCAGGGCTTTGAGCATATCCATTACAGGCAATACCGGCGCGAAAGACGCCCAGCTGAAATATACTTTTCCACCTGGGAGTATATGGTCGTTAGCTGCGGTGAGGAAGCGTTTGAGCATACTTAGCGGAGGCGTATCCTTGCTCCATATATCATCCAAAATGGGCAGGTTGCCGAATATATAGTGGAAGCGGCCTTCTACGCGGTCAAAGATATCTGTCTGCAATGTGAGTACGCTATCCAGGTGATGCTGCTGACAATTAAAGCGGGTATTTTCCAGTGCCTTCACGCTTACATCTGTTGCTACGGCTTGTTTAGCCCCGTTTTTCATGGCGGTAATACTGATGATGCCAGAACCACATCCTATGTCCAGGATCGTACAGCCCTCTACGTTGGGCATGTGCTTTAGCAGGAGAGAAGTGGAATTGGTGAGCTGTGGATCAGGAGCGAATACGCCATCCTTTACCCAGATAGGAATGCCATTATTCGGTAGTTCATAATCCGGATGATGCAGCAAATACTTCCACGGTACCGGTTTTTTGCAGATGACCATTATCTTTTGGTAGATCCGAAATGGTTTGTGTTGCAGGTTTTCGGCAAGCCAGGAGGTGATGTCCTGCTGATGCTGGCGGTAAGCATCCGGGTACTGATCGAAGAAGAGCGACAAAGAATTAAACAACGACGTATAGTCGTGGTAGTGAATACTCGCTGGTATCGTGAAAGTGATCGGTTGAAAATCCGCTACAGCATTGGTGAGGCGGCCAGCAGAGGGCTCATACTGTTTGTTGATCTGCTGGTAAAAGAATTGTTTCAATACGCCATAATCGCCTTCCTGGCCGTTGACGACAACGATGATCATGCCATCATCGGATAAGGCGTCGTACATTTTCTGAATGGCTTTGCGCTGGTCTTTGAAATAGTAAAAGACATGCGAAGCAATGATGACATCATATTTCCGGGAAAGCTCTACCTGTTCCCAGTCTTGCTGCAACAGCTCTACACCATTTGGTAGTTTTAAGTTAATGTTATCATTTTCGACGATGGTGTATTGATGAAATTGTTCTAAAAACGCCCTTGAAAAAACCGGCTGCGTGCCAGCGCCGATTTCCAGACAGGCCTGGCGTGGCTCTCTGCCAAGGATTTTGTGTATAGCGTCAATGATGACGGGCTTTTCGTCAGATTGGTCCAGGAAATTGTTGAACCACTGGTGATTGAATGGCATAGCGTCCGGGGTCATAGTAAGATTGTTTATATGGAATATCGGTCAAAACCCTGCAACAGCTCCTCAGTTTTGCTACAGAAATGCTACAAAATCTCTTAATACTATTGCTGTATAAAACATCCAAATCACTCCTATCACATGAAGTCAATTCTTTCCATCTGCTGCTTACTGGCCATACAGGCGGGCAGCGCTGCCTATGCGCAGGAGCACCCTTATAAGGTTGCCAATACTTTTCATATCAAAAGTGAAGGGGGCTGGGACTACCTCGCCGTACATGAAAGTAAATTGTACGTATCCCATGGCACACAGGTTATCATCCTCGACAAAGCAAAAGGTGATTCTGTAGGCGTTATCCCTAACACTACCGGGGTACATGGTATCGCTTTTGCTAACGGAAAGGGCTATACTACCAATGGCAAACTGAATAACCTTTCTGTGTTTGATCTGAAAACAAACGCTGTTTTAAAACAGGTGGCAGTAGGTGAAAAACCAGATGCTATTATGCTGGATGGCTTTAGCGGTCACCTGGTGGTATGTAATGGACGCAGTAGTAATCTCAGTATTGTGGACCCTGCAACAGACCAGGTAGTAGCTACTATCCCGGTAGGAGGCAAGCCTGAAACAGCAGTATCTGATGATAAAGGCCTCGTGTATGTAAACCTGGAAGATAAAAACAGTATAGCCGTAGTGGATATGAAAGCAGGTAAGGTAATTAGTACCTGGGCTTTATCTGCCGAAGGCCCAACAGGACTGGCATTCGATAAACAAAGCCGTCGTTTGTTTGCCGGTTGTGATAAAGAGCTGGTAGTATTAAATGCGGATAATGGCAAAGTGGTCACTAAGTTACCTATTGGTGAAGACTGTGATGGCGTGGCATTTGACGCTGCTACTACCACCATTTTTGCAGCCAATGGCAGCGGTACCGTTACTGTTATCAAAGAAGAAGCGCATGATCGTTTCAAGGTAGCACAGACGGTTACTACTAAAAAAGGCGCTCGCACCATTACCCTGGATCCTGAAACACATATCGTTTACCTGCCTACTGCTGAGTTCCAGACAGGTAGCTTCGATGGCAAACGTCCGCCAATGATCCCTGGAACCTTCCAGGTGCTGGCTGTTAAATAAAATACAAACCGGGAAAATTTATTTTGGATTCTCATGTAGTCTACTATATTTGTGGACTATTAAGCACCATTTAAATTTTCCCGGTTATGTCCAAAAAGCCTTTACATTTCGACACCCTACAAGTACATGCTGGTTATCAGCCTGACCCCACCACTCATTCGGCAGCAGTACCTATTTACCAAACTACCTCTTATACTTTTGATAGCGCGGACCATGCTGCGGACTTGTTTCAGTTGAAGCAGTTCGGGAATATCTATACCCGCATCATGAACCCTACAACGGATGTTTTTGAAAAGCGCGTAGCAGCATTGGAAGGTGGAGTAGGAGCGTTGGCAGTGGCTTCCGGACAGGCGGCCCAATTCATTGCCCTGCATAATATCTTATTGCCGGGCGATAACTTCGTGACTTCTTCCTATCTATATGGCGGTACTTATAACCAGTTTAAAGTGAGCTTTAAACGTATAGGCGTAGACGCGAGGTTTGCAGACCTTGATAAGCCGGAGACTTTTGAAACACAGATAGATGAAAATACCAAAGCAATATATGTAGAAACCATTGGTAATCCTGGTTTTGCTATTCCTGATTTCGAAAAGCTGGCGGCCATTGCACGTAAGCACGACCTGCCACTGATCGTAGACAATACCTTTGGCGCAGCGGGTTACCTGGCAAGACCACTGGAACATGGCGCCAATGTAGTAGTACAGGCAGCGACCAAATGGATTGGCGGTCATGGTACAAGCATTGGTGGTGTTATTGTTGATGGCGGTAATTATAACTGGGGCAATGGCAAATTCAAACAGTTCAGCGAGCCGGATGATGCATACCACGGCATGAAGTTCTGGGAAGTATTTGGCGACCATAGCCCTTTTGGAAATATTGCTTACATCATTCGTGCGCGTGTAACAGGATTAAGAAGCTGGGGGCCTGCATTGTCGCCACAGAACTCATTCTTGTTCATCCAGGGCCTGGAATCGCTTTCCCTGCGAGTACAACGCACCGTAGATAATGCACTCAGACTTGCACAATGGCTGCAGGAACAGCCACAGGTGGAATATGTAAACTATCCGGGACTTCCAGGAAACAAATACCATGAGCTGGCGAAGAAATACCTACAAAATGGTTTTGGTGGTGTGCTGAGCTTCAAAATTAAAGGGGGTACTGCCGCTGCCGACAAATTCGTACAGTCGTTGCAGTTAATCTATCACCTGGCGAATGTGGGCGATTCCAAAACACTGATCATCCACCCTGCCACTACCACACACCAGCAGCTGAGTGAAGAAGAGCAACGTAAAGCAGGCGTGGAGCCAGGCTTACTGCGTATATCCCTGGGCGTTGAACATATTGAGGATATTAAAGATGATATTGCGCAAGCTTTTGCTGCATTATAACATAAAGTTGTATTAAGGTTAAAGCCGTTTCCATTTCATGGAGGCGGCTTTTTATTTGTATATTTATCTAAACCTATACGCGTAGGAAAACGCTCCCTCTACTGATACTATCGCTGGCTATATGCATAGCCTGTAACTCTTCCCATAATAATAACAGTGCAGATTCGACATACATTACCGATACCACTAAAGCAGTTAATGTCAAAAAAACACAGGAGGATGATAATCTCTTTGCAAAGGATGAGTTACAGCAATTTTATCAGGAAGCCCTGGCGAGGATGAAAGGAACGCGTATTGATACTTTGGTTATGATAGACACTAATGTAGTACAGATCGCCATTTATCATCATTGTATCGAAGGTAGTAAAGTGGTGGTGCCGAAGAAGTATGTAGTGTTATATCATCTCGATAAATTCGAGAGCTGCCAATTCCAATCAGATATTAAAGTGGCCGTGAATGGTGATCCAGTGCTGGATACAATTATCACCAAAGCGCAATTTACGGAAGCGATGGAACCGCATATTCAACAATATGCTACATTATTGGCGCCTTATCTCTACCTGAACAAAGAATATAAGCTGGAGTTGCATTACAGTCTTTCCATACCATTGACTGACCTGGGAATATCACTGGAGAAGCAATTTCAATTAAAGCACTAATAGCACTTATTTCTTTCTTGTTTTCACTTCCTGCATATTTTCACTGGCCCACGCAGCCAGATTATATAGATGTGGTTGAAGGCTCCGACCTTTGTCTGACAGGCTGTATTCCACACGGGGTGGTATTTCAGGATAAACTTCCCGAATGATCAATCCATCTTCTTGTAAATTTTTTAGTGTAGCCGTCAGCATTTTTTGTGAGATGCCATCAATGACGTCAAATAACTGATTATAGCGTAGTGGCGTTTCCTGTTGCCCAAGAGTGAGAATGATCATAGTGGCCCATTTATTCCCTATGCGTTCGAATACCTCTCTCACCGGACAAAAATCTACCTGCTCTTTATTTCTGGAAAAAATTTTCATGGTAATTCTTTGTATATCAACAATGCACACCTCCAGGTGCGTAACCTACTTTTGTGTGCCTTATTGTTTGATTATCAGTGTATTAATAACTTTGAATTGTAAAGGTACGACATTAACCTGCGCAGGAATATCTTACCACATCGATTGTTCAATATTAAAATACTGAATCATTTACATGCAACTTACATATCGTATTACTAACTGGCTTTTTATTGTTTTGATGGTAATCACTTCCTATACGGATTTCACCAGAATGGCGGTTGTGGCCGATGCTGTTCGACATCTGGGATACCCGGATTATCTGCCATTGCTGATAGGTACCGGAAAGATAATCGGTGCTATCATCCTGGCTGTTCCTGGTACTTACAGACTAAAAGAATGGCCATATGCTGGCTTTTCGGTACTATTTATCGGAGCGGCGGTATCCCATGCAATATCCGGAGATAGCATCGCTAAAGTAACGGGGCCACTATGGATGGAGCTATTACTGATGGCCTCTTATGTGGCTTGCCGGAAAGCTTACAAGTTATCATGATGACAGGAAAGCCGCACTGGTAAAGACTTAGTGCGGCTTTTATTTTTGCAGGGAGGAATAATTGGCATGATTTTTTACCTTTGTGGCCTACCTATATCAGGAATTACTATATGTCAACTAACAGAGGGGAATACTCGCCGGGACTACATTTGCTCGCAACCATTTACAGCCAACGAACTACATTGCTTAAGGAAGCCACCGCATGGCATGCCTTTATCTGCAATATCATCGCTGAAGAAGACCTGACAGATGTAGGAAATAACGTACATAACTTTCCCAATGGCGGATTCACCGCTGTGTATTGTTTGACAGAATCACATATTTCCATTCATACCTGGCCTGAATACGGTCTTTGCACCTGTGATGTTTTCCTGTCTAACTTCAGGAGAGACAACAGCGATAAAACCACGCGCATCATGGAAAAGATCCGCCTGTTTTTTGAGGCAGACCGTATTGAAATGCAAAGTGTAAAAAGATAAATGGAATCATCCCTGTAATTATGAGCCAACTGCAAGATCAATTTGTTTGTCCGGAGTGTAAGGCCCGATACCCGCTATTAGACGCTATCAATTCGGAATATTACTGCTGTCCCAAATGCTTCAACGTTTCTTCTATAGCTTTCAATCAGGCAATTGGGAAGTTAGGCCCGTTGATTGGCGAAATTCATTTGCCTATAGGCAGCAAAGGGTCTCTCCTTGGGCATGATTTTATCGTTGTCGCCATAGCCGTACGTAATGAGGTAGGCAGCACCTATAACTGGCGCGAGTATACGCTGATGCGTATTAAAGATAAAAGGAAATTCTTTCTGGCAGAATATGATAACCACTGGAACCTGATGGAGCTGGTATCATTTTCTGGCAAACTACCCAACCTGCAACACTATAATAGTGGTAACCTTCAATATGATGGCCGCCGTTATGATAAGCATAGCCAGTACATGGCAAAGTACAAATTTGCTTCAGGAGAGTATGACTGGAACCTAACCAGGCCTTCAGAAATGCGTTGTGTGGAGTTTATCAACCCGCCGCATACCCTGGCTTTTGAATTTGATCCTAATGATAAGGAGCCCTCTTCCGCATTTCATGGCACCTATCTTACGCGGAAGGCTATTTATAATGGGTTTCAACTGGAATTGGAGCTGCCTTCACCGATAGGAGTAGCGCCAGCACAGCCTACACCTTTAGGGGTTAATCCCAGAACTTTTGGTTGGGGGACCCTGCTCTTTACTGCGCTGGTCATCATTTTGCAGATCCTGTTTAATATGTCAGAAGCAGATCGGCTGGTATATCATGATGCGATGTATATCGATTCTACCAGGTCGAATATACCACAGGTAACACCTTCTTTTGAATTGACTGGAAGGCCTGGGGCTATGGAGTTACAGATGAATTCCAATACAGAGAATAACTGGGCGGAAGCCAGTGTAAGCCTGGTAAATGAAAATACAGGTAAAGAAGAACTCTTTGCGCTGGGTAATGAATATTATAGTGGCGTAGACGAAGGAGAACGTTGGAGTGAAGGCTCTAACAGTACTACAGAGCATATGTGTCATATTGTTCCTGGCAAATACCACTTTGTGATTACCGCCAGCAGCGGGCAGTCGCAGGTGCCTGTCCGAATAGAGCTCGCCATGTTCTGGGGCGTTCCCAGCTATTGGAATGCAATGTTCATCAGCATAGTTATGCTGCTGATAGCTGTTGCCTTCTTTGGGTTACATAAATATTATGATAACCGCAGATGGGGATATAGTCAGTTTAGTAGTAAAAGAAGCCTGGAAGATTCGAGTATCATTTTAACACCTAAAACATCTTTATAAAGATGATCAAAGATATTTTGCAACAGAAGACATTCCTGGTGATAGCGGCCATACTGTTGTTATTGCTCCTCCTCAGTAATTACAATGGATACCGTATTTGTAACTGTGCCACCACGGATAAGTACACTCCGGGCGAGGCCCGCAGTGGTGGCCGTACTACAGGTGTTCATCATTTTTATCATAAATAGTTCGCGTAGTTGTATCGCTGGTAATAATTAAAATTAGTATAGTGGAAATATTGTTGTTGATTTCGGTTTTTGTGATCGCTACCTGCGGACTGATATATGAACTGATAGCTGGGACACTCGCCAGTTATCTGCTTGGCGACTCTGTGACGCAGTTTTCTACCATCATCGGAGCCTACCTCTTTGCGATGGGTATCGGTTCTTTTTTCTCCCGTTATTTTAAGAAAGATCTGCTAAGCTGGTTTGTGCAGCTGGAAATTTTGGTGGGACTGGTAGGAGGCATCAGCGCTGCGCTGTTATTCTGCTTGTTTGAATCGGCGGCCTCTTTTAGATTTTTGCTGTACTTGCTGGTAGGATTAACGGGTATTCTCGTTGGGCTGGAAATACCGCTGCTCATGAATATCCTCAAGAACAGGTATGAATTTAAAGACCTGGTGAGCAGGGTATTTACTTTCGATTACATTGGCGCTTTGCTGGCGTCCATTGTATTTCCTTTATTGTTGGTGCCTTATCTGGGGTTGATCCGCACGGGATGTTTTTTCGGCATTCTAAACGTAGTAGTAGCAATTGTAGTGCTGGTGCGGTTTAAAAAAGAGGTGGCCTGGGCTGCTTATTTGAAAGTGAAATCAGTACTGGTGATTATTTTACTTACCATCATTTTTATAAGTGCTGGTAAGATAATGACCTGGTCTGAAACACAGGCCTTCCGTGATCCTGTGATCTACGCATTATCCTCTCCCTATCAGCGTATCGTACTTACAAAAAGCAAGGGCGATATGCGTTTATACCTCAACGGTAATTTGCAATTCAGCGCCATGGACGAATACCGCTACCATGAAGCGCTGGTGCATCCTCCTATGATGTATGCCGCGGAACGCAAGCATATCCTCATTCTAGGCGGTGGCGATGGAATGGCTGCCAGAGAAATACTGAAGTACCCGGAAGTGGAAGATATTACGCTGGTAGACCTGGACCCCGCCATGACAAAGCTTTTTACGACTAATAGCATGCTCACAAAATTGAACAACCGTTCTTTGTTGTCCAACAAGTTAAAAGTTATCAATGCAGATGCATTTCAATGGCTACGCAGCAACCAGCGGCAATTTGATGTGGCAATTGTGGATTTTCCAGACCCTGGAAATTATGCGGTAGGTAAATTATATACGACTGCTTTTTATAAACAATTGAATAATGCCTTGCATAGTAATAGCGTGGTGGTGATACAATCTACTTCGCCTTTTGTGGCACCAAAAGCTTTCTGGTGTGTGGACACTACGCTGAAAGCTGCTGGCTATCACACGCTTCCTTATCATACTTATGTGCCGTCCTTCGGTGAGTGGGGGTATGTAATGGCGGCACCGCAGCCTTTGCAGGTAAAGCATAAAGACCTTCCTATCGGCTTGCGCTATTATGCAGCAGATATATTCCCGCAGATGCGCACTTTTTCTGCGGATATGGCCGAAAGAAAGGTAGAAGTAAATCAGTTGAACAACCAGGTGCTGGTACAATATTTTGAAGATGAGTGGGGCAAATTCCAGGAATAATACGATCAGCAGAACGGAGTTTCTGCGTTATATGGGCATCATTGCCGGCAGCACCATCACGGCATTGCAGTTTGATGCCTGCAATAGCCCGGAAGATAAATACAGTCACATCAGCGGCCGTATTGTGGGCGCCGACGCCAAAGCAGGACATATGTTCCGCGATGGCATCAAGGCCATTCCTACTGTTACTGCCGAAATAGAAACTGTTATTGTCGGTACAGGTATAGCAGGACTGGCAGCCGCCCGGACGCTCAATAAAGCTGGCAAAGCTTTTCGTGTCCTTGAACTGGAAAATCATGCCGGTGGAAACGCTTCCTATGGCAGTAATCAGTATAGCCGCTATCCGTTAGGCGCGCATTATCTGCCACTGGTAAACCTCGACAACAAACCTTTGCTGGAATTACTGTCAGAAGCTGGTATCATCACTGGTTTCAACGATAAGGGAATTCCTGTTTATAATGAGCCTGACCTCTGCGCTGATCCTATGGAACGTTTATGGATCAACGATAGATGGCAGGATGGGCTGATACCACAGTTTGGCGTAGGTGAGCAGGCCGCTGGAGAAATAAAGCGTTTCCTGCAGCTGATGGAAACGTATAAGCAGACAAAAGGGAAAGACAATAAATATGCGTTTGATATTCCTATGATGGAAAGCTCCAGGGATGCGGAATTCTTGCAGCTGGACCAGCAGACCATGGCGCATTTTATGTCCAGGCAAGGTTTTTCCTCGGCGGAATTATTATGGTATGTGGATTATTGTTGCAGAGATGATTATGGTGCTGGAATGGATAAAGTCAGTGCCTGGGCGGGCATACACTATTTTGCCAGCCGCAAAGGGAAAGCCGCTAATGCTGAGAGTTCCCAGGTACTCACCTGGCCGGAAGGCAATGGTCACCTGATGGAATACCTGCTGCAGTTCGCAAAACCCAGTCTACAAACAGGCTGTATCGTCTATAAAATAAGTCGCCACAAAAATAAAATTCATATCGATTATTGGGATACGGCCAAACATCAGGCAGGGCGGTTGATTGCAGCCAACTGTATTCTGGCGGTACCACAATTCATCGCGTCGCGTTTATTGGGTACAACGTCTCCTATACCTGAACAATATTCACCTTGGCTGGTGGCTTCCATGGTGCTGGACCATGTGCCAGATGCGATGGGACGCGGTCTTTCCTGGGATAATGTATTTTATAAAGGAAAGTCACTGGGCTACGTATATGCACAGCAACAGCAACTGGCAGGCATTTACCCGGAAAAACAATTGATTACCTATTACCTCCCACTGGATCAACTGGACCCGGTGGAGTCAAGGAAATATGCACTGAACCTGGCTTTTCCGCAATGGAAGAAACTTATCGTAGATGATCTGGAAACAGTGCATCCAGGCATTCATAAACATATTTCCTCCCTGGAAGTTTGTCTTTGGGGGCATGCGATGGTTAGGCCGGTACAAGGACTCATTTCCGGACGGCTACTATCACCGAGGTTAGCTCTGGAAAACTTCCCCGGCGTATATTTCGCGCATTCCGATCTCAGCGGGATTTCTATTTTTGAAGAAGCTTTTTACCATGGAAACAATGCAGCAAACGCCATTATTAGGCGCAACAACAGCTAGCTCACAGCCATGGGTATACGCTGCATGGCTGGATGGTATTTTTATTTTATCACCACCCTTTGTGGCGCTGTTGATCATCGCTTTCAACCCCGCTATGTTTTCTGGTGCCAATGCTACCGTAAATACTGCCTGGTGGCTGGTATTGGTGATATTGATAGATGTAGCGCATGTATATGCAACTGTTTACAGAACCTACTTTGATACTGCGGCGGTAAAAGCAAATCGTTTGTTGTTTTATGGAATGCCCGCATTGGCATATGTAGGGGGAGTGGCGTTATATTGCTGTGGCCCCGGCGTATTCTGGCGGGTGCTGGCTTATTTGGCGGTGTTTCATTTCATACGTCAGCAGTATGGTTTCCTGAGGATATATGTCAGGAAAGACTTACAGGCCAGGTGGATGCAAAAGATAGATACAATAGCTATTTATGCGGCCACAGTGTATCCATTGTTATATTGGCATTTGAAGGGCCCGAGGAATTTTGACTGGTTCATGAAAAATGATTTTTATTATTTCCATCATGAAAGCTGGCTGAAAACTTTGACCATTGCATATTTGATAGTGCTGATAGTATATGCTTGTAAAGAGATAATGTTGTTTGTTGCAACCAAACAGATTAACATCCCAAAACAGTTGCTGGTACTGGGTACCATCAGTTCCTGGTATTTTGGCATCGTTTATTTTAACGGCGATTTGGCCTTTACATTGCTCAATGTAGTATCTCATGGGATACCTTATATGGCGTTAGTTTGGGCGTATGGCCGTAAACGTTATTATGCGCCATCGCAGCGTAGTGGCTTTCTATCATTGGTTTTTAGCAATTACGGCATATTGCTTTTTATCGGCATTATCGCATTATTTGCCTACGTTGAAGAAGGCTTCTGGGATAGCTGGATGTGGCAGGAGCATGGAAGTTTGTTTACCTTGTTCAGTGAAATGCAGCCACTGGAAAGCAATTGGGCCATCATCTTATTAGTGCCGCTCTTAGCCATGCCACAGTTTACCCATTACCTGCTGGATGGATTTATCTGGAAGATAAATAAGGATAAATACAATTGGAAGGATAGTACCTTACAACCGTAATGGTTATACGAAACCCTGGGTGGAGCTGCTTGGTTTCCCCACCGCAGGGCATTTACAGCAATATCTTACATTTTAATAGGCAGCATCCACCAATGATCTGCCAAGCACGCGCATAAAGAGATCTTCGTTTAATAAGTCTTTGATAGATTTAATAATAAAATCAGGGGCGTACCCGAAATGGGCCAGGTCTTCTTCTTTAGTAACACCTGTCAAAGTGAGTATGGTCGTGAATCCCATGGATCCGGCGCCGAGTATATCGGTGCCCATGGTATCGCCGATCATGACAGTTTCGTCTGTTGTAAGTTGTAATGTTTTGCGTGCCATGCGCATCATGACAGGACTAGGTTTTCCGACGCTGAAGGCTTTTACACCACTGGCAGATTCCAACATGGCTACCAATGCGCCGCAGCCCGCACGATATTTTCCATCTGCAACGGGGCAGTTAGGATCCAGGTTGGTAGCGATCAGCTTAGCGCCTTTCATGATCATGTTGATGGCTTTATCTACCGATTCCAACATGATTGTACGGCCTTCGCCAATGATTACATAATCTGGCTGGTCATCTACGATAGAATATCCCGCATTATATAATTCAGTAAGCAATCCGCCTTCGCCGATAACATAGGCGGTACCGTTTTCTTTTCTGGAAGCTAGGTATCTCGCGGTAGCCATCGCACAGGTGAAGATATCTTCTGGTTCTACCTCAAACCCAAGTTTATTGAGTTTGTAGCATACGTCTCTGCTGGTTCGCTGGCTATTGTTGGTGAGGAAGAGAAAAGGTAATCCCTTTTTTCTGAGGCCGTTAATAAAATCTACTGCGCCCGGAATAGGCTCGCTGCCTTTGTAGATTACACCATCCATGTCGATAAGAAATCCCTTTTTTTTCATAGCAATTCGATGTTGGTTAATAGCTTATGTAAATGATAAATATGAACTACCCGAATAACTATGGAAAGAATAAAGGCGAGTATGCTGCGTAGATACAGCAGAAATGGGGAACAGATGTACTGTTGTTTTAACAGTTACTAAGATAGTATCTTTTTCCTGTATCTCAATATGAATTTTTTGAGAAGATGATAATTTTATTATCGTATAGTCATTAACGTTAGAAATAGAATTATAGCGCAATGGGTTTTACAGCTATTAATATGAGCTCTGGTGTGCTGCCATTGAGCATATGTTGTTCGTAATATAATGAAAACCCTTGTTGCTGTAGTAAAGGGAGAATATCATTTTTATGATGATAATAAATCATTAAGGTATCACCGGCGGAAGATGTTTGTAAAGCAGACTGCTGATATTCGCCTTCCATGGTGCTGATGTAGAGGTATCCACCAGGTTGCAGGCGATGGAATGCCGCATGAATAAAGGCCGCAACGGCATCCTGATCCAAGTAGGGAAGCGCAAAGCCACAGATGATCGCATCAACAGTAGTATTCATCGCTGCCACATTACGTATATCCGCTACGGTGAATTTCGCCGTTGGATTGTTGGCTGCGGCGAGTTGTACCATGGCAGGTGCGAGATCAGTGCCTTGCCATTGCAGGTCCGGCCGGCGTGCCAGCATATAACGCGCAATATTGCCTGGGCCGCAAGCCACGTCCAGTATGGATGCTGTAGGTTTCAATAGTTGGCATAACTTATCCAGGCCATCACCATAATGACTGACATCCATATATTTTTCCTGGTAAGTTAAGGCCCTACGGTCGAAGACCTCGGCGGCGGCTGAAACCTTTTTCATAAATTTTTCTGCCTGAATATAGCAAGAAAAATGCAGGTATTAAAATCAGCTGGTTGCTTCAAATGCCTGATCATAGGCTACGGTACCTGATGGGGCAGCTCCTTTGAAAGTCAACGCCTGAAAGTATTCTGGCGGGACACCTGGATAGGCCAGATCAGCGACTACCTCAAATCCAAAACGCTGATAATATACAGGGTCACCTAATACCACACATCCGTTTGCATCGAGTACTTCCAGAATAGCCAGGGCCGCATTGATCAGGCTGCTGCCAATTCCCTGCTGCTGATATTCCGGCAATACTGATACCGGCCCTAAGCCGTACCAACCTTGTTCTCCGGAAGAAAGCTGCACAGGAGAAATAGCAACATGACCAATAATAACACCTTCTAAATCGGCAACTAAGGATACCGTCAATTGTTTATTCGTCCTTAATGCACGGACGATATATTGCTCCGTTCCACTTCTGTGTTCAGCAACAGCAAAGGCTTTGCGGGTAACTTCATGAATGGCGGCTGCATCATTTTCGGTTTCCTTCCTGATATTGTAATTGAGTGGTGTCATATAAATTTCTTTGAAAGATATAAAGCAAGATGGGCTATCCTGGTGTACTATCGCGATATTTAAAGATACTTTTATAAAACGGAAAACTAAAGCGATTGTTATAAATGACTTTAGGTTATTGTATATATCAGTAATAATTGCATATCATGAAATACAGCAGTATAGCCCATTACAGACGATCATTTTTATATCGATGATCATAATTTATCAGGAAGCCGAATGATTTTTATCCTAATCCACCGTGAATACTCACACCGATTATCATTAATACGATTAAAGTAATCACGACATATAATTTATCTTTTTCCAAAATAAATCCTATCAACGAAAATATTACACGTAAGATAGGAGTGGCAAAGAGCAGCATGATGCCCAATAATATGAGGGCAGAACCTCTGCCTGCTGCCAGGTCGCTAAACATGCTACCGAGGAGGTCCAATATGCCGTGGTCCTGCTCTTCAAATTTTGGATAATGTACAATGTCTTGCCCATGGCTACTCAGGTAGATGATGCCACCAATGATGGCAATCGCCATGGATGACCAAACGCCGTATCGGAGTAGCTTTCCGATGATGAGCTGGAGGTCTTTATCTTTCAGTGCTGGTTTTGTTGTTTCCATGTTAAGTCAGGTAATAGCGTGAATTAAATTTTACCGGTGGCGCCGTTGTAGATCATCTGCAAAGCCAGTAAGGTGATGACGATGCTGAAGAAGATCTTTAGTTTTTCCGGAGAGGAACGGATCAGGATACGCGCGCCAGCCTGTGCGCCCAACAGCACACCTATCATAACGGGCATGCATATACTAGGTTGTATATAACCCCGCTGCAGGTACACTACTGCGCTGGCAGTAGCAGTAACACCCATCATGAAGTTGCTGGTAGTGGTGGATACTTTAAATGGAATGCGCATGATATTATCCATCGCAATTACTTTCAGTGCGCCAGAACCTATGCCCAGTAAACCGGAGAGGACACCTGCAATGATCATCATACAAAACCCGCCAACTACATTTTTAGTACCGTAATGAATCACTTCCCCGGATGGTGTAGGATAGCTGCCGTACAGCTTTAGTTTCTGTGCCATCGGACTGGATTCCTGGAGGATATGCAATGCTTTTTTCCGGAGTGAGTTTACTGCCGAAAAAATGAGGATACAACCGAAAAGGATGGCGATGAAATGAGTAGGAGCGAAGGTGGCTATTAGTGCGCCAACTACGGCGCCTACGGTAGTGGCGATTTCCAGGAACATGCCGATGCGCATGTTGGTGATCCCTTCACGTACATAGGCCGCTGCAGAGCCGGAGGAAGTGGCGATAACAGATACTAACGCCGCGCCAATCGCATAGTGAATATCGACACCAAGGAATACGCTCAGTAAAGGAATGATCACCACGCCGCCGCCAAGGCCTGTGAGCGATCCTATCAGTCCTGCTGCACAGGCGCCGCCAAACATGATCAGTGTAAATACAAGAACAGTCATAAAAAAATATTAAAGATTATAAGCAAGGAGGGCATCTAATGCAGCCAGTGCTGCGGTTTCGTTGTGGTCTGCCACTGCCTGTAACAATTGCTCGTGGATGATATGTGTTTGTCTGAATTGAAGGACGCTACCTTCATCTCTGCGCTGGAAGGAGCTGCGCAATACCTTACTGAAACTGGCGAAAAGATCGGCAAGTACGCTGTTGTTGCTGGCTACTGCCAGCGTCGTGTGAAAGCGGATATCCGCATTGATGGCGGCATCATAATTATCTGCTTCCACTGCTTTTCTACGCTCGTCCAGTGCCTGGCGCATATCGCGTATATGCGTGGGCGTATGATGTTGGATGGCCAGACGGATAATTTCTCTTTCTACGATAGTACGTACCTGGTTCAACTCTTCCTGCGCAGCTCTTCGTAGTCGCTGCTCCAGCGGCTCTTCTGCCTGTATACTATCGTTGACGAAGGTGCCAGCGCCCTGCTGTACGGTTAATACACCGTTCTTGGCAAGGGTCTTTATCGCTTCTCTGATCGTAGAACGACCCACCCGGAAAACGGCCATTAGCTCCGGTTCTGCCGGTATCTTATCGCCCGTTTTCCACTTGCCCAGGGATATCTTCTCCTGTAATTTGGCAATTACCTGGTCTGCCAGTTTTTCTCTCTTTGACATACACTTAAACATCAGATGTTTATCAAAGATAGGTAGGAATTGTAAACATCTGATGTTTATTTTTTGTAAAATCAATGATTTGAATAGGTGTAATTATTATATTGTGTAAATATATTATGTATAGATGTTTGTAGAAATGGAATTTGAGGCGAGAAAAGAAGTGCGAAGAAATATGCTCATCTAACTAAAAAAATAAAGGGCCACTCAACCGAGAGACCCCTTACCGTATACTTCATCTAAATTCCCGTGATTATTTGAGCTTAGCTGTCTGCTCATCAAAATACTGCTTAGTGAAAATCACATCAGGCAGATTATGATACCAGTTAGACTCATGCTCGATAGACAGCATACCAGCAAAATTTTGGCGTTTCAGCTCTGCGAACACCGCAGGGATATCTATAACACCTTTGCTGACAACAGTATCCTCTGCTTTGGTATAACCAAATTTGGTGATGTCTTTCAGGTGACCGCCATAGATATGACCTTCAAGTTTTTTCAGACACTCAACAGGGTTGAGGCCATTGCGAGACCAGTGGCCGATATCAGCACAAGCGCCCAAGTTCTGGTGACCCTGGATAGCAGCCAGCACGGAATCCGGCGACCAGTATGGATTTGGATTAGGATGGTCGTGGATAGCTACTTTGATGCCATAGGCGCCAGCCAGACTATCAACCATATCCCATTGGGTTTTGATTGGTTCGGAGGTGATGTAACTCAGGCCAAAATATTTCGCGAGTTCAAATGCTTTGATCCATTCTGCTTTATTCTGTGGAACGATTACGCCCATTGCTACCATGGAAATGCCTTTCTTACCCAGCAGTTCTTTTACCTGTGCTTTCTCTGCATCAGTCATATCGCCGCCAAATTTACCTTTCATGCCAGCACCAAGGTCCTGGCCCCAGAATGCTTCAATATTTTTAATACCCGCACTGTCCACTTTGTCCAGCGCATCTGCAAAGCTGAACATACGGAATGTCCACATCTGAACACCCAGTTTGTAATTAACACCAGCTACAGAAGCTGCAGTGGAATCCGCATGTACGGTCGTGGAATCGGTAGCAGCCTGGTCGCTGTTACCATTGTTGCATGCTGCAACAGAAGCGACACATAACATGCCCAGGAAAAAGTTGGAAATTTTTTGCATGATGCAAATTGTTTTGTTGATTAAAATACGTGGATTATCGTGTTGCTGCTGTTGGCACTGGTGCGTCCGATTTGCTGAAAACGCATCTCGCTGGCAGATGGTCAAAACTACGGCCTCCATTCACTGAAAATAAATTGAAAAGTAAAAAAGTAGTGATTGCTTTATTTTAACTAATTGTAAATCAATTAACTTTGATCTTGAATTATATCGGAAAAAGTAGTGCTTTTCTGGTCGAAATGCTAGACTGCGTTCGCCTCATTCCCGATTTTCATCACCATTTTCTCAAAATCTTCCCGCTTTCCAACCGCCTTATTCCGTGTTTTTGTGCGGTAATTATAGATGGTACTTACAGAGTATCGAAGGAACTCCGCAATCTTATTACTATCGGTTATGCCTAAACGAATCAGTGCAAAAACACGTAATTCTGTATTCAGTAATTCACCTCGTTTTACCATCACCTGTTCTTCCGGCAATAACAATAAATTGAACTCGTTGATGAAATTTGGATACAATCCCAAAAAAATCCGGTCGAATATATTATATAATCCATCTACCTCGTCTTCAATAATATGGGTAGATTTTAAGACGCGGAATAATTCATCCAGCTGTTTGCCAATAGCCAGCTTATTCAAATTTTTACGGTATGTCTCCAGTTTGTCTATATAAGCAGAGCATAAATCTAGAAACTGTGTAATGTATACTTCCTTGATATGGTTAGATTCGGATAATTGGGTATTACTCTCTGTGAGCTTTTTATTGGTAGCTGTAATTTCCTCGTTTAGCTTACGCAGCTCCTGGGTACTGATGTCCAGGGCTTCTTTTATGCGAGATACTTTCTGCATCTGCTTATAAACATATACCAGGGAAATTACGAGAAACAGGGAAAGTGTACTGATAAGTACCAGATATAATTGCAGTTTTCCATGTGCATCGGCTTCTTTTGCCAGATATTCTGTATTGATAATGGTATATAATTCAGAAATGCTGAGGGTACGGAATTTAATATTACAGAAGATTGCATCTTCTATGACAGATTTTGTAAAGGTATATGCCAATTGAATATTTCCTTCCTTATGGTACATGATAGCGAGTCCCTGTAAGCTGGCGTTATCCTTAATGGCGGTTTGTACATCGATGATGGCGGAGCGGGTGAAGTATTGCTTGGCCAGTTCGTTATTCTTTTGCTGGAGGTAACTAACGCCAAGGAGATAAGTGATCATGGCTTCCTCCGGACTTGTTTTGCTGACTTCTGGCTGGTCTAGGGGGAGCAATATTTTCCTGGTTTCTTCTGGCTGGCGGCTGATCACTGATTTCACGGCCAGATTAATTTTATACCGGATGGTGGCTGGGTCTAACACAGAGAGCAGGGAGTCGCGGTAGGCAATGATCGATGCCGCCGGACTTTTATCATAGCCATTGGCGGCCCTGTGTTCGTAGAAGGATAACCAGGTTTCGTAGTAGTCTGCCCGCTGATTGCTGCTCAATTTAGCCACAGGTATGGTTTCCAACAGTTCCTTAGCTTCCAGGAATTTATCTGTAAAAGAATAAAGGTTGCTGAGTTGCAGTTTACTGGTAATGATCCAATCATTTACATGATATTGTTCGGCGATGGCCATACTTTGATTCACATAGGCAATGGCACTATCGATCTGGTATTTCTGGTATTCTTTATATAAGCGTGTGTTGAGTTCTATGGCAACGGCGGGTGGGATCTCCGGGCCCAAACTCTGTTTGATGGCGGTGATCCTGGCTTCTTTTTGCCGGGTATAAATAGCTTTGTCTGCGATGGCTTTATCCAGCACGGCGGTCAATGAATCGGATACGCCGGCAGCTTGACTCCGTACGCTGGCAATAAGTATTAAGAACAATAACCTGATTTTCACAATATGCATCATTTTCAAAGTGGCCGGTAATACCCGCTGTTGGCATGGTAAAATAATCCGCAGGTCTGCAATTTTATAAAAAATTACTGATTAGGGAGATAGTAAAGTATAACCGGAGCTAAGAAAGTATGGGAAGCTATATTTTACAGAGTGCCTGATAGGTTTTAGGTGTGATTCCTTCCAATTTGCGAAAAACGCGAATGAAATAGTTAGCATCACTGAAGCCACAGTAGTCGCTGACTTCCTGTATGGACATTACGCTGTTTACCAGCAGCTGCTTGGCCATGCGTATCCGTTCCCGGTTAATATATTCCACGGGAGTGATGCCAAATTGTTCCCTGAACCATTTGAAGAAGATGTTCCGACTCAGGTATGCTTTGCGGCTTAGCGCATCAATGGCTATTTTTTCAGTTAGATGATCCTGAATATAGCTTAGTACGAAATTGGCCCGGTGACTATTGGTGTTGGTGGCGGTACTTGCCTCCATGCTGACCTGCTCCAGATATTGGCTTTGCAGCAGTCGAATGAGTAATTCTTTAAGGGTGAGGTCGGCGAAGATATTTTTAGCAGCATCCTTGCTCTGACAAACGCGGATCAATTTACTGATTAGGTCAGAGATCTCGTTGTTATGCTGAAAATGATATTGATTAAACTGTAGTTTCCAGTGGATGTTTTCATCCTGGCTTTTATGGAAGGAGTTGAGGTAATTGAGTGTTTCCTTGATGTATTCTTCGTTAATGGCTAAGGCGATGCATTGGGTGGGATCAGCCATGGTAGCTTCTGGAAAGTCAATGATCATCGTTTCGTGCGGAGGTAGAATCACAGTTTCGCCGGGGAGATAATCAAAGGAAGGCTTGTCTGACAGATGCATTACTTTTTTACCACGTACCATACTGGTTACGATGAGGTCACTGAAGGAGAGGGGGATGTGGTAGGAAGATTCATGTGTCTCAAAGATATTGAGTTCACAATTGACCATATTAAAAATACGGCGGTTTTCTACCAGTGTTTGCAGTTTGTGTTCTTCGATACTTGTTATTCCTTGTATAAGATGCTTTACCGGCATGCGCTGCAGTATTTGTATTAAGTTACGTTAAATCAATGGTTTACCCAAACTCAGGTATAATTGTGCTATTCTTTTGGAGGATTGTCCCGTTGTTTCTGCTTACAAACAAGGAATTTTAGGAACCGGTCTTATAGAACCATATTGTTATGGTAACTGTAGCTCCTTACCGCCATTAGTACAAGCTTGTATTCATAACAGATTGAACGGGGATATAGTTAAACACCACCTGGTAATTTGAGATAAACAATGCCTTACCTCCCAGGTAAGGCTTTTTTTCTTTATAGGAATATATGTCCACGGAGTGCGAATACATGTACAGGGCCCCGGTCTTTATTATAGCCAGGGTGGCTTACAAACTGGTAGTCGAAAGATAGCTGTAAGAATTTTGTAAGCACAACATTGTAATAGGTTTCCACAATATTTTCATGTCCATAATTCAGCTGGCCATCGCCGATAATGAAGCCATAGCCTCCGGCGGCGAGGAATTCGCGATGTTCTTTAGAGATACCATTCAGTGCATTGGCTATTCCGCAAACATCATTGGGTCGTTTCCAGGGAGTACCTTTCATACTGAGGCCAGCGCTTAGGGTGCGGTCAATTTCAGTAAAAGCCCAGCTGGCGTATTGTCCATCGTTCCATCCTAAGCGGCAGAAGAATGACAGGTTTTGTGTCAGCTCCTGGTCTATGTTAAGTCCAAGTCCATATTTATGTCCACCGTACTGGGTGTTTTCGGAAATCCCTCTGAAAACGTTGAGCAAAAAAGTATCCTGGTTATGTATGGCGTTGATACCGTCTTTATAATAGGGCGCTTTGGACCATGCGCCGGTGGCTAACAGGCGTATGGTGCCGTTACGTTTACCAAAGTGTAAGGCATGTTGCAGTTCAATGCTTTCCGAATGTGCGTTGCTGTTATATTCCATCAGGTGAAAGTTGGCGATACGTGGCACCGCCACGGTGCTAACACGGATAGCATAGGATGGCTTCACCAGTTCCACTACCAATCCTTCCGTATAGCCCCTGGTGTTAGCGGGATAATCCCATGCGCCGTTTGCCCATACAGACCAGTTGAAGAACTGCGACCTGGGGTCTTTGGCGTAGGCATTATCATCAAAAAAGTCAGAGATAGCAAATTTACCTGCGGAAATGGTGATCCTGCTGGTGGGCACTAGTACGGCCACCTGGTTTACATCATCATTTTGCCATTCATAAGAAGGTTTTCCTAAAGGGATGTGTTGTTGCAAATAAGCCCTGGCGATATATACTTCGGGTTTTGGGTCACCGATACGATAGGTTTCGCCATTAAGTGCGCCGGCAACGCCTACTGCTGAGCTGAGCCCCTTACCTCCAGCTACTTCTGGATTGACGATGATGGCGGCATTTTTCCAGAGTTTACGGCCTATGAAGAGGGTGGCTGTTTGACTCACCGCTATTGGTTCCACACTATCGGCCAGGCTATTGATGCCACGGTAGGCCGACTTAAAGCCGGAGTGTTTCTGTCCGATGACGGTGGTCTGAAAATGAAGAGACCAACCACTTATTTTTTTTGTAGTGTCCTTGATTGTTTGGGCATTTCCTGGCTGAATAGAAATGAGTAATAAAAGAAAAATTGCTAAAATCCTGCTGTGAATGCTCATAACACATGGTTTGTAATGCTTTGGGGAAACCCAAGCATTCCGTCCTTAAATTACATGTTTTTGATCTAATAACGTGAACGTATATATCATCTTACTATACAAAAAAATGGACCCGGATAATTCCGGGTCCCTGCTGCAGGTTGTTGTGAATCCCTGCATTAGATCACAGCTTTTGTTGTTTAAGACATCGATTTATAGTACTGGTTAAAGAAAGTGATGCGTATGATGTCGTTATTTATGTTGATTTAGTTTTTGCAGCAGGATGGCATGTTGCCGATCAGCCATCTGGAATGTGCGTACATAGTTTCTGAGTTTACTATTGCCATAATTTAATGGGTCTGGCAAACGAACAGGTTTATCTACTGTGTCGCAAAGGAAGGAGCCATCGGTGCCGAGGCGTACCTGTGCTGCGCCGTGGCAGCCCTGGCATCCGCCAATGCTGAGTAGTTTATTGTGTGCCAGGATATTATTTCCTTTATTAAAAGGTGAATCAATACTACTGCCATGAAAGCTGGCTAGTGTGGTATCTGATTCTACTACATAGTTTGCCAGATAGAAATTAGGAGAAGTAGTATCTGTATTGGGTTTTCCTTGCACACCTACCAGGCGGTAATATTGCCATACAGAATTGGGATTCAGTTTTTTTAATTGCTGATGCACATACTCTGTAGAAGCGTCTGAAATAGGGGCAATCGTGTGCTGGCGCTTGTAGTCTCTAATCAATGGGCCTACTTCAATGCCATTAGTATCCAGTTCCACATAACCCATATGACTATTTTTTACATCCACCTGCTCAAAGGTGGCAAATACGAAGTTTGGATAGTCCACAGTTTTATGGATAATATGCATCGCAATTAATGCATAGGTTTTATTCACAGCCCTGCGCTTGCCGTTAGCGGTGGTTTCATAAGTTAAAACTGTTCGGGTTAAGTATCTTACAGAACTTTCCTGAGGTGTTAATTGCCGCCATGCGGTTTTTACTTCTATGGCGCCTTCAATACTGGAGGTTTTATTATCACCACATGGCAGACAGAAGACACCGGAATCTGGCAAGAGGTTGCAATTACCTTTAGCACCTTTGTAGTAGGCGGTATCAGTGGCTATATTATTGCTCGTTCTATTGGTGGCTTTATACAGTGAATCTTTTTTGGGATAGTATTTCTTAATATACTCAAATTCGTCCCTGTTGGCTTTAGCCTGGTAGAGCACCTGGTATTGTTTGTTATACATATCTACTTGCGCATATACGTTACAGGAGCCTATTTCATTATTTTCATCGAGGTTGTCAAAGAGATTTGTCTGGGTGCCGGGGGCGGCTTCAATTGGCTCGCTATATTGATAATAAGGTACAGTATCAAATTTATTCATAATATCGTTCCAGCGTCTCAGTTCTACACGGTGGGCGTAGGTTTCCCATACCAGCAGGCTTGGTGCGGGAGAGGAGTCCAGATGGTAATCCCAGCTACGGTCTGGAATACCACGTTTATAGCCAGGAACGGAGTAATTGGATTTCCAGTTAAGTGCAAAGAATTCATTCCAGGCAAAGCTGATCAGCTCTTCTTCGCTGGCATTAGGGCCGGAGAGGTCTTTGGGGGGGTAAGGTAAAAAGGTGATGTTGAAATTATAGGCAGCTTTAGCAGTGGGCTTGGCAGCTGCCGCATTAGCTTTGGTATTGATCCACCTGATACCAAAAAAGGTTGCTCCCAGTACCAGTAGGAAAATAATGGACGTGAGGATTTTTTTCATTTTTCTTAGTGATTATGGTGAGGAAATAAAGACAGAGTCCCGGTTATTTTAGGTCAGAATTTTGGCCCGGATGCGGCTTAAGGTTTCCATATTAATACAGAGGTAAGAGGCGATGAGGCTCAATGGTACCCGTTGAATAATTTCCGGATGAAATTGTAAAAGGAATTTATATCTATCTGTAGCTTCCCGCTTTCGGAGGTTAAAGGCTCTCTCTTCACTAAGCATGTAATAATGTTCCAATAGCCTGGTATAGACATGTAGAAAACAGGGGTGTTTTGCCAGTAATGCGTTTAGGTGGCTATGAGATAAGGCGACGCCTACACAGTTTTCGATGGCGGTAATGGATTCTTTAGAGGGTATTTGCCGGAAGAAGCTTTCTACAGCTATCACAAATTCATTTTCTTTCATGAACCACGTGGTAGCGGTGTATCTGGATTCTTCATAGCTACTGTACAGCAGTCCTTCATGCAGGAACAATGCCTTTTTACATATGGTGCCAGCGGCAAGCCATGGTGTTTTTTTAGGAACGTGAACGGGCTCCAGGTATCCTGATAGGTCGGCAAAGAAATCTTCTGTCATCGGATGGATGGTAGAAAATATAGCCATCATTTTACGGGGTAACTCCATAAGCAAATAGACAGGTGTATCCGGGTAATGTCTACGCCGGCTGTTAACAATAGTTGATGATCAGCTGATTACTGGTCAGGAGCTTTATGCATGGCGAAATGCTGTTTTATTGGCCGATTTTGAGTGTGTAGTTAGGATTGCTTCCTGTTTGGTTATTCGAAACAAATAAACGATAGATATACGAAAATGGTTTTGACTTAAGTCAAATAATTATCTAGTAGAAATGATTTTAAAGAAATATTGGAGGTTGGGGTTGCTTTGATTTATTAATATAAAAATATAGGCTTGCCCGTTATAATATGATGAGAGGGGTTATGAAAAATGATCGGTAGTATTAATATCTTCTATTCAAAACAAAATTACATCAGATGAGATAACGGCAACGGCTATATGTATTTAAATGTTGTAAATAATGGCTGACAACAAATAAGACTTTTCATAAACACATTGAATGAAAGTCCGGGCCAGGTTCCGGACTTTTCTTTTCCTGGTTACTTCAACTCGAAGGCCTTTTCGAAGGCGGTTACATTTTTACCATCTTCACTTCTATCTAATACGGCGAATACTACCGATTTAAAGCAGCGGCCATACTTGGCGCCAGGCTTCAGGAAGGACGCAAAATAAGCAGCGACATCGTTAGGGTCGTTGCGGAATACGCCGCACCCCCAGGCTCCCAACAGCAGATGTTCCATACCATGATGCAGCATTAATCCCAATACTTTATCTGTTCGGGCCATCATCACGGCTGGGGCATCTTCCAGTTCATAAGGACGGTTGTTACGGATAGCACCAGCATTTACCGCCGGACTTGTAACAATAGACATGTTGTAGGGCTTTGCCAACAGGTTACCATTGTCGTCGCGGAACATCACTACTTCCGGGCTCCAGATCATCATGTCGGAATAAAGCAGGGTAGGCTGACTCCTGTTGTGCTCATACATGGCAAAGTTGGCCGTGAGCGAGCCATACAGGCTAGAGGAAAGTGCCAGACTTTCTTCCTGTGCCACTGCACCACCCAAGAAGCCACCACCAGGGTTTTTAGCGGATGCAAAATTGAGGCAACCAATTTTTTCGTTTTTCAAAGCCAGTCGGCTGCCGGCTTCCAGCACCGTATTGTTTACTACAGCAATCGTAGTGTCATAGTCCAACGTAGCAATTTTTGCTTCAAGATTTATGAGCAGCTCGTCTAATGTTGCAGGCTTGTAGAGATAACTGTTTTGAATAGAATAGGTAATCTGTTTTTTCACATCAACGGTGGTATCGCTTACCTGGTAAGTACCTTGCTCGATGATCTTCAACGTTTCCTTCGCTTTTTCAACTCTTGTTGACTTTTTCATAAGAGGATTAATTGGGTTAATAAACTAATTTTTCGGGCGCAAAGATATAAGAATATTTTTAATAGTGAATTAAGTCTACACAAACTTTTCTAAGTCGGAATCAAATGTATAGGTATTCATACCTGAATAATACCAGGTTTGATTAGCCTAAAAATTAATTCTCTGCAAACCCTTGTGATATGACCTGCCATGAAGTTATACCGCTGTACCCTGCGATAAATTTGTGAAGAACCCTCATCGGATTAACCTGACTGTATCATCTCTCTAACAAATAATATACTATGACAAAACTTTACTATCTCCCTAAATTATTTTTATTGCTGTTATTACTAATGCCGGCCATGGCTAAGGCGCAGGTGTATGCCACCACGCAAACCAATGGGGTTACTGGCTTATGTCTGCTTTGTGGCGTCAGTAATCCAAATAATGCTGTCAATAACAGTAACCTTACCGATTATTCAACACTCAACATCACCGCAGGTTTGCTAGGGGTAAGCGTTTACCAAACGCTCATCTTTCCAACAGCAGGAGGCCCCTGCGATTCACTGGTATTAACACTAGGTAGCAGCGATGCCGTATTATCCGCAAATATATTTGGTGGTGTAACGGTACAAACCTTTAATGGCAATACGCCCAATAACGATGCGCATGTGGTTGACAGTAGCAGTATCAGGCTACTGCAAAATAATACCCTGGCACAGGTGGTCCTGCATCCGGGTCAGAACTTTGACAGGGTGAAGGTTACTTTAAGTAGCGGTATATTGGGGCTATTAAATTCATTGAATATCTATTATGCTTACCGTAATGCCGGACAGCCAGCGGCGCCTGTATTTAATACTCCTTCAGGATTTGTATGCGGTCAGCAAACGCTGTCGATTCAGAACTATGCCGCTAATACGCGTTATGATGTGCATACTGTTTACAAGGATCTTTTCGGTAATCCGTTAAAGGATACAGCATTTTCATTAATGAATACACCGTATGTTCCGGTACAACCATATTTTAATTTCTCTTATACCCAAACAGATATTTATATCACTGCTGTGAATCCTTTCACCGGCTGCAAATCTGATAGTATACACGGTATTCTCTTTTTTGGGGGTGCGGGTGCAAAAGCACAAACAGATGCAGATACTGTTGTTACCTGCAAAGGGCAGCCAGTAACATTACATGGTTATCTTGCTAATAATACCCAGGCTAATATCAGGTGGTACAATGCTGCTACTGGCGGTAGTTTGTTATACACTGGCAACTATTATACAGTGAGTCCGGATACAACGACCACCTATTATGTAACCACAGGTTTTGTGTGCGAATATCCTGTACGTGTGCCCGTTACCGTTATTGTAAATAAATTACCTGCACCGGTCTTCTCGTTGCCCACTAGTGTCCTGTGCGGCGATATCCTGGTGCCTGTACAAAACTATCAGGCTGGTATTAGCTACAAGGTCAGGGTAATATATAATGAAGATTTTGGCCCCGTAACGGATACCAGTTATGTCATCAGTAACAGCGCTAATGTTCCGGTAAAAGATCTGATTGGATACAGGATTACCAATGCTATCATTACATTACAGGCTACCAATGCAGCAGGGTGCTTGTCTGACAGTGTATCCGGGTCATTGTATTTTGGCGGTCATGCAGCCTATCCATCTACAGATACTGATAGTGTGGCTGTTTGCCTGGGAGATAGTACCACCCTACATGCCTTTATTCCTGGAACGACGACTCCGCAGGTACGTTGGTATGATGCCGCTACTGGCGGCAATTTGCTGGCTACTGGCAACTATTATACTGTGTCGCCTGCAGCAACCAGGATCTACTATGTTACTTCCGCTTTTGCTTGTGAATACCCGCTTAGAAGGCCTGTGCGGGTGCAGGTAAATAATTGTATTGCTAAAACAATGGGTACAGCAACGAATGTGCGTGACGGTCGGACCATGCAAATAGAGGAACTCCAATTGTATCCTAATCCAAGCGCAGGTATGGTGCGTGTCAATAACCTGAAAGATCCTGCCGGCGCGCAGCTCAGTATATTTGATGGAGGCGGCAACCTGTTACGGACATTCAACCTGAGGAATAGTACATTCACGCTGACAGAGCGGCCGGGCATCTATCTGATCAAAATTCAGACAAGAGATGGCGTTGTATATACCGGAAAAATAATATTGCAATAAAACTGTAGAAGTCCGTTGCTACTATGTAGTGGCGGACTTTTATATTAAACAGTCAAGGCTGCACGAAATCCTCTGGCGCTATAATAAGAGCTGGCGCCATTGTGGTAGATGAATACATGATTGTAACGCCGATCGCAGAAGAGTGCGCCGCCAAGCTTTCTGATTGCCGCCGGTGTCTGTATCCAGCTGGAGGTTTTCTGATCGTAAATGCCGGTTTCCTGCAGGAGTTTATATTGTTCTTCGGTCAGTAATGATACATTCATTTCAGCTGCCATAGCTATGGCGCTGGAGTTGGGGCGAGCGGTTTTCCTCGCCATGCGGGCTTCTTCATCGAAGCAGGTATTTCTGCGTCCATCCGGACTTTCAGGGGAACAGTCCATAAACGTGTATGTATCATTTTTTTTATCGTAACTAATCACATCAGGTTCGCCGCCGCTTTGCTCCATTTGATGCAGCGACCAGCATTTCTCTGGCGCAGCTTTCAGCTTTTTTTCTATCGCTTCCCAACTTAATCCCTGATGCCGAGACATATGCTTCTCAAACCGATGCTGCAATGTTTGCATCAAAGCTTTTTCTTCTGTGGGGGTAAGTAGGTGCTTATTGCCAGTAGTATTTTTCATGAACTATATTTAATGACGATGATTTACAGGTCGCGTATTGCCACCTGGATATAGTAAAGGTAAAAATAAGAAGCAATAGAAGGTTAAGTATGTTTTTGTAGCGCATCCGTTACTGCTGCCAGTAATACGGATTTAGAAACTGGTTTTTTTAGAAAGCAGGAAGCGCCCAGGCCTAGCCCTTTTTCTTCTTCCAACTTGCTTTCATACCCGGTGAGTAAAATGACAGGGATATTGAATTGATTGCTGGATAAGTATCCCAGCAGTTGATATCCGTCGAAGTTAGGCATGGAGATATCTGATACGATGAGATCGAAGTGCGTCTGACCGATTTTCATGAGTGCAACGATGCCGTCAGCCGCGACCTCAACTTCGTAGCCATCATCTTTTAAAATGCGTGTAATAAGATGTTGCTGTAATGCTTCATCTTCCACCAGTAATATTTTTGCTTTTGATGGAGTGGTCGTCTGTGCATTTTTTTCGTTGGTGGGTTGCAGTTGCCGTAGCAATTCATCTAAGGACACGGTAGCATAAGTAGAAGCGGTATCAGACATGGCATAGGGTATCACCAGTTCGTTGCCATTCACTATTGCGCCACAGGAATATACGACGTTAGGAACGTAGCCTTCCCGCTCACTTTCATTAGGAATGATGAGCGGTTCACTCAAAGCGCCGATTACAATAGTAGGATCGTTGATATCCAGCAGGAGTGCACCCAGGCAATATCGCCGCATGGTACCTACGCCGTGCGTGATTACCAACCATCCTTGCGGTGTTTCTATTGGAGAGCCGCAATTGCCTATCTGTATGAATTCCCAGGGATATACCGGTTGCTGGATCATTTGCGCATTACCAAAAACATTCAGGTGATCGGAGTACATAATGTAGTTGTTGACACCATCCACGCGGGCCAGCATTGCATAGCGGCCATTGATCTTTCGGGGGAAGAGGGCCATACCCTTATTCTGCACATTTTTTCCGTGAATAGGAATAATACTGAAGCGATAGAAATCCCGGGTTTGTATGAGTCGGGGTGAAATATCTCTGCCATCATAAGCCGTATAGGTCGCATAATAATTTACCAGTCCATCATCTCCCGTAAATCTTACAAATCGCGCATCTTCAATACCATTGCGTTCTTCCGCGGTTATGGGGAAGATAACGCGATCGGATATACTGGTATCTAAAGAAAAATGAATTTCATAATAAGTATCACCAAAGGAGCGCGCTTCTTCCAGCATTTTCTTGTCTTCAGCCTCTAAGCCTTCACCAGTAAGGCTTTCCGTAATAGCAGTGTTTAATTCATAATAGTCGAATTCATTGTTGAGTTTTCTGACCATATGATCTATGACATGCTGATTCAGATTTCTTTCCTGCAATTGCATAACCAGGTCATTCTTTTCATATACATAATGTTTGATGATCTCTGCTTCTTCTACCAGGCGGGTGGCTTGCAGGATTTCGAGGTTATTATCTTCATCAAGGATACCGCCTCTGAATACGATGGAAGAAACGTGTCCTTCACCGGTGGCGCGGAAGCTGATGATAACGCGCTTCTGGCCTAACCGTAGGCCTGATTGGTCAGGGTCTTCCATAATAGAAGGGTTGAAAAACGCAGCAGATTCGATAGAGTATTCAGAAGTGAAATAAGCGCCTATCAGTAGCTGTTTGTTTTCAGAAAGGGCCAGCATATCAATGATCCTGTTGCTGAGTAGCTGGCTTGCCCGTTCAAAATGTTTTTTATAAATCTTAGAGATGTTGCGATGACGGCCGGCAAAATCGCGAAGCGTTTGATTGAGTACAAGTGAGGCAGCCTGTTCCGGCATAGCTTTCACTTTCTCGAGGATGGAAATGATCCTGGATTCCGGTGATGGATAAAAAAAGCGTGTGATAACACGTTTGGGGTCGCTTACAAATAGGATGGACTTCCTGTTGACTTTTATGCTCATATCCTTCAATGTTAAATGAGTAACAATGCAGCGCTTTTAAAGGTTTAAGCAATGCTACAAGGATAGAATGCGTATATTTAATGAGAAATAATCAATTTCGGCTAATGGACCACAATGCACGTATAGCCGCTTCCTGGGAAGCCAATGCTGATAACTGGATTGCCACTATTGATCATGCAGAAATAGACAGCAGGAACCTTGTTACCAATGAGGCGATCCTACAGGCCGTTATAGCGGCGGGGCTGAAGTCTGTCATTGATATCGGCTGCGGCGAAGGGTGGCTTACACGTGCCATGCAGGAAGCGGGGATGAATGCCTATGGCGTGGATGCCGTGCCGGCTTTGATTGACAATGCTATTCATAAAGGAGGAGCGCATTATGCTGTTGCTACTTTTAGGGAACTGGGTGAAGGCAAATTATACCTGCCCGTCAAAACGGCTGCAGCGGTGATCAACTTTGCTTTGTTGGATGAAATGGACAGCGCTTTTTTGCTGCAACGCATACACTTGTTATTACAGCCTAATGCTAAAATATTTATTCAAACCTTGCATCCGCTGACGATGGCAATGCAGGGGGACTATACCAGCGGCTGGAAAGAAGGTAGCTGGGATGGACTTAAGAGAGAGTTTAAATTGCCTTATGAATGGTATTTCCGTACATTGGCAGATTGGACAAATTTATTTCATGCCTCCGGATTGAGGCTCAATAAGGTTTTGGAACCATTGCATCCGGTCACTAAAGTACCAGCCTCTATTATTTTTCAGTTGGAATGTTGATCTGCTCCAAAAAAGTATATCCGTATACGTTATAATTATTTCTGGACAATTTTGCTGACATGACTGGCATCTGTTAACCCAAACTCCAGTGCAATCTGTTTTAGGCTGTATCTGCCGGCAGACAATCTTTGTTTGATAAGGATATTCCTGTATTGTTGGATATACTGGCTAAGTGTTGTGCCGGTATTTCTTTTAAAGTAGGGGCCAATATATTCTGCGGACATATTAAACTGATTGGCAAGTGCCGTAGCTTTTAAGAGATCCGGGTCGTAGATGTTTTTATGAAGATAACAGTAAATCGCCTGCATATCGCGGCTGCGATTACCAGTGGCTTTCAGTTCCGGCATATTTCTCTTCAACAGTTGAGCGAGGGAAAGTATTTGCATGCGTAATAATTCCTGATTGGCCAGCAGCGAAGTTTTCATACTACTAATTACATCGAATAGGAGCTCGGTGGTTTTACCATCGGTGGCAGATAGCAGAAATCCTGCCTGATGGGTTTCGCGGCTTTTCAGCAGGTATTCAAGGTCTTGTATGGGTAGGCTGGCGCCTTCATACATATAAGCGTCTGTGAATTTCAGGTAGATGAAGCGTGTAGGCGTGGTGATATTGAAATAGTGGGCATCTTCAGGACCGAGGAGATAGATATTGCCGGATTGATATGGCGCTGTGATATCGTTGATAGTATGTGTTCCTGTGCCATGCTTGATAAATATCAGCTCGTAATGATTGTGGTTATGGACTGGATGTTTCCATACTGCCATCTCAAAATCGCTCACTTTAACCGGTTCAAACTGTTTATATCGTTCCATATCGGAAATTTACAACATTTTATCAGAATTATACAATAGTGCTGGTTGCAGGTGGCTGATCTTTGTGTTACAAAATCGATAAAAAATGGACACAAAGAGAAATACAGCATTGGTAGTAGGCGCTAATGGCGTAATAGGCACAAATCTGATCAATTATCTGGAGCAGCTGGGCAACTGGGATATCATTGGCTTATCGAGGCGTGGGGGGCCTGATAATGGGCAAACCCGTTATGTAGGAGTGGATTTGCTGGACGCTGAAGATACCCGTAAGCAGTTGGCTGCTTTAACAACGGTAACGCATGTATTTTATGCAGCTTATCAGGATAGGGGCAGTTGGGCGGAACTGGTAGCGCCTAATGTGGCTATGTTGGTGAATGTGGTGAATGCCATAGAGCCTGTGGCGCCCAACTTACAACATGTGAGTCTGATGCAGGGATACAAAGTATATGGTGCGCACCTGGGGCCATTTAAAACGCCTGCCAGAGAAACAGATGGAGGGATGCATATGCCACCGGAGTTTAATGTAGACCAGCAAAAGTTCCTGGAAGAAAAGCAGCGTGGCAAGCAATGGACCTGGTCTGCGATACGCCCTTCGGTGGTAGGAGGTACGGCGGTAGGCAACCCAATGAACCTTGCCATGGTGATAGCGGTATATGCTACTATTTCTAAAAAATTGGGTATTCCTTTACGTTTTCCTGGCAAGCCTGGTGCATATGATAAGCTGATGGAAATGACAGATGCAGGGTTGCTGGCTAAGGCCACGGTATGGGCGGCTACTAGTCCGCAGGGGGCCAATCAGGCTTTTAATATTAATAACGGAGATTTATTCAGGTGGAATGATATGTGGCCTAAGATCGCCAGGTATTTTGATATGGAGGTAGCGGCGCCGTTACCGATGCCATTGCAAACTGTGATGGCAGACAAGGAGGAGCTGTGGAAGGCGATACAGGAAGAGAAAGGCTTAGACCCGTATAGTTATAGGGAGTTGTCTTCATGGGGCTTTGGTGATTTCGTATTCTCCTGGGATTATGACTTTTTTGCAGATGGTAGTAAAGCGCGACGAATGGGCTTTCATGAGTATGTGGATACGGAGCAGATGTTTTATGATTTATTTGATGAGTTACGTAAGAAGAAGATTATTCCTTGAGTTGCGTAAATATAGCAGGGTGGCTAGTCTCACGCTTTTCCGTGATTTCTTTCAATGGTAATTATTGTATGGCAGATATCAGGTAATTTCGGTGACAGACATTCAATTTTCACCCTAAAAATTATGAATTATGAAACCTGCAAAATCAAAAAAAATGCAACTTGGTGTGATTAAAATTGCGCCACTTAATCAAAATGGCGCTGTTGCGCAGGCATTAAGCAATTCTAGCTGCAGTCGTGTTTGTATGACTATCTGTTCTTTCCACTGCACTGATACTTTATAATCATTAGCAGAAAAAAATATAACGCGTCTCTACTAAGTGGAGACGCGTTATATTTTTTGTGTGCAGGCGAATTTCTCAGAAGCTCAGATCCGTCAGTAACCGGTGAGCAAAGGCGCATTTAATCAGCATGGCTGTATTTCTTGCGTTTAGCTTACCCATGAGGTTACGCCGATGACTATCGACAGTATCGGAGCTGATAAACAGTTTAGCTGCGATTTCGAGGTTTGTGTGACCATCAGCGATCAGTGACAATACTTCTTTTTCCCTTTTGGTGATGTGCAGCGAAGATTTCAGGTTTTTCGCGTGAGCTTCCAGCTCTGGGGAGAGAAATATTTTCCCTTGCAAAACTGTGCGTACGGCGATGATGAGTTCCTGTTTATCGGCGTTTTTGATCAGGCAGCCGCTGGCGCTGTTTTCCATCATTCGTTCAATGTTGTTGTCATGCTTGCTGTAACTAAGTGCAAGGATGCAAACGGAAGGGTACAACTGTTTAATGCGATGGCATAATTCAGCAGCATCCATATCGGGTAATGCTGTATCAAGCATGACCAGGTCTACGGAGTTGCGGGCAAGAAAGTCCAGGCATGATCTGGCGGTTCTTGCTTCTCCACTGATGTCTATACCGGCTTCCAGGTGCAACAATGCTCTCAGTCCTTCCAGGATCATTGGATGATCATCTACGATAAAAAGACGAGCCATGGTTTTTCTTGTTTGCTGTGAAGGCGGGCTTGCGAATTTGTGGCATAGCCTTGTCGGGTTATCTTAAAATAGGTTTCATGTGCCAATATCTAAGATAGAGAAAAAATATTTTAGCGCAATAACATTACACCATGAGCATTGCTTCCGCCCATCCTGGCCTTATTTCCGGGTTTACGAAACTGATGAGTGACAGTCCTATGCCGCTGATACCTTCCAGCATATTGTAACTGGCCTGAAACTCAGGGTGCTGATAATATTTATATCCGGCAGCGCCATCGCTCCATTTGCTATGGCCGATGGTATGCTGATGCCAGGTATCAGCGTTGGCCAGCAATACGGGATCTTTTTGCAGTATGGCGGCTTGCTGTAGAATTATTGCAATACCTGCGCTGCCATGGCATAAGCAGGCGTCGTGAACGATTCCATTTTCTTGGTTACGATGGGCAGCAATATTATTAAAGATCTCATAAGCGTATGTTGTCCATTCGGGTTTTTGCATTCGGGCGCCGGCATCTTTTAGGCTTACCGCGATGCCCAGATCGCCGTAGCACCAGCCCAGGCGGCTGTTTACATCTCCTGCGGTGATAGCCTGATCATCCACCAATACGGGGAATAGTGAATGGCCGGCTTCCCTGTCTTTATTCCGGGCACTCATCAGCCAGTTGATGGCGTTGGTGACCATAGGCGCGATCATATCGCGGGCAATGCCATTTTCGTATATCCTTGCCAGTATGGAGATAATGGCGGGGTTGCCATGTGCCAGGCCGAGGTTATATAAATTACGATGCTGATTATCTTCTGAGGTGGCAGTGGTGGAAAAGAAATCTTTCCAGGCGATGCCTTGTGGCAGCTGATGCGCTTGTGTGTGGAGCGATAGCACCAGTTTTTCCAGCTGGCGTTTTGCGTTGGGGTCAGGCAATCTTTTGAGGAAATATAACGCTGCTCCGAGTCCTTGGTGCAGGAAATCAATATGTTGCTGATTCATGTCGGCATCCATGAATTCGGAGAGGGCAATATCTATTTCGGCGAAGGTTTCGTCGAGGTCTGCCTGTTCAATATAGCCGCATTCGGCCAGGTGAAGGAGCTGCCAGGAGATGCCAGAGAGGCCGTTGCAATGGGAGCCGTCCAGCGACATGCTGCTGATTGCCTCCAGGCTGCGTTGGATGATGTCGTAGGTTTTATCCAGGTAAGCTTCCTGCCCGGTGAGCTGATAATAGTAGGCATAGAACAAGGCAGCGCCACTATATCCGCCCAGAAGTCCGGGATACTCCGCTGTGGAGGAAAATTCATCCAGTTCTTTACTGATACGTTCCAATATCTCTGCTGCCATTCTTTTATTCTCCATATAAAAATATTTTCGAGGAAACAAAAAGGCAAAACATGTACCTGTTTTGTACATGTTTTGCCAACAGATTAGTAATGAATATAGATGGCAAAGCCATTAGCTGCAATTGGTCCGGTTAGAACCTGCAGGAGTCAATGCTGCAAATAGGAGCACCCATACTGGTGTTGGCTGCCCTACAAACGGTAGAACAAAGGATAGTACAAGTACCAGCAGTTGCTTTTGCATCAGCATTGGTGGCATTCATGCTTGCTACCTTAATTCTTCCGAGTTGCATTTTTTTCTGAGACTGTTTTTTCATAAAACGCGATTGATTATATGAAAGAAAAGAAGATCTCTGCTTAGTGTCTGCAAGAATCAACGCTACAGATAGGCGCACCTTGACTCAGGCAAGCGATTTTCCAGGAAGCAGACAGTAAATTTTCACCTGCATCTACCGCAGGTCTTTTACCCATTTCTGCTACTTTGATTTTACCTAAGTTCAATTTTTTAACTACAGCTTTTTTCATAAAACAGGTCTGTTTTTTGTGTGATCAGAAATTAGAAATTGCAGGTTGCTTTAGTGTTTGCTGGTGTACATTTTGCAAAAAGGCTGCAACCAGTGTAGGTAGGAGCTTTTGCATCGCCAGAAAGGCTGTTGTCCAGTTTAGCAACTTTGATTTTGTTCAGCGTCAGCTTTTTTTCTGTTGTTTTTCTCATAACCGATTTTTGTGAAGATTAATAAATGAATATCGTGGATAGGTTTATTTCAAGTTTATTTCGAGGATAATTTTTAAAGTTGTGCTTACAGGTTTTTTTATCGTTGTTTCATAAAAGTAGTAACAAACTGAATTGCAGTTTATCACGGAAAAACGTGATTTTTTGATAGATGTTTAAACGTATAATATCACGGTTTTACGTGATGTTCCGCTAGTACATTAACATTTAACTTCAATTACTTTCAAAAAATAACCATGATCTGTGCAGAAAATTTTTTCGCGGTACGTACACCATTACTACCGGCCGACTTTATCCTTCGTTTAGAACATCTTACTCCGGAAACATTACCTGCCGCCATGAAGGAAATATTCCAGGACCCGCTCATGCAGGATGCCATCTATATCGCATCCCCAGAGCTTTTTCAGGAAATGCAACGCTGGCTGAACGGAGAAGTTTTTGCTGAAAAAGAAGAAGCCAAACTTAGTACCGCCTTATATCGATACATATTGCGAATGAGTTCGCGATGTACGCCATATGGATTGTTTGCAGGCTGTGCCACTGGTATCGCTAACGACTATACGAAAATCAGCTTGTCGGCCCCACAGCAACACCGCCGTCATTGCCGGCTGGATATGAACTATGTCGCCGAACTCGCTGCCAGCATAGTAGCGATCCCGGAAGTCAAAGAGCAATTATTATTCTATCCTAACAACTCCTTATATAAGTCGGGCAACAGGTACCGCTACGCGGCCTATTCCATCAAGAATAAATTCAGGAACTATTTCCTGACGGCGGTCAACAGCAGCGATTACCTCGAAGCCATGCTGGAACTAGCAGCCAACGGCGCTACCCTCGAGGCCATACGACAATCGGTAGTCAGTGAAGAAAATGATATCACCTGGTACGATGCCGCCGCATTTACGGATGAACTCATCGCCAACCAGCTGCTGGTGAGTGAATTGGAAGCCACCGTTACAGGAGAAGAATTTTTCCACAGACTGCTGCGCAGACTGGAACATATTCCTGCTGCTGCAGGCATATTACCGCAATTGCATGCGATCGCATCGCAGTTACAAACTCCAGGCCTGCCTGCCTATCTTGAAATCAGCAGACTGGTAAAAGAATTATTGCCAGGTACCAGTAGCAAAGACCTTTTACAAACCGATTTATTCCTACATACAGAACAGGCGCAGCTCTCCGCTACAGTACTCTCTGAACTGAGCAGGCAGTCGGCCGAACTATTACAACTCGCTAAACCTGGTGTCAGCGAAGACCTGGAGAAATTCATCACGGCCTTTTCTTCCAGGTATGAGGAGCAAGAGGTGCCACTCAACCTTGCACTGGACACCGAAGCAGGTATTGGTTATGGTGCACAGGGTAACGGTGCCGATCATACGCCGTTGCTGGACGACCTGGTACTGCCTGGAGGAGCCAGCGGAGGAGAGACTATACAACGCTCTAAAATGCTGGAGTTTCAGATCCGGCAACTGCGGGAAAGTGCCAGCCATGGCTGGCAGGAAATAAAGCTGACTGCAGAAGACCTGGCAACACTGACGGAGAAAAGCGATACGCCTTTTCCTGGTAGTTTATACCTGATGGGGAAAGTGATGGCAGCCAGCAGTGAAGCCATTGACGCTGGCGATTATACATTTGATATGAGCGGTATCAGCGGTCCTTCGGCTGCTAATCTGCTGGGGCGCTTCTGCCATGGCGATACAGACCTGGCTATGAAAGTACAGGCCGCCCTGCGCAGAGAAGAAGCGCTGGAACCTGATGCAATCTATGCGGAGATTGTACATCTGCCGGAATCACGTACTGGAAATATCCTTATGCGACCGAGACTTCGTGACTATGAAATCGTTTACCTCGCTGCCAGCGAGGCGCCTAAGGAAATGCAAATCCATATTGATGACCTGATGGTAAGCATCAGAGGTGGAAAAGTAAGATTACGCTCCAAACGCCTTAATAAATGGATCATTCCCCGCTTAAGCACTGCGCATAATTACCGTAACGGCCTTGGTATTTATAAGTTCCTCTGTGAGCTGCAACACCAGGACTACCGACCAGGATTCTCCTGGCAGTGGCTGGTGCCGGATGATTGGACAAGGCTGCCAAGAGTAAGCTATGGCAAAATCATTCTTAATAAGAACACCTGGAGCTGGCGCAAGGATAAATCTACGTTTAACCGCGACCGTTATATGGATGAAATTAAAGCATTCCGCGAGCGCTGGGAGCTGCCGCGCTTTGTGGTATTGGTGGAAGGTGATAATGAGCTGCTACTGGACCTCGATAATGCGGCCTCCTGTATGCTGCTGGGCAAATCCATGGAAAAGCAAGACAGGCTTATGCTGCAAGAATACTTGCAGACACCTGATCAATGCTGGGTGACCGGAGATGCCGGTAAATATACGAATGAAGTCATCATACCATTATTCAATGATGCTGGCAAAGTGGCACTACCGCCGTTGCAAGCAGAACAGGACATGGTTCAGCGTGCATTCGTTACCGGTAGTGAATGGTTGTATGTAAAACTTTACTGTGGTACGCGTACCGCTGAAGATATGCTGAAAGAAATCGTGTTGCCACTGGTAACCGAATTGCAGGAAGAAGCCATCATCGACAAATGGTTCTTTATACGATATACTGATCCGGATCATCACCTGCGCATGCGTTTCCATCATGCTGGCAGAAAGGGATTCTGGGCGGTAGTACTGGAACGACTATACGAAAAGGTGAATGAATCCGGGAATGCGGCACTCATCAGTCGTATTCAAACGGACACGTATACACGTGAGCTGGAAAGGTATGGTAATACTACGATGGAATTCAGTGAGACTGTATTTCATATCGACAGTGACTTTGTATTAGGCGTAATTGATTTGCTGGATGAAGAAGCAGGAGAGGACTATCGCTGGCTCATGGGCGTTGCGGGTACCGATCAGCTGCTGGATATTTTTGGATTCAGTCTGAAAGAAAAAGCTCATTATATGCAACAGTTGCAGCAGGGATTTTTCAAGGAATTTAAGGGAGATAAAGACCTGATGCAATTGCTGAATGATAAGTTCAGAAAAGAGCGGGGTGTCATTGTTCCTGTGCTGAGCGGAGCGTTGCCGGAGGAGGTACAGCCGTTGTTTATGCAACGTAGCAGCCGTTTGCAGGAGGCTATTGCCAGTAGCGGTAATATCGATAAATATCAGTTGCTGAGCAGCTATATCCATATGTTTCTGAACAGGATCTTGCTGGCGGGACAAAGGAGGCATGAGCTGGTTATTTATCATTTCCTGGACAGGCATTACCAGTCGGCATTGGCGAGGGCTAATAAGCAGCAGCCGGCGACCAATTAAAGGAAAACCAGTGGATCATCTCCCCTAAAAAACAGATGAGTACTAACAATTGAGCTTTATCTTTCGTTAATATGTAATAATGGTAGAAGAACCGGTATTTTGTATACAGGTATATTCTGTTACAATGCTGACCTTTGTTCTGCGTTGTTGATGAACATAACGCAATCGAAAATGCAGGCAACTGCACCTGATTATTTACATATTAAACCTCGTAAGAAAATGAAAAGCAGAATACTTGGAAAAAGCGGGCTGGAAGTTTCCGCACTGGGCCTGGGATGCATGGGGCTAACCTTTGCTTATGGTGCATCGATGGATAAACAGGAAGCTATTCAACTATTACATGATGCCTATAATTCCGGCATTACTTTTTTTGATACTGCGGAAGCCTACGGACCTTATGATAATGAAGAACTGCTGGGAGAAGCCTTTTCAGGGATGAGAGATAAAGTCGTGATAGCTACAAAATTTGGTTTTAAAGATGGGAAGCCGCCATTGGGTGTAGATAGTAGACCTGAAAATATCAGAGCAGTAACAGAGGCTTCATTGAAACGCCTTAAAACAGATTATATCGACTTACTTTATCAACACCGTGTAGATCCTGCTGTACCTATTGAAGACGTGGCAGGCACTGTACAGCAGTTGATTAAAGAAGGCAAGGTGCGCCACTGGGGCATGTCTGAAGCGGGTGTAAGCAATATTCGCAAAGCACATGCGATACAGCCTTTGGCGGCATTGCAGAGCGAGTACTCTTTATGGTGGAGAGAGCCGGAAGCTGAAATCCTTCCGGTATTGGAAGAACTGGGAATTGGATTTGTACCTTTTAGCCCGCTGGGCAGAGGCTTTCTGACAGGGGCGATCAATGAAAATACCAAGTTTGATGCAAATGATTTCCGTAATACGCTGCCACGGTTTTCCGAAGAAAACAGGAAAGCGAACCAGGTTTTTGTAGACTTTCTAAAATCAACAGCAGCGAATAAAGGAGTGACACCTGCCCAGATAGCTTTAGCATGGCTGCTGGCGCAAAAGCCATGGATCGTTCCTATCCCTGGAACTACCAAACTGTCGCGCCTACACGAAAATATCGCGGCGGTGAACCTCGAACTATCTGTTGCTGATCTGGCAAGTATTGATGCTGCCGCCGCTAAGATTGCCATCGCAGGTGCAAGGTATCCGGAAAGTATGCAGAAAATGACGCAGCGTTAATCTTTTTTATTTACGGTAACGTATATACATTTTGGAACTGGCAGGGAGTGAAAGACTTCCTGCCTTCTTCATTATAGATAGTAATCATTACTGTAAAATTTAGAAAGATGAAACCATTTTGTTACCTCAGCCTGGCATTATTGCTGGCAAACCTCACCGTGACAGTAGCCCAACAAAAAACTACAACGATTACGACAGTAGAACAGCTGGAAAGGGCATTCTCCAAACAAATGCGCATTCCACGTATTATGGAGGACTCCTGTGCAGGGCCGTTTTACACCACCGCTAAATTTCAGTACAGGAACGGCGAGATGAGTGATTCCGTGATCCTGACTGGTAATGTAAGGCCAGAATTGCAAGTGGAGATAAATAAGCTGGTTGCTATTTTCAGGAATAGTGATCTGAAACAGATATTTCCAGCTGCTTCACAGCAAAATGATTTTGATATTTATCTTCCTTTTATCACTCATTTTGAAATAAAAACCTGTGAGGGGCGTATCAGTACGGAACAAAAAATGTCCCTGTTAGCAAGGGACATTAAAGCGTTAAGGAGTAAATTTCCATATTATACCTTAGAAGGAATGGAGATTATTTGTTATACCCCAATAAGATGCGGTTGGCATTTATCTCCCATCAATTCAGCATCCGATAAGCATTAGGCGTGCTTCCTACACGTTGCTTGAATAAGCGCGTAAAGTGCTGTGGATACCTAAATCCTAATTCATAAGCTACCTGACTTACCGATTTGTCTAAATCGAAAATGCGTTCTTTTGCCAGTTCGATCACTTTCGACTGTATATATTCCTGTGCAGAAACGCCCGTTTCTTTTTTGATCAGATCACCGAAATAGTTGGCTGAGAAATGCAGCTCTCTGGCGCACCATGCAACCGTTGGTAATCCAATATTGGAAGGCTTGTCGGAGTTGAAGTAATCTATCAGTAGGCCTTCGAATTTTTCCAATATGCCACGGTTGCTATTGTCGCGGGTAATGAACTGACGATCGTAAAACCGTATGCAATAATTTAGGAATAATTCTATGTTTGAAACGATCAATTTTTTACTGTGTTTGTCGATGGCATGCTGAAGTTCGTACTGTATCTTCTGGAAGCAGTCCAGCACGATTTGTCTTTCCTGTTCGGAGAGGTGCAGGGCTTCGTTTACATCGTAGGAGAAGAAAGAATAATCCTGGATATGCTTACCTAAGGAGGTGCCGTTTAGTAATTCAGGATGAAAAAACAGTGCCCATCCTTTGGCTTCAAAGGCTTTCACTTTGGGCTGTACAGTCAATACTTGTCCAGGGCCGATAAATACGAGGGTACCTTCCTGGTAGTCGTACATATTGCGGCCATATTTCAGTTCTCCACATTTTAATTCTTTCAGATAGATGCCATATAACCCGAAATTAAAAGGCTTTGCCGGCATCTGCTTCGCTTTGGACAAATCGATCACACTTACTAAAGGGTGTAAAGTGGGTACGCCCCGCATATCGTTGTATTGGGATACACTGTCCAATTTTACAATCTCTTCCATGGGAAATGCTTAATACTGCTAATTTACCTTTAAAAGGTGACATGCAGGTTGGTATTGCGTCTTATCAGTAATAAAGGTAGATAAATCTGTAACTGGTATACAAGACCTACTGTTGATCATCTTTATAAACTTAATATCTTTTTCAATTGTTACCCAATTGATTGTGGGTGATCATCCGGCGTTATCCGTGCTAATCATCTAACTAAAAGACAGGAAAAATGGTAAGAGGAGCAGTAATTGGTATACCTGAGGTGTCAATAGATATGCTCATTTTTGCAGGGAATTTAATTCTGGAATGATAAAAAGTGTACTCGTTATGGGCGCAAACGGAAGGTTGGTAGTAGAACAACCGGAGTGCTATAAAAATGAAAATCTGGGCATCAGCAAACCCTGAAAATAATATTATCATGGAAACATATACTGATAAAGGCGTGCCAGGCCCTGAAGAATGGTTTACGGGTCGTGTATGGGTGAATATGGCCGTTAAGCCAGAAGAAGGCTACAACATGAATATAGGCATGGTTACCTTTGAGCCAGGGGCCAGAACTAACTGGCATAGCCATACTTCCGGGCAAATTCTGATCGTTACAGAAGGCCATGGCTATTACCAGGAAAAAGGTAAGCCGGTACAGTTAATCGTACAAGGAGATGTAGTGAAAATTCCTAAGGGTATTGACCATTGGCATGGAGCTTCTCATCACCAGGCAATGCGACATATCGCCATCATCTCTGATTACAGCAAAGATAAAACCACTTGGCTCCAGGCAGTTACTGAAGAAGAATACAACGCCTTTAAACATACCTCTCCGCCAACGCCGGATCATTTGTCTGAAAAGGCAAAAGAAAATCATAACATGTTATGGGCAGGTTACAGGTCGCAAACAGCCATCACTGATCCTGAACTGAAACAATTATTTGGCAACTTCGCTTTTGATGAGGTATTACAGCATGATTCCATGGATGTAAGAACAAGGCTACTCGTCATTATGGCGGCCACTATCGGTTGTCAGGCTGTTACTGAATTTCGAATGTTCGTGCATGCTGCGCTCAATAATGAAATCAAACCGCTGGAAATAAGAGAGGTGGTCTACCAGGCAGTTCCCTACGTAGGACTGGCTAAGGTGATCGATTTCCTGCATGCTGCCAATGATATCTTTCAGCAGAAAAAAATCTCCCTGCCTTTGGAAAACCTTGGTGTTACTACACCAGAGACGAGATTCGAAAAAGGCCTCGCGATACAAAAGGCCATCTTCGGTACTAATATTGAAAACATGTACAAGAACTCGCCTAAAGATCTTTTACATATTCAGCAATTACTTTCGGCCAACTGCTTCGGCGATTATGTTACCAGGAAAGGTCTGGATGTTAAAATCAGGGAGATGCTGACCTTATCTTTTCTGATTGGACTAGGAGGCACAGAAACGCAGATCAAAGGGCATATACAAGGCAATGCCAACGTTGGCAATGATAGAAAATCATTAATCAGTTTGATGACACAACTGTTGCCTTATGTTGGTTATCCGCGTACACTCAATGCTATCGCATGTTTGAACGAAGTGTTGCCACCAAAAGAGAAGGAAGCGTAATAGTACGTATAAATGGCTGGTTGCTCCTGTTAGGAGATTAATTGGAGAAATAGCCAAGTCCATCGAATATTCTGATACAAAATTTATTAGGGGCTTAATTTGTGTATCTTAATAAAGATAAAATTACTCCTATGTCTGCATTTCAGGATTCCAACAATAAGCTAACCACTTTATTTCGCGTGCTGCTATTTTATATCAGCAGTACCGTAATATTTATAGGTAGTAGTATCCTGGTAAAACTTTTGCCGCCGCGTATGGCGAACTATCTATCGCTATTCCTCTCAGCAGTATTGACTTTGCTATTAGTGCATCTTTTTGCGAAATGGGAAAATATACGCCTTACAAATACTGGTGTTGTCCCTGGAAATAAATCTATCCTTAGGTTTCTTGCAGGTATTGGGATAGGATTGATGTTGCCATTGATACAAGCCTTGATTCTTGTAGGATACGGGCATCTTACACTGGTGCGCATAAACGATATATCTGGAACGCAAATGCTTGCAGCCGGGCTCCTATACTTGCTGGTGGCCACAAGAGAAGAGTTGGTATTTCGTTCCTATGCGTTGCGGCGTTTAAATCAGCAGTTAGGCAGTTCAGTGGCAGTTGCAATCATCACTGTCATTTTTATTGCAGAACATATTATTGCAGGGATGCCCTGGCTGGTTGCTATAATAGGCTCCGGACTGGGTGCAGTACTTTTTGGTATTGCCGCTTTGAAGACGAAAGGACTCGCGTTACCGTTAGGACTACACGCTGCCTGGAATTTCGGGCAATGGAGCCTGGGTTTCAAGGGTGAGCCTGGAATATGGAAAGCGCTTACTGCGTCGGGTTATGAGCAGCAAATGCAGCAAGTAGGACTGGGGGCTTTTGTAGTGGCCATGCTGTCGGGAATTTTACTGGTACTGATTTTATATAGGAAGATGCCTGTACAGGAAACAAATTGATAGAATCAGCGCTGATAATTACCTTTGGCCTTGTTATATTTCTATTCACTGCACCAAAATTTCCCAAAGATGAGAATTGCGATTTTAGATGATTATCAGAACGCTGTGAAAGAGCTGGATTGCTTTAAGATGCTTGCCGGACAAGACGTACAGGTATTTAATACTTCTGAAAAGGATCCTGTATTGCTGGCAGAGAAATTACAGGATGTTGAAATACTGGTACTTATCAGAGAACGAACTGCCGTGCGGGAAGCACTGCTAAGTCGTTTGCCCAATTTAAAACTGATTAGTCAAACGGGGAAGATCTCCAACCACCTGGACCTGGCTGCGTGTACAGCGCATAAGGTAGCAGTGGCGGAAGGTATCGGCTCGCCGGTGGCGCCCGCAGAGTTAACCTGGGCGTTGATCATGAATGCAGTACGAAAAATACCTGCAGCCATACACGATTTCAGGCAAGGGCTATGGCAAACTAATATTGGCTCCACTATTCAGGGCAAGATAATAGGCATCTGGGGCTATGGAAAGATAGGGAAGATGATTGCCGGATATGCCAAAGCTTTTGGCGCAAGGGTATTGATATGGGGTAGTGAAAAATCGAGGCAGCAAGCCTTGGCAGATGGCTTTGAGCAGGCAGACAGCAAGGAACTTTTTTTTCGTATAGCCGATGTGGTTAGTTTGCACTTGCGACTAAATAAAGATACCGCGGGTATTGTGGAGGAGGCAGACCTGTTGCAGATGAAATCTTCTGCGGTGCTGGTGAATACGAGCCGCGCGGAGTTGATCGCTCCTGGTGCCCTACTGAAAAGCTTAGAAGCAGGCCATCCTGGCTTTGCTGCTGTGGATGTTTATGAAGAGGAGCCTATCTATGATACAAATTATCCGCTGTTACAGCTACCCAATGTAATCTGTACGCCGCATATTGGTTATGTGGAACACGACAGCTATGAATTGTATTTCAGTAAAGCGTTTGAAAACGTGATAAACTATATACAGGGGAATCCTACCAATATAGCGAATCGAGAAGTGTTAGGATAAAATATTGGAGATGGGATGCGATAGTAATGTCGCATCCCATCATTATTATAGAAATTCAATATATCCCTCTGTTCCGTGTAGGCGTATACGTTGGCCGTCTTTAATCAGTTTAGTGGCGTTTTCCACGCCAACAATAGCCGGGAGGCCATACTCACGGGCAATAACAGCGCCATGTGTCATTAGTCCGCCTACTTCTGTAATCAGCCCTTTAATGCCTACAAATACCGGTGTCCAGCTGGGGTCTGTGAATGTGGTGATCAGGATATCACCCTCTTCAGGGTTAGCTTCTTCCAGGTTTAAAATCACGCGTGCCCGGCCTTCTACCATACCTGCCGACACAGGTAATCCAATGAGCGCATTTTCAGGAAGATTTTCACGTTTATACTTTCCCGTTATAATTTCACCGTCGGAGGTCATGACGCGGGGAGGACTCAGCAGCTCATAATGGTGGAAGTCTTGCCTCCGCTGTGCTATCAGACTGGCATCTACATATTGTGCACGGACAACTTCCCGGAGTTCTTCAAAAGACAAAAAGTAAATGTCTGTGATATCCTGTATAACCCCATGGTGCAATAGCTGAGCAGCTTCCTTAAGCAGCGCTTCTTTATAAATAAAATATCGGTTGACAATAGCATATTTAGGATACTCGCGGTAGCCCACAAGATCGCGTACAAGCGTGGCCATACGCTTAGTAGCTGTAACCTTTTCTTCCGCATCGGGCAGCTGCCGTAATTTCTCCAATATTTCCTGCTCCTTGTTAAAGGCTTCTTTTGTGCCCTGATCATATTTTCTGGCGCTTTCGCCGGCAGCGAAGTGCTTGATATTACTCAGTATCAGCGGAATCAGTGTGGAAGGCTTTTCATTCCACCGTGGTTTGGTGATATCTATTTCCCCGACACCTCGCATGCCATATCGCTGGAGAAAATTGCTGATGGCCTCTTTGACTACTTCGCCGCCTTCAATGGCAGGAAGCTCGTCCAGGAAATTCTCTCCGCGTGCTTGCTGAAGATAATGGATAACTGCAGGGTAGGGGCGGATGCTGTCTGCAACATCCAACAGTGCCAGGCCCATTGCCGAAGTAATATTATTGGGCGCAGATTGGGCAAGGGTATCCGAGACATTCTTTTCGCCCAGCCATTCGTAGATGTTATCGTTGATCCAGGTGGAGGCGTTCATGCCGGTAAGTATGACACCCAGACTCTCCTGGTCCATCATATCTTCTCGCATTACTTTTACATCTTGTAAGATAAAATCGAAAAGTTCCAACCCTGAATAGCCAGAGATGTTTTCTCTTAATTCCTGGATGCTTTGCTGACTATTAGTGATCAATTTTTCTACCACTTCGGGGCCATAGTCGTGCAGCTGCTGATAATCTACAGCAGGGGTGTTGCCGCTGCTTACTTCCCCGTCTATGGCCTTGATGAAGCCTGGTTTTTCGAGGATGGTAAACAAGGCATCTTTGATCAATGGATCAAATTTTCCGAGTGTGTTGATGATCACATTTCTTCGGGCCGGAGATGCCAGGTCTGCGGCGAGATCTACAAACAACCTGCCAGCAGCGATGTACATGGGTCTACCGGTGGTCATGAGGAAAAAGGAAAGTCCCAGCGGCTTCATGGCGTCGGTCATCATCTGGTTGTGGCCTACAGAAACATAAACATGGTTTTGCTGGTCGTTGACAACAGGGATGGGAAACAGCGTGGTAATGGGCCTGCTTTGCAGGATATAAAATTTACCATTGGCAAGGCACCACTCAATATCCTGTGGCTGACCGAAGTGAGCTTCAATTATTCTCCCGAGTTTTTCGAGCTGCAATACGGCGTCGTCGGAGAGCGATGCTTGTTGCTGTTGATCTGAAGGGATATCGGCAGTGGTGGTGCCACCGCTGCTATCTGCGTGGATAGCTAATTTTTTTGTCGCTATTTGTTTACTGATGATGGCGCCGTTGCTAACCCTGAAATTGTCTGCGGTGACGATACCTGATACCAGTGCTTCTCCGAGTCCGAAACCTGCGTCGATAGAAAGGATTTTTCTGTTGGACGTGATGGGATCTGCGGTGAAGAGTATACCTGCAACATCTGCCGGTATCATCTGTTGGATAACAACGGCGATGCTTACTTTTTGATGATCAAATTTATTTTGTATGCGGTAGATGATGGCGCGGTCGGTATAGAGAGATGCCCAGCATTTGCTGATATATTGTAGTAAGCTGGTTTGGCCGATGATGTTGAGATAGGTGTCCTGTTGCCCTGCAAATGAGGCGGATGGCAGGTCTTCGGCAGTGGCACTGGAACGTACTGCGAAGGCAGTATTATCAGCGAAGGCATGGAGCTGTGAAGCTATTGCCGTAATTATTTCCTGCGGGATAGTGGCGGAGATAATAGCGGCGCGAATTTGGGCACTGATGGCAGGGATATTTTTTTTATCATTGGTGTTGAGTGTCGACAGTGTTTCCAGAAGCTGCCTGATGAGGGTGTTATCCTCAATAATTCTTTTAAAAGCAGCGGTGGTGATACAAAATCCTGGTGGTACGTGGATGCCATCCAGGCGGCTAAGTTCACCGAGGTTAGCGCCTTTACCGCCTACCAGCGTGATCATCGATTTGTCTATATCCTGGAAGCTGCGTGTATAGTTATTGGAGCTTATCATGATGGCCTGCTTTTATAGTTTACTATTGAGTTTTTCGGTGGCAGTATTCATGGAGGCGATGGCTTGGGAGAAGTAGTTTGCCAGTACTCGTTGCTCCTTTTCAGAGAAGGAGGAGAGCAAAGCAATGGTATTGTGCCTGAAGTCGCGGTACAGCGGTTCCAACAGGGCCATGATCCTTTTGTTGTCTGGTACGATGATTACTTTTCGGCGATCATCTTCGGCGAACTTCCTTTTCACCAGTTTCTTCTTTTCGAACCGGTCTATTAGTCCGGTGATGGCGCCGGTGGTGAGTCCACTGAGGGTGGCTAGTTCGCCAGCTGTCAGGGGCCCTCTTTCCAGCAGGAAGCCCAGGTATTTATGATCGGTGCCGGACAGGCCGGCTTTCCGGGCTACGGCTTCGTGTAGCTGTAGCGATGTATACGCGTAGTGTTGGCTGAGTTTACGGATTTCTCTGGTGGCTGCTGATTCCATTTATATCTTATTTACTAAATATCTTAGATACTAAGATAATATTTATATGGGAATCAAGAAAATTATGTATGGCGTAAATGATCAGGAATAGATAGGATCTTTAAATGTCTACAGGTGACCTATAATATCTTATCATTTAGGTTAAATAAAAATCCGGGAAGCGTTACCAGCTGGTAACGCTTCCCGGTCCATCAAACCTTCTCATTCCAGAGATAATAACCTATTAGTAGCTTAGATAGGATTCCTCCACCTCTTCGGAATTATCGCTACCATGCGTTTTTACGATCTTGTTGTAGATGCCAAACAGGAGCAATGGGGCGGCCCATTGGCCTACAAACAGACCCGTATGTTTTTTGCCCATGCACTGCAAAAAGAAGGCGGTACTCATCGTTGCAAAGGCTGCCCATAGAAAAGTATCTGAAGGTAGCCTTGCGGTCTGATGCTCAATCTTTTTGGTAACTTCTCCCTCAGGAAATATGTTCTCTGTATTGCTTTCCATAATTTTCTGCATTAAGTATGAAAAATTGGGACAGGCCCCTTCCTTTATCTTCCACCTAAAATGTGCCAGTATATTCCGGGTTTTATCTCCCTAAATTCCTATAAACAGGGGAAATGTCCGGCTAATATGATGGTTGCATGATGAAAAAAATCCACAGTCACTATTAGGTCGCACTTTTGTTCAGTTGGTTTAGGGGCAGGGCCAATGATCATTTGTTCAGATGTATTTCCTGTATCAGTTAATGGTGGCTTTATGCTTGCGTTTGTGCAATATCAAGCTACCACTTAGGGAGCGCTGGCATATAAGTTCATCCTGGCGTAGGAGTTGTGGGTGTTGATAAGAAGAAGTAGAAAGGATATTTATCACATTGGCATCTTTCTAAAACTGGTATTGGGTATGAAACATTTTGCTGGTTATTTATATAACCAAATACGCTACAGCTATGGTAGTACAAAAGGTAATAAAGACGAAGGCTAAGCTTCCGGCCAAAAGTAAAAAGACCACTGCCAAACTTCCGGCAGCGAAAGCATCTGTGGCAAAACAATCCGTTAAGCTGCGGCCTGCTGGCAATAAGTTGAAAACTATACTACAGCATGCGCCTAAGCAAGCCTTTTATACTCACCTGGAACCAATGCTGGCCACACTAGTCAACAAATCTTTCGATGATAAAGACTGGATATATGAAATAAAGTGGGATGGCTACAGAGGCATTTCTTTTATGAACAAAGGAGTGGTGGAAATTAAAAGTCGAAATGACAAATCCTTTAATGACAAGTATTATCCGGTATTTGCTGCGTTGAAAGACTGGCACATCAATGCTATCGTAGATGGAGAAATTGTAGTAGCAGATGACAAAGGCCGCTCTGACTTTGGATCTTTACAAAACTGGCGCAGCGAAGCCGATGGTACCTTGATGTATTATCTCTTTGATATTGTTTGGTATGATGGACATGACCTGCGAAACCTGCCATTAGTAGAGCGCAAGGCGCTTCTAAAAGAACTGGTACCTAAAAATTCGCTCATAAAATTGAGCGAAGCATTTGATATCTCCGGCACCGAATTTCTGGCAAGTGCAAAGCAATTGGGATTGGAAGGTATTATGGCCAAGCAAAAGGATAGCAAATACATGCCTGGCGATCGTTCCAGGGCATGGGTAAAAATCAAGGCCAATAAGCGTCAGGAAGTAGTGATTGGTGGCTATACGATGAATGAAGGCAGTAGCAAGCCTTTCAGCTCCTTGCTGGTAGGAGTGTTCGAAAAAGGGAAATTTATCTACACAGGAAAAATAGGTACAGGCTTTAGTGTAAAGCAGCAGGAACAAATGCTGCGACAATTTAAACCGTTGATCATTTCTTCAACAGCTTTTTCCAGAGAGCCCAATGTCAATAACCCCAGCCGCTTCCGGCCTGACCCGCCAAAGGCCACGCCTACCTGGTTGCAGCCAAAGCTAATTTGTGAGGTAAGCTATACGGAAATGACCAGCGATGGTGTCATGCGGCATCCTTCCTTTGAAGGAATGCGGGAAGATAAGGCTGCAAAGGAAGTAGGCTTTGAAAAAGCAGTGGCGACAGAGAAGATCCTGGCAGGAAAGAAACAATCCTTTATCACTCCCCCAATAACGGGTAGTCGTAAAACCTTGCTGAACCCTAAAGATGAAACGCAGGTACGTAGCATTGGTGGGCATGAACTTAAATTTACCAACCTAAGTAAAATATTCTGGCCCAAAGAAAAATTTACCAAAAGAGATCTTATCAATTATTACTATCAGGTAGCGCCTTATATACTACCTTATCTGAAAGACAGGCCACAGTCGCTGAACCGCTATCCTAACGGTATTGACGCACCAGGTTTTTATCAAAAGAATGTGATGGGCAAAGTGCCTGATTGGATGGATACCTATGCCTTTCATAGTGATACGGACCTTCGTGATAAGGAATTTTTGCTGGGAAATAATGAAGGTACTTTGTTGTTTATGGCTGGTATGGCATGCATAGAAATGAATCCCTGGAATAGCACCACCAAGAATCCCGACCATCCTACATGGTGTATCATCGATTTGGATCCTGGCAGTAAAAGTACTTTTGAACAGGTGATAGAAGCCGCGCAGGTGACAAAAGAAGTGCTGGATGGCCTGGGCGTGCCCTCTTATCCTAAAACAAGTGGTTCTACCGGCATGCATATTTATATTCCGCTAGGTGCAAAATATTCGTATATCCATTCCCGGGAGTTCGGGCGTGCGATCGTAACACTGGTACATCGGCAGCTGCCTGGATTTACAAGTATTGAGCGTACTGTTAATGACCGTAAAGGAAAACTCTACCTGGACTTCCTGCAAAACCGCCCACATGCGACAGTTGCTGCACCTTATTCCGTAAGACCCAAGCCTGGAGCTACTGTATCTACGCCATTGCACTGGAAGGAAGTAAAGAAAGGCTTGAGCATTGCCGACTTCAACATCGCCAATGTGTTGCCGCGACTAAAGAAAGAAGGTGATCTTTTTAAGCCGGTATTAGGTAAGGGGATAGATCTTGCTAAGATAATACGTGAGTATGAATTACCTGGTGGGGCTATTCCGGGATGATTGCTTCAAACAATCCGTCAGTGGTTGGTGTTCTGTATTTCATCCGTGCAAAAAAACGCATGTGAAAATTGTTATGTCTGATACCATCAACTTCAAATACAGGCTGGAAGCCGCTACTCCTCGTACTGGAAACGGAGGAATAACCAGAGGCGTTTCCGTCAACGAATTTCCTATCTCTAAAAATATTGCCGGCGTAAGTATGTGGCTGGAACCTGGCGCCATGCGTGAATTGCATTGGCACGCCAATGCCGCTGAATGGGCATATGTTCTCAAGGGAAAGATGCGTACCACTGTGGTGGATCCACAGGGTAATACACATATAGATCTTTTTTCCGCCGGAGATGTCTGGTATTTTCCTCGTGGATATGGGCATGTACTGCAATGTGTGGGAGAAGAGCAATGCCATTTTATTTTAATTTTTGATAATGGTAATTTTTCAGAAGACCATACCTTCAGCATCACAGATTTTATTAGCTGCGTGCCACCGGAGATTGCGGCGCAGAACCTGGGTATCACCACCAGCGAAGTAGCCATGCTGCCGAGGAAAGAAGTCTACTTTGCTCAGGGGCAGGTGCCAAGCATCAGGTCGGGACTGGCGTTTCCGGTGAATGCGCCCAGCCTGGTGTCGGCACATCGTTATCCATTGAGTGCACAGCAGCCAAGACTGGTGCCAGGCGGCGGCATACAAAGAGTAGTGACACAGGCAGAATTTCCGATTGCAGCCACGATTACCGGAACATTGTTTGAGATTGAACCCGGCGGATTGCGGGAAATGCATTGGCATCCGAATGCAGACGAATGGCAGTATATCATCCAGGGGAGGGCTGAAATAGGATTGTTCCTGGCGCAGCATAATTTTGCGAAAGATAATTTCGAAGCAGGTGATGTGGGCTATATTCCCATGGGCGCAGGACATTATATCAAAAATACGGGAGAGGAAGATCTGGTGATATTAATTGCGTTTAATAGTGGCCGTTATGAAGCAATAGACCTGAGCTCCTGGCTAAGTGGCAACCCTGACGACTTGCTGGAAGGCAATTTTGGAGTGCCGGCAGATATTATTGATAAGTTCCCCAGAAAAGACAGATTTCTGATTCCCTAGCAGCTGCAAAAAAAATGATTTAACTTAGTCGTAGTAGTTATGATTAAGATGCAAATATCAGAGATCAATACCCAGATTCCGACATATACATTAGAACCGGATGAAATCATAGGTAACCCAAATTTCAGAGTTTTTAATTTTGTAGGTCATATTCCCCGGAAAGAATTGTATGTACCGCACCGTAACAACTATTATCTGATGGCTTTCATTCGAAAAGGAGGCGCTAAGAAATGGATAGATATGGCGCCATATTTGACCCGGGACAATACCTTTTACTTCACAAGTCCTAGTCAGATACTCTTGAAAGAAGAGGCCAGGGCATTAGATAGCACTGGTATTACTTTCACAGAAGAGTTTTTGAGCTTTCAGGAGAATGCCGCACTGAGTCAGTTGCCCATTATTCGCAATCCTTACAGTGTGCATGAATTGCGATTGTCGCCCGCCGATATAGATTTTATGGAAGATATGCTGGCAAAGATTAATGCGGAATATATACAAGGTGGCCCGTGGCGGCAAAGAATGTTGACAGCTTACATCACTGTTTTACTGACATATTTGAGTCGTTTATATGTAGAGCAGTATAGCGCAGATCAGACTACGCCGGACAAGCTTTTGCTGAAGCGATTCAGGGCTAAAATCAATGAATCATTCCGGGAGCTGCACGAGGTAGGGGATTATGCTACCCAATTGCATATTTCTGCCGGGCATTTAAGTGAAGTTGTGAAAGAACATAGCGGAAAGCCTGCCATCAAGCATATGCATGAGCGTATAACGCTAGAAGCGCGACGAATGCTTTTCCATAGTCATCAAACCTCTAAGGAGATTGCTTTTGACTTAGGTTTTACAGATGCATCCTACTTTAACCGCTTCTTTAAAAGGGAGACAGGAATGACGCCTGCGGAGTACCGGAGCGCCTCCCGTGAAATGTACCATTAATACCGTTGGATGTGTTCTTCTCTTAGGCATTGCGGGATGTAGTTTTGTGCTGTCAAATAAAATCATATGAAAACAGTACTTATAACAGGAGCAAATAGGAGTATCGGTTTTGAGACGGCCAGGCAATTAATACAGCAAGGTTATTTTGTATACCTGGGCGCAAGAAGTCTGGAAAAAGGCCAGGAGGCTGTGCATCAGCTGCAGGCTGAAGGTTTATATAATGTAGAAGCTATTGCTATTGATGTAGATAATATCGATTCTATCAAATCCGCCCGTGAAACGCTGGGTAAGAAAATATTCCAACTCGATGTATTGATCAACAATGCTGGTATCCTGGGAGGTATGAACCAATCGCCTATAGATAGTGACATTCAGGTGTTCAAAGATGTTTTTGAGACCAATGTTTTTGGTGTCATCACCATGACGCAGGTATTCATGAATCTCCTGAAAGCCGCGGCAGCGCCAAGGATTGTGAACGTTACCTCCGGACTGAGCTCTCTTACTTTGCACAGCGATCCTAGCTGGAAATATTACCAGGTGAAGCCAGCAGCTTATGCCTCCTCTAAAGCTGCACTCAATGCCTTTACGATTACGCTCGCTTATCATCTTCAGGATACTGCATTTAAAGTAAATGCAGTAGATCCTGGATATACGGCCACCGACTTTAACCATCACAGAGGTTATGGCACCGTTGCTGATGCCGCAGCAAGAATAGTGAAAGCGGCCACCTTGGGACCGGATGGCCCAACAGGTCAGTTTTTTAGCGATGATAATGCACCGGAAACCGGTATCAGTCCATGGTAATTAGAAACGACAATAAAAAGTAATGGAAGGCTACCCACTGGTAGCCTTTTTTAATGCTGTAAAACTTTACTATTAGTAAACCATCTGTCGAGTGCCATTTGCAGTTCCGTGATATCTGGCTGCTGATCGGTGGCCCATGCTACAATTCCGTCAGGGCGTATCAGTAAGGCATTAATACCCAAACTAATTTCTGGTGTGGCAGAGATGTATTTCAGGTGTTGAGGATATGCCGCTGCAATGGTTTTCAGCGCAGCATTCTGATGGAAATCCAGGAGTATGCCGGAGCCATCATGCATCATCGAGCCAATGGTATGGCCATCTTTAAATGCAAAGTTTGGCACGCTGTAACCTGTCAATGGGTGTTGCCCGCCTAAATCATAGTGCGTGAAAATGCCCCATACACGGCCTGCTGCATAGGTAGCACCATCGCGGGTGTTGAGCAGCTCGCGCATCATGGCGTTGAGTGCACGGCTATGCGGATCAGGGTGCATGATAGCCACTTGTGCACGTGACCAGTCAAGGACTTTTTCACCGATGGGATAACGCTCGGTGAAATAGCTATCCAGCAGGCCTTCTGGCGCATTGTTATGAATGGTGGCAGCCAGTTTCCAACCGAGGTTTATGGCATCGCCGAGGCCGAGGTTAAGGCCCTGGCCTCCTAATGGAGAGTGGATATGGGCAGCATCCCCGGCGAGTAAGACCCGGTTGTTGCGATAGGCTGTAGCTTGCCGCGCACGATCCGTCCAGGTGGTGGCGGTATGCATTATATTAATGGTTATATCGGTGCCGGATATACGACGTAATACACTTTGGAGATGTTTCAGTGTTAATGGTTCACCTGCACCATGAAAGGCGCCGCCATCGAAGTCCTGTATAACGATATAACCTGGCTGAGACTGAAGATAGAGACCGTGTGGCGTGGCTACGCGGCCAGGACGCAGCTTTTCAGGATCTGCAAATTCTACTTTGGCCGTATAGCCGGTAAATGCAGGCTCAGTGCCGGCGAAGTCGAAGCCGCCGTTTTTGCGTACCACACTGCGACTGCCGTCAGCGCCTACCAGCCATCCACTGGTGTAGGTATGATCGTTTGTAAACACTGTTACGTTGTCGGCGGTTTGCTCAAACCCGGTAACAGCCTGGTCTCGCAGGATGGTAACGCCAAGGGATACTGCACGTTGGAGCAATACATTTTCCAGCTCCTGCATTTCAGATATCAAGGCTGTTGGAGTAGAGCTGGGCAGCTGAAATTTATATTGTGTGTGATCAATATTACTAAGGAGTAGTGGTATGCCCGCGAAATGTCCTGCCTGTGGTGCTGGCGGAGGATTCTTAGGCTGACTATGCGGATGTTTGAGTTGCTTATGGATTTGCAACTCTTCCAGCATACCACGGCGGTAGAGCGATTCAATGCTCAGTGAGTTGAGGCCGCGCATACCAAAAGGAAGTTGCTTTAAAGCTGATGTTGGGGAAGGATTTTTTTCTAATACGAGTACGGAACATTTGGCCAGGGCCAGCTCACAGGCGAGAAAGAGTCCTACGGGGCCTGCGCCCGAAATGATGACGTCGTATGGTGGATGATGTGTGAATGTATGCATGGTTGAATTGTATCTTTTATGATGGTACAAAATTCAGCAATGCAAATGGCCCAGGCTTGTAAAAACGCGACAAAATCTCTCAAGGCTTTTGTTGTGCTTTATGCTTACGCGCAAAGGCTGCCGGGGTAGTGCCGCTATAACGTTTAAATTCCCTGCTAAGATGGGCCTGGTCGGTATAACCCAGTTCAGCGGCGAGTCCTGCGAGGTTAGTGTCAGGGAATAGCCATAGTTGATTACGGACCTGCTCAAAGCGCATCAAACCGGATACATCTTTGACAGTATGTCCGGAAGACTGCTTAAATTTCCTTTCCAGCGTACGTACCGTAGCATTGGCTGCTGCGGCCACTTCACTGACCGATAGCGTGCCTTTCGCCTCTGTCATAGCGGCTCCCGCTTTGAATAGTGTCATGTCGATGGCGAGCAAGGACGTGGCGCTTTGGAAATAGTTGCGGAGAATGGCTACAGCGGCTTCTGGCTGCCCGGCAGTAATATACTCTTGAAGTTCCGATTGTAGTGCTGCCATTGGGTGGGTGATATACTGGAGGCCATTTTTGCCGGTAGGTAATCCCAGCATATCAAAGACAGTCCATGGATAGCATCGGATTCCTAATATCTCTATGCGGTTTTTGGCACTTAAATAAATGGGCTGATTCAGTAATCCCATAATATATGGAGATGGCAATGGTAATAGAAATCCGTCAGGGCCGATGCTGGAAAGGCTGCCGAATTGGAATATGATTTCAATATAGCCATCTGGTAAGATCTCATAACTTGTTTCCTGATCCGGGTAATCTCTTCTCTCATACCAAAAGCATTTAATGGTATCTTTTAATGCTTCTGGTGATTCAAACTCCTGGTGTGTATGGAAAAGCAGCATGTTCGTAAAACTTTTGATCAGGAAATGGGACTGTAACGTTAACGCATATACTATTACGCGATGCGCTCCTGTTTTTGTGCCATTGAATTTTTCTTAAAAGCCGTAGGACTTACGCCTGCATACTTTTTGAAGAGCCGGTTTAAATGACTGGCATCGCTGAACCCGAACTCATATACTATTTCATTCATCTTCATATCGGTAAACTGCAGTCTGGTTTCTATCAATTTAATTTTATAGCTGATGATATAGTCTTGCAAACTCTTACCAGTATGTTGTTTGAAATATTCGCTGATATAGGTGGGAGAGATGTTGAACCGTTGTGCGATCCTGTCGGTTTTCAGCTGCTCAGGATCATAGATATGCTGGTGTACGTCGGCCAGCAGTTCCAAAGCAATGTTCGACTTAGGCGCGCCTGCATTACAGGTGCCTAATGATAGCATGTTTCTGGCAGCGATGGTGATAATGGTGTTGATCAATTGTTTTACAACATCTACCTGTTGTGGATACTGATTCACATGTTCTCGTATCAGTGCTTCTACCAGGGCTCTTACCAATGGTTTGTCTGTGATATTATCCAGAATGCAACCGGGCAGATGATCATAATTATGAAAGATAAATTCCAGTTTCTGTATCCATTCTTTGGGTTGTGTTTTTAAATAACTGGTATTAAATCTCAGGAAGAAAAAGCGGGTCTTTTCTTCTATCTCAAAACCATGGGTGTCTTGTGGGAAGATGAGAAACAGTTTATCCTTGCTATAGGGGAGTCTATGTTTATTAATGATTTGTGTGCCATTGCCTTCCAATACAAATACCATCTCGAAAAATGTTTTCCGATGTTCCCGGGCTTCGTATTCGCTGGTTTCCAGGAGGTCCAGCTCAAAAGGCTGATGCAGATTCCTTATTTCCATACCTGCAAAAGTACAAATCATTCCATTGATTGTACAACATTTACTTGTACAATCCAGCCAATTTTGTAGTACTCAAATAGAAAAACAATGAACACTACAAGTTATCTGTTATTAAGACTTGCCATTGGAGCAAGCATGTTTGGCCATGGTTTGGTAAGACTCCCGAAGCTGGCATTATTCAGTGGGTGGATGACCGGGCAATTCGAAAAGTCCATGTTGCCAGTGGCATTGGTAAAGCCTTTCAGTTATACGTTGCCTATTGCCGAGTTTTTAGTAGGTCTGTTGCTGATTGCTGGATTGTTTACCAGGCAGGCGTCTATTCTGGGTGGTATTGTCATGCTGAGCTTATTGTTTGGCAGCACAATGATAGAGCAGTGGGACTGGCTGACAGGGCAGCTGATACATCTGGCGTTTTTCGCGATACTGTTGCAGTTTAATGCTTCCAATTCCTGTGCGTTGGATAATTTATTTAATAAATAGCTTTTATGGAGACAAGAAGGGATTTTCTCAAACAGAGCAGTATCATGGGTTTAGCGGGTATGATGGCGCCATTGGCAGGATTCGCGGCAGCACCGCAAAACACAACGAAGGAGCGTAGCAAATGGGCAGATGGCTCCAGATTGGTGGTATCAATATCTATGCAGTTTGAAGCGGGAGGGCAGCCGGATAATGCGGAAAGTCCTTTTCCACAGAATATGCAGCAGGGATATATTGATTTGCCTGGAGCGACGTGGTTCCAGTATGGTTATAAGGAAGGCATTCCGCGCATGTTGGATAACTGGGATAAGTACGGTGTTAAGGTGACTTCGCATATGGTAGGAGCAGCGGTATTAAAGAACCCTGCACTGGCAAAGGAAATTGTGGAGAGAGGTCATGAGGCGGCGGCCCATGGCATGAACTGGAGCACGCAGTATACGATGCCCTATACCGAAGAAAAGAAATTCATCCAGGATGGCGTAGATGCTATCAAACAAGTAACAGGCGTACGTGCAGTGGGGTATAATGCAAACTGGTTGCGCCGGGGCGAAAACACGTTGAAAATATTGCAAGAACTAGGCTTCACTTATCACATCGATGATCTTAGTCGTGATGAGCCTTTCATAACACAGGTTAATAATAAAGATTTTGTGGTGGTGCCTTATACGCTGCGTTGCAATGACATTGCATTGATAGAAGGAAAGCACTTTTCTGTAGATCAGTTTTTTAACCAGGTGAAATGGGAATTTGATCAGTTGTATGCAGAGAGTGAATACAGACGCCGGCAGTTATCTATTAGTTTTCATGACCGCATTGGTGGTACGCCGCAAATGGTAAAAGCTACCAGTGAATTGTTGAAATATATTCAAACGCATAAAGGTGTTTCTTTTAAAAGGAAGGATGAAATTGCGGCACTGGCGCTGACCGATAAGTCGACTGTAAGAGAATAGTTGTTGATAGGATGGAAACCCATGTTGCTAAAGCGTTTACATGGGTTTTCTTTTCTTTTGACATGATACTATAAAAATTATAGTTGCAAAACTATCTTTAGCATCCTACATTTGCTTGAAGACAGATAAAAAAGCAACTTATGAAAACAGAATGTATAGGCGATCACGTTAGGTTGAAAGGCAAAGCATATCCATGCACTGTGAGTTTAACCATGGACTTGGTAGGTGGTAAATGGAAGGCTGTTATCCTATATCATCTGAAGGATGGCGAGAAGCGATATAATGAGTTGCGTAAGGAGATGCCCGATATTACAGAGATGACTTTAAGTTTGCAACTGAAGCAACTGGAAAAGGATGCGCTTATCACGAGGAAGGTATATGGCAAAAAGCCACCGATCAAAGTGGTGTATGATTTAACGTCATTTGGTAAAACCTTTGTACCGGTGCTGGAAGCCATCACAGCATGGGGAAACCAAACGGTGCAAGCGTATGGCGAGTTTGTGAATGGTTAATTAATAAATATTTGTTGTCAAATGATCATAAAGAAACAGCTGCCTGCACTATTTCGTATAGCCGTTTAAGGTACTATCAATCCAATTGATGATTTGTATTTGTTGAGCTGTTGTGAGGCGTGCTTCCGGATGTAGCAGCCGGTAGGAGGGCAGCGGCATATTTGATGACAGGATTTGTTCTTTCATACGCTTCAACTTATTATGTTTGCGTTTAGCCGAATATTTCCCAAATTCATTAAAATTCAGATCTGCTTTTCCATTCTTGATATGCGCAGCCATGAACCAGCCTACAGGCTGAATGTTGGTATACCAGGGATATTGGGTGTTGTTGCTATGGCAGTCGTAGCATGCCGCCTGCAAAAGCTGTTGTACTTCCGCAGGAATCGTATAGGCCTGACTGATATCATCTGTTGTAATTGAGGCGGATGCTATGTTTTTAGTCGGGCGAAAGAATTGCAAAGCAATAAAAGCCAGTGATAGTACCAGGAAGACAATCTTGATTTTACGCATAATATCTTTATTATAGAGGGTGTTTCAAAAGTAGTTTCAGGTTGAAATTGTAAATAAAGTATTTATCATCAATAAGAGAGTCATTAAAATTCTCTTGTCTGTATTGGATTTCGCAGAGAAACTACTTTTGAGATGCCCTCATCTTACCAAAATAATTATTTGATTATTTCTTTTACAGCGCCACAACCAGCCATCTTCTGACCAAAATATGGGTTCTTTACTTCCTGTGTTTCGCTTAACCACATAGCGCCTTTGTTATCATCATACATCGGACAATGATCGTGGTACAGTGGCTGTCCTGCGCCGAAAGCCTTCACCAGAGCATACATATCCTCACTCATTTGTGCAAAGTGTTCACGTTGGTGCGCGATATTGCCATTGTTTTTACCGATATGTTCGGCGTGTTCGCGAAGATCATCTTCATTTTCAGCGTATAACTTTTGTTGCTCAGCCGTCATGGCAGATTTATTGATGCTGGCTAGTACGCCTGCCATTGCCTCGCCGCTCTTTGCTGCACCGGCGGTATTATCTTCCGTCAAATTATTTTTAAGCTGCAGGTATTGTGCTGCCAATGCCTTGAAGGAGGCGGCCACTGCTGGATCAACGTTGGTAAACGAAGGTTTGATTTCTGCCACTGATTCGTCTTTTGCTGCCGCATGATCATGGCCTGCATGTTCATCGTGTGAAGCAAGTGTATCATGTGATTCATGCGAAGCATTACTGCTGTTGTTGTTGCAAGCGGTAAAGGTAAGGGCGGCGATGGCTAAAGCACCCAAAAGCATTCTTTTCATGTTTGTTTTTTTAGAGATTATTTATTGATGAAGTGTTCTTCGATAGTTTCCTGTATCGATCCACAGGTAAGCATTTTAGCGCCGAAATAAGGATTCTGAATAGTTTTGTCTACGCTCAGCCACACGGCTCCTTTGTCATTCATGGCCATAGGGCAGAAGCCAACATAGAGCTTGCCCTGCTGTAGTCCTGATTGACGGATCAGCACCAGCAGATCATTACTCAATGCTGCATAGGCAATTCTTTGTTGTTCTATATCAGCAGTTGCAATCAATCTGGCTGCGTGTGTACTGATCCTTTCTCCATTATTCATTTTATCTGCAACTGCTATGATGGCATTGGCCGCAAAGCGTGCTTCCCTGGCATTGTCTGTCACCAGGGCATGCGTTAACTGCGTGTATTGCTGGTATAAGGCATTCAGCTTATCATCTTTTAATGACAGCCCTGGACTGCTTTCGCTACTGCTTGCAGTGGTTTTTGTTGTTGCTGCTTTTTCCTTACTTTTTATTTGACTGCATGCGCTGAGCAACAGTAGTAGCAATATTGGTAGGCTTATTATTTTTATGAATCCTGTCATATATTTTATTTTAGGGAGATGAGATAGTTATCTGCTCACATGGCAGCCATGCCCGCCATTGGATCTGCTCCTTTTTTTAGTATATATTCTGAGTAGAGTAAATAAGCGCCGGTGACAACAACGTTATCTCCAGTATTGAGGCCGGCAGTGATTTCTACGGCATCGAAACTTTCCATGCCTGTGTGAACCATGCGGGGTTCAAACTTTCCAGGTGCTTTGGCAATCCATACATGCGCGCCTTTGCCATCTCTGATAACTGCGTTCACCGGCAGACTAATCACCTCACCCTTACTTTTAACAGGCAATGAAACGGTAACCTGCTGACCTGGCTGCCAGCGGCTATCAGTGTTGCTGATGGTACCGCGTATTTGTGTGAGCTGGCTGCCAGACTGTAAAGCAGGGTTGATGAATTGAATAGTCATCGTTTGCGGTTCATTTTCCCATCCTGCCACTGTTACGCTAACGTTTTGGCCTATACGAATAGCAGCTGCTTCCGCAGGGTATACATCTGCTTCTACCCACAGCTGGTTATATCCTTCCAGGCGCATCACTGCGCCGCCTTCCGCTACATATTGTCCTTCTGCTGTAGTAAGTTCGGATACAATACCGCTGATCGTTGCCGGATAAGTGATATAAGGATTTACTTTGTTGGACTGGAGCAATTGATTTATTTGCGCATCGCTCTGATCATACAAGGCCAGCTTTTGTCTTGCACCTTTCTCTATTTGCTGGAACCTGGCATCGTCGGGGAATTGCCTCAATTGCGCGGCCACCAGGAGGTATTCTTGTTGCAATGTGGCTAACTGTTCTGAGTATATTTTATACAAGGGCTGTCCTTTGCTGACCTTCACGCCAGTTTCTTTTACATACAGCACTTCTATGCGGCCAGCCACCCGACTGGATATTACGGCTGTTTTCTCAGGATCTGTTGCCAGTCGCCCATTGAGTTGTTTGAAGTTTGATAATGCGCCGGTGCCAACAATCATGGTGGTAATATTGGCCAGTGCTATCTGACTTTCACCAAGTGTGAGCAGGGCTTCTTTATTGTTTTTATCGAAAGGAACGAGGTCCATGGCGCAGATAGGGCAGGCTCCAGGTTTATCCTGTACTATTTGCGGGTGCATGGGGCAGGTAAATGTTTGTTTTGCTTCGGCAGTAGTTTCCTTTTTAGTATCGTCCTTGCAGGCAGCGAGGAACAATGTCGGCGCAATGGCCACCATCGCAACTGTTTTTAAGAAATTTTTTCTTTCCATATCCTATGCATGCATTTAATTAGTTGTCTTAATAAAACTTTCACTGTCTACGAGGTAATAAGCATTGGAGGCCACTTCCCAGCTGCCGATATTGCTAAGTACCTGTACCACATCTTTTAGGTGCGCGCCTGTTTCCACTTCTACTGGCACATAAGCGGTTTTGTCTTTGCGGAATACTACCGACTTGTTTCCCATCTGCAGGACTGCTTTTTTAGGCAGCCACCATCCTCGAGTATATACCACAGGAATATTGGCCGTTAATAGCTGTCCTACCTGTAAATGATCAGTGGGGAGGTAAACGCGTGCAATGGAAAAGTTTACTCCATTTTTAAACACCGGTTCTATCAGGCCTATGCTACCGGATTCCATGGCAGTTTCATCTGCTGTTGGGAAGAAGAGTATTTTCTGTCCCTTGCTGATAACGGCAGCTGTCTGTGCGGGAAAGGCAAATTCTGCGATCAGTGTTTTGGCCTGGTAGATAGTAAAAAGAGATTGGCCTGCATTTACGTACTGCCCTTCCCGTAGTAATACCGGTGTGCTGGAAGGTGCTGTTGGAGTGGGCGTTGCAGCAGCCGAAGCACCACTTACCATGCCTCCCATCCCATCTGCGCTGGCAGTGGCAGATGATGGCATCGCTGCCGGGGCCTGGGTGGTGGCAGCGGATCTTTCTAAGATATAACCGTCAGCAGGACTATATACCGGCACACGGTACAGGATATTTCCCGTTTTGATAACTGCTGCTACCTGCGCCGGAGCCATGCCCAGCAAGATTAAGCGCTGTTTGGCGGCGCCAAGCATTTCGCCATTGCTACGCGCTACGTATAGTAGTTCACGTTGTGCGGCGGCGAGGTCGGGAGAATATACTTCCATGATCAGCTGCCCCTTTTTGACTGGCTGAAAATTATATTTTATGAGGAGGCGCTCTACGCGGCCACCAACTCTGCTGGCGATGTTGGTCTGGTTGCGGGTATCATAAGTAACCACGCCATCTACTTCCGTTGTATGCACGCGCGTGCCGCTGTCAGCCTTAATAGCCGGCACCTCAGAGATGATCCGTGTATTCACCGCTGCGGTAAGGCTGGTGACGCTACTATCAGGGATCTGTTCCTGGTGCGTAGGAGCGTGACTGTTATGGTCTGCCTGGCTGTTGCAGGCTGTCAGCCCAAATGTGCTGACAGACAGTCCCAGTATTATTTTAACGATATAATTGTTTCTCATAATCCACTATCATTTCATAGAGTTTCAGTTTTTCATCCAGCACGTTAGACTGCATCATGGTGAGAGCTTCCCATGAATCGATCACATTGGAGAGTGCCAGTTTATTTTCCTGATAAGTCAGGAAATTGGCGTCCAGTGTTTGTTGTAAAGCGGGGATGATTTTTTCTTCCATGGCGACTATACGTTTTTGCATAGATTGTATTTCGTATTGCATACCGTATAGCATGCCTTGTGTTTCCTGTAGCATGGCAGCTTTCTCCTTTTCCATGGCTTGCACATTATACTGCATGGCTTTGATCTCCGATTTATACATCTTCGACGACCATGGCGCAATGGGGATGCTAATCATGCCCATGGCACTGTAAGCCTTTGGCATCATACGATCCAGCGGATACATGTGGTCGAAACGGATTCTGAAGTCAGGCTTCTTTTCGCGCTTCATGCTTTCTATGTTCAGCTGCATTGAGCGGATGCTTTCATCCATTTTTACAACATCTTTTCTTGCAGTGGCAAGAGAAGCAGTATCATAGGAAGCAGCTAGCTGGAATACTGGCTGATAGGTGGTGTCGATTTCGAATGCCTGATTACCAGGAGCGTTCATCAGGCTATTGAGCCATGATCGGGCTTTAGCGATGTTGCCTTCCTGCATCCGAATCATATTGTGATTGTCTTCAATTTTTGCATTGGCTTTGTATACGCCACTCAGCTGCGATTGATTATAAGGGAAACGTACTTCTTCAATCTTCTTCATGGTCATCATGATCTTCTCATTTTCCCTCAATACATTTATCCTTTGTTGGGCAATCAACCAATTGTAATAGAGACGTTTGGCCTGAGCCTTCAGGTCATTGAGTGTAATGGCCCGTGTAGCTCGTTCCACATTTCCTTGAGAAGCGATGTATTGCTTTCGGGCATTGAGTTTGGCAGGATTGGGGATGTCTTGCTCCAGTTGCAGCATGAGGCTACCTTTATCTCTGTCTTCCATTACCTTTTGTCCGGGGTAGGGCGTCATGAAAGTTCCCACGCCTACCATTGGCGCCATCCAGGCGGTGGCGGCATCGGCACTGTATTTATAGCTTTCTGCTTTGAGCTCGTATGATTGCAGCAGTATATTGTTTCTGTCTACACGTTGTAAGATGCTGTCCAGTGGCAACACAGGAGGCTGTTGGGCCAGCAGCGCCGATGGCAGGAATATCAGCAGCAGTAAGAGTTTAGTGATGTACCTCATGAATTTCCAATTTTCCATGCTTACGTAATTCATATTCTTTCGTCATTAAAAATATCAGTGGTGTTACCAGTAAAATATGTGTGGAAGAGGTAAGTACGCCACCGATCATGGGCAATACAATAGGCTTCATTACATCTGTGCCAACGCCATTAGCCCATAGCACGGGCACTAGTCCGAACAGTGAAACGCATACAGTCATCAGCTTGGGACGCAGGCGTTTTGCGGCTCCGAAAATCACGGCATTGCGCAGGTCTTCACGGGTAATGGTTGCCGCACTATTGCCTTTTTCCTTTACCAGCTGCTGCATGGCATCGTTGAGGTATATTACCATAACGATCCCTGTTTCTACGGCGATACCAAATAGTGCGATAAAGCCTACAGCTACGGCTACGGAGAGGTTGACACCCCAGAAATAGATCATATATGCGCCGCCTATCAATGCGAAAGGAACGGTGATCAGGCTGAGAAAGGCTTCTCTGATCGAGTGGAAGGCAAAGTATAGTGAGAAGAAAATGATGATTAACACTACCGGTGCAATCCAGAGCAATGTTTGCTGGCCACGGATCAAATTTTCGTATTGTCCGCTCCACTCCAGGTAATAGCCTTGCGGCAGGATGCCTTTTGCCTGGTTCATCTTGGCAATAGCTTCACTAACGGTACTTCCCAGGTCTCTGCCACGAACGTTGAATAATACGGCGCCGCGTAGCATGGCATTTTCAGAGGTGATCATTGGAGGGCCGTCAACAAACTTCACATCTGCCACGGACGACAACGGCACTTCGCCAAAGGAGGCGGACATGATAGGGATGCGTTTGATCTGTTCTACACTGTTGCGATAATCTTGTGCGAGGCGTACACTGATAGAGAATCGCTGGCGGCCTTCAATGGTATTGCCGATAGGAGCGCCGCCCAGTGCCGTTTCTACGGTTTGGTTCACTTCATCTACGTTTAGCCCATACCGTGCTAAATCCTGGCGGCGTACGTCTATATTGAGGTATTTGCCGCCGGTAACAGGTTCCACGTATAGGTCGGCGATGCCAGTGGTACCTTCCAGCGCATGTTTCACACGTTCGGATACAGCGGCTATCGTATCCAGGTTCTGACCATATACTTTAACGCCAACGTCTGTACGAATACCGGTAGCCAGCATATTGATACGGTTGATGATGGGCTGTGTCCAGCCATTTACCACACCTGGTATCTGTAACTTCGCATCCAGTTCATTGATGATGTCTTTCTTTGTTTTGCCTTTGCGCCATTGCTGCTTAGGCTTCAGGATGATGATGGTTTCGATCATGCTGATAGGAGAGTTATCAGTGGCGGTACTGGCGCGGCCAGCCTTTCCCAGCACTTTATCTACTTCAGGAACAGACATGATGATTTTGTCCTGTACCTGCAAGATCCTTTTTGCTTCAGCATTAGAAACGTCCGGTAAGGTGACCGGCATAAAGAGTATGCTTTGTTCATCAAGTGGCGGCATAAATTCGCTACCCAGACTTTTCAGCAATGGTATAGTGATGACCAGTGCGATGACGTTAATGGCGATCGTTGTTTTGCGCCATTTGAGGACACCTTTGATGATCGGTTCATAGATCTTTTCCAGGGCACGGTTGATAGGATTGGCGCTGTCGGGTCTGAACTTCCCTTTCATGAAAAAGGATATCAGTACAGGCGCCAGTGTGATTACCAGGAACGCATCTACGATCATGATAAATGTTTTCGTATAGGCGAGTGGGTGAAAGAGCTTTCCTTCCTGACCTGTCAGCATAAACACTGGCAGGAAAGAGGTAATGATGATGATGGTAGCAAAGAATACCCCGCGGGATACTTGTTTGCTGGACTGTTCTATCACTTTGAGCCGCTCTTCTTCTGTGATCCAGTCGGGTGATTTCTTAAATATTTTTTTCAGCCAGTTCATAGTCGTTGTTATTTTTTTTGCTGTTCCTGCCAGTGGGCATACCTTTCTGCGAGATTTTTGTAGGCATTTTCACTCATGATGATGCCATTGTCTACGATCACACCTATAGCTAGTGCAATACCCGTTAAAGACATGATGTTGGAAGATATCCCGAAGGCATTGAGCAGGATGAAACTTGCTGCCAGCGTAATAGGAATTTGTATGATGATGCTGAGTGCGCTGCGCCAGTGGAAGAGAAAGATGATGACTACCAGAGAAACTACGATCATTTCTTCTATCAGCGTATGTTGTATGGAGTCTACTGATTCTTTGATCAGTTCACCGCGGTCGTAGACGATATCAAACTTAACCCCTGCAGGCATGCCTTTGGCGACTTCCTTCATACGGGTTTTTACGTTGTCGATGACCTTTGCCGCATTTTCTCCGTAGCGCATTACTACGATGCCGCCTACACGTTCTCCTTTGCCGTTCTGGTCAAAGATGCCCAGCCTTGTTTCGCCGGTCATCTGCACGGAGGCAACATCTGCAATACGGATAGGGATACTGTTCTGTGTCTTCACCGGTATATTTTCTATCTCTGCTATTGATTTTAAATAACCAGATGTTTTGATGATATAACCGATATCGCTCAGCTCAAATTTTCGTCCGCCGGATTCATTATTATTTGTACGAATGGCATTGATTACTTCTGCCACAGAGAGGCGGTAGTACAGTAGTTTGTTTGGGTCTACGGTGACCTGGTATTGTTTCTGAAAGCCGCCAAAGGAGGCGATTTCACTGACACCTTCTACATTCTGCAATGCGAATTTTATGTACCAGTCCTGCAGCGCTCTTTGCTCTCCGAGGTCCATGTCTGGCGCATCGAGTGTATACCAGAGAATATGGCCAACGCCGGTGCCATCGGGCCCCAGTTGCGGCGTGACGCCGGCAGGCAAGGTGCGTGAAACTGTGCTTAATCGCTCCAGCACTCTTTCCCGAGCCCAATAAATGTCTACATCATCATTGAAGATGACATAGATGAAGCTCATACCAAACATGGAGGAGCCGCGTACATACTTAATTTTAGGCAATCCTTGTAAGTTGGTGACTAGCGGATAGGTAACCTGGTCTTCTATTAGCTGAGGGCCGCGGCCCATCCACTCTGTGAATACGATGACCTGGTTTTCTGATAAATCCGGGATGGCATCTATAGGATTTTTTTTCACGGCAAATATGCCCCAGGCAAATAATGCCGTCGCCATTACCAGCACTATAAACCGGTTGCGCAATGACCACTCGATAATGCGATGTATCATAACTGTTATTTTCTAGGTCTGCGATGCGATGGCTCGACATGCAGATGATAGTGATTCCTGAAGTAATATTATTGGATAGTTCCTGCCTGGGTTATTGATAGTAACGATCGTGTAGGCGTAGCATAGGCCATTACAGCCGCAAAAGCGCTTGTTCGATGTGAATGCCAATAAATTTTTTTGCTGGGAATTGAATTACACGAAGTGTAAACCGGCGGCTAATGATCAAATAAGATAGCAGGAAATTGGCCGGTGAAGGAAGTATGTCAGACGCGATAGGTACAGTGGAGAATATGTACGGGCACTTTACTATACGCAGGTGGTGCATGCCCCACAGGATAGGCTACCACCAAGGAAATTAGATGTGCGGGCCGTTGCTCCAGGCTGTACGTAGGTACTGCGATAACAGCCATTTGGGCGATGTCAATAGTTGTATTGACTACCTGATGATCTTTATTTACCTGTAGTGTTTTGTGGGTGTCTTTGCAACAAGGCTTTTCACATTTCATATGTGCATTACTGTTACACTTGCTGCATTTATTTACTTTTTCTTTATGCCAAAGATTTACATTAATTAGCTTTCCCATGCAGTAATGCATGTGGAGCGTGGCACCAGAGGAGGTGCCGATGTATAATAGTGCTAATATTAACGCGAATACTTTTTTCATAATATGGGGCTAAGGTAGCACTATTACAAAATGGCGTGTTACATAATTATGATCGTGTTTTATATAATTTTGGGAACAGGGAGAAATTATCGATGTACGAACTTGACTTTCAGCGCGCCGCGGCCGTATTTCTCTTTATAATCTTTCGGAGTCATATCTACATGCCTTTTGAATACTTTTCTGAAGAAACTGATATCTTCATAGCCGGATTTTGAGGCTACCTGGTCTATGCTAAAATTTTTTTCTTCCAGCATTTTCTTGGCATTTTCTATTCGGATGCGTTGCAGATATTCCAGTGGACTGTTTCCAGTGGCTTTCTCAAAATGTCGTATCAGCGTTCGGGTGCTCACATTGCCCACGGCTGCGAGATCTTTCATAGTGATACTTCGCGCGTAATAACGCTCCATATGTTCCTGTACAGATGATATCATATCATCTCCATGTTGCTTTTGAAACTGGAAGATGGCAAAAGAAGTTTGCGGTTGTTGGTGCATATTGATCATCAGGATCTTGGACGCAGTAATGGCGACTTCATGTCCGCAGAATTTTTCTATCAGGTAGATAATAAATGTGGTGAAGCTGAAAGCGCCGCCGCAGCTGGATATCTGTCCCTGGTCTACAATTACTTTATCATCTTCCAAAATCACCTGCGGATAATGTTGGCGGAACATGTCTGCAAACATCCAGTTAGTAGTAGCTTTTTTACCATCTAATAAGCCGGTGGCTGCCAGCAGGAAGCTGCCGACGCAAATACTTGCCAGTTCTGTGCCTCGCTGGTACTGTATTTTCAACCACTCAATCAGGCGCTGCTCCTGTTGTATTACCAGTGCGATCTTATTGGAAAGCATGGCTGGCACAATGATCAGGTCGTAATGATCTTTTGCGGTGATGGGGAGTGGATCTTTTTCTCCAAAAGCTGTTTTCCAGAATTCGCCTTTTTTCTCTTGTATAAATTCAACAGAAAAAGTCACCTCCAGCGGCTGGCCCTTTACGATGGGGTAGGTGCGCGTTAAAGCCATGAAGATGTCAGCGGGGCCGGTAACACTTGTAGAGACGGCATTTGTATAGTTTAAAACACCAATTTTCATTTTTCAGGGTTTATAATACAAGGTACCACTTTTTGGCATTATTGCCCCTAAAAATGTCAATTCTGCCATCTGAGTGGCAAGTTATCGGGTTGTAATTTTGGATAGAAATAATTACTGATAATGGAAACGATGAATAGTTTAAAAACAACGCAGGAAGTAGCTGCGCGCTTTCATGAACTGGCACAGCAGGAAAAATGGTTTGATATCCAGGACGAGTTCTTTGGTCAAGCGGTGCAGAGCATTGAGCCTACAGGTTCTGCCTATTTCGACTATGCAGTTGGGAAGACGCTGGTACGTAAGAAAGGTGAGGACTTTGTAAAGAAAATTACAGCGGTACATCGCACTTATACCTCTGCACCTATCGTAACAGATAATCATTTTGCAGTTGTGAGGGAAGTTGATATCACCCAGGAAGATTATGGACGTATACAGATTCACCAGATTATGTTGTATGAAGTAAGAAACGGAGAGATTGTTAAAGAACAGTTTTTCTACTAGACATTATGTTTTGCGCAAACGATTTCATTACTGAAATCGTTTGCGTTTATCCGTTAATGTATAGTTATCGCGTAGGGAGTATTGTGTTTTGCGTTATATTATTTTTTGATATCTCCATCAGTTTTTTTACTTGCGAGATGATCCCCTTTGTGTCATATCCATACAGCTGGTGAAGCTCTTGTTGGGTGCCCTGCACCGCAAAGGTATCAGGCAAACCAAGACGCTTAAGTGTAGCCTGGTAGCCATGTTCCACCATAAACTCCATTACGGCAGTGCCTACACCACCACTGATGCAGCCATCTTCTACTGTTATAACAAGCGAAAATTTTCTGAAAACCTCATGCAGCAAGGCTTCGTCTAATGGTTTGAAAAACCGCAGATCATAGTGGGCAATTTGCAGCTGCTCAGCTTCCAGTTGCTGGCAGGCATCGGTAACATACTCACCTACTGGCCCTAACGAAAGAATGGCAATATCTTTCCCCGACCTTATCTTCCTCCCTTTGCCTATTGGTAGCTGTTTATAGCTCACGCTAAGTTGTGTGGCCATACCGGCCCCTTTAGGATAACGAATGGCAAAAGGCCCGTTGCCAACGCTGGCCTGCGCGGTATATAACAGCTGTCTGAAATCTTCCAGGTCCATAGGGGAAGCACCGGTAATGCCAGGAATGCATCGCAGGTAGGCAATGTCAAATGCGCCATGGTGTGTAGGCCCATCCTGGCCCACTACACCGGCGCGGTCTATACAAAAAATCACATTCAGTTTTTGTAGCGCCACATCATGCACCAGCTGGTCATATCCACGCTGCAAGAAGGTGGAATAAATCGTGCAGAAAGGTAGCAGGCCATCAGCGGCGAGTCCTGCGCAAAACGTGACGGCATGTTGTTCGGTAATACCTACATCGAAAACACGTTCCGGCATTTCCTGTTTCATGCGCGTCAGTGCGCTCCCTGATAGCATTGCAGGTGTTACTGCTATGATCTTTTTATTTGATTTCGCCAGATCTATAAGGGTATTGCCGAAAATCGCCTGAAAGGTAATCTCCGGAAGGGCATTCGTATTTTTTTCTCCGATAGCGCCTGTAAGCTTATCAAAAGTTTTAGGCGCATGCCATTGGGCTTTGTCACTCATGGCAGGCGCAAACCCTTGTCCCTTGTTGGTTACACAATGCAGCAGTTTAGGGCCGGGGATATGTTTAAGTTTCTCCAACACATTAATCAGCTTTGGCAGATCGTGACCGTCTACCGGTCCGAAATAGCGGATGTTCAAGGCTTCGAAGAGATTGCTATAACGTAGCAGGCCTCCTTTGATCACTCTTTGGAGTTTTCGGGCGATGTCCACTGACCAGCTGTCTGCCTGCGCTGTTGGTGACAGCAGCTTCTTTACCTGTTGCTTTAATGCGTTGTAATGCTTACCGGTAGTAAGTGCGGTAAGATAATGCTGTAAGGCGCCGGTATTTGCATCGATAGACATATTATTATCATTGAGAATTACCAGCATGTTGGGCTGTTCAAAGCCGGCATTATTTAACGCTTCAAATGCCTGGCCTGCTGTCATGGCGCCATCGCCGATAACTGCGATATGCTGGCGGGTATGGTTGCTGCTGTATTTGGCCGCACAGGCCATGCCCAGGATGGCTGAAACAGACGTAGATGAATGCCCGGTACCGAAGGTGTCAAATTCACTTTCTTCTCTGCAGGGAAAGCCGCTGATACCGCCCAGCAGCCTGTTAGAGTAAAAACGATTACGCCTTCCCGTTAGTAGCTTATGTGGATATGCCTGGTGGCCTACATCCCATACCAGCTTATCTTCTGGCGTGTTAAATACATAATGCAGTGCCACCGTAAGTTCTACAACGCCCATGCTGGAACTGAAATGTCCGCCGTTGACGGCCACATGATCGATCAAGAAAGTCCTTAGCTCCTCACAGATACCCGGTAACGATGATATAGGCAGCTGTCGTAGGGCTGCTGGGGTGTCAATATTAAAATTGGTGGCCATTCCCTTTTATTTTTCTCAAATTTAAATCGCTTAAATTTGTAGTACAGGTACAGTTTGTGTAAAAATTGCCAGTACAGATATGAAGGTCTATAAATTTGAAGCCTTTACCAGCGCTATTGAGAAGAATATCAGGGAAGGCATTTTCAAGCCCGGACATAAGCTACCTTCCGTCCGGGAGCTGAAGGCGCAATATGAAACGAGCATCAGCACCATTCAGCAAGGGTACGACTACCTCGTGGCTACAGGCCTTGTAGAAAGTGTGCCCAAATCCGGTTATTATGTGGCAAACAGGCCGGACATCTCCCGGAAAAAGGAAAAAACAAATCGCAAGCCTATAGTTAGGGATGCCGTATTCAAACATCATCTGGAACTGATCACTTCCATGATGGCAGGTCGCAAGTATGCCGAATTTAATGTAGCGGCGCCCGGCGACCTGCTCATGCCGCAGAAGCTCATACTACGCACTATGCAGCAGGTGATCCGTGAAGAAGGCGCCGGGTTACTACGTTATTATCCTTCCAACGGCTCCACAAAATTAAAGTCACAGATCATTAAGAAAGCGGCGGCCTACCAGACGATGCTTCATCCTGATGAATTGCTGATAACTGACGGCGCATTACAAGCACTGTACATCGCCTTATCCGCAGTATGTAATGCCGGAGATGTAATAGCAGTTGAGAGCCCCTGTGTTTTTTCTGCACTGGAAGTGATAAGAGTGCTGCAACTCCGGGTGATAGAAATTCCGGTAGATCCTTTGACGGGCTTTGATATCGCCTTTCTGAAAAAAGCTTGTCGCCATAATACCATCAAAGCAATCGTAGTAACACCTAACTTTCATAACCCTACGGGTATCCTACTAACAGATGAACAAAAGCAGGACTTGTTAGCAGTTGGTCATCTACATAATATAGCCATTATAGAAAATGATATTTATGGAGATCTTTTTTTTCACGGTCACCGGCCTACGAATATTAAAAGCTTTGACGATAGTGGACTGGTATTGACCTATACTTCCTATGCAAAAACGATGGCGCCCGGCATCCGGCTAGGGTGGCTGGCTGCCGGCAAATACACTCAGCGTGCGGAGCAGATAAAATTTTCATTAGGTAGTAGTGTATCGCCAATTTACCAGGAAGTGATGCAGCGTCTGCTGGCAGGAAATAGTTATGACAGGCATGTTCGTAGTTTTAGAATGCAGCTGGCAAAGCATGCACACTTTACCATCCATCTTTTATCAGCACATTTTCCCAAGAACACGATGATGCTTACGCCTGCGGGCGGATATAATATTTGGGTGAAAATGCCTGAAAGTACAGATATGGCGGACTTCTACAGACAATGCGAAAAGATCGGGGTACGGTTTACGCCAGGTTATACATTTTCTTTTTCCGGGGCTTTTGAAAAATATTTTAGGATCGTATTTGCGGACAAGTTTACTACTAAAAGAGTGGCCGCTATTCGCATGGCTGGAAAGCTTGCCAGGTAGCAACTGTACTGCTTATTCTTTAGGATTGTGTACTGCCGGTACTACTATATTGCGGTGTACCTTGCGATTATAATCACGATAGGCTATGAACATCATCACCAAATTTACAGTGGTAACCCAACAGGGTATGGGCGCGCTTTTGATGCTGACCAGAGAACTGGCGAAGGAGAAGTTTGCTGCATTACTTAAACCAAAAGTATTAGACAATTATATCTCCGGAAAATTTAATGAGCAGACATTAACAGCAGAAGTCAATAATATTTCCAATCAATGGCTGATAGTATATGTAAATGATGAACCGGCAGGCTATGCACGGCTTACCTCCAAGGGACAAAGACCACAGCGCCTGGAGGGCAAGAGAGCCGTTCGCATCGCGGATTTCGGGGTGCTGAGCAAATATCCTGACGATGCTGTGAAAGATTCCTTGCTGGAAAAGTGTTTAGCTGTCAGCAAGCAATATGAAAGCATCTGGATAACAGAGTATGCAGAAAACCCACTGATACCGCTTTTTGAAACTAAAGGTTTTGTGAAGGAAACGGACGCTGGGCAGCTGGAAGAATTACCACTGGCTGCAGTCTGTTTGATTGCATAAATAATGCGGGGCCGCAGGAGTTTACGACTGCTTGCGGACCCGCGTATTGCTTAAGGTTGCTGTAGTTTATCGAGGACGGGATGATCCAGTGATGACAGCGTATTATTTTCAGGTGTCAGCAGTTCGAGTACTGCTACGGTATTTTTTCCTTTCTTCAGCCAGGCGGCAGGCACGTATAATGTTTGCTGTGGGCCTATCTTCCAGTATCTGCCGAGGTTATGACCATTGATCCATACCAGGCCTTTTCCCCAGCCCGACATATCCAGGTAGGTATCCGCGGTTTGATTTAGTGTAAAGCTGCCAGATTTAATCACTGGGGCTTCCTTGGAGGAAGTATTGTTTTTTGCTACCGGCATTTCACTAAATGGCAGTTTATACTGGAGCCAGTGTTGCAAAGGTTTACCATTCAGCAATACGTTGTCAGTAATGCCTTTATTATTTTTAAGGAGATAGCTTCCAAAGTTGATCCTGCCAAGATTTTCCACCAGTATATCCAATGTTACATTGCCTTTGGGAAGGTCCAGCGTGGCACTATCCTGGCTGAGGCGGCGGTCTAACACCGCACTGCGTTTGCCATTCACAAAGATGATGGCATAGTCACGGAGTTCCTGGAGTTGCAAGGTTGCTTTGTAACCTCCTTGTAAGGTGGTCCTATACAATACAAATCCGTATGCTTGCTTTAGCTTTTCAAACGTCAACGGCCCTACGCTTTGAACCGGTGCGGGTAGCTGGCTGAATACCGGGCTGCTACGTGTAAACGTTACCGTTGGCAGTGCGGCGGCAGGTTTGGACGCTGGAACAGGGGGGAGGGTAATGCCTGCAGGCAGGTGCCTGCTGATGATCTCACGGAATTTCATGAATTTAGGCGTGGCATTACCTGCTTCATCGAGGGGAGCGTCGTAATCATAGCTGCTGACCTGTGGTGCGTAATCACGGTCGCCGCTATAGTTAGCGCCATTCATAAAACCTCGGGTGGTGCCACCATGAAACATATACATATTGATGGAAATTCCGGCAGCGAGTACACGTTCCAATCGCTGTTCAAATTTTTCGCTGGGAACGGTATGGTGTGGCTGGCCCCAGGAGTCGAACCAGGCAGGGTACCATTCTGCGATATAAAAAGGGCCTTTTCCATTATGGTTGGCACGAACCAGCGCTTTGATCTTTTCGGGATCGTCCATACCATTTACAGCAGGTAGTAAACCAGGAAGGTGTCCTTTTTCCACATCGGAGGAAGGATCGCAGGTGTAGAGGAGTCCGTCGAAGCCGGCATCTGTAAAGAGTTTTCTGTTTTCCTCGAGATAGGTTTTGTCGGAACCATAGGAGCCATATTCATTCTCGATTTGTACGAGGAGGATATTCCCACCATGGTTGATCTGGAGTGCAGCAGTTTGTTTGCCTACAGCATGAATATATTTGTTATAGGCCGCAAGAAACTGTGGCTCCATACTTCTGACTTGCAGTCCTGGTATGTTTTGTAACCAGTAGGGATATCCGCCGAATTCCCATTCTGCGCAGCCATAGGGGCTAGGGCGTAGTATTACCCAAAGGCCTTCTTCCCGCGCCAGTTTTACAAAGGCCGCTACGTCGTTATTGCCTGAGAAGTCGTACTGTCCTTTTTCTGGCTCGTGCATATTCCAGAAAACATAAGTAGCGATTGTATTAAGACCCATAGCCTTGGCCATTTTCAGCCTGTCGGCCCAGCACTCTCTGGGAATGCGCTGGTAGTGCATTTCGCCGGAGATCATCTGGAAAGGTTTGCCATCCAGCAAAAACGTGGAATCGCCCAATTCAAAAGTATGCTGGGCCTGGGACATAAACCCCGCCAGCAGCATACTACATAGAAGCAGCATCTTTTTCATTGTTCAAAAGTATATCTGAAACAATATTAGGAAGTAATTGTATTTTGTACGTTTATTTTTGACGACTGGTAATGCAATTGATTGCGAAGCAAGCCGTGTAAAAAATAAACGGTCTTTCCTGTTGTTCTTATCAACTTTTGAAATGTTTGTTACGGCTGTAAGAAAATATGTATTTTCCATATAGAATTATCCTTTCCATACTATTGCTAACGCCGGCAAATCGCTTGTATGAAAACTATCTTCTTATTTGTATTTACCAGTATACTTTCTATCAGTGTATATTCGCAGGGGATCACGGACACGGCTATATTAAAACCTTCATTGGAAAGGGCCACGGCGGCCATCAGGAAAGCTTTTGAGCAAGGTGATGCCGCATTGGTGGCACAATTGCATAGTCCTGATGTAATCAAATACTTTGGTGACAACCATGTAATCGTGGGCAGAGACGCGGTAGAAAAAGGAGCGAGAGACTGGTTTCAAAGCGCTAAAGTGGAGTTTATTGAAAATACCGTAGAGAATACGGCCTTTGTGGGGGATATCGCCATCCAGACCGTAATCTTCGCAATTAAGACCACACCAAAGGGTGGTGGAGCAGCTACTATCGCGAGGGGGCGTTCTATGGTGATTTATGTGCAGAACAGGCATAGCCCTACCGGCTGGCTTACCTTGAGAGAAATCGCCCAGGAGGCGCCACCACAATAAAAAATGACAGCATGTGAATGCTGTCATTTTTTATTGATAGAAATTAGTGTTGGTTAGTTCCAGTTGTCGATTTTAACATCGTCAGGGAACGGATGGCCTTTACCGGTTTCGATCAAGGACTTCACGCTCAGGAGGAAAACGGCCCATTTGGTGCTGCAATGGTGCATGAATTCAACCGGCTCTTTCCAGTTCAGGTTTTTGAATAGCACAATTACATAGTCGCCATCTTGTTTCAGTTCGAAACGGAAGGTGGTGCCTATCCATTCTGCAGGGCCGGCAACGCCTTCCCATTCTACCAGGTTAGGAGCATCCAGTGTTACTACTTTCATGTCGATGCCGGCTTCCCCAAACTTGAAGGCGATGGTATTGCCTACTTTGTCGCCTTCTCCGGTGACGTCCGTCGTCCACCAGGATGCAAGGCCCTCTCTTGTGGTCAATGCGCGGTATACCGCCTCAATGTCTGTAGTCTTAATGCCAACTCTTTGTAGGATATTTGCCATAACTGTTGTTTTTTCAAAATTACTTCCTTCTTTATAATATCAGGCAGGGCTATCTGGACAAAAACAGGTGTTGATCGGGACAATTATTATTAATTCCCAAATTCAACAACCGATAAAAGGAATAGTTTAATTTTTCAGATTCCGATTGAGCAATTATTCCCCAAAAAAATACACCCAATATTTCTTGAAGTAGTGCAAGGATTTGGTGTATGTTATTTCCAGAAACTATTTTATATCAAATTGCTGAACAGGACTTTGGTAAGAATTCTTTTCGAAGAAACACAACTTACTATAGCCATTGATTTCGTTATATTCATAATATGCTTTCACATGTCTGGCTGCTTCATCAAAGCCATAGAGCGCGGTGAAAGGGTTATTAGGAAACACGGCATTTTCTTTTTTGTCGAAAAAAACAACGTAGTGGAATGCACCACCTTCACCGCTAAAGTTTTTTTTCTTGTCGGTGCAGAAGCTTTTCAGCGTGTCCAGATTAATAGGCTGTGCAGAAGTATATAATTGCATGGTATTATCTTTCTGTGCGAAACCTTTTATTTCCTTTTTCTCTTCAAGAAAAGTATACGGATAAGTTCTGGCTGGTTCGCTTGGGCCGCTGGAACCACAGGCTGCTAACATACAGCTAAAAAACGCTGGTATAGCGTATTTCATTGCTTTCATAGGTGTAATTTTTGGTGTACGAAAATAATTCCTTTTAGGATGGGAGACAATTCTACTTGTGGTCAACTTATCAGGATAGGGGTGTTTCTGAAGATTGGATGTGATGTGTTAAAGAGAAGTGATATGGCGGAAAATGTAGATATGCATTATATTTATTGCTTCAATAAATTCGACTGGAAAGCAAGTGCTAATTATGAATAATAAATCTATCATCAAAGAAAAACTTAATTCCTATCTAAAAGCAAATATAGATAAGGAACTAAATACATACCCAGGCCCTATTGAAGCTGAAATGTCCTACCCTAACCTAGATCCAAATAGGGGATACAGAACCTGGCTACCCGTTAATAGTGAAGTATCAGATGAAGACGTAAAAGAATTGGAAAGCCTTATTGGTTATCGATTGCCAGAAGACTATATCATATTTCTAAGGCATAAACACTTTTATGAATTATATATAGCAGAAGCTTCATTTTGTAAGCATCCTATTAATAAATGGATGACACATCTCAATGATATGATCTTTAAGGGCTGGCCTGCTTATTTTCTAATTGAAAAAGGATTTATTCCATTTGCTGATTGGAGTGATTGGGGAGCGCTTTGTTTTGATACTAATAGAAACCAAACCAATTTTAACTATCCTATTGTATTATGGGATCATGATTCTCCTGATGGAGTCATAGATGTGGCTGAGAACTTTCTGGAACTCCTCGTCAGATTAGAGAAAGAAAATGATGAAATGTGGAATAGTGATGAAATATAGTAGAGATACATTACAGTGGAGATTATAATGAAGCATTCTATGCTCTATGAATATTTTATAAAAACATTTATTTACATAGAATGCTTGCCGTTATTTAAACTAATCCACTTTTATGTATCGTTCGTAAAAATCGTACAGCAATTGTATATTATCAGAACATAGGATTGGCATAGCTTCCGCTAGTTTATCCTCCTGCCAGTTCCACCACTTTATTTCAAGTAACATGCTGATTTCGGGATCACTAAAACGTTTTTTGATGATTTTTGCGGGATTGCCACCAACGATGGCGTAAGGTTCCACATCCTTAGTAACCAGGGCTCTGCTGCCTATTACGGCGCCGTCGCCAATTTTTATCCCTGGCATAATCATGGCTTCGCCACCAATCCATACATCGTTGCCGATGATGGTATCACCCGAAGGCTTATACGCATCTGTGCTTTTATGGAAGCTGGCTACTTCAGACATGTAATAAAATGGAAAGCTGGAAATCCAATCATAACGATGACCTTGATTACCCGCCATAATGAAACTGGCGCCGGTGCCAATAGAACAGAAAGCGCCTATAATCAGCTTATCCACGTCATTGCGGTCTGGTAGCAGGTATCTGGCACAATCATCAAAAGAATGACCATGGTAATAACCAGAATAATAGGAGTATTTGCCAGCGATGATATTGGTATTGGTGATATGGTCTTTTATGATTTTTCCTTTAAAAGGGGAGTCGAAGAAATTAGACATTTTAGCATTTTTATTTTAGACAATAAAATAACAGGACACAAGTGAGTATGTGTCTGGCAATCGGTTATATGTTTGTCTGGTAAGCTAATATGCGAATTCCATGTTGCGAAAGTAATTAAAAGATATGATCTGGCAATGGTGATATTCATCAGCTATCCTGATCATCTTGGTACAATTGTACGTAGTTTATCCTAGCATTTTCTCCCTTTTGAATATTAGAAATCCCTGTTTTACGTGATTGCCTTGTTATTGTTCTTATGCTAAATTTAATAGAACCTTAATCTGTATAACATGAAAAAGAAAATCACTCCCAAACTGAAGCTGACAAAAATCAAAGTTAGTGCGCTGGCGCCTAGAGAAAAGGCCCTGTCATTGGTGACCACGCAGTTTGTAAGCTGTGGGGCTACGTATTGGGTATGCTAGTGATAGCAAATTAATCTATTGTTCGGTAACCCGCTCTAAAGGCGGGTTATTTTTTGGGACGGACATCTGTTGCTATAAAAAAACTAAAATAAATCCTACTTTAGTATGCAATTGATCCCCCTATGATATTATATAAAGAAGCCCTGCGCCACGCGGGCACTACCACCACCAAAGAAACTTTCTTCAATAGTCAAAAGAAGACAATCGCTATACTGGATACCTTCCGGGATCACACCGTCAACAGTCATAGTGGTGAATTGAGCGTTTATGATTATTCTGGCGATAGTTATCTGCTCAGAAAATACAAGGAGACAACGGAAACGTATAAACGTTTCAAAAAAGAAGGACCAGCTGTGCTGGCTCTCCCAGACTGGCAGCAGGTAAAGGAAACACACTACAAGAAAGAATGTAAGTATGATAAGGGCCTGCTGTTGGAAGAGCTCACGCATAATATTGCCCATGATGAACAGCAAAGCGTCAGCTATCAATATGATAAAGGATTAAAGATTGTTGAAAAGAGGGTACTGGCAGATGGTACAAAGATCACCATCAATTATGTAAATGACAGCAATGGCCACCTATTGTCTAAGTCCACTTTCAAAAATGATGTTGTTACTGATCTGATAAATTACAGTTATCAGGAAAACGGGCTACTTTCATTGGAGCAGACTTTTCATCTGCATAACGGCCAGCGGTTTTTAGCAGCTGAGAAACAGTATGCTTACAATGCTGAAAATAGGCTGGAAAAAACAGCTTACTATGGCAGGTATAACGGTCAGCTATACTTGTATAAAACAGAAGAAGAAATCAGGAAAGATAATAAGCTTACCAAAAAATCTGCCGGTATATCCTCACTCGATATCGCTATTGGATACTACGATCTGGCGGCCCTGCACCGCTATTTCAAAGATAATAATATGGAAGGCTATATACCTTATTACGATAAAGACTTTGCGGCAAAAGGTCTGTTCACCACGTTTAATTATACCGTGGAACAGCTGGACCAGCAAGGAAATCCTGTTGAAACCCATGTGATGAATCCGGAAAAACCGGAGCTGGTATTAACCAGGGTTACGTATCGCAACGAATACAATGAAGCGGATTTGATGGAGTTTGTGATCACCTATATATTGAATGATAAGAGCCAGTTGGAAGAAAACAGCATCAGGAAGTTTTATTATAAAGAAGATTAGACGGTATCGGGAAAAAGCTATCCCCGTTGACTTTAATGTGTATTAAAGTCGACGGGGATTTTTTCATTTACAGATTGGGTATCTTCCGAAATGTCAACTTCCGGTTGATCTTGTGACAGCTTAAAATCTAACAGCAAGCGGTTAATTTTAGTCAGCGTATTAAAGTCAATTTGAAAATCTGTATTGTTTTTCCAATAGCCTCGCAGCGCAAAAACGTGTCCCGATGCAGGATCCGTATAAAAATGGTACTGTGGTCCAAGTCCAAGTGGGTATGCCACTGTATTGCCTTTTGCCCAGGTGATGATGAAGGTGGTGTCGGGGCCGATGTTAATGCGGGCAGATTTGATACCTAGCCTGTTTGGTGCAAACCTTATTTCTTTATTAAAAAAATTACCGGATGGCTGGCTGGTATAATCGGGTGCAGCAATGCTTGTGTGATGAGCTGCCTGCTGGGTGCGGGCGAGGAGTGTGTCGAGCGCCTGTGCCGTATTTCCGGCCTGTGAAAAGAACGCAGGGCCTAACAGATCGCTGATGCCGTTTTTTTCATCCCAATTGTAACCGCCGCCAGTGGCCACAATGATGACCTTATGCCGACGATCAACATATAATCGCTGGCCTCCTCTTCCTACCAAATTAAAGGCGTGGTCGTTGTCAATCCAGAAGCCATAGCCATAGCCCTTCTCGCCTGAAAATGGTACCTGGTTTCCGGTGGCTTTATTGATATAGGCTTCAGAAATTACCTGGAGATGGTTCCATCTGCCTTTATTCACTAGCAGCAGTCCTACTTTCGCTACATCATAGGGCGTGAGTGCAAGGTCGCCCCAGCCGTGGTTGATGCCCTGGCTGTTCTTCTCCCAATAGACGTTCGAGATTCCTAGTGGCTGAAAAAGGTATTTATCTGCAAACTGCCCTGGCGACAATTTAGTAGCACGGTAAAGGATTTCAGCTAGTAGCTGGTAGTTGCAGCTACAGTAAGAAAACGTTTTGCCCGGTTCCGTGATGCTTGGAATATTAAAAATATAGGCTGGCCAGTTAGGGGATTGGTATAATCCAACAAATAATGAATCTTCATTAGAAAACCCACAAGCCAAGCCAGAAGTCATGGTGAGCAGGTTTTTAATGGTCATTGTTTGGAAGTTCTTACTATATGTTTTTATTTCAGGGAAATATTTTCTTACCAGTTGATTTTCGTCAGGAATAAAATGATGGTCGATCGCAATGCCAACGAGTAAGGACGTCATGGATTTTGTACAGGAGGCCATATCATGCCTTAGGCCTGCACGAAAAGGATAGAAGTAAGCATCGAGGATGATCTTCTGATTGCTGATGAGCAACAGGCTATGCAGGTTCACTTCTTTGGACTGTACATAGGGAAAGATCTTTGCCAGGGCTGCCGCAGAAATGTTCTCTTCAGCTGGTGTAGCAGTGGTAAAGGGATCAATATTTTCCTTTTGTTGTGAAAATGCCTGGCCTGTAAATATAGCCAGTATAATGATCGTTAATACAATCTTGTTCAGTGGTCCGTACATACAATTAAATAATTGAGGCTATAAAAGTATTTCATGAATTTTCTGGTATAAGATCATTTTGACGAATTGCAGGTTTTGTTTGACGAAATGTAATTACTTAAAAGTCCTATATTTGACGTCTACCTCCGATACCTATATCTATATACTATTTTAGACGCCCACAGATGATTCAAGAAAGTAAGCTAAAAGTAATTTCCTATAAAGATTTAAAGCATCAGTTACCCGCTGGCAACAAACTGGCAGCCCTATACGAAAAGGCTAAAAATCCATCAAAGTTCGACGCGTTGCTTTTTCCTGTGCATGAAGGTGATATTGAAACTGATAGTTTAAACTTGCTGGATGAGATCTATTGGGGTACATATTATAAATATGTACATGAACAGGAGGATCTCGTTTTATCTCAACCGATAGTATTGGGAAATGTACGGGTCAAAGTATTGAGTTTTTTTGAAGGGATGGTAACAGGAGATGTCCTGACCCGTAATATGTGGACGCGTTATCCAGATCAAAATGATGGATTGGCGCAGGTTGGAGGTAATTTAACGGTAACAGAAGTTTTATTTATGGAAGGGAAGGGCATTAAGAAAAGTACATGTCTGGCAGTGGCTGGAGATGCTGCTATCCATACTCTTATCAATGCCTCCACTGCAGAAATCAAGGCTGGCAAGTTATCTGTTCAAAAGGAGTTTTTATTTCCTTTTACCTATACTACCGCTGACAAAGGTAAGCATGCTCTTAAGGGAACAGATTGGAGCAATCACGCTGCAGCTGAACTCTCGGCCTATTTCAATCCGGCACTGTTGGACATGGAATACCTCCATGATAACGTGAACTTTTTTTTTAGGGTAGGCACGCACTTATCCAGGGAGTATCATGCGTACCTCGTTAAATAGTAGTAATTATCTGCCTGTATCAATGGGGGAGCTGGAAAAAGAGTGCATGGTCATGCCTGCAATCCCCCTTGCACATTTACCATTCATGTAAAGTTTTCAAGTTTTTTGGGTTTATGCTTTCGATTGCAAAGCCGTTTTTATATTTTGGGTGGAGCAACCAATAAACCACGCGATGAATTACAATAATTCCAGAAGGAGCTTCTTGAAACAGGCGGCCCTGGCCACACTGGCGACGGCTACTCCGGGACTGCTGCTGGCCGCAGCGAAGCCATATACCCGTAGGATCGGGCCAAACGGAAAAGTAAATATTGCCTTCATAGGTATAGGCAACAGGGGAGGAGAAATTGCCCAGGCGCTCTACAAGACAGGTTTAGCGAATGTTGTTGCGCTTTGCGACGTAGATATGGGCGCACCGCACACCCTGGACGTAATGAAAATGTTCCCGGATGTACCTCGTTTCCAGGATTTCCGTCAGCTGTTCGATAAAATGGGTAATCAGATAGATGCTGTATCTATTGGCGTGCCCGACTTCTCACATTTCCCTATCACGATGATGGCGATTGGTCTTGGTAAACACGTATACGTAGAAAAGCCAATGGCCCGCACTTTCAACGAAGTAGAACTGATGATGAAGGCTGCCCGCAAGCATCCTAAAGTGGTGACCCAAATGGGCAACCAGGGGCATTCTGAGGCTAATTACTTCCAGTTCAAGGCCTGGACAGAAGCTGGTATTATTAAAGATGTAACTGCCATCACCGCGCATATGAACTCGCCGCGCCGCTGGCATGGCTGGAATCCGAATATCACCGCGTTCCCGCCTGCAGAACAGGCGCCTGCCACCCTCGACTGGAATATCTGGCAGATGGCAACGCAAGGACACTCCTATAATAAAGATTTCGTAAATGGACAGTGGCGCTGCTGGTTCGATTTTGGGATGGGCGCATTGGGCGACTGGGGCGCGCATATCATTGATACTGCACACCAGTTTCTGGACCTGGGCCTACCTTACGAAGTTGATCCTATAAAGCTCACTGGTCATAATAACTTTTTCTATCCAATGTCTTCCACACTGGCATTTAAATTCCCTAAGCGTGGAAATATGCCAGCACTGGATATCACCTGGTACGACGGCGTAGACAACCTGCCCCCAATCCCTGCCGGCTATGGCGTATCAGGACTGGATCCTAATATTCCGCCGCCAAGTAACGGCCCTATCGCACCTTCCAAACTGAATCCAGGTAAGATTATCTATAGTAAGGAACTTACATTTAAAGGAGGCTCTCATGGTAGTACACTCTCTATCATCCCGGAAGAGAAAGCGAAAGAAATGGCAGGTAAACTGCCGGTAGTGCCGGAAAGTCCATCGAACCACTTTAAGAACTTCCTGCTGGCTTGTAAAGGAGAAGAGCAAACACGTTCTCCGTTTGCAATTGCAGGTCCGTTAAGTCAGGTTTTCTGCCTGGGAGTACTGGCGCAGTGGACAGGAGAAAAATTACAGTTCGATCGTGAGAAAAAGATCATTACGAATAATAAACATGCAAATGAATTGCTGGTAGGTCCTCCGCCACGGAAGGGCTGGGAGCAGTACTATAAAGTTTAAGGAAAAGGGGCCGATGGCCCCTTTTTTTGTATCAAAAGTTTTTACATTTGATACCTTACTTTTATCCCTATACGAAGAATTCTATGAAAGCAGGCTTCGAATTATTTAAGACACGCAGATATGATGCCGGCCTTGACATTGCAGCATTAGAGGCACAATATAATATTGAGCTACCGTCACTATACAAGTTATTTGTATCTACTTTTCACCTGGAGGATTACCCACCAAGCACTGAAAAATACTTTGTGCCCGGCGAGGAGAGGCACCACTATGCGGGAGATATTGCTTACATGCCATTATACGATGATATGGAAAACAGGTTACACCTGACCCTTAATACTTTGGCATATTCGTTATCAGCGCATAAAAGTATCATCAACGAAGTAGAGTGGCAGGAATATGGTTTTTTCAGAATCGGGGAAATTGGTATGGGAGGAGGTCTCTATGTAGGTACCCGGGCAGAAAACAGAGATCGTATCTTTCGTATACGTTGGGATTGGCCGCAGGATTATGATGATATCTGCGATAACATATTTGAGCTGGTACGCGGCCTTATACTGATATATGACCCTAATGATCCACCATTACATCTTAACAGCTATGATCAGCTATATAAAAACTGGGGTGATGATCATTGGCAGGCAAGGATGACATAAGTTGGGACTATAATAAATGTTCTTGATAGAATTGCGTGTAGCCGTTGGGTTTATAGGTTTTAGTGGAGAATAAAAACATTTGCCTCAAAAGCCTTTTGGCACGCAATGCTTTTCGATTAATTGTTCTACATCTTTTCCGTACATCGCTGTATAACCAAGCTTAATAGCGTGATGAAGATCTTCACAGGCCCAGCCAGGCTTTTTCATGGCCAGGTATACCAAAGCCCTGTTCCGGTAAGCGTAGGCGTTTTCCGGGTCTAGCGATAAAGATCGTTGGATATCTTGCAACGCGCTTTTCAAATCTTTCAGCTGATATTTAGCATGTCCCATGTTATTATAGGCGATTGCATTATTAGGATCTATTTCAAGTACTTTGATGTATTGTTTGATGGCTCCTTTATAATCACCCAGGCTCATAAGATGAAATCCTAAATCTCCGACAGTAAGAATTTCATTTGGGGCCAGGCGAACAGCTTTTTCGTAGTAGTAAGTAGCTTCGTTGTTTTTACCTAATTTTCTAAGTACAGAACCCATTGCCACCATGGAAGTAACGTCCGTAGAATCGAATTCAAGTATCATTTTATAGTCTGTATAAGCTTCCGGGAGATTGCCACTAATCATATGCGCCATTCCTCTGTTGGCGATGATAGCATATTTGGCAGAATCACTATTTACATACTTTATGGCTGTGTTGTAATCCGCTATACTCTCCTCATACTTTTGTGACCTGCAATAGGCAAACGCACGATGGAAATAGATCATAGGGTCGGCTGGCGTTAGCTTCAGCCCCGCTTTATAGTTTAGCAACGCGGAATCTACCTCACCCAAAGCCAGGAAAATTTCGCCTTTCAGGTCAAAAAGTTTTGCGCTGACCATATTACTTGTCAATAGTTGATTCGCCAGCGATAATGCCTCGTTGTACTTTCCGGCATCATACATTTCTATGGCCTGATCGAATTTTGAAAGAGGAGGATTCCCGTTTTGCTGCGCGTACGTGGATAGTGCTGTTATCAGCAGTATACCAAGGATAAATGATTTCATAGATAGAAAATATACTTGTGCTAATATAGGGTTTTTATAACTCAATACTTTACCAGTATTAGTGTTGAGAAGTATGGTGAAATGTATTTCGAAAGGTATTGCTACCAAGATAAGTTTGTTATGCCATTTTTATTAAGAATGAATAAAGGTTTGATCAAATTAAATGAACGAATTTCGATTTGAATAAATCCATAGATCATGTCAAATTATCTAAACGAGATTTTAACATTAGCTAGAGCCGTATTTGAATTTGCGGGAAAGATTTTGGGCAGGCATACACAGACAAGCCCATATTGGGATGAGTTTATTGCTTTTGAGAATACGAGTGATAGGATTAAATCAAAAATGGGTTTTACCGCATCTGAAGAAGACCTTACTGCGCTGCAAGTTTTTAAGAGAGCGAATAATTTTCGAAGGAAAGATATTAAGTACCTGTACAAACGCGGATACTTACAAGTAATAAATGGTGAAGTAAAAATCAACTACAATGAGCAGGATATTAAACGTGCAAATAGGGCGGAGTGGTTATGTTTAGTAGTGATGTATTTGTGGCTTACTTATGCATTATGGTTGCTACTGATCCATAATGCAACAACGGAGGAACCGAAGGTGAATTGCATTTTGACAATCATTGGTACTATAACAATTTCAATTTTTCTTAGAATGTTTCATATTCAACAGATAAGGCCAGCAAGACAGTCCAAATGGCTTAAATTTAAACGTAAAGATCAATAACAGATTGCTACGTTATGTCGCTAAAAGAAATTGGTTATTGTGGGCAGATCTTCTATCCCCATTTTGTATTGTTGACACAGTAAACGAAAACTGACAAATCTGCCTCTTTTTTGACGCAATTACACCGTATTTATTTTGTAGGTAAGCGGTAAGTTTGGGCCCTAAAATAATTGTAATAACTATGGCACTGATCAATCCACAGATTAACTTCAACGGCAATGCCGAAGAAGCATTTACCTTTTACAAATCAGTATTTGGCGGAGAGTTCACAAAAGTCATTCGTTTCAAAGACATTGCCGGTCCTGATTTTCCAGTATCGGAAAAAGAAGAAAATAAGATTTTACACATTGCCTTACCTATCGGTAAGATGAATAGGTTGATAGCCAACGATGTCCCGGAAATTATGGGCAGAACAAATGAAAACGAGAACAGAAGTAAAATTGTAGTAAGTACCGACAGTAAGGAAGAAGCGGATAAATTGTTTATTGGACTTTCTGCAGGAGGGCAAATTGAAGGACCTATTGGTGATAGTCCATGGGGTTCTTATTTTGGTTGTTTTAGAGATAAATACGGCATCGAATGGATTGTGGAATATGACCCGGAGTCATAATAGACAAATGAACGCTTAACATTCCCTTCAAAAAAGCGGGGCTCACAGAAGTAACGGGACTGTAATAGTCCTGGTGTCTCGCTTTATTTCCTATGTCGGTATTTCAACTGCTTTACAAAAGCGTATTATTGCATTCCTCTCGAAACCCTTTCCATAACTGGTTATTTTTACAATTGCTTTCCCCAACAACCAACCCATTCACGATTATTTTTAGTACCAAAAACAAGAAAACTTGGAAGTTATCCAATTATTTATATAGCTTTACAGGCTTATATTTATGAAATAACATTATCCCCGTACCAATTATTTTACCTACATATGCCTGACCTACCTTACTTAGGAGAAATATGCATTGTATCCTTCAATTTTGCCCCGAAGGGCTGGGCTTTGTGCAATGGACAACTATTACCAATAAATCAGAATCAGGCGCTATTCTCTATTCTCGGCACTACTTATGGTGGTAATGGTCAAACAAATTTTGCATTACCGAATTTTCAATGCAGAATACCCTTGCATCAGGGGAATGGCCATTTTCTGGGAGAGCTTTCGGGTAGTTTCACAAATACCTTAACATCATCCCAATTACCAAGTCACGGTCATCCGGTTACAGGCACTATTACACTACCTGTTGCGAGTACAGCTACTGCTGCATCCCCTGTGGGAGCCTTGCCTGCACCAGCACCGGCGGCCACACCTCATTACAGTGCTGTCAAAGATGAGCAAATGATGACCTTTTCGCCGACAGATCTTGCAGGAGCAGATATCATCAGTTCTGCTACTGGAGGCAACGCTTTACGAGCAACGTTGCCTTACAATAATATGATGCCAACACTTGCGCTTACATACATTATCGCACTGCAAGGCGTATATCCAAGCCAAACCTGATTAAATTATTTTTTTTATGGCAACTACTCCATTCGTGGCAGAAATCATGCTATTTGCCGGTAATTTTGTTCCAAAAGGCTGGGCAGCATGCGATGGGCAACTACTACCCATTTCTGCTAACACTGCCTTATTTTCTCTTTTAGGTACAACCTATGGAGGTAATGGTACCAGCAATTTCGGGCTTCCTAATTTGCAGGGCCGCACTATGATAGGTGCGGGTCAGAGCCAGACAGGCTCTATATTCGATTTAGGTCAGATCGGTGGAACCGAAAATATAACCTTAACGCCTTCCCAAATTCCCTACCATGCGCACGATGTAAAATATACACCGTTAAGTTTACCTGCCGGTGGTGCTGCAAATACAAGCAGCCCGGTAGATGGCATGCTGGGAACGGCCACCGGTGTGAATGTGTATGGTACCGACCAAAATTCGAATACCATGCCGGTGGTATCTAACTTGATGCTGGATACAACTGGACAGAACGCGGCAATTAATAATTTACAACCAGGCGTGACCGTTATGTGCTGTATCGCAATGCAGGGCGTATTTCCAGCAAGAGGATAATATAAATTAAAACTACAAACCACCAGTAATGGCTCAACCTTTCATAGGAGAGATCAGAATATTTGCGGGGAATTTTGCTCCCGCCGGTTGGCAATTTTGTGCAGGACAGTTACTGCCTATTTCGGAGTATGAACCATTGTTTCAGGTCATTGGTACCTACTATGGCGGTGACGGAGAGGCTACGTTTGGATTACCCAACCTCCAGGGTGTTGCTGCTATGCATGCAGGCACCTTAAATGCTCTGACATTTAGCCTTGCAGAACGAACAGGCGCTGAAACTGTCACACTAGTCAACGCTCAGATGCCCTCTCACCAACATAAGCTAAATGGATCTGTTTTCATTCCGGCCTATGGTGAAAATCCTGCATCGCAAAAGCTACCTGATAATAATTATCCTGCCATTATTCCAGGACAACAACAGTATACCAACAGCCCTGCTACTGGTTATACGGGTAACCTGAACGTGGCGCCCCAGGTTACAATTGGCACCAATACTACAATGCTGACAGTTGATGGTAGCGGAGGCTCGCAGCCTTTCGAAATTATGCAACCATACGTGGCTATTAATTTCATTATTTCTTTGTTTGGTATTTTCCCTTCTCAAACGTAAATATCACTCAGCACTTTGATTATAGCTCTACATAAAACAGCATGAAAACAGGAATATTATTACCCCGATCGACATTTCATCCGGTATTACAGTATGATCTGCTCGCGGGTTGCCAAACTTACCTGAAATCCTGTAATGCGGAAATTGAGATAGTAACTGCAAATATTGGTTTCGGCACCGACACTTCAACGGTGCAGCAACATGCGGAGCAGCTATTGCTGGAACAAGGCGTAGATGTACTGATTGCATATGCAGATCAGGAGACTATGCTCCAGGTAGCCAACCTTGCCCGTGCTGCCAATAAACTCCTTATCATGGTTCATCCGGGCGCACGTTATCTGCACCCATGGGAGCCCCATCCCAATACTATTTCCCATACCTTACATCATCAACTCTGTTGCAAATACACAGGAGCCTTTGCTGCGCAGCAAACAAAAGCGGCAGCATTTACCAGTTCCTTCTTTGATGCAGGGTTTCCGATAAGCCATAGCCTCATGGAAGGCTATACCAGGGCAGAAGGAATGATACAGTATAACTATATATCAAAGTATAAAATTGCAGAATTTGATATCAGCCCGCTGATCGATTTTCTGCATAATAACCCCTCTGTATCCTCCTTACTATCACTGTTTAACGGAGATCTTGCCCACCATTTCCTGAAATTGTTATCGGAGTCAAAGATACCTGGTCTGAATATCTATGCAGGACCATTCATGCTGGATGATGCTCTTCCTGCTGCATATGGTGCATTGAATTTACCGTTTAGCCTTCAGGGTTATACTCCCTGGGCAGCGGGCATAGACCTTCCTGCGAATAAGTTATTCCTGGAAACCTGCCGAAAAGAGATCAATAGAAATATCAACAGCTTTACCATGCTGGGGTGGACTACCGGACAATTACTGGAATTTATCCTGCGGAATGCGAGTGCGCATCAATTTAATCCTGGGGCTGTTATAAGTAGCCTGGAAATGATGCATATTGATTCTCCGCGAGGAGCTTTACAATTCGATAAAGACACACATCATACACTGGCGCCTATTTGGTTTGCCAATACAGACCAACATCTTCATGTAAATGTAGAAAATGCCATAGACGATATTTTACCGTCATGGAATCAATTAGTAGAAGAAGTTAAAGGCGTTGTCACCGCGCACTGGCTGAATTCCTATCCTTGTGCTTAGGCACCTGGAGATAATCATAGCAATCTGATCGAACAACCGATCATTTTTTATCCCAAAGACTTTCAATGATCGTATGAAGCGCTCTATACCAAAGTTTATTCTTACCTTATTTATGCTTTGCCTTGCTGTTACCACCAAGGCACAATTGGCAGCCGGAGACCTAGTATTTACCGGCTTCAATATTTTTGATGATAACGTAAACGGGAGTACGCAGAATGATGTATTCTCCTTTGTGATGCTGAAAAAATGTCCGGCCAATACTACCATCTATTTCACTGACCTGGGGCTTTACAATGGCAGCAGTTTCCAGAATCTTAACTGTGGCACAGGCAATGGCGCCCAATCAGATGGTATAATAAAATGGGTATCTCCCAATTATGACCTCCCACCAGGTAAACAGATAGTGATAAAGTCTAAATACAGCCCAAGTGCTACTATTGGTACTGTTACTGCTGTTACTGCCACCAAACTAAAGGCATCCACCTATGTAAGTCTGGGTTTGGCTGGTGATCAGTTATTTGCGTATTTGAGCTCCAATGGAGACCCATCCGCCAGCCTGCAATTACTGGCAGGTGTCAACATAAACAAGAAGACCTGGGAAACCAGTTTTGATCCCTGTATGCTGACTTCCTCCAAATCAGCGAAGCCAACGGAAACGGCTACACTAAAATTTCCCAGCATATATGCTGTCAATGGGAGATATAATTGTTTAAAAGTGGTAGGCAGTTCCGCGGGTTTGAGAACTTTACTTACAGATTCTACAAACTGGAATAAAGATTACACGCAATCTACCAGCTTTCCTGCCTCCTTTAACCTCAGTACCACCGCACCCTGCGACCTTGTGGTAGTGAACCCGGATGCTAATGGCATTGTGTATGTAGATATAAATACGACAACACCCGGAGATGGCAGCTCCTGGGCTGCACCTGTAAAAGAACTACGTGATGCATTGACAGTAGCTAATGAAAGCGGTAGCCCGATTAAACAGATCTGGGTAGCTAAAGGAACCTACCTGACAGGTGCTAGCGGAGCAATGTGCATAATTCCAACTGGTGTAAGCATTTACGGCGGATTTAAAACTGGTGGAGATGCTACACTCGCTGCCAGACAACCTTCCCGGAATCCGGTAATCCTGAGTGGAGACGTCGGCAACGACGATACAAAACTGAATGGCATTACACTGAACGCTACGGACATTGGCGGAACCCCCAATACAAACACCTGGTTAGGAGTACCTGCCTATGCAACCAATATACAACTCGACAATCTCATATTTACTGGTGCTGCCTTGAACGCCATTAACATACTGTCTTACGCCAATGTAACGGTAACCAATACACGTTTTATGGGTAATGGCAGTGGCATAGTTGTGTCCCCATCAGCATCACTTATCACTAAGAATACCGCATTTTATGGCAACGGAACGGCCATACAGTCTGATGGAACCTTGAACCTACAGAATATTACCATCGCAGGTAACAACAATGGTCTGATAACTTCCAACACTAATGTCACCGCAACCAACTGTATTATCAGTAATAATAAGTTGGCTAATACCATCAATAACAACTTTACGATTAAGTATACGCTGATAGATAATATTTTATATACACCAGCCGGACAAGAACCTGCTGTCACTGTTAAATTTGTTAATATAACTACCGGTGATCTTCGACTCGATAGCAGTAGCCGAATCATCAATAGGGGAGATCCTGCCACAAATACTACCGGCATTAATGTAGGTAATATGGATCTCGCTGACTCTGTAAGGATTAATAATAGTATCATTGACCTGGGAGCCTATGAATACCAGGCCCAGAAGCCAACGATTGCATTTGCGGCATTGGGACTTACCTATGGCGATAAGGTACAACTGCATGTCACCACCAATAGCGATGGGGTTGTGTTGTATACAAGTGATAATCCCGCTGTCACCGTCATTTCAGGTGATTCCCTCTTTGCGAAAGGTACTGGCTCGATTTCAGTACATGCACAAACGTTAGCGTCAAGAGCTTACCTTCCTTCGGATATGGTTTCAGCAAACGTTGTCATAAATCCTAAAGATTTGCAGGTACATGCCCGCGATACTACAAGGGAATACAATACTGCCAACCCAGTTACTCCAAATATTGAATGGTCCGGATTCGCATTCAATGACAACCCTGCAATATTCAGCCAGCAGCCAACAGTCACCTATGGCGCTACTGCCGCTAGTCCTGTAGGCACATACCCAATAACGCTCAATATTGCGGGTGTTGGTAATAGCAATTACACGTTGCATCCTTTTAATGGGGTACTTACGGTTGCTAAAGCAAATCAGGTTATCACCGCGCCGGCAGGATTAATCAAAAAATATGGCGATGCTCCATTTGATCCAGGTGCTACCATCAGCAGTGGACAAGCCATCACGTATACACTCGTGAGTGGGCCAGGTGCTATCAGTGGAAACCAGCTTACAATAATTGGTGCAGGTACCATTAAAGTTACCGCCAGCCAGCCAGGTGGTTCTAACTACAATGCTGCGGCAGATGTAACCTTCGATATCATCGTTAATAAAGCAGAAGCCATTATCACTGCCAATAATGCGTCCCGCAATTATGGTGATGCTAATCCTTCGTTCACTTATAGCCTGGGAAGCCTCGTTAATGCAGGCGACCTTAGCATGATCACCGGCAGCCCAGTATTAGCGACTGCAGCGACCAACACATCCGCTCCAGGAGCCTACGATATCACCGTGGCGCCAGGAACGCTGGCATCGGATAACTACACGTTCAGATTAGTAAAAGGTACGCTCACGATCAGCAAAGCAAATCAGACGATTACATTTAACAGTCTTACTAATAAAACTTATGGAGATGCTGCCTTTGATCTCTCCGCCACGGCCAGCAGCCTGCTTCCGGTGACTTATACAGTGAGCGGTCCTGCTACGATCAGCGGTAAGACACTCACTATTACTGGCGCCGGAACAGTAACGGTAACGGCTATACAAAATGGAGATGTTAATTATCTTGCAGCTACCAATGTACAGCAAAGCTTTACGGTGGCCAAGGCAGCACTCACAGTTACCGCCGATGATAAGCAGGGATTATTTAATCAGGCGATACCAGCTTTGACTTATCAGGTTACAGGATTTGTAAATGGTGAAACAGCAGCCGTAATTACAGGTAACGCGGTACTTGCAACAACAGCTATCAATGGTAGCCCCGTAGGCGTTTACCCGATTACTACAGATGTAAGTGGTATGAACGCTGCTAACTATACTATTAGCGGCGCAAACGGTCAGTTAACCATTGTAATAGCCACACAGGTGATCAGCTTTAATCCACCTGCCAGCAAGACTTATGGTGATGCGTCATTTGCATTGAGTGCTTCCAGCACCAGCGGCTTAACAACCTCTATTACTTTGGTAAGCGGCCCGGCAACACTCAACGGTAACATGCTGACCATTACAGGGGCAGGTAATATTGTGGTAGAAGCAAGTCAGGCAGGTAATGCGAATTATGATGCTGCAACAACAGTATCTAAAACCATTACGGTGCAAAAAGCTATACTAACAGTAAAGGCTAATGATTTTAGTCGTGCTTATGGCGAGGCTAACCCAATTTTTGATGCCGCTATAACTGGCTGGGTAAATGGCGACCTTCCTGCTGTTGTCAGCGGTACGCCTGCGCTATCTACTATCGCCACGACCACTTCTAATACAGGCGCTTATGATATCGATATTACTTCCGGATCTTTAAGTGCAGCCAATTATGATTTCATCCTGATAAAAGGTACGCTCACGATTGGTAAAGCGAATCAGACGATTACATTTAATAATCTTACAAATAAAACATATGGAGATGCTGCCTTCGATATCTCCGCTACTGCCAGCAGCCTGCTTCCGGTAACTTATACAGTGAGCGGTCCTGCTGTGATCAGCGGTAAGACACTCACTATTACTGGCGCCGGTAATATAACGGTAACGGCTATACAAAACGGCGATGGTAATTATCTTACAGCCACCAATATGCAGCAAAGCTTTACCGTGGCAAAGGCATCGTTAACAGTTACCGCCGATGATAAGCAGGTATTGTATAATCAGGCAATACCAACTTTGACTTATCAGATTACAGGCTATGTAAATGGTGAAACGGCAGCTGTAATTATAGGTAGTGCGGTAGTTGCAACAACAGCTACCAATGGTAGTACTGTGGGTGTTTACCCGATAACTACAGATGTCAGCGCTATGAGTGCTCCTAACTATACTATTAGTGCAGTAAACGGTCAGTTAACCATTGGGAAATCTACACAGGTGATCACCTTTACTCCACCTGCCAGCAAGATTTATGGTGATGCGCCATTTGCATTGAGTGCTTCCAGCACCAGTGGCTTACCGACCACCATTACTTTGGTAAGCGGCCCGGCAATACTCAACGGTAACATGCTGACCATTACAGGAGCAGGTAATGTTATTGTAGAAGCAAGTCAGGCAGGTAATGCGAATTATGAGGCTGCAACAACAGTATCTAAAACCATTACGGTGCAAAAAGCTACGCTAACGGTAAAGGCTAATGATTTTAGTCGTGCTTATGGCGAGGCTAACCCAATATTTGATGCCGCTATAACTGGCTGGGTAAATGGCGACCTTCCTGCTGTTGTCAGCGGTACGCCTGCGCTATCTACTATCGCCACGACCACTTCAAACACAGGCGCTTATGATATCGATATTACTTCCGGATCTTTAAGTGCAGCTAATTATGATTTCATCCTGATAAAAGGTACGCTCACGATTGGTAAAGCGAATCAGACGATTACATTTAATAATCTTACAAATAAAACATATGGAGATGCTGCCTTCGATCTCTCCGCTACTGCCAACAGCCTGCTTCCGGTAACCTATACAGTGAGCGGTCCTGCTACGATCAGCGGTAAGACACTCACCATTACTGGGGCAGGAGTTGTAACGGTAACGGCTATACAAAATGGAGATGGCAATTATCTTGCAGCCACCAATGTGCAGCAAAGCTTTACAGTGGCCAGGGCAACGTTAACTGTTACCGCCGATGATAAGCAGGTATTGTATAATCAGGCGATACCAGCTTTGACTTACCAGATTACAGGCTATGTAAATGGAGAAACCGCAGCTGTAATTACAGGTAGTGCGGGAGTTGCAACAACAGCTTCCAACGGTAGTACTGTAGGCGTTTACCCGATTACCACAGATGTAAGTGGTATGAGTGCCGCTAACTATACTATTATCGGGGTAAACGGTCAGTTAACCATCAGTCGGAATAGTCAGCAGATCACCTTTACGCAGCCTGCTGATAAAACCTATGGCGACGCGCCATTTGCACTTAGCGCTTCCAGTAACAGTGGCTTACAGGTAAGCTTCAGTGTTGTTAGCGGGCCGGCTACTATTTCCGGAAATACGGTGACGATCACTGGCGCGGGTACTGTAGTGATTGCAGCAAACCAGGTTGGTAACAACGACTATGACCCGGCAACCGGCATAAATAAGTCATTCCTGGTAAACAAGGCAGCCGTAACGGTTACCGCACATATAGCAGAGAAAGTATACGACGGACAGCCATATAGTGGTGGAAATGGAGTGGACTATCTTGGACTGGTAAACAATGATCAGCCAGTGGTATTAGGTACTGTAAGTTACGGTGGTAGCTCACAGGGAGCCATCAACACAGGCAGTTATGATATCAATCCGCAGGTACCTGGTAATGACAATTACACGGTAACATATACTGCATCTCAATTAACTATTAAAAAGGCTAAGCAGACAATCACCTTCACTACCATTGGTGATAAAAATGAAGGAGATCCTCAGTTTACGATTAGTGCAACCGCTTCCTCAGGATTGCCAGTAAATATTAACAGCGATAATGCAACGGTTATCATTGTTTCGGGGAATACCGGCACGGTAGGAAGTGCTGGTACAGCCACTATCACCGTTACGCAACAAGGGGATAATAACTATGAAGCAGCAACGCCAGTAACACAAACGATTACTGTCACTGCTTATCCGGTACCTGAAATTACCGCCGATGGCCAATTGCAGTTCTGTGATAAATCCAGTCTGTTGCTGAAAGCATCTCCTGCGCCGGCTTATGCATGGTATAAGGATGGTGTAAAAATAAATGGTGCTTCTTCAGCAACCTATCAGGCGACCAGCTCAGGTATGTACCTGGTGCATGCCATCTATCCTGGACAGGAAAAAGCTTCTATACCGGTGTCAGTAACCGTATATCCGTTACCGGTAGTGGATATTCAGGCATCATCTGCCACCATTATCAGTAAAGGTGCTACCATTACGCTGATGGCAAGTGGTGGTGATACCTATACCTGGAAGCCAGCAGAAGGCCTTAGCAACACAACAGGAGCCGTTACCAATGCCCGTCCAACACAGAACATGACATACACTGTTACTGTCGGTACCAGCCAGGGATGTTTTGCAGAAGGAGCTATTAATATTGAAGTAAAAGATGATTATAAACTGGAAGCATCTAACATCCTTACGCCTAATGGTGATGGAAAGAATGACTACTGGATTGTGAAGAATATTGATCTCTATCCGGATAACGAAGTAAAAATCTTTGACCGTGCAGGCAGAATGGTGTTCCAGCAACGCAGCTATATGAATAAATGGAATGGTAATATGCTTGCTGAAGGTACCTATTACTATATCATCACATTCGGTGCTGGTAAACCTACCTTTAAAGGTTTCATCACCATCATTCATGACTGATAATGGAGTAGACAATAACGACTAAATAAAAAATGGCGCTGTTACAGAACAGCGCCATTTTTTTTATAATGAAATAAAAATATTAAGCCAGGTGAAGGCGGGACAAGATAGTTTGTTTTTGCCTTTCTTCATTGAAGTTTATAACCAATGAGCCTTTTACATTACCATTTGCGCCTGTGTGTCCCAGCAGTACTTCTTTGTCAGCGGCATTTCTGAGTACCTGGATATTCGGATCGACGCCATGGTGATGTCCACCCACAATAAAGTCAATATCTGTTGATGTTTCGGCAAGGTTCATGTTACATGCTTTATCACCATTTGGATCAAATCCCAGGTGGGAAAGGCAGATAACCGTATGGCAACCTTGTTGTTTCAGGCGTTTGGCTACTTTATTGGCAGATTCGATGGCAGGTAAAACTGTAACGCCGTCGATGTTATTCAACGTTGGTCCTACGCCGGTAATTCCAATTTTAAGTCCGCCTTTGTAAACAATAATTTCCTGCTTTACTTTTTTAATTAGTTGTGCATCAGTAAATCTATAATTACAATTCACCAATTGGAAATTCATGGCAGAGATCAGAGAAGCAAGAGCGGCTTGTCCAGCTGCCAGTTCCCGGTTTCCGATAGTAGCGGCATGATACCCGGCTTTATTCATAGCAGCAATAGTAGCCAGGTTCCTGGTGCTATTATTACTTCCATCGGTAAAGTCGCCGGCATCTACGAGGAGATCCCGGGTTGGGGTAGGGGCGCTAAATACATTACCATGCATATCATTGGTATAATGTACATGTAGTAACGCATCATCGCCTGAAAGCCTGATTACATGCGGATGGTCAGATGCCATGGCTCGGAAAGGAGATTTGAATAGCAGTAAGCCTGCTGCTAGAGAGGTGTTTCGGAGAAAACTACGACGTGTGTTCATAAGTGATAGGGAATACATGATAAAGATACGCGCAAAACATGGGAGGGCAAAGCTTTTGTGGATAAATTTGAGAAGATATAATTGGGGAAGAGAGGGAAGGAGACGATAGCCATCATCCACCCAGCTGATAACAAGAATTTTTTTATGGTAGAATTATAAAAGTATGTACCTTAACCGGCCTTAGTTTATACAGTTGGCCCTTATAACCGGCTTACCAAAGAGCTCATAATTTTATCATTCTTACTTTCAATCTTTTTTATGGTTGCATTTAGTCAGGAAAACAATTCCGAAAAAGGTTTAATTAAAATATCCGTCATGTATCCTTATGCCGAAGGCAAAACCTTCAATATGGAGTATTATGAAACAAGACATATGCCAATGGTGGCGAATATTTTAGGGTCGAATCTTGTTAGATTTACTATCGAAAAAGGACTTCCCGAGGGGAATCCCGATCAGCCACTGGCTTTTATTGCCATCGGAACTTATTACGTGAAAAATTTAAGCGAATACCAGGCGGCTATCACTCCAAACAGAGATGCTATTCGTGCAGATTTTGTAAACTATACTGATAGTATGCCGATCATTTTTGTAAGTGAAGTCGTAGTATAAAGTACGGCGGCATATGTATAGTTATTCCTGGTTTATCTATTGTATTCTTCATATTCATTTGTATGATTTACCTTAAACTGGTAAAAACAAAAAAGCCGTTCCATATTAGAAACGGCTTTTTTGTTTTTATATAATTTGGCTAATCCTAGCCTTTTTTATATCCTATATTATCAATTACTGATAACCTAAGAAAATATCTATTACAGACAAATTGATTAATCGTTGTTATGTGTTAGATGAAAATCATTACCGCGTTTATTGATGATAATGTTACGTTGCGGCAGAAAATCATAAGCACGTTGCACCGTATTGGGACTTATTTCCAGCACATCGCCCAAGTCATGGGTACTGATTACCTTCTCTGGCGGCTTACATTTTTACAGGCTTTACTAAATTTTCAGACAATAGAATAATGCAAAAGGCTGCGGCACAAATTTATGTTGAAGCCTTTTGGATGCTGTGATCCCGGAGGAATTATATTAAGCACTGTTACTTTTATTTCTTGCTTTTTAATCGGGTAAACAACTGTTTCTGCGATCCATCCTTATTTATTTTATACAAATTCCACTCATCAGTACCAATAGTCTCCAGATGAAAAGAGTTAGCTGGGTCCGCCATTGCGGCTTTCACCCAGCGAGGGAATGCATTAGCGGCTCTCGCCCTTTCCCAGGTGTTGATGACATTAAAGATAGCGTCCTTTTGCGGGCAGCTTTCCACGTCTTTTTGATTTAGGTAAAGACTATACGTAGTTCCCAGTCCTACGGAGATGGCCTGTATATGCTCATATTCGGCAGCTGTAGATGATGATGTAACAGGAAAATTTCCCCCCATACCTACGGGGAAATAATTGGCATAGGTAACGTCCCGCAGATCTTTACCCTGGCTGGTGGTGCTTCCCCATTCTCTTGTTGTAGCATCATAAAGATTTTTCCCTCCACCAACATTCCAGATACTCTGATAATGCCAGGAGCCTTCTGATAAAGTGGCTCCCGTAAAACGAATGGAAGGAAGTCCTAGCTCAGTCGCTCTTTCAAACATTTTGCGAAAAAAACGCTTAGCCGAATAATACCCGTGGCCATTATTAAATAAAAATTCTTGTCCATCGAAATCATAATACCCCAGCCCATTGATAGCACAAACATCTGCATAATACCTGGCTATTTCATTTTGCAGTGCCATATTGGGAATAATACCATCATAGCCATAGTTGACCGTTACCTGTAGCTTATAAACAGTATCTCCAGCTGCATGGGAAGTGGGATGTGTATTCCAATAGCCCCGTTGCACCTGCAGGAGTCGGAATGGCGCCTCCTTAGAAACTCCCAGATAATGTATCAGCTCCTTACCGATTTTAACCATGTTAAGATTAGGACAATGGCCTTCCCAACTGGCAATTTCTTCCAGGTATCTCGGATCGTTAATCACAATATTTGTGTCACCCGGCTGGATCTCTACTGTCAGCAAGCGTTTTTGTTGATAACATAAACTATCAGATGGTACAGGACTTGCATCCAGGGTACCAGGAGCCAATGCATTGGTTATAGTAGTTCGTCCTATAATAATACCATGCTTTGCTGCTAGTTCCGAGAACGTCTTATGTGACAAATTCCCGGATGTCATATGAATGGGTTTCGTCTCAAAATTCCTTCCATCGATATATCCATTATTTGCGCGGTCTGGCCTTAAAAAGCCCTGATCATACAGACTAATGGCCTTAAACCCCAACCTGGAAGCATAAGAAATAATGCTATCATTCAAATTACCGCTGGTAATGGCATCTGGTACAAAGGCCGTAGGATCTTTTACCCATTTACCATTAATAGTAGGGTAAGGCAATTTTTCGGACAGCACAATATTTTGTACTACATCCATCAATGCAGTACTATCGGGACTTCCCCACAAGGCAATGGAAGAACCGATATAATCTACACCAGATAAGGGCTCTACTGAAATATGATTAGGAGTATTGGCGGCCATATGTGGTATCAGAGAATAATTTACTTCGCGTGCAATGGTTCTGTCGCGTGATTGATACGTTATTGAGATCCTTCCTTTACCATCCACCTCTGCAGCATTGCCATACATGATACGATAGTATGGCTCTTTATGTCCATAAAACGCGACATCACTGATTCCATCCCCTCCAAGCGAAAATACTTGTCCCTCATGCAATGTGGCTGGCAAAGGATACCTAGCGGAATCAGGTGAATGAATAATATATTGAAATGGTGCAGCATCCGCCACTGTTTCAGCAGTACCCCCAAGTGTATTATCATTTAATGCCAGCATGCCAATGGCATAGTTAACAGCAGCACTGGTATCACGGCTCGCACCAATAATTTCACCTAATAGATTGGTAATATTGGTATGATAAGATCCCCATTGAATAACATCCACACCATTTCTTGGTGCCAGTGATTGCAAGGTGAATTTTAAATATTTTTTCTTTGGGGAGATAATCACCTTAGCCACGGATCCATTATCATAACGCAGTTGAATCGATTTATCTGCTTTGTTGTAAGTGGCTGTCACTGGCAGATAATATGTTTTCTTCTGACTATTATACAAACTCAGTACAGGTGAAGGCTTATCAACAGGACTAAACTCTCTGGCCGGAATTACCGTAGTATTTTTCATACTGGTAATCCATCCCTTATCATTGATATGTACTTTGAAATAGGCAGTACTGAAATCAGATTGAGCCCATAGGGTAATGGAAAAAAATAACCCTAAAAATAAGGCAATGACTTTTTTTACAGACATCATGGAATACATTGTTCACCACTGCCAATGATAATATTGGCAATATCCAAATATAACTGCTTTCCTGTAGGATTATCGGTAATATTTTGACTTATTCAGACTATTTCTTGATATATAAATGAATTCAACCTGCATGTCTGGCAATGTTGAATGTGTGGATATTCGATTTACGATAGGGGGGAAAATACCATTACTAGATGATATCAACCTGTCAATTATTGCAACTACGTTTAAGCAAGTACGATTTTTTAAAACTTATTGATCACTGAGTAGTCCTTATAAAAGGATGCTTAGAATATCAAGATCCAACAAAAGGAACTCGACTAAAAAACAAAACCCCCGTCTCTATAGTTTAGATACGGGGTGTAAGATTTCTTCTTCCATCTCGCTGGGACTATCTCAAAGGCTGTTGTAGCGACACCTTTCACGGATTTTAAAGCTAGTGTATCCGAATTTGTATACTTCTGGATTAGCTTACTTTGTACCGGATTGAAAACTTATATTCAATTTTAAACGTCAATTATCATTTTTACATTAAAAAATGTTATTGGTGAGTTAACCTTCATTTATTCACATAACAAAGACTTTTCCTGGACAACGACTCATTAATTTTCAGCTGTAAAGACTACGATTGCTTTCAAAATGGAAAACATTTAAAATGACCAACAAAGCTTATAGAGAATGGCTGGTGGATATAAAAAACAAGGTAAAACAAGCTCAATTAAAGGCAGTTTCCAATTTCAATATAGTTTTAATAGAACTTTATTGGGAACTAGGAAAGGAAATTGTCTCCAAACAAACTGAATACAAATGGGGAGAAAATTTTCTGGAACAACTGTCTATCGATCTTAAAAAAAGTTTCCCACAGATCAATGGATTCTCTCGCAGAAATTTGTATACAATCAGACAATGGTATGTTTTCTTTTCTCATCAATTTGAATTTGTGCCACAGCCTGTGGCACAATTGCCATGGTCGTACCAACGACTGTTAATTTCTAAAGTTAAAGACCTTGAAATAGTAGTTTTATATGCCAAAGCCACCCACAAAAATGGTTGGTCCAGGAATCAATTAGAAATTAATATTAAACATAATTATCATTTAAGACAAGGAAAGGCTGATCACAATTTCGAATCAACTCTTCCTAAACCACAGTCTGATCTGGCAGCAGAGACTATTAAAGATCCATACCATTTTGATTTTCTCGGATTAGAAGAGAATGCGCAGGAGCGGGAGATTGAACTTGCCCTAACTCAGAAGATTACCTACTTTATGCTGGAGCTGGGAAAGGGTTTTGCTTTTGTTGGCCGTCAATATAAATTAGAAATCAGTGATTCAGACTATTTCCTGGGTTTGTTATTTTATCATCTGCACCTCCGTTGTTTCGTAGTCATAGAATTAAAGGCAGGAAAATTTCTACCTGAATATGCAGGCAAGTTGAACTTTTATCTTTCTGCGGTAGATAGTAAATTAAAGCACATAACGGATAGCCCATCCATCGGAATAATCTTATGCCGATTAAAAGATAAAATAGAAGTGGAATATGCTCTTCGCGATTTAAATAAACCTATTGGCATTAGTTCTTTTGAGTTATCCGAAATAATTCCTGATGACCTTAAAACTCAACTTCCCACAATTGAAGAAATGGAAAAAGAATTATTGGACGAGTAAAACATTTTTCCTTATTTGAAACCAAGTAACATTCTTTACTGATAAGCCTTTACCAGAAAAAAGAATACACTAAAAGGTAAAACTGTTTTGTGTAACCTTTCAGATTCGTTTAGTATGATTCGCCTTTTAATAGAGAAAACAAAAAAGCCGCTTAAATCCTGTGATTCAAGCGGCCTTAATAACCTTTGATATTCTTGTCTGTGATCCCGCTGGGACTCGAACCCAGGGCCCATACATTAAAAGTGTATTGCTCTACCAACTGAGCTACGGAATCAAACAATGATGTTTGTGTTTCATTGTGTTGGGACGCAAAGATAGGGAAAACTATTTCATAATCAACTTTTTATGTAAGTTTTTTTGAAATTTTGTTTGAATCCACGGGCTATGCTTGGCTTTTTTGTACATGATAGCCTTTGTCAGCATAAGGCGTCAACTCCATCATAACAAGGGTTTCCAGCGTTTTTAACGCCGCTTTTATGTCCGCCTGAGGATCTGAAGGGACTTTCAGAATTTCTACTATTTCATACGCAAATCCTGCCTCACCATAGGTATTCCAGTCCTGCTGTAATGCTGTATTAGCATGGTTGCCACTCATCAATTGTACCCGCAGACTATTCCATGCACGGTCAACATCCATGCTGCTGCCTATAAATAATTTGTTGTTGTGAATATTACGCAGCTGGTACACGCCTTTGCGGAATTCCATTTCCTTGAATTGCTGCTTTAACTCTTTCTTTGAACTCATCATGCCTATTTTAACTGCTGATCAATAAAATGTTTTGCTTTGTGAAGGAAGTCTTCATATGTAGCAGGGTAGCGACGATTAAGGTATAGCGCGAGTATACCGGTAGTTCCCGCCAGCAAGGCCTCCTTACGGAAAGCCGCCTCTTTGCCGGAGATAATACCCTGTGCTACCAACTGCTGCCAGTCGGCCGTAGTCAAGTCTTCTAATAAGCTTACCACCAGCTGCGTAGTGTCGCCGCTGCCGCTGATATCACTCAACTTCTCATTAAAAAATAATTCATAGATACCCGGATACTGAATGAAGTACTCCATATACGCCAGGGTAACGGCTTTCAGGTGCCTGGCGCCCAAGGTCTGCTTCTGCGCTCGCTCCTGTGCATAGGCAATGCATTCCGCCCGAAAGTCATGCACACAAAGAAATACCAGGTCTTTGGCATCTTTAAAATAATTATATAATGAAGCAAACGAATAACCCGCCCTGTCCGCAATATTGCGCACACTCACACTTTTCAGCCCCTCGCTCTTTAAAATCTCCTTGGTGGCGGCAATGAAATAACCGCGCACGCGCTGCTCCTGTAATTCTTTTTTTCCTGCCATTCTGCAAATATATTGAACAGTGTTCAAAATTTGAAATATTGTTCAAAAATGCTCCAGACAACCATTCAGCCACCTACCTATACCATTAAACCAAAATGTTTGTATAAATACCACAGGTTGATTATTTTGTCCCAATCAACTATATGCACGCTAAGTATGGAAACAGGAACAATGTCTGCTGCCGGACTGAATAAGAAAGGATTGCAGCCTAAACAACATTATGAGGTACTGGACGGACTCCGTGGAATTGCCGCTATCGTAGTAGTATTATACCACTTCATGGAGATGTTTATCTCTGATTATAGTAAAAACTTCGCCGGACATGGCTTTCTGGCAGTTGACTTCTTTTTCTGTCTCAGTGGCTTTGTCATTGCGTATGCCTATGATAGCCGTATCGCCACTATGGGTCTGAAAGAATTCTTCATCGCAAGGATCATTCGCCTGCACCCACTGGTGCTGCTAGGTACTATACTAGGACTGCTCGCATTCCTGTTCGACCCCTTCCTGGCCGTGCCCGCAGGATATAACGCGGGAAGAATCATCGTGATATTCATCGCTTCTGCACTGCTAATACCTTTTCCTGTAATGGCAGAAAGGTCTTTCAATCAATTTGGTTTGAACGCGCCGGCATGGTCACTGTTCTGGGAATATGTAGCGAACATCGTTTATGCAACCTTGCTCTATCGCCTGAATAAACATATCTTACTGATACTCGCCATTATCTCCGCTGCGGCGCTATGCTATGTAGGTTACTCCGCCGGAAACCTCATGGGAGGCTGGGGCAAAGATACCTGGTGGCATGGTGGCGTAAGAGTCGCATATTCCTTCCTGGCTGGTATGCTGGTATACAGATATCAGTTTATCATCAAAAATAAAATTGGCTTTGTGGGCATATCCATTCTCTTACTCTGTGGATTGCTACTGCCTTCTTTTAAATTAAATGCACTGGCAGAATTGCTAGTCATCATCTTTTACTTCCCGCTGATCGTTGCATTAGGCGCAGGATGCCTGCCAGGGACCTATGCCGCAAGGGCTTGCAACATCTCAGGGAAAATATCTTACCCGCTGTATATGACTCATTATGCAGCATTGTTTATATTCTTGAATTATTATAACCTGTATAAACCTGATACAACACAACTTGTAATTATTATTAGCTGCGCCATTCCTGCTTTAACGGCATTTGCTTTCCTTGTGATGAAATTTTACGATGAACCTGTCAGAAAATACCTGACAGCGTTATGGAAACGCAGTAGATAAGAACAATAAAAAATGTTGTGCCGGAAGAAAAAACAATTAAGCCGGCACAACAATTGATCTATTGAGATTTATATATCTGTTTTGTTACCTCAACATTGCAGTAGAAAAGTTGTTAACCAGATGCAAGCAATTTTCACTGTAATGTCTTAAGATTAGGATCATAAATAAAATAACCATGGCAAAGGAGAAAACCACGAAAAAAGACAATCCGGAAAATGAAAATCCTCCCACACCCATTACACCGTATGTAAATAACGAATCACTTTGGGATGCTATCCTGGATCAGCATGAAGACTATCCGGAAGAGGATGAAGATGAACCAATGAACGACGCCGACAAAGAAGGGAAAGCTTAGTTTTTATTGTTGGTCATCTTCCTATATGCGAATTCCAGTATTGACGCCTGCTGTATGTAGCGCGAACCATGCTTTTATGGATCATGCATAATTTGTAAGCTAGCTGCTTAGTGAGATTTTATTAAACAAAGATTTGTTATTTTAGAGATTGTTGTCGCAATGACAACCAATATTGTTTTGCCAATATTGTAGATCTCCCATAACCAAAATCTGAACAGTTTATGAGAATACACACCCTGCTGGTGGCTATATTATGGTATGCGTCCCTATCTGCTCAAGCACAATCAAAAGACACCACTGAGAGATACAGCGGAGGACGAAGCATTATTGCCGATATCAGTAAGATATTGGGTCCTGCCGGTATTCAGGAGGATTTTCAGGCGGAAATAGGTGGATTACGTCAATGGGTATACGTTCGCGGACAAGATACTGCAAATCCCATCATACTGTTTGTACACGGTGGCCCTGCTTCTCCGTTAGCACCAGTAATGTGGACTTTCCAACGGCCGGTAGAAGAGTATTTCACCATGGTAAACTATGACCAGCGTGCCGCAGGTAAAACCTTTCTGGCAAATGATACAGTCGGTTTAGGTAATACGATTCATATCTCCAGTTATATTGATGATGCTATTGCCCTGACAGAAATACTATTGAAGAAATATCATAAACGCAAGGTGATACTGATGGGGCATAGCTGGGGTACCGTAGTGGCGATGGGCGCTGCGCTGAAAAGGCCGGATTTGTACTATGCCTACATCGGTGTAGGACAAGCCATCAATGTGATGGACAATGAAGCGGTAAGCTTTGAGTTTGGATTGGCAGAGGCGAGGAGGAGAAACGACACCACTGCCATCCGCGAACTGGAATCTATTGCACCATATCCGGGCAATAAGCCTGTAACCAGGGAACGAATCATTATTGCCCGGAAGTGGCCGCAAACCTATGGCGGACTTGGTGCTTACAGGGATGTGCCTTTGTATTTTTTCCGCGCGCCTTATTTATCGCCGGAATATAGCAGGGCAGAAGTACGTGGCATCGATGAAGGAAATATTTTTACGCTGTCGAGGATACTACCAGAATTTTTGAAGGTAGATTATAAGCAGGTGACAAACTTTCCTATACCGGTGCTGATGTTCATGGGACGTCATGATTATACCACACCATCTGCGCCTACAGCCGCCTGGTTGGAAAAAGTGAAGGCTCCTTATAAAAAAGGGATCTGGTTTGAAAATAGCAGCCATCTGCTTCCTATGGAAGAACCAGGAAAGTTTTTATTATCACTGGTAGAATATGTTCGTCCATTAGCAAAATGAAATAGGGGAGAATAAGCGCCAGAAGATGTTTGCCAATACTCCTAAAGTTGTATTATTGTGTACAAATGCAATAGCTTAAATGAAAAGAAAAATTACTGATTCAAGAGAACTCTTTCAAGGAATTTTTGATATTGTAAGGACCATTCCCGAAGGCCGTGTGAGCAGCTACGGCGCTGTTGCAAAAGCTATGGGATTGAAAGCCGGTGCCCGCATGGTAGGACGTGCCATGGGCTATGTAGATGGCGTAAAACCTGCCGTACCGGTACAGCGGGTAGTCAATAGTATTGGGCTGCTAAGCGGTGATGATGGTACTCGCGCAAAAAAACTGGAAGCAGAAGGAATTAAGGTGAAAAATGGGAAAGTAGTCGACTTTAGAAAACTCTTCTGGGACCCAATAAATGATATGGAATTATGACGTCTTAATGGAAGGCATTAAAAAGGGTGTACTACTTTACGCAGTACACCCTTTTATATTTTCGGCAAATATTATCTTACCATAGGCAGATATTTCGCCCTGTTTTCTATTATTATCCAAAGGTTAATCACCGCCAGCACAGCGGCCATTGGTAAGCCACTTGGCATCTGATAGATAGCCGTAAGTACGATACCCACCATGATAGGCAGAATGATGATAGCGCCCAATGCTCTTGTTTTTGGAATAATGCAAAGCAAGCCGCCAACAATTTCAAATATACCAATCAACGGCATCAGCCAGCCGATAGTCATGTACGCGCCAAATACTTTTAACATACTTTCAGGCATGTCTTTAGGTGGCGGCATGTAATTAAAGAATTTGTTGAGTCCAGCATTGATGAACATTAATCCAAACAAGAGACTGACAATAAATAGGATTGTTTTTTTCATATTTTTTTGGATGCAAAAAGGTGATGGAGATTTTTAAAAGTCTACGAAAATAAATAAAATAAATCAGCCTGTTTATTTTTTCCATCGCCAGACCTTCCTTTGAGTCCCATTGTAATGATTGTTCGGCTGTTCGATGCTTTCTCCTTCTCCTGGCAAACGCAGCATACCATATACTTTACGTAGTACGCGCTGACATATTTTGGGCAAATATTATCTTACCATTGGAAGATACTTTGCTCTGTTTTCAATAATAACCCAAAGATTAATCAGTGCAAGGACTATAACCGTTGGTAATACGGATGGCAGCTGATTGATAGCGGAGAGTATGATGCCCACCATAATAGGTACCATAATGATTGCGCCTAATGCCTTTGTTTTCGGAATGATAAAAAGTATACCACCAATGATTTCGAAAGCACCTACCAGCGGCATTAACCAGCCAATTGTCATGAAAGCGGCCATTACTTTCATCATACTTTCCGTCATGCCTTTCGGCGGAGGTAAGTGATGGAAAAATTTGTTGAGACCTATGTTGATAAACATTAATCCGAACAAAAGACGTACAATAAACAGCATTATTTTTTTCATATCAATTAAGTGCAAAGTGTGATAGCGTCTGATAGGACGCTGGAAATAATTGAAATAATTATGTGCTTTATTTTTCTGCCAGTATTTGGTCCAGGTTTTCCATAGCCATAGCCAACCCTTCCTTGAAGCCCATCTTAATGATTGTTTCCAATTGCGCGAGATCTTCATAAGTAATGACGAAATCCACCATGGTGTGTTCGCCTTTTGGCAGGAAAGTTACGACCCAATGCGCTTCTGGCAGTTGTTTGTTAATGTGTCCGGCATCATCTGTAAAAGAATACAGGGCGGTGAATGATTGCTGTGGCGTTATGCTGGAGTAAGCAGCAATAGACCAATGTTCTTCTCCTTGCGGACTAATCATGGCATACAACCAGATGCCACCCTCGCGGAAGTCCATACTTTTTGTTCTGGCTTTCCAGGGTTTTGGCGCCCACCACTGGTCTAGCATATCTCCTTTCGTATAGGCGTTCCATACTAAAGGTACTTCCGCAGCAAATTCACGTTGGATGTTGATCATTTTTTTCTCTTTATTCACAGAGAAATCAAAGGCTAAATTCGGGTTCATATGTTTAGATTTTTTATTGTTAACAGTACCTGGTCGAGTTCATTAAATCGGCCTTGCCAGATGATTCTAAACTGTTCCAGCCATAATTCTATTTCCTTCATTTTTGTTCCGTTAAGTACGTAGATTATTTCTCTGCCTGCCTGTTGCTGCAGCAACAGCTGACATTCCGTTAGTATGCGCAAATGCCTGGATACCGCTTGTCTGCTGATCGCAAAATGCGCTGCAATCGCAGTGGGTGTCATTGGCCGTGATGCTATCAGCAGGATAATTGCCCTCCTGGTGGGGTCTGCAATTGCCTGGAAAACATCCCGTCTCATAGAAACAAGGTTTTATTCGCAACCTTTCAGTTGCAAATATACGCAACTAATCGGTTGCGCAAAATTTATTTTAGAAAAAGCAATGCTCATCAGAGAATCAAGGTTATAGATAGAATTTAACTATTATTGTATCTCTTTAATACTGGAAATGTCCGGTTGACTTAACCCATATTGTATGTTGAATCATGTAAAAAAAGCTATAGGAACCGTAGCTGCCTTATCTTTCTGTATGACCATGTTTGCACAGGACCCTGGAAAAGCCAAAGATTATTTGCATATACCAGGCCCCGTGAAGATGCAGAATGCCTCGTATAACCTGGTATGGTCATCTCACCCTGCTGAAAATTATTATAAGCAGGAATATCTCACCCAGGGCGATCATGTGGAGAAATTTAAGAAGATGGTGTCGATAGATGTACTAACGGGAACGGCTACTCCGCGGGACCTTGCTGCTGCCAAGGTAGAGGAACTGAAAAAACTCAAAGTCAGCAACCCAATTGTCAATTACGAAGTATATGAGAAAGACGGGGAGATCCTACTGGATTTTCTATTAAGCGCGAATACGCCTGATGGGAAAAAAGTGAGTATCCTGGAACGGAATGTATATCGGTATATTGCTTTAAAAAATAATAGCAAACCTGGTGTGTTGCTATTATCTGTGGCTGAAAGAGCCTACGATGATAATATCGAGCAATACCTGAAAAGCCTGAAAGGCAACAGGAACGCCCTATTAGAAGCAGTAGGGAATTACCCGATTCCTGCTGTAAGTCTTGATAAATAATTAATTTTTAGTGGCAGCATCCATACCACCGGATGCTGCCCTCTTGTTAGCCTTTAGCTTTAATCTCCCCCTTCATATTCTTCGTAATATAATCGTCCAATTTATTTGCATCAGCAGCTTTTACCAATGCTTGCAGTAATGCTGTATGGGTGATGGCAATTCCTTTTTTATAGACTTCCACAACGGCTTGTAGGCCTGCTTTTGCGGGTGCAACAAAAGATTTATCTTCTTTATTGCTGATACAATAATTACCATAATTGGCAGCGTATATCATCAACAGGTTTGGATTATCGGTAAATAAGTCTACGGTATGTTTATCCACCGGAAATGTAACGGTAGGAGAGCCCATTAGCCATGACAGAATAAATGCGCTGGATTTTTGTCTTACGTCCGGTTGTTTGTCAAGATCAGTGTCAGTAAGCCAGTCTGTCACTTGTTGAAAAAGCAATTCGGATTTTGCGTAGTCCTCTTTTACTTTTAGCTCTGGGTACTGTAGGTTGTCTTGCTGTGCGAATAAGGTGTTGGTACTTAATAAAACGGCGAATAAGGCGCCTAACAGATATTTCATGTATGCTACTGAATTTCACGCAAGATAACGGATACTATGGTCCTGAATTGTTAAAGTTGGGTAGAAATTGTCGAGTACGCAATCCCCCCTGTAATAGTCGCAATCTACCACCCTGTAACTTCTTCCTGTAGGCTACATTTGTTAGGGATTAATCATCCATGCAAATCATTTACTTTAACTAGCTACAATTATGAAAACAACCCGCGATGCGGCTACCAGAACAGCGTTATTTCATCGCATTCAGATGCTGGATGCTAATGCAGTAGCGAAATGGGGAAAGATGGATGTAAAGCAAATGCTGCATCATTGTATCCTTTGGGAAGAAATGGCTTTAGGCCGAATCAAAACAAAACGCTCCTTCATGGGCAGGATCTTTGGCAGGTTTGTACTGCGCAACATATTAAAAGATGATACGCGCCTGACCCGTAATACACCCACCAGCCCTGAAATCAAAATCGATGTGGTGCCATCGACGGACTTCTCTTCCCAAAAGCAGCATTGGATAGCCGTCATCGAAGAAAATGCAGTGAATACTGATACAGGCTTTACGCATCCTTTCTTCGGAAAACTGACAAGAGACCAGGTCTGCCAGATGTCATATAAACATACCGATCATCACCTGCGGCAATTTAACGGTTAAGACTGTACAATATTTATGATGCTCTTTTCAGCTGTGAGACCCCTTCTTTATAATCAGTAATGTGGAAGTCGGGAAAGCGCAGCTGAAATTTCGTTGAATCAAAATAATTATCGGTAGTATACCGCGGCAGTAGTTCTTGTAATTCTTTTAACTGTTTACTAAACACGGCGCCAGTATTTACCAGCCATTTTGGAATGATGCTATAAGGCAATGGTCTGCCATAGATTTCTTCGGCGAGTTTTATCAGGCTCTTATAGGTAATAGGTTGGGTGCAGGGGAGATGCCAGGTTTGATTAAAAGCCGCGGGTGTATTGCCTATCAGGGCGGTGGCACGCGCCGCGTCCGGCGTCCATATGAGTGAACGATTGGTATCATCTCTCAACATAACACGCAACGTTTTATGCGTCCGGATTTTATCGAAGATCAATGTGTTGGTGATACTCTGCGTTTTGCCTGGCCCATAAAATTCAGGAGCCCGGCAGATGACGCCATTTACATTGCCTGCTGCTATCTGATGCAGCAGCATGTTTGCGATCTGCGCTCTTACGCGCCCTTTTCTTCCTACTGGTTCAAACGGTATATCCTCTGTCTGAATACGATTATCCTGAGGATACATATACGTATTATCGAAGAACACCAACTTGACCTGGTATTTTTGACAGGCAGTAATTACATGCTTCATCATCACCGGAAACTGTTGTTCCCATAGCTTAGTGTCCATTGGTAAGCCAACGGTCAGGTAGGCGATTTCGCTGCCCTGCACTGCGTTGTCTGTTTGAGCAGCATCCAGAAGGTTAGCACGAAACAGTGTATCCGTATCATTTACCTTATGCGGATTTCTGCTTACCAGTCTGATGTCATCACTGAAATTCGCTTTCAGCGCTTTAGCCAGCTCAATGGCAATCTGTCCGCTGGAACCGAGGATTGTCTGCATAATTATGTTTTTTGGGGAGATGAGCAACGATTGATGTTGCGAAAAAACAGCAGTATAAAAATAACAAAAAAAGATGTCTCGTTTGGTTATAGAGACATCCTTTTTTGTTATAACGTTTATGGTTAATCGTTTAATCCTTTGCCGTCGAGAATGGCGCCAATGGATTTTTCTACTCTGGCTTCACGGGTTTTGGATGTTTTTGGCTGCCCGAAGAAGAAGAGATAAGCGCGTTGACGGCCAGGGGTAAGGGCTTCAAAGGCGCGCCTTAGCTCGGCATCTTTATCCAGGTATTGCTGAAACTCTTCCGGAACATCATAGTCTTCCGTCTTTTTCATCGCCACTTTCAATCCGGCTTTTTCAATATCTTTCGCTTCCTGGATGTAGGCTTTCAGCGTTTTTTTCAGCTGCTGTATTTCTTTGGCATTGGTAAAACGTGCCTGTCGGCCAGCCTGTACATTTTTTGACTGCTGAATAAGTATCCCTTCAGGATCTTTCATCAGTGCGCCCTTGAAGAACAACAGCGCACAGTATTCTTTGAAGCCGTGTATGAGTACTACGTTACCATCTTCATACGTATAGCAGGGACAGCCCCATTTGAGCTCTTCGGTTAGTTTACATTCCAGCACGATTTTGCGGAGAAGTACATATTCCTCCTGCCATTGGGTAGCTTCATCAAAGAAGAAATCAACCTTAGGATTCATAGCGCAGTATTTTTAGGCAGTTACGACAATCTTTCTGTTTGCTGGTCTTAAAAACCACGAAATTAAAGTTAATGCTAATATCAATAAGCAGGGATAAATTTTACTGAAGCCTTCGTGTAAGGTAAGGTGGGAGTAGAGTGCGCCAGTGCAAAGAAAAAACAAGCCTGCATAAGCCCATTCTTTTACTAATGGAAAGCGCGGAATCAGAATAGCTATTACGGCCAATATTTTCCAAATACCGAGTAACTGCAACACATATACGGGGTATCCCAGTTCCGTCATGAAATCGTTTTCGGCTTTCATGCCACTAAGTTGTACATATGCTGTGGAAACGAGGCCGAGTGCCAGCCATAGGGTTGCTATCCAGTAGATGATTTTTCCTGTTTTTGTGTTGTTCATGAGATTATTTTTTTATTTGGCGAACGATGGATTCAAGACGGTCGTGAGCGAAGTTGATACCTTTGCTGAAAGGAAGTTTCAGGTTTTGATCTCTGCGATCATTATTTTCATAGATGACATGCATCACCAGTTTGCTGGTATCTTCTCCAGTGCTTTCAAAGCGGAGGAATTCGAGCGTAGGGCCGAAAGGAGCATTCTCCATTTCAAATGTCCTCACAATCTGTTCGTTTTCTATGATCGCGTGGATTACGCCATTGGCACGGAATACCGCGGTACCATGCTGGTCTTTGGTTTCAAACTGATAGCTGCCATGTTGTTTGTTTTCCAGCTTTAATACATTTGTGCCCATCCATTGCCCTACGATATCTGCTTCTGTGTAGGCTTTGAACAGTAATTCTACCGGCAGTTCAAATTCCCGGGTAATGAACAGGTCCTGGCGGCCTTCCGCTGCGGTGACTTTGGTTTTCAGTTCCATAGTATACTATTTTTTGGGTTTGTAATTTTTCATGATAGACTCCAGTTTGTTGAACCTGTTGTCCCAGAATTGACGGAAATGCTCGAGGAATTCAGCTATTGCTTTCATTTTATTAGGATTTAAATGATAGTAGATCTCCCTGCCATTTTGCTCCTGCTTCAGCAGCTCACATTCGGTGAGTATCTGCAGGTGCTTTGATACGGTAGGCCTGGCCGTGTCGAAATTGGCCGCTATGGCCCCCGCCGTCATCGCCTGTGCAGCTACCAATAACAGTATCGCCCTCCTTGTAGGGTCAGCTATTGCCTGAAATACATCTCTTCTTAAATTCATTGTGTAGCTATTTGACTACAAATATATATGTAGTCATTTGACTACGCAAATTTATTTTTGAAAAAATGGAGAATATGACTGGAAACACCCTGTGGTATTGAATGAAAATTTTTTACGGCAGTAAAATTGAGGAATATGGGTTATCTGTCAGCAACTAAAACTATATCTCCCGCCATTACATCTGCATATAATTATATACTATTTTTGAAGAAGAACAATGTTTGTAAACACAATCGGAAGGACATGCTTCATCAAGACAAACAAATTTTCATAGTAGGCTATGGCGCCATTGGTAAAGCGCTGGCGGTATTTCTACAACGTAGAGGCGCTAACGTTAAACTGGTCAGGGGGCGTTTACAGGAAGGTGCTACTATACAGCAACAGCTGGAAGTGCAATTGCCCGATGGGTCCCAGGTAGATGCAGGGATTGAAATATTACCACTGAATGCACTGCAAGGCCAGCAAGGCGTGCTGGTACTCACCACCAAATCTTTTGGTAACGCAACATTGGCAGCTACCTTACAAAGTATAGGTGTAAATATGCCACTAGTGATTTTGCAGAACGGATTGAATGTGGAACAACCATTCCTTCAGCCCGGCTTTGAGAACGTTTATAGATGTGTATTGTTTGCTACCAGCCAGAACATGGACGAGCAACGAGTAAGATTTAAGCCGGTAGCGGTTTCACAGGTTGGGGTAGTTAAAGGTGAGCCAGGCTTACTCCAGGAAATTGTTGTCCTGATCAACACTGATGATTTTCCTTTCAGTGCTACAACTGATATACAGCCCATCACCTGGAAAAAAGCGATTGCCAACAGTGTGTTTAATTCTGTTTGTCCGTTGTTGCAAGCAGACAATGGCATCTTCCACCGGAACGCTGCTGCGATGCAAATAGCTGCTGAAATAATCCGGGAATGTGTGCTGGTCGCAGCTGCTAAAGGCATTCCACTGCAAGCTGCGGATATTGAAAATACACTATTACAAATCAGTAAATCTTCTGATGGACAGCTGATCAGCACTTTGCAGGATCTCAATAATGGCAGGCCGACAGAAATTGATACTTTGAATATTGCCATCGCGGCAATGGCTGCGGAGCTTAATATGTTGGAAAAAGTGCCACGAACGGCTATGTTGGGGCAGTTGATTAAAATTAAAGAATCGCTCACTAAATAAAATAGCACCTCTGTATAATAGAGGCGCTACTATTTTCTATTGATATTAATTAGCTGGATTCAGCTGATTGAATATTGGCTCCAGCACTTCTTGTCCGGCAACACTGGCTTTTGTAGTGAAACCGAAAGTAAGCGCTTTCTTGCCTTCCGCTAACTGTTCAAAAATAGCCGTAATGAATTCGCTGACTGCTGGTGCATGATCATGCAGCCCTTTACCGCCCAGGTCTGTATTCAAGGCTGGTGGTATAATCTCAATGACTTCAATATTCCTGCTTTTCAGTAGGTATTGGAGTGATACGGTGAGCGAGTGTAAAAATGCCTTGGTGGCCGAATACACCGGTACTTTCGTATATGGTAAAAAGGAGAGGCCGGAGGTAACGTTCATGATAGTACGTAGCGCCGGTAATTCCATCAACAAGGTGGTGAGGTGTATAGGTGCTTCTATATTGATAGCGATTTCCTGTTTGGCTTTCTGGTAGAATGCCGGGTCCGCTGGCGACATCCAGTTTTGAATGCCGGCATTATTTATTAGCACGTTAAGATCGCTATGTTGCGTTGCTATCCAATCTTTCAGTTCCTGGCGTTGACTTTCATCTCCTACATCGCATTTACGGGTAATGAGTGCTGGGAGTTTAGCAGCAGCTTCATCCAGGGCTTCCTGGCGTCGGCCACAAATGATTACTGTATTGCCTTCCTGGATGAAACGTTCGGCCATGGCTAATCCTATGCCACTGCCTCCACCTGTGATCAGAATTTTGTTGTTGCTGAGGTTCATTGCAATTTATTTTAAGCAAAGGTCGGTGGCTGTAGGCAATTTTGAATTGTAAACATCAATCAGATTGTTGTAAAATTCACACGATGGGTTATTCAAGGAAGAAGACCTTCGGTATCACCGAAGGTCTTCTTCCTTGAATACAATTGATATAACGGTAACGACTACATGATAAGCAACCTGTTGATAGTCCTGGAGAAGCCCTGTTCTACGGAGTTGAGTCTTCTTCCATGGGCAAATGTCCAGTTATCCATAATCAGGATGGTGCCCGGATTGAAAGGTACTTCGATGAGATTATCTATTACGAGTTGTTCCCATTTATTGAATTCTTGCCAGTCTTTGGTAATGGTGTCGGAACGCAGGCGGTAGAACACATCTCCATTGAGATAATTTACCAGCTTGCCCACGAGGGTACCGCTGCTTCTGTTGGAAGGGTGAAAGATATCCAGGCTACGATCTGTCAGGTTGAGTTTTTCTTCTTCCGTCAGTTTTTCAAATGCGCCGTGGATGTCAGAAACATGCATATGATTGTTCTCAAAGCCACTGGATTCGCGGCAATAGAGAATGAGATATTTAGGAGGTATGCGCCAGTATGATTTATCGTTGTGGAGGGGTACGTTTTTAGAGCCTACAGACGCGCTGGTACGTATTTCTGTGATATGATCATTACCTCTGCCGATAGGAATTACTTCGCCAAAATAGTAGGCAACTGAAAGTAGTGTATCTGCAGAAATATCTCCAATATTGGCCACAGCATATCCTTGTTTGGCGAGTGGTTCAGAGATCAGGTTCAGGATCTCAGCTTCGTCTGCTGCGAAGGTAGAGAGGTCTTTACTTAACGTCGTAACTTGCATGATCGAAAGTATTATTGTGAATTAAATTTTTTTCCATGAGATCTTTGTAGGTAGGCAGGTTGTTGAAGTTAAAAGTGACGCCAGCTTTAACTACTTCGGAATATCTTATGAAATCGAATGCATGTGCAGGGGGCAGGAAGGTCGGCGGTGGCATGATGAAATTACCTATCTCACTATAGAGACGGCCAAACCAGGTTTGGTCCGCAAATTTAGGATGGTAGTGTCTTTCGGTGTCAGCGCCTTCCAGTCCGGAGTTATCATTACTTAATCGGAGTGGGTGTTCTGCTGCGATGTAATCATCGGCGATAATTTGTTCTACGATCAGCTCCTGGTTTTTGCGCAGGGCTTCATCGGTAAATTTGAATGACATGAGATAGGGAACTGCAAGGCCGCCAACTTCTCTGTACTCATGTAAAAATTCAAATCTTTTTTCGATCTCTCTTTTTGTGTCGATAGCGGAAATGGATACACGAATTTCTGCTTTGTTGGCAGCGAGTTTGCGCATCACTTCTTCTGTAGGGTGCGTGAAAATTTTGGTGATGATAACCAGTCTGATATTATGTTCCATCAGGATATCAGTGATGGAGGCCAATAGCTCCCATGCTTTATGAGAGAGGGAAACATCCGACACCCATCCCTGGCGTAACCATTTCTGATCAGCGGGTAACTGTTCAATAGATTGCCTGAATAGCTTTTCGTCGAAATTGTTGATGTGGCGGGAACCAAAATCATGACCTTTGTTGATCCAATATTCTGCTGCGGAGCAGTTGCCATAGCAGATACTCTTGATAGGCAGACATCCCGAATAAATATCAGTCATGAGATAGTCGAAAGGCAGACCAGCACTCTTTCCGCATAGAATGTTGTATACAGGCATAGTGGCTAACTCCTTTTCATTTACTGACTTAAGGGACGGTCTTTGGAAGACAAGGGCGCTGCTATCGTCAAATTCCATAAGACGATTCATAAGATAATTTTTATGTGTGAATAATACGGGTTACAAGACGTTACAGGTGATTGTATAACGGGATTTATAAATGATGAATGATGATTTTAACGGGTCAAAAAATAAGGCTACAATGATCGCTACGGGTTAATCCTTTCTACATAAACTAATGTAATCAAATAAAATTGCAGTGATGTTATTTCCTGTGTTAACTCTATATTATCTCCAGCCGGAGTACAGGACTACGCAATCGTTTCGATGTCATTTAATATGCTGGTACAGATGATTATCAACGCATAATAAATCATCTGCCTGCAATTTAATAGCAGTGGTATTTTTATTTATCCAGAGGATAAGTACAGATTATTATTTCTTAATAAAAAATTTATAGTAAGATATGCGATCAATAAATTACATTTAAATACAGATACGATTATTTTGTACCAGTAGAAAAAATTATATCATCATCCACCTGTTTTAAGACAGTTATAACCCATGAACAATACGACCAGATTCACTAACAGGGCAGAGAACTACGCACGTTATCGCCCGGGCTATCCCGCCGGAATATTACCTTATCTGACCAGCCGTATACAGCTGAATGCCGGCCATACTATCGCTGATATAGGCGCTGGTACTGGTATTTCTTCTTTATTATTTCTTAAAAACGGACATACCGTTTATGGCGTAGAGCCAAACGATGCAATGCGTGCAAAAGCAGAGTTCTTGCTACATCAATACGATGGCTTTCATCCGGTGAAAGGCGCTGCGGAACATACCAACCTGCCCGATAATAGTGTGGATATTGTCTTAGCCGGACAATCCTTTCATTGGTTTAATCAGCAGGAATCCAAATTGGAGTTTCAGCGTATCGCTAAAAAGGATGCCTATATTATTTTGATGTGGAATGTTAGGGAGCTAAGTACCGGCTTTGCGAAGGCATATGAAAAGCTGCTGGCAACTTTTGGTACCGACTATTCTGATGATGGCCGCGACGTGGCAGCTGAGAAGAAAACGACTGCTTTCTTTGCTCCTTGTCCTTTTGAGAAAGTGGTGTTTTCCAGCACGGAAGTCCTGGATTATGAAACGCTGAAAGGCCGCCTCTTATCTACGTCTTTTGTTCCTGCTGAAGATGACGTAAAAAGTATTCCTATGTTGCAGCTGCTTGACAGTATCTTCGAAGAATACCAGCAGGAGGGGAAGGTGAGTTTCGATTATACGACAACGTTATATATTGCAAAAGCACATTGCTAAGCTTGTTCATAAATAAAAACGGCGTCTCTATTCAATAGAGACGCCGTTTTTATTTATGCGCCAGTGTTATACCGCCACATTTTTATGCCTGATCGTGAGTAATACCACGGTGGTGATGATACAGAGGCTGCCGATCCAGTCGATGGCCGTAAAAGAGGTGTTTAGCCATAATACTGCCAGAATGGTTGCCGACAGTGGTTCTGCGGTGGCGAGCAGACTTGATTTCTGACCGCCGATTATTTTAACGGCCGACATATACGCATAGAAGGGTACTACGGTTCCGAGTATGAGCAGATATATAGCGCCGATAGCAGTTTGCATGTCCCAGATACCAGATACACGCCAAGGTGCATGTACAAAGCTGAAGGCGATACCGCCGCAGAGCATGCCCCATCCGGTAACGGCGGCGGCGTTGTATTTTTTTAACAGCTCCGCAGGCTGTAATGTATAGATGGCCAGCGCGATCGCGGAGGCGAATCCCAGCAGCAGCGCTGTTACAGAAATAGATAAGGTATGGAAATTACCATGTGTTACCAGCAGAAAAGTGCCTACTACTGCGAGCAATATCTCCAGCAGTTCCACCGCCTTAGGCATGGCTTTCTTTTTCATGGCGAGGTATACCACGATCATTACCGGGCCGGTATATTGTAATACAGTGGCCGTGGCTGCGTTGGAGTACCCAACGGCTGCAAAGTAGGTGTACTGTACCGCCAGCATTCCCGTAATACTAAAGACCAGTAGTTGTATAGCACTGGTCTTATCTTTCCAGATTTCAAAAATGGGTGCTTTTTCTACTGTTCTGGCAAAGAGGAGCAGGCAGGTGCCTGCAATGAGCAGCCTGACAGTAATGAGCCATTCTACGTTGATTCCCTTGTTCTGGAGCAGGAACTGTCCTACGTTTCCTGAAACGCCCCACAATGAAGCCCCTGCTATCGCTAATAGGATTCCTTTCAGACTTTTGTTTTCCATGTGCTGTTGTGACTTTAATCCTGAACTGCAAAATTATCAGATACAGCTGAATTATTTATTGTTGTGGGAGTGCTTTAACAATTTTAAGCTGCAAGTGGATAATTTTTGATTTTCTAGCGGAGGCGCCTGCGGCGCTTTTTTGTTTGTTTCACGCAAAGCAGCAAAGACCTAGAAATGTTATTATTAAGTAAGCAGCAAAGTATTATGTTTTGTTGTTTTTAAATAACAAACATAATACTTTGCTGCTTTGCCCCTTATGCTGCTTTGCGTGAAACAAATTACCCGCCGATCAGGCGCGCAATCAAAAACGCGCAGCTGGCAGCGATAGTACCGATAACGGCTACACGGATACCACCAGTGAGTGGGTTCAGGCCAGTGAAGCGGCTCTTCACATAACCAAAGCTAAACAAGCAGATAATAGTGATGATGGCTGATATCTTCAACCCTTCGATGCCGTTGCTAACGAAGAAGTAGGGCATGAGGGGGATTAGTCCGCCTATAATATAAGACAGCCCAATATTCAGCGCACTTTTAGTAGCACGTTTTGGGTCAGGCTTTTCGAGGCCCAGCTCATACTTCATCATGAAGTCGGCCCAGCGGTCTTTGTCTGTAATCAGCTCCGCGGCTGCTTTTTCTTGAAGCTCACGGCTAAGCCCTAATTCTGCAAAGAAGGTTTCCACTTCTTCCCGTTCCCTGTCTGGCACGGTTTCTATCTCTTCATATTCTCTTTTTAACTCGCTGTTGTAATGGTCTTGCTCCGTTTTACCGGCAAGGTAACCACCGAGTCCCATGGCAATGGAGCCAGCAGCAATTTCTGCGAGGCCGGCGATCACTATGAGGTTTACATCCTTCACGGTGCCGCTGAGGCCCGCCGCCAACGCAAAAGGAACGGTAAGTCCGTCAGACATGCCAATTACAATATCTCGAAGCAATTCTGAGCCAGTGAAGTGTTCTTCCTGGTGGTGGTGAGCCATAGCATTATCAGTTTAAAATCTTAGATCGGAGAATAACGGGCCTAAAAGTAATTATAATTTCTTGCGATCTGTGGCGTCGGCAGAAAATAAAGGAAATGTGGGCATTACGATTATCGTGGCTACCAATGCAAAGTTGCTTGGGCTGATTTCTATCTCGAAAGAGAAAATATTTTGCAACAGCTGTAGAAGTGCCATGAACGCATATTTCATCTATCTTTATCATTCAGCTAAATACAGATGAAGAAACTGATGGCCTTATCGGGGCATTGCTTATTGGAAATCTCTTCGGGAGAAAAGAACCCTTTCCCAAGATCTAAACGATTACCGGAATACCTGGTATTATTGGTCCATGAAGGCAGCGGAGCCTGGCAGGCGGATTTCGCGACCTGTCACTTCGAAGGCCCCGCCATATTATTTGCAACGCCGCTACAAGCGGTACAAATAAAAAGCAGTGGCCCAATTTCCTGGTCGCTGATACAGTTCCACAGCGATTTCTATTGCATAGAAGCCCATCACGACGAAGTAGCCTGTAATGGCCTGCTGTTTAATAATATTTATAAAGATCCCGCCATAAATCTTACCACTGTTTTCCATAGTTCTTTTAAACAGATATTTGATCAGATGGCAGCGGAGTTTGACAACAAAACACCTTCAGACATCGTATTACGCGCCTATCTGCAACTGGTGCTGGCAAAAAGCAGCACCCATAAAATCAGAGAAGAAAAGGAGGTCGCTTCTGCAGGCCGCAAAGATGCTAAAATGGAAGCTTTCCGTAAGTTGCTGGATAAACACTTCCTCCAACTGCACAAGCCCGCTGAATACGCTGATTTACTAGCCATGACACCCAATGCACTCAGCAAGAAATCTATCGGCTACTTTGGCAAAACACCTTCCCAGCTGATACAGGAACGTATTATTTTAGAAGCAAAGAAACTCTTACACCTGACGCAGCTCAGCATCAAAGAAATTGCCTTCCGGCTTGAATTCTCCGATGAATATTATTTCAGCCGCTACTTCAAAAAGGCCGTGAAGGAATCCCCACAATCTTTCCGTAAAAAAGTAGGTATCTCAGAGGTGGCATATTCGTCCATGTAATGTCCATATCCGTCCATTTTACAAGGAAGGAAGGGGTAGTACTTTTGTATCAGACTAAAAGTTCTGTATATGAAAATGCTGATTATATGGTTAGCGGGCCTTCAGCCCAGGTTTATCAACTTCATGCGGGTGGCTATCTTCATTGTAATGGCCTGGATAGGCGGCCTGAAAGCCTTCCACTACGAAGCAGATGGTATCGTTCCTTTTGTGGCCAATAGCCCGGTGATGTCTTTCTTCTATCATCACCCCAACGACTATACGCAATATAAAAACCCTGAAGGCAAAGAAGTCGCTAAAAATATCGAATGGCATAAAACCAATGGTACCTATGCATTTTCCTGGTTCCTGGGGATTGTAATTGTATCTATTGGTACACTGGTACTGCTGGGCATCTGGCTACCCCGTATAGGTATCCTAGGCGGCCTGCTTACGTTTATCATGGCGCTGGTAACGCTTTCATTTCTGATTACCACACCGGAGGTTTATGTGCCAGACCTTGGCGGCGATTTTCCAACGCAGGCGCATGGATTCCCATACCTGGCAGGTTCTGGCCGGATGGTGCTGAAAGATATTATGATGATGGCTGGCGCCTTGATTTGTGCTTCTGATAATGCAAAGAAGTTGTTGTTGAAATAAAAGGTTTAGTTGTTATGAAACACCTGCCATCGTGCAGGTGTTTTTTTATGTAGATAGATAAGATTTTTTATCCCCTGGTGCAGATAATTGATTTTTTATTGCAGAATCTGCGTTAATTTCAATGGTATGAAAAACCGAACCTTTACTATACCAGGATCTTGCATGGTATTGGCCTTGTGTATACTCAGCGCTTGTGGTAATCATCCAACTGAAACCAAACAGCAGTTACCCGGCACCTCATTGCCAGCGCAGCCCGATAGCATCACCCCAAAAGAAAAAAGCAATACAGACACCAGCACAGATGAAAAACAATTTCGTATAGTCCTGAAAGAATTCCAGCAGGCAGTAAAAACCAACAATCCGGATACCATCCGTAAATACCTGCGTTTCCCTTTGCAAACTGCTATGCAATGGACCAACGACGATGTGAAAGCGGGCATAGTAGATAAGCCCGGCGGACTTGTAAGTCTGCAGGAGTTCAAACAGTATTACCCCAGCATCTTCCACCAGGATGTTCGCCACCTTATTCCCAACGCCGGAGAGGATAATTTACAGGAAATTGATCAGGATACACCGGAGGATTATTACAAAACGCTGCGCCGTGTCACAGATAAAAACTCACATCTCTACGAAGTATATGAGCAGTACCCTGAAAAAAATAACCATGCAGAAACCTTTTTTGCTTTTGTTTTTGGAAAAATTGATGGCGAATATAAAGTGATTGCGTATTACGCAAAGTGGCCTGTCAAAGACTAGAAACAGGCCATTGTAGCATTAGTCTTTTTTTACTTGAACTTGCCGGAACAGTGTATACCTCTCCGTTAGTAGTTGCAGAAAAGTATTGCTTTGCGTTTCATTGAGCAGTATACTACGTTCTAAAGCCTCCACTTCATCCATACTGCTGTTATTGTACAACGCTGCATATTGTGCTTCCAGTCCTGCCGCCTGTATAAAAAGATGTTTGATATACATCGGTAGTTTTTCTCCGGAAGGCAAACTCATCGCCTGGTTGCGGGCAATTTTATACAGAAACGAAATCAGCATATCATCCTCAATAAGCTGCGTGGTCCAGATGCGGTTCTTGAGATGCTTAGCCGTAAATTGCTGTATGGCAGTGGTATCCATGGTTAGTGACAAATCACACAAGGAAAGTTGATGGCTTATTTATTTTTTTTCTTTAAATTAAATATGAAATTACCCCGTTATGAATCCTGATGCCATCAAGCGCTCCTATTGGTCCAAATTAATTGCGACTGTTTTTGTAGCCATCGCCATTGTAAATAGTTATTCCTCGGTTGTGTTTTTCAGGCTGTCATTAATACCTGGCTTCACCTTAAACAGTACGATCTATAAATACCTATTTCCTTTATTGCTGCTGGTAGGGATCGTTTTTGCTGTTGCTTTTCCCATTTACTGGCAATGGAAAGAAAAGACGAAAAACACACTTATGGACCAGTATTATACGTGGTTTATTGCAATCATCCGATATTGGTTGGCGTTAGAGATAAGTGGTTATGGCTTCGGGAAAATTTTTCATAATCAATTTGGGGAGTCGTTTGTAAGAAACGATAGTATTGTGAGTCATTTGTCGGGGTACGGACTTACCTGGAATTATTTTGGGTATTCTTATCTCTTCAGTTGTGCGGTAGCCATCATTCAAATAGGAGGGTCGATCCTATTGCTATTCCGACGTACTACTTTACTGGCGGTAGTATTACTGTTGCCTGTCCTGATAAATATAGTGTTGATAGATCTATGTTATGATATCCCTTTGGCAGCAACAAGGAATGCGATCTTTTTTACTGCCGCCTTGCTTTACTTGCTGGTATTGCATTGGCATGTTTTACTGCCAATTGTTGCTACCTCTTTCTTAAAACCTTTGTCCGCTGGAGTGGGTATCAAGACCATGGTACGAGTCTTGATCATTGGCAGCAGTCTGGCTTTTGCCATTTATGTTGCGAATTTTGTGACGAATAAGCAACAGATAGCTGGAAAATGGGAAGTAATGCAGGCTACAAAGAATGAGCAGCAAATCCCGGCCGCTGCATGGCTGACAGATAGTACCAGCTGGAAAAACATCTATATAGAAAATTACAGACGGATTACCTGTTCTCCAAATCCTTATGTAGTGGAAGAAAAGAGAGCGCAGAACGGGGAATATTTTCTTAATTCAAGGAAGGATACGATCAAGCTCTTAATATTCCATCGTAAGGAACCTATTTTTGCCGCAGTAAACTATATCGACAATGATCATATGGAATGGAGATACAGTGATGGAATGGATAAGATACTGTTAAAGCTCACAAGAGCATCAAAATAATTTATTACCGCTTGCTTTTATCCGCACTTTGGCGTAGCCAACCTGCATCAGCAGAATTTCCTTGACAGGAGAACCTCTCCTGACAATAAATCTGCCAGTTGCATCCGCTTGAATAGTAACAATACTACCATCCATTCGAGTAATTTTAATAGCGGCGAAATATACGGGGTCGCCATACTCAAGATCTTTCACCTTGCCTTCTACTGTTGTACTGTCTATATCTTTTAAGTCCAGCGACATGACCATATTTATCACGCAGTCATTAGGGCGTATGCTGCTGCGGTCTTTACGATGTACAATTAATTCATTCAGATTCTTGCCATTATATGTCAGCTCAGGGAAGTGGATTTTCTGTGCCTGACCGCTAAGTGGTTGCAGCAGGATCAAAGCTATAACAGGTAAGTGTTTCAGGTGCCTTATCATGATATAGGTTTTGTATGGAAATTACGATAGAAATTATTTTGTGAGCAAATGAATTCTTCAACAAATTGACTTGCAGATAGTATAAAGTATAGGCAACTTATCCAGATAATGATTTTCCATCTCTACTAAGTAAAGATGGAAAATCATTATTATTTATCTGCCGACAACAATAGCGAAGGTTACTTCTTTACCAGGCAGGCATTGGTGATCATCGCAGGCCATGAATTCCACTTTGCCTTTTACTTTGGTGGTACCTTTTCCTTTCAGGGTAACGGTCTGTACAAAGTCTGCATGATTTTCATAATACTTCATTTCTGTCTTATAATTCTTGTCGAATGTTTTTTGGAGTTTTCCATTTTCCTTCACTTTTCCTACCAGTTTTACCAGTGGGTTGTTTGTCAAGGTGAATGTAGTGGGTATAGGGCCTTCGCCACAATCCTGGGCATATACGTGCCATCCTGCTTCCATGTTGGCCTTCATGTGAAGTTCGTAGGTATTGGCATTAATTTTTTTTGCAGAGAAATCCCATTTTACTGGGTCAAGGATTTGTGCATTGGCGATGAAAGGCAGTACAAACAGTGTTAGTACGGCGATAACTTTTTTCATAACTGTTTTTTATGGTTGGTGATGTAATGCCAATATAATAAACGTAATTGATGCAACATAAAAGTGAGTGCCTGCTGAATGGCGAAGGGTAGGTATAAAAAACAGAAACCTGCGCCCGTAGCAGGTTTCTGTTATATTGGTTCAATAAAAAAGCAGATATTAGTTAGCAGCAACGTAGCGCTGGAAGTTGTCCAGGATAGCTTGCCATCCTGCCTTTTGCATTTCCACCGGGTTTTCAGTTTCCGGATCGAAGGCAATATTTATGTCGGTTTGACTACCGTTAGGATGAAACGCTACTGTTACTTGTCTGCCATCAGCCATGGAGTAGGTGAACGCTTTACCGTCAATTACTTCATCATAGATGGCTTCAAATTCGAATCCGAAGCTGCCGTCTTTCGCTTCCATTCTGGCTGCGTATTTTCCGCCGGTTTTCAGATCATTAGAAGCGGAAGGGCAATGCCAGGAAGGATCTGCAAAGTTCCATTTAGTAATGTGTTCCGGTTGATTATAGTAATCCCAGGTTTTTTTAGCATCTGCATTAACCGTGGTGGAGATATTGATTTTGTTACTCATGATAGCGATATATAGATATGATTAGCGAATGATTTATTTTTTGGTGAGTTTTTCCAGGAGCAGGTCGAGTTTCTCCAGAGTGGCGGTCAGACCGGCTTCCATGCCCATCTGAACAACCTGTTCCAGGTCGGCCAGGGATTTATAGGAAACAATGATTTCTACTACTGCATGTTCACCTTTGTCGCGGAAGGATACATGCCATTCTGCACGTGGCAGCGCTTCGTTGATGTCGCCGGCTTCGTTGCTAAAAGCATCAGAAGATGTATAGTAATCTACAGGTTTGATAGTATGATATTCGGTGTATCCCCAGTATTCGGTGCCGTTAGGTTCTATCATAGCATAGTGCCAGTGGCCACCTTCGCTGAAGTTCATGGATTTGGTTTTGGTGGTCAGTGGGGCAGGGGCAAACCATTGATCCAACAGCTCCGATTTAGTGTAGCAATCCCACACCAATTGTCTGCCGGCCATGAACTCACGTCTGATGGTGAGCTTATTATTTTTCTTGTCTGGGATGAAGTCGAACATTAGACTACTTTTCATTCGGATTCTTTTTTATTGTTGCTAAAAGTTGATCGAGTTGTAGGAATCGGCTTTCCCAAATTTTCCGGAATTGTTCCAGCCATTTATCTATTTCTTTCATTTTGTCTACTTCAAGTAGATAATATATCTCCCTTCCTTGCTGCTCCTGTTTTACCAGTTCGCATTCGGTCAATATTTTCAGGTGCTTCGAAATAGCCTGGCGCGACGTATCAAAATGCTCAGCGATGGCATTAGGGGTCATAGCTTGCAAGGCTATCAAGGCTATGATAGCACGTCTTGTGGGGTCAGCGATCGCCTGAAATATGTCTCTCCTCATTACGCTCCTTATTTTCTTGTTGTCACCAAATATGAAACCATTTGATTGCAAATATATGCGCAACCAATCAGTTTCGCAAATTTATTTTTAAAAATCTTGTAAAAAGGAAATATAGGAAGAGGATCACCTTTACGGTTATACGTAAATGGCATCTATGTAAAAAAACATAAGGATCAGCACGAGATAGCGCTGATCCTTTTATTAGCGTTGTATGGCAACTTAGGGCCGCAATTGCAAAACCTTTATGCATAAGGGTATCAGGCCAAAAGAGATGGCTATGAAAATGGCGACACGTATATAGTTCAGCGTTTGCCAGCGGGCCGTCCGGGCGGCAAGGTTATCACTTGCTGCAGGCATGGTTGCTATTTGTTGAAAGTCGATGATGTTAGGGGCAAAATAGGCCAGGGTCCATACTCTTACGGCAACATGGGCCGTAAATAAAATCAGGAGCCAGTTGCGTACCAATGCTATTTTCCAGCAAAAAATGATGGCAAGCAGGAAGGTTACTTCATGAACAGCATGGAAAACGATCCAGAAATTCTTCAGGCTGGCGCCGTGGCCATCCAGCAATAGCTTGAAGTTGTGTGGTGCATCGTTTGTCCATCTGGGTACAAAAACCAATGTCTCAAATACCTGAGCGCCATTCATCAGGAAGTAGGTGAGGGTAGTGATAAATAGCCATATTTCAGCCCTGGTGAGATAACCTGTTGTTACATTATCTATCATGATTGCATTTTTATTAGTATCGAAATCGTAATATTTTATTTAAATAAATATCGAATCCGATGTAAAAATAACTGATAAATTGATAAATCAAACTTTTTCCTTGCTTTATAGCTATATTTATGACGAATCCGATACAATTATGAGTGAACTGGTGAAATTAATAACAGCCTGGGAGGCATATACAAAGAAGCATACTGCGGCATCCGCCGTAGAATTTTGTATGTATTTTTTAGCGAAAGAAAACAACAGTCAGCTATTCAGCGGTATTACGCCGCCGGATCTGGATACGGTGTTTGCCAAGTTGATAGGCCGATTGGGAGCTATGCAAACAGCTTATTCAAAGATGGCGCTGGCGGAGCTTCCTGGCTTTGAGCTGGAATGGTTTTATTTTCTGAATACCATCTATCAATTAAAAGAAGTTAATAAATCGCAGGTGATACAATACAACTTCACCGAACAAACGACCGGCATTGATATGCTCAACAAATTGAAAAAACTGGGCTATATCGCGGAAAGACCCGACCCTAATGATAAACGGGCCAGGCTGGTATCGCTGACAAAAGCTGGTGAAAAAATTCTGGCGAAAGTATATCCGCTTTTATATAAACCTACGATGTTGTTATATGATGGTATTGAATCTAAAGACAAGCAAGTCATCATCAATATTCTGAAAGACACAGAAACGCAGCACCAGGAGCTTTTCTCCAATGCTAAAAACAAATCCATCGATGAGCTGCTGACTGCCACACTGGGAGAGGAAAAGCTGGCGCGACTCACAAAGGAACAGCAGCAACGCGTAGATAAATATGCGCAGGCCAAACAGCATAAGAAGGAAAAATAATACGGAGCGCTGAAAGTAAGCAGTAATCAGGTGTTTTTCTGAATTGTATCCGGTAATTAGCCATGGTAGCTATTATAAAAATATTTGGTTTATACTGTAAACTACATTTATATTTGTAAGCAAATGCTAAAAGCTAATTAATGGAAGCGAATGAAATGAGGCTTGATGCGGAGCAAAGTCTCCGTATCATCACCGATACCATCTCCAAAACGAGGAATAATATAAAGGCAATGAGCGCCTGCTTCTTGCTTTGGGGCTGGCTGATTGCTGCTGCCAGTATATTCTTTTATATACTGCATCAATATACAGGTACAGCCTTTTATTTCCTGCCATTCCCGGTGTTTGTGGCGATGGGGGTTATATGGACAATACTATATTTCAGACGTATGCATTCGGGTACTGAAACCTGGTTGAATTGGTTCTTGAAACAATTGTGGCTAACGATTGGCATTTGTTTCCTGGTAGTAGTAGCGATTAGTTTACTGATGAAACAATTACCCTTTACACATACGATGCTGCTGGGAGGCATTGGTACACTGGTATCCGGACTGGTGATGCGTTATAAGCCATTAATTGCCGGAGGAATATTATTTTTGCTGCTGGCTGTTGGCAGTGTACTCGTCAGCGATGCCTATAAACCCTTGTTGCAGGGAATTGCCGTAATCGGTGGTTACCTCGTACCAGGATATTTACTTAAGTATTCAAAAACAGCATAAAGGAAATGTACAATGGCTTAGATCCGGTTCTGAACACACCAGTGCGCCTGGCGATCGTATCGGTATTAGTGAAAGTGAAACAGGCAGATTTTAATTACCTCATGGAAGTAACCCAAACTACCCAGGGAAATTTGAGTCAGCAAATCAAAAAACTGAGTGAGGTAAAGTATATCGAAGTCATTAAAACCTTTAAAGGCAATTACCCGCAAACCCTTTGTAAGCTCACCGATAAAGGCAATAAAGCTTTTGAAAAGTATGTAGAGGATATCAAAAAGTACCTTCATCTATAGTTCAATTTTTTTTGTCTTTTTAGTTTATGGTATAAACTAGATTAGTAAGTTAATGTTTTTTCACTTTAAACCCTTTATATGTCTTCAGCTTCTGTATATGCGCCCTTCGACAAGCATCGGGGACCGCATCCGGGCATCCTTGCTATCGTGCATGTATCCTTATTTGCGGGCAGTTTGCTCTTACTCGGAATACTCACCGCCGGCAAAGGATTTCCTAATCCATTCGTTCCATTAGTAGAAGCACAGCAACGCCTGCAAACCTTCACGGCAGTCACCCGAATCAATGCGTTGATGCAGTTTGGCGCTGCAGTGCCACTGGGCTTATTTACCGCCGCAGTAACAAGCAGATTAAGTTTCCTGGGCGTTAATGTTACCGGTGTTAGTATTGCGTTATTCGGCGGGATAGGCGCTTCGCTGCTAATGATGCTGTCCAGTTTATGTACCTGGGTATTATGTCAGGCTGGCGTGATAGATAATCTCTCCACCATGCATGCCGTCCAGTTACTAGGCTTTGCAACAGGCGGTGTTGCGCACGTTGTGGCGTTGGGGTTATTAATGGCAGGCATCGCGGTACCGAGTCTGTTTGGTGGCTACACACCCAAATGGGTAGCATGGCTGGGCCTTGTGCTGGCAGCGATCGCGGAACTATCTACCCTGAGCCTGATATTCGCACCGCTCATGATACTCTTGCCTATTGCACGTTTCGGTTCATATATATGGTTAATAGCCACTGGTTTCACCCTTACAAAAAACAGGTCATAAATTCTCTTTCATGAAAGACAAGGTAATTCTTATCACCGGCGCTACCTCCGGATTAGGTGCGGCCACCGCCAGGAGTTTTGCAGCACTTGGGGCAAAGATCGTTTTCTGCGGCCGCAGAATAAAAGAAGGCGAGGCAGTACAAGCAGATATCCGCGCTAATGGCGGAGAGGCCACCTTTATACAGGCGGATGTCACGGAAGAAAAGCAGGTAGCTGATATGGTGGATGCCACCATTAAGCAATACGGCCGCCTGGATGCGGCATTCAACAATGCCGGTGCCAACCTGTATTTTGGGCCAGTGGCTACCACCACCGCCGAACAATTTAACAATACCATCAATGTCAATCTTACGGGTACTTTTTATGCGATGAAATATGAATTACAGGCAATGAAAGCTACTGGAGGCAGCATCGTCAATACCGCCAGCACTGCGGGCGTAAAAGGTGTTGGAAAAGGTATTGCGGCTTATGTAGCGGCCAAACATGGTGTCATCGGATTAACCAAAGCAGCAGCCCTGGAATATGCTTCCAGCCAGGTAAGAGTTAATGCGGTGGTGATTAGTGCGCTGGCCACTGAGCAATGGTTGTCGGATGTCAGCAAAACACCGGGCATGCTGGAAAAGATCGCGGCAGCCATGCCTTTAGGCAGAGTATCCACCGTAGATGATATCATTCCTTTCATTGGCTTCCTGATAGCAGATAATTCCAAGATGATTACCGGCGCTGCGCTGGCAATTGATGGTGGGATATCGGCAGGGTAGCCCCAACCCGTGCTGTTGATTATGTGTAAACCAAATAGCGGCATCTGATGGAGGATGTCGCTATTTTTTTTGATTCAACTACTCCTTAATTTTCTTCTATTCAAGGCGATACAACATCTTCGCAGGAACCGGGAAATCCTCTTCAGCTCCTGGTTTCAAATATAATGGTTGTGGGCCATCACTTCCCTTGGTATGCAAATATTCTACACGCAGTGCATAAAAACCTTCATTCAGCGGTACCATATAGGATTCACCAATACCAGGAATAATATGATCACCTAAAATAAGTTTGCCATTCAGCAAACACCTGAAATTCTTACCACCCATCTCAAAAATATAATATCCTGGCTGCGGAATTTTGATGTAGCCTTGCATCGCCAACACATACCCCGTTTCCACAGGAAATTTAGATAAATCAAAGGTATCACTCGCCACGCCGTAGTGCTTAGGCGTTAGCTTTCCAACAGCAGGCATAGTAGTCCAATCACCTTCATAGTAGTTGTATGCAAGACCGCCGGGTTTCATGTTTTTGGTAATAGCAACCGGCTGTATCACTTGACCAGCCTCAAATTCCGCGCTATCTTCCTTTTTATATTCCGGCCGTGCAGAAAAAGAGGTAAGCTTGAGCAGCGTATTTTTATCTAATGAAATTCTTGTCTTTTCTCCCGTTAAAGAAGGAGAGGAGAATGTTGGTGCAGTACCATCAGTGGTATATCGTATATACGGACTATCAGCCAGATTATAACAGATAAGATCAAAAGGTTTATCCTTTACAATCAGCCCCCGTTGCGGTTTTATAACGATACGCCTGGAAGTGATATAACCTCCTTTCGAGGCGTAGAAGCCACCATAAGAAAATTTCAGGCCGTCCCAGAGTCCTTTAAATTGTGTAGAGTAGTGCGTTTCATTAGGATAGAGCTGTCGCGCCCAAACTAGTCCGGGTAATTTATTTGCTGCTAACACAGAATCCATAGCCGCAACACCCATATAATGAAAAGGGCTGCCATCACGGCCTGCCAGCCATAATGTATGTTGCTGCTGACCAAATTTTGCCAACAGCTGATCTGCAGATTTTGGTACATAAAAGTTATCCCACCATAAACTTGGCTCCACCGCTATGTAGGAAGTGAAGAGGTCGGGTTCTTTGAGAAAGGAATATACTACAAACAAACCACTGAGTGATCCGCCATAAAGGGTATGACCACTATCTTTCACAGGATAACGGTGTTGTATATACGGTAATAATTCAAGTTTCAGAAACCCAAGAAACTTATCCGCGCCACCAGTTTCACCATAGGTGTGTGTAGGCGTGAAATCCCTGTCGCGCATATCTACCCCATTCTTTATGGTGTTTGATATTCCTACCAGTATCAAATTGGGAATGAAACCTTCTGAAGATAAAAAGTTATACTCCATACGCGCAAAGGTTGCAACGCCTTCCAGGCAATAAAGCACCTCATATTTTTCGTACTTGGCAGGATCAAACCCTTTAGGTAAAACGATTTCTATTTTTCTTTGTTCCCGTAAGATGATAGAGTAGATGGAATCCTTTACGGATGGCTGGTCCTGGGCTAAAAGCGTATTGGCGCCAACGCACAAAAAAAACAATGAGAATAGGAAGAATAGAACAGGCACGTTGCTTTTTATCATAACTGATATGCCATTTATTTAGGTTGATAATTATTTTGCTGGTACTACCTGTATGAAATTAACAATTTTCAGTTAGACATTCTTTGCAAGATAGGCTCAATTTGACGTACGTAAAGTTCTGGTGGAATAGTGGTTCAAAAATGATTTGATTGGAGATGGGGGTAGCTATTAAATAAATCACCTGAAACCGTAAGCTCCTCAGAAGGACGGTTATAGCTCCAGGTGACTTATCGTTACCTGGTTTTTACATATGGATAATCCTGTTCTTTATTATGGGCAATAAAGCCATTTATCTTTCCTTGTTCGTCGCGTGTATATTCTATCTGGCTATTGTATGATTTAAAGAAGAACTGGTCCCGTTTCTCCGCATAAATTTTCTCTGGCTGGAAATTACTCCAGGCAAGGAACAAGCTACCATCTCTAACAGTAACGGATGCTTTAAATGCAGGCTTGTCTTTCAACTGAAACTCGCCAATATAGGATTGGAGACTGTCTGCCGGTATGGTGACGGATTTCCTTGGAATATAATAGTTAGGATCATGATAAGCTATTCGATGTAAACTAATGGCATAATCTTCAAATCCCAGCATTTCGTTGCGCAGCAAAATAATACATACATGATCTTGCGGAATGCGTTTAAAATGCGCCTGGAACCCCCAGATACCACCGTTATGCGCCATGAACTTCATGCCTGGCGGATTTTCAATATACCATCCATAACCATAATTACCTCTGTATGGCGTGAAAGCCTCGTCCATAGAAGCCTGGCTGAGAATTTTATGGTTATACAGCGCTAAGTTAAAGCGGAATAAATCGCCTGCAGTAGTATAAATCGCACCTGCCGCATAAGTGGCGCTGGAGTCGCTCCGCCTTGCTCGCTGCGGGTTTTCCAGATCCAGCGTGTCATATCCTACTGATTTATACGGACTCGATAAATGCGCATAATCGAAACCGGAATGTGTCATCCCGGCTTTATCAAAGATAACTTCGCGCATCATCTGCTCATATGATTTCCCCGAAACCTGCTCTATAATATAACCCAATATCATGTAATTGGAATTACTATAGCTAAACATGGCATCCGGTGAAAATAACAAAGGTTTATCACCAACTATTTTCCAGAAATCCTTTTGATGGAAAGGCTTGTCCGCGAGGTTACTTAAATAAAATTGATCTGTGAAGTTGTAGATGCCTGAGGTATGTGTAATCAGATTTTTAATGGTGATCTTATCTGCATACCGGTATTTCGGGAAATACTTACTAAGCTTGTCTTCCAGACTTAATTTATGCTGTTCCTGCAGCCATAGTATAAGCGTTGCGGTAAATGGTTTGGTAACCGAACCGATCTGGAATACAGAATTAGTGTCGTGCGGTATTTTTTCTTCGTAGTTCCGCCATCCGTAACCTTTGAATAGTAGGATGCTGTCGTGCCGCGCTACCAGCGCTACACCATTGAACAGATGCGCATTCGTTGCGGCCTGCAATACTTCGTCCAGCTTCTCCGTATCTGATTGCGCCTGCAAGGATTGCGCGATCAAAGCAATAGCAAAAATGAGTATAGCTTTTTTCATAGCGGGTGTGCTTAGGATAATGAAAGAGCATAAATTAGCGGGATGAAATTAGGCAACTATCGGATCGGGGAGCGTTAAATAAAACCTAAAGTCGGGGCTAACCGACTGTTAGAAAAACCCGACATGGCGCTTTGGCTTGACTTTCAATAGGATAATGCCGCTAGCTCAAAAAAAGTATACGGCGGGAATTCTATTTTATCGCACCTATAACGTACATGCCTGAATGAAAACTCCCATCAGCCCGCATTTAAGCGCTAATAACGCAGATGATTACACGTAATGATTATGGTAACCTTGCTGCCAGCTTTTCGGGCATATATTTCAATACCTGATGAATAAATTTCCATTTGATGCCTGGTACGATAGTGAAGCCATTACCGGCATTGACGATGGCCCGTGCAATAAAAGCTGGCTCCATCAACAACGATTCCGGAAGGTTTAGTCCTGCGGTCATCTTACTACGTATATATCCAGCCACGATCACATTTACGGTAATCTTGCGGGGAAATAAGTATTGTCGGAGTCCGGCGAGGTACTGCGTGAAAGCCGCCTTGGTACTGCCATAGATAAAGTTGCTCTTGCGGCCTCTCACGCCTGATAGCGACGACAATCCAATGATCCTTTCCAGCTGATCATTTTCACGATCATTCACTATCAGGTTAATAATAGATACCGCGCCGGCATAATGTACCTGCATCATGCGGTAGCTGCCTTGCCAGTCTACCAGCGCCTGGTCATTGGTGACCTGAAACCCAGCTGCATATACGACGATATTTGGTTTTGCGGGTAATCCTGCGTAGAATTTTTCGTGTGTTTCAAAAGCGGTGGCATCGAAATAACTGATGGTAAGCTGATTTGCAGTCACCATCCTGGCTTCCATAAAGGCGGCTATCTCTGTGGTGCTGCGGGAGGCGGCAATTACATGATATCCTTTTTCTAAATACAACAGGATGGCTTCTTTTGCTACATCGGAATTGGCGCCGAGTACCAGGACGGTTTGGGACATATACTACGTTATAGACAGTAAAAATACGGAATAGCAAAGAAGTTTTGGCAGATTTTCCATTAAGCATGCATTACCTGTGGTTGCTCTTCCCTGGCCGACTTCCCCGGCAACCAATACAACATCAGCGCTACAATAAATAGACAACAAGTACCGGCCATGAGTCCGTAACGCAATGCAGTGCTGTATAACTGCGGTTGCTGTCTGGCCTCCAGCACTGCAAAGAATATCCCGCCGATAATGCTGATACCCAGCCCGGAAGCCATCTGCTGGAAGGTGGAAAATATCCCCGATGCTGCGCCAGCATCTTCTACAGGCACATTATCCAGCACAATATTTAACAGGAAAGGCAATACCAGTCCATTTCCCAGCCCATATACCGCAATAAATATCACCGTCCATACTGGCTGATTTGTGTTGCCCATAAAAATCTGCAAGAGGAAAGCCAGCAAAATGATGCTTAGTCCTGCCTGCAAAACCCGCTTACCATAAGTTACCAGCAACCTGGAGGCCACCACGGAAGATAACATAAACAGCAAAGCATGTGGGATGAAACATGCGCCGCAGGCAAGGGCACTGAGTCCTAATCCATTTTGGAGGTATACGGCCATCATCAGCAGATAGGCTGTATGCAGCATAAAGTGGAAGAGTACGGCCAATAGCCCGATATTAAACGCTGGTTGCTTAAACAATTGAAGATTGATCAGCGGCCCTTTCTTGTTAATCATTTTTTGTTTTTGTAGATATAGGAAGATGATCAGCAAAACAAAGGATATGACCAGCAGCAGGAAACTCCATATGGGCCAGTGTTGTTCGCGCCCTTCGGTGATGGAATAGATCATGCAGCCCAATGCGATGGTGAGCAGGATAGCACCGGTATAATCGAATTGTATGGCTTTGGTGATTTCCGTTTCCCGAAGATAGTGACGGATGGCCCACATGGCTATGATGCCCACAGGGAGGTTGATGAAGAATATTAGTCTCCATCCTGCAATAATAAAATTTGTTTCTGCGAGATAACCACCTAGCATTTGCCCGATGATGGCGGCTATGCTTAGCGTGATGCCATACCAGCCAATGGCTTTGGCCCTTTCTTTGGCTACCGGGAACAATACTTGTATCAGGGATATGGATTGGGTGACCATGAATGCAGAGCTGACACCCTGCAGGAAGCGGGCAATATTCAGCTGCGTTGGCGTCTGGCAAAGGCCGCATAAGCAGGAGGTTAGCGTAAACCAGCCCATGCCCCAATAAAAGACTTTCTTTTTGCCGAGATAATCCCCGGCTCTGCCGCCAGTGATCAGGAAACAGGCGCTTCCCAGAAGATAAGCGGCTATGACTAGTTGTACTTCGCCATCCGTAGCATGTAAGCTGCTTTTGATGGTAGGAATGGCAATGTTGATGATGAAGATATCTATTACGTATAATAGTGGCGCCGTTAGGATAATAAGCAGCGCGTACCACTTGTTGATAGTGGTGGCAGTGTATTCCATAAAATAAATGTAAAAGGTGAAAACGTGTAGTCTTAGGCGTTAGCCTTTTCAAAGTCCAGCAGCCATTGTTTGCGCCAGACACCGCCACCGTAGCCGGTTAGCGTGCCATCACTACCAATGATGCGATGGCAAGGAATGAGGATAGCGATTTTGTTCATGCCGTTAGCATTGGCTACGGCTCTTATCGCATCTGGCTTACCGAGGATAACGGCCTGGCCCTTGTATGTTTGTGTTGCGCCATAAGGTACTTGTTGCAGGGCATTCCAGACTGCCTGCTGAAAGCTGGACCCTGGCGTAAACAAAGGCACCGTAAACGTTTTAAGGCTTCCTTCGAAATAGCGCTGAAGCTCGGCTTCCAGTGTTTTGAAGTGTGGGTTGTCGCCCTGCACAATAGTGGCATTGAGATGGCGGGCGAGATACAGAAATTCTGTTTCCAGCATTTTTCTGTCGGTGAATTCGAGCAGGCAGATGCCTTCTTCAACAGCGCAGGCATACATGGTACCCAGTGGTGTTTCCAGGCGTTTGAGATCTACGACCCGCTGTGCTTTACTTTTTTTCGGAGAAACGCCGAAGATGTTTTTAAAAGAGTCACCAAAGCCGCTGAGAGATTCGAAGCCTGCCTCGTAAGCGGCTTCCGTAACTGAGTCGCCTTGTTGTATCTTTTTGAAAGCAGCATTGATACGGAACATACGCTGGTAGGCATGAAAAGTGATACCATGATTTTTAAGGAACCAACGCCTTATATGGTGTGGCTCTATGCCTCTTTTCAGAAGGTCTGCATCTTTGAATTTCAGGCCAGGGTTGGCAGAAAGCTCCTCCAATATCAGGTGTATTTCTTCTGGTGTCTGGTTTAGCTTTTCCAGCGGCTGACATACCTTACAGGGCCGGTAACCTTTTAATATGCATTCTTTGGAGGTAGCAAAAAATTCAATGTTCTCCGGTTTGGGCTTACGGGCATGGCAGGAAGGACGGCAGAAAATACCGGTCGTTTTTACCGCCGTAAAAAATACGCCCTCAAAGGTAGCGTCCTTCTCGATGGAAGCCTGGTACATTCGGTCAAAACTCAGTTCCATATGCAATCATTTAATGTTCTTCCACAAAAGTAGGGCTACCCTGTGCGCCAGACAACCGGAAAATTGACAAGCATTTTTTATCTCCCCAAAATTACTTAAAAGCAGGGTGGAATATCGTATTTGGGGTATGTAACTTTATACAATATCTTTACCTTGTTCAATAACCCAAAAGACTGGATGATGCAATTGTTTAACGGCCGCTTATATCCTGAGGATATTATACCATATCTCGAACAATTCGATAAAGTAAGTTATGCAAATGAGCTGAAACAAGTAATTGATCTTGCTTTTCACGAAATTGAAAAACAAACTACTGAGTTATATACCTGTTGCATTGCTACCAATATTTATAACCGGGAAACCAGTATTTCCTTTGATGATGTAGTAACTAACGAAAAATACAGACAGCAGTTATTGGGAGTCCTGGAAAAGCGTTACCACCAGAAAGCAGCGCAAGGGAAGTTAACCAAGCGAGACAAGCTTCCTGATAGCAATAACATTTCACGTAATTATGATGAACCGGATAAATACGCGTTTCCCAAAGTGGCAAGCATTCAGCATCCTTCCATACCAAAGAATTTTGAATTTTACACCCAACGGAAATGCTGGTACGAAATTTTTCCTGTGCAGCAAGAAGCTTTGCTGTACGCGGTTTCGCAACTGCCGAATTTATCAAGGTTACATAAAGAGTTTGAAATATTTTTTATTGGAATGGAATCAAAAGAAGGGTTTGTTTATAAAAGGTAACGCGAATTCTTGTTTTACAAAAATTATGAATTTAAAAGCCAGACTCAAAATTCATGGTCAGGCAGATCGTGGCAATGCAGGCAAAATAATCAGACTCATCCTCGGCTTCAAAAAAATACCAAAGGATAGCGTTCGAACTTTTTTAACTTGAAATTAAGGGTCTTATCGACTTTTACATCTCCTGCTTTCTATATCTTCACAAAAATAATATCTTATGTCATCCACACCGCCCAATGGTAAATACAAACACCATCAGGTGCAGTATATCGAGTTTCTTTCTGAAAACCTCGATCGCGCCAAGAAATTTTATTCCAGTGCTTTTGGCTGGAAGTTCGTTGACTACGGTCCCGACTATACGGCATTTGGAGGAGATTATGTGGACGGCGGCTTTATGCCCGGTAAGCCAGTGAAAGGCACTATATTGGTAGTGCTGTATTCCGACGACCTTGACGCTACCAGAGACAAGGTAGCAGCGGCTGGCGGCACCATTGTAAAAGATGTATTCAAGTTCCCAGGTGGTAGGCGTTTCCACTTCGCAGACCCCGATGGTTATGAACTGGCGGTTTGGACAGTGGAGCAATAACAAAAAAGCGGCTGTATCTATGATACAGCCGCTTTTCATTTCTGATAGCATTAAAATAATATCTATCAATAGCCTGGATTTTGCAGGAACTCGTTCACTGATCTATCGATCTGGTCCTGTGGAATAGGACGTAGTACATGTGTCGGTTTAATATTGGCGCGGGCTTCGTCGTTGTGGGCACGTACTCTGTCAATGAGTTTGTGCGTGCGTACGAGATCAAACCAGCGCATTTCTTCTCCTACCAATTCACGGCCTCTTTCATCAAGGAGGAAATCTATATTCATATCGCCGGGACCTACCAACATGGCGGTACGATTAGCCTGTGTGTCAGCGTCTGTAGGGCCTACACGTGCGGCTCTCAAGCGCACCACATTTACCAGATCAGCGGCAGCCTGCGCATTGCCCTGCATCAGCATTGCTTCTGCCTCTATCAGGTAAGCCTCTGCCAGACGGAAAGAGATAAATGGCCGTACACCTGAAGCCTGGTTATCAGGACGCAGCGCATCAGCAAACTTATTCAGCGATGGATATAATTTCTCTGTATATAATCTTGGTGGTACCATCAGGTATTTTTTGCTGGCAATAACTGCTGCAGATACATCATAACCAGGCATGTAAACAGCGGTGTCGCCCAGGTTTAGTGTAGTAGTAGGTGCATTGGTATACCACACCGTAGTGAAGAATTTCTCATAACGCGTATCGTGTATACGATCTTTATACAACGTGTCCAATAGGAAGCGCGTTGGTCTGAAACGCTTCCAGGGCGTGCCATTGGGTAGATCGCGCTTCATACCGGCTAATACATCATATTGCATCAGGAAAAAGCGACAGGCGTTATTGTCTGGATAGCCATAGAGTGGATCAGTAGTATACTGTGCGGCCCAGATAGTTTCGCTGTTGTTTTCTTTGCCTTGCGCCCATACCTGCCCGGGATCATCCAGTAATCTGAATCCGTAGTTTTTGATGACCATGTCCGCATACTTAGCGGCGTTTGCATAGTCTGTAGGCTGTGCTGCCCCTGAAGAAGCCCTGGTGAGGTATACCCTTGCCAGCAAATGTTCTACAGCTGGTTTGGTGGCGCGGCCCCAATCGGTTTGTGTTTCAGGAAGATCTTTTTCTGCATCCAGCAGGTCGCTGATAACAGCGTTATAGACAGCTGGAATAGAGTCGCGGTGCGCCTCCCGGAGTATTTGTGTATTTTCTTTTAAACTTAAAGGAATCGCGCCAAACATCTCCATTAAAATAAAATGATAGTGTGCACGACAAAACTTAGCCTCTGCAATCCCTTTCTTTTTGGAAGCACTATCAAGATCACCGATTTTATCTGCACGGGAGATGACCACATTACAGGTATTAAGTGTTTGATAGAAGCTGTTCCAGACTTCCCTCACATGGTCGTAGCGGGAGTCGAGCTGGGAAGTATATTGACTGGTAAATTTGTAGTTGCCATCAGAACCATTGGTGATGATATCGGTACCTGTTTCTGTCAGCGTCATTCCTCTTTCTGTACTATAAAAATTGCGCATAGATACGTAGGAGCCATTTACCGCTGTAAGGAAACCCGCTTTGGTATTATAGAAATCATCCGTGGCGTTGGAGACTACCTTTTCATCCAGCATCTTATTACAGGAGGCTGTAACCAGCGACAGCAGCAAAATTGCAGGAATTATATATTTCATAATAATTTTCTTTTAGAGATTAAAACTTCGCATTAATACCGAATTGCAGCATCCAGGTGGCAGGTGCGTCGATGCCGATCACGTTCACATCTTCCGGATCGATGCCTTTCCATTTCTGACGGTAAGGCGCCAGTATCAATGGTTGCTTAACGCCTACGGTAAAACGCAGATCGTGCATACCCCAATTGCGGATGATATTAGTCGGCATCGCATAGGCCAGGGTAATATTGCGGATCTTGAAGAAAGAGCCGTCGAAATAGCTGAGCGATTGGTAGTTGCTAGGCCTTTCCTGGTTGGCATTTGGCCTCGGGAAATCGTTTGTAGGATTGGCTGGGGTGTTATAATCTACGTTCAGGTTATTATAACGACCAAACAGGGTATTGTAGTTAGCATAGAAATCACTTTTGATCATACTACCCCAACGGGCAAACGCTACTATTGAAAGCTCAAAGCCTTTGTAGGAGAATCGTTGGGTCGTTCCAGCCTGCCATTTTGGTTGCGGAGAGCCCAGGATCTGGCGGTCATTTTTTGCATCGATGATGGTGTCTTTATTGACATCTTCCAGTCTTATTTCTCCAGGTTTTACGCCATATCTGGCTGCCAATGCGGCGTCTTTATCCTGCCAGATGCCGATCTTTTTGAAGTCATAGTAGACATAAGTAGGCTGGCCTACAAACCAGGCATTACCGATATCCGCTGATCTGCCATCGCCGAGGGATAATATTTCGGAGCGGTTGCGGGAATAGTTAACGTCCATTTTCCAGGAGAAACCGTTTGGATTATCTATAACGGTAGCGGATATACCGATTTCCAGTCCCCGGTTGCGGCTGGTGCCCAGGTTCATCAATACCTGGTTGAAACCATTGCTGTATGGTAACGTTTGCGGCATCAGGAGGTCAGTGGTGCGCTGGTTATACCATTCGATCACACCGCTGATACGGCCGTTGAAGAAGCCGAAATCGAGTCCTATATCAGTAGAGGTAGTAGTTTCCCAGGTAAGATTAGGATTACGGAGATCAGAAGGTACGAAGCCCAGTACGCCTTTATTACCAAAAGAGTATGGAATCCTTTGCAGAGAGCCCTGTGTAGCATAAGGATCTATACCGGTATTGCCTATACGACCGTAGCTGGCGCGCAGCTTCAGGTTATCCATGGTATGTTGTCCTTTGAAAGGCGCTTCGTTCATAATGTTCCAACCTACAGCTACAGAAGGGAAGTATCCCCATTTTTTGCCGGGTGCAAAGCGGGAAGATCCATCAGCACGTAAAGTCAGCGTTAATAAATAACGGTCATCATAACCATAGTTAACGCGACCCATATACGAAAGGATGGTCCACTGACTCAAGCTGCTGCTCAGTCCTGTTACGTTCAGTGCCTGGCCGAGGTTGTAGTATTGCTGTGATTCTACCGGAATGCCTCTTACGTTGGCGCCGGTCATATCGGTGGTCTGGCGTTGTACGCTATAGAGGCCTGTTACACCGATATTATGTTTTTTCACCAGTTTATTATAGGTGAGTAGATTTTCGATCGTATATGCGATAACGGAAGCATTGTTTTTGCTAGCAGTGGCATCGCCGCCACCTATCAGCAGATTGGTATTATTTTTTCCCTGGAAGAGGCCATAGTTATAGGATTGAATGTCGGGCCCCACATTGAGGCGGTATTTCAATCCGTTCACGATTTCCACTTCTCCATATAAGCTGGTGAATACACGCAAACGTTTCATCAGCTCAACACGGTTGCCATCTACATAGTCCAGCAGGGGATTGGGTTGCTGGCTATCGCCGGTAGGGTAGGTAATCAGCTTTCCTTTATCATCGTATGGCGCTGCTATGGGAAGCATTTTCAGTGCATTGTCGATACCGTTGTAGGTTTCGCCGTTGCGCAGGCTGTAAGCGCCCAGCAAAGAGGCGCCCACTCTAACGCGCTTGCCTATACGCTGATCGATGGCTATGTTGAAATTATAACGTTCGTATTTTTGGAGTTTAAGTACGCCCTGATCTTTAAAGTAGCCCAGCCCTACGCTGTATTTGGTGTTTTCTGTTCCGCCGGTAACATTGACTGCCTGGTTGTTTTGGTAACCTGAGGAGATCATGAGTTTCTGCCAGTCTACATCCACGCCTTTTTTTATATTGGCATATTCTGTTGAATTGAAGATTTTCTGATCAGAGGCATCTGGGTTGCTGTCATCATATTTGCCGATGGTACGATTAGCTTCCCTGCGCATGTCTACGAAGCGTTTTGCATTCATCATGTCTGTTTCGCCCAGTTGGTGTACGCTGCCATAGGAGCCACTGTAGGAAACCACGGGTTTACCCTCTTTGCCGCGTTGCGTGGTAATCAGTATGACACCGTTTGCACCCCTGGAGCCGTAGATGGCAGTGGCAGAAGCATCTTTTAATATATCCATGGATTGAATGACGCCGGTACCGATATCGTTGAGACTACCGGAGTAGGGGATGCCATCTACGACATAGAGTGGATCATTGCCGGCGTTGAGGGAGCGGGTGCCGCGGATACGTACCTGTGGCTCGTCGCCGGGTTTTGCACTATTGTTGATGACTTCTACGCCGGGCGCGCGCCCTTGCAAGGCCTGTTGCGGGTTGGTAACCGGAACGTCTTGTATAGACTTCGCGTTGACGCTGGAAATGGCGCCGGTCACGTCTTTCTTGCGTTGCTGACCATAACCAACTACAACGATTTCGTCGAGTTTTTTGCGGTCTTCCGACAATATAACGGACACGGCTGTACGACCTTTCACCGCTTCTTCATGTGTGGTGTAACCGATGAAGGTAAATACTAATACAGCATTGGCGGGATCTGCGATCTGCAAGCGGTAGTGGCCTTTCACGTCAGACTGGGTGCCGCTGTTCCTGCCCTTGATGGCAATGGTAACGCCTACCAATGGCGCTTTCTGGGCATCCAATACATTACCTTCTATGGTTACAGGTTTGCCCTGACCCCAGGAAAATTGATACAATAGCAGACAAGCTATCAAACATAAAAGACATGAAAAAGGCTTTTTCATAACGCTAATTTTGGAATTTGTGGATTAAAAGGGCTGGGTTTAAATCAGATTTTGGCAGTACACTTTTCGGTTTCTCAGGTAACAAAATAATAAAACTTTACAATTTTGCAATCGTTTGCAATAATATTTTATTTATCGTGTGCATGGTGGACTTTGCTGCTAATCGTCTGTTTAATGGTTGATTTACCTGCAATTAGGGGTAAAAAATATCATTCAAAAGAATTGTTTGATTTTCACAATTATTGGTTTGAAACGGCCAAGCAGCAAACGAGCAAGAGTACCTAATTTTGTAGTATGAAAAACAAGACATGGTATATCACAGGCGCCTCTAAAGGACTGGGTTTAGCCTTGGTAAAAAAATTGCTGTCGGCAGGTTACAATGTAGCTGCTACTTCCCGTCATGCTGCATCGTTGCAGGCGGCTGTTGGTAATGTGAATGAAGCGCAGTTTCTGCCCCTGGAAGTAGACCTGACAAATGCGCGGTCTATTGAGGCTTCTATTGCCAAAGCATATCAGCATTTTAATGGACTCGATGTCATCGTCAATAATGCAGGATTTGGCATCGGCGGTTCTGCTGAAGAACTGACGCTGGAAGAGATACGCGCCAATTTTGAAATAAACGTTTTTGCCACCATCAGTGTGGTGCATAGCGCATTACCTTACCTGCGTAAACAACGTAGTGGCCATATTATCAACATCTCGTCGATAGCTGGCTTTATGCCAAGTGCGGGATGGAGTTTATACAACGCCGCAAAATTTGCGGTAACAGGCTTCACGGACTCGCTGGCGTTGGACATAGCTGAACTAGGCATCAAGGCTACGGTAGTTATGCCAGGCGCATTCCGTACCGAGTTCCTTTCTGAAGGCTCTCTGCTCATCGCTGAAAATCGTATAGAAGATTATCAGACGGTCCACGCAATACATGACCGTTACAAAACAATGAATGGCAAACAAGCCGGCGACCCGGAAAAAGCCGCAGATGCGTTGATCGCACTGGCAAATGATCCTGATGCACCTGTAAGAGTATTTCTTGGCAGCGATGCTTATAAAAGAGCATCTGATAAACTTACAGAAATGCAACAGGCCCTCGAAAAAAACAAACCAATGGCATTCAGCACAGATTTTCCTGCCTGATGCCTTAATTTTATGATATGTCCGGCATAGAATCCATAGAAGAATTTTATCATCATAAATTTAACCGCGCACCCAACGGTGTAGCGCAGGAAAGCGACCATTTCAATGTTTTTGATCTGGCGGAAGTGCTGAAACCCGGCATTCCCAGGCCTTACCAGCGCCGCGACTTCTATAAAATAATGCTGATACGTGGAGATAACATCTTTCACTATGCAGATAAAAGCATTGCGGCAAATGGTGCAGCATTGACTTTTTTCACACCCGATGTTCCCTATAAATGCGAGCAACGCGGCATCACCACCGGTTCGTTCTGTATTTTCAAAGAAGGCTTTTTCAGCGATCATATACGCAGTAGCCTGAAAGACTTACCTGTATTTGCTCCTGGCGCAAACGCCATATTTCTTTTGAATGAACAACAGGAGCGTCTCGTGGTAGACATCTTCCAGAAGATGCAACAGGAGATAGTAACAGATTATCCTTTTAAGTATAACCTGATCAGAAGTTATGTAACGGAACTGATTCATCAGGCAATGAAAATGCAGCCGATGGAACAACTCTACCAACATACGGATGCGAACACACGAATTACAGCGGTCTTCCGTGATTTATTGGAACGACAGTTTCCGATCGCTTCCAATGAGCAGCAATTGAAACTGCGCTCTGCTATGGATTATGCAGAAAGACTGAATATTCATGTGAATCACCTGAATCGTGCGGTGCGTACCACTACCGGTAAAACCACTACTAAACTGATTAGCGAACGCTTACTCAGCGAAGCCCGGGCATTACTTGCACATACCAATTGGAATGTAGCTGAAATTGGCTACTGCCTTGGTTTTGAAGAGGCAGGTAATTTTAATCATTTCTTTAAAAAGAATACTGGCATCACACCAGGAAATTATCGGCAGCAAATTTCTTAACATCAGCAAAATACTACGTCTGTATTGCAGCGAAATTGATAGGATGGTAATTAATCTCATTTAATATAGTTGTGGTGAAGACAAACTAAATATCTTCCTGCCTGTTATTCTTCATATCTAATACCTGAATATGAAAAATATTTTGCTGATAGTCACCAATGTGGACATATATGCCAGTGGCAGATTTAAAACCGGTTTATGGTTGAGTGAGTTAACGCATATCTATCATAGTGCAAAAGAGAAGGGCTGGAATATTACCATCGCAAGTCCTAAAGGAGGACGGGTACCAATTGATCCGGAAAGTCTGAAACCGATGGTGTTGGACAAAATCACCAAAGGCTACAATAACGACCCGGATTTTATGAAGGAGCTGAATCATTCTAAAAATCTGGCAGCAGTGGAGCAAGCGAGTTTTGATTTGGTGTACCTGGCAGGTGGCCATGGCACCATGTATGATTTTCCGGATGATATCCATTTACAAAATATTATCCGCAGGCAATGGGAGCGAAGTAAAATGGTTGCTGCTATATGCCATGGCGTAGGCGGATTGCTGAATGTACATCTAGCAAATGGCTCGTACCTCATCAAAGGCAGGTCTATGACGGGATTTGACTGGTTTGAAGAAACGATTGCCAGAAGAAAAAAAGAGGTGCCTTTTAATCTGGAAGCGGCTATCAAAGCAAGAGGTGCTGACCTGAAAAAAGCATTCATTCCTATGACCTCTCATGTAGTAGTGGATGGAAACCTGATCACTGGCCAAAATCCTTTCAGCTCTAAGGAGCTGGCAAATGTATTGATGAAGATCCTGGAACATTAAGGGTGTCTGTATGTAAAAATTTTCCGTCATTAATTTCTTCTACTCCAGAATGGTGAATTACTCCATCTTTTTTCAAGATTATATTGTCCGATGAGCATTTTCATGTAGGTGGAAAAAGCGGTACTGATAGCCCAGTCATAGGCTGTCAGGGCGTCTGCATCGCCTTTGAGGTATTCAGCGATGGCGTGTCCTGCATAGTAGCCGCCGTCCAATGCGGAGGTGATGCCATAGGAAGATATGGGATCATAGGAAAAAGCAGCATCGCCTACTGCCAGCCATTGTTGTCCTGTGCGTTGGGAAAGGTATCCTGTTGCTGCACTGGCAACAGTTACATTCGTTGTAGTGGGGGTACTATCATGAATAACCGAGGCAATGAGCGTGGTAGTGGTAGCGGCGTCCAGAAGTGCTTTAGCGCTGCGTAGTTGTTCAGGAATTAAATCTGTATCTGTCATAAAACTGAGTACCAGTTGTTGTGCTGATAATGGTGCGGCATACCACCAGCCATCTGCAACGGCTTCCAGATAGGTGAATTGCTGAATATGCTGCGGTAGGGTAACGCACGCAGTAACGCCGGCCAGTTTGTCCATTACTTTCCGTTGTATACCCATTTGCCTTGCCACGCGGGATTTCCTGCCGGTGGCATCTACAATGAAGGAAGCGGTAATTGTCTGTATTTCTTTTTGTGCATCAGCGTAGGAGACCGACCAATTATCATTCATATACTTTATTGTCGTCATGCTGCATCCGTGAAGATATTGTCCGCCGCATTGTATAACGTGGTTGGCTAATTGAGTTTCGAAGATTTCTCTGCTCAGGTGCCAGCCTTGTGCAACGGTGTTGGCAAAAAATGATTTATCGGTGGGGGTTTGACTTCCCCATACAAATCGGTTACCGTGGCAGGTAAGGTGTGCGGGATGCTGTAGCAGTGTTTCCAGGCCAGATTTTTTGAACAGCGAATAGGCTTGGGGAGGAATTGTTTCTCCCGGTTTTCGTATAGGCGCTGCCGATGCTTCAAGGATGATGCATTCATAACCCTGGCGTAGCAGTTGTAAAGCGGTGGCGGCGCCTGCAGGGCCGCCACCGATAATAATAACAGGCATTTTCATCCGCTTACATTTCGTCTCTTCTGAATGGTTTACGCTGCAGTATTTTGAGGTTGCTGGTGTCGACACCAGTAGCATCCAGGAATACTGCTCTTGCTGCCTGTAACATAGGCACAGGCGCATGTTCGGCCACCAGTACCTGTTCGAAGGTGGGATCTTCTGAGGTAAATCCTGGACGTCCGGCTTCAACCCATAAGGTAGTAGGCAAGGCAGGATTTTGCATTTCCGGTGGTAACTTTACTTCTGTGATGATACCCAGGAAATGCCATCTTTCCACCATCTTCTTCAGCTTTGGCAGGTATTGTGTGCCGAGGTCGCGGAGCCAGTCCTGACGATAATCGAAATGCTTCAGTCGCTGATGTATATTGAGTTCTTTATCTGCTAATCTTTTAAAGGAAGATTCTGACAGCACCTGATTAGGTACTCTTGCTGCCCAGAAGGAAGGCAATGCCAGGTAGGTGGTGGTATCATATCCTGATAAGCAGCTGGCTTCATCTGTTTGCCAAGGAACGCCCAGCCAGCGTGTCAGCGAGCCGGGGCCGCTACCGTCTATAGGGCCTTTAGGACCTGTTGCTACTTCAGGTGTGAGGTATTCGCCGTAATCATCTTTGGGTTGTTCATTTTCAGGAAGGATCTTAATCCTGAAGGGTTCGCCCCAGAAAATGCGCTGACGGAAAGGCCAGGTGATTTCTATACCTGGATGGAAAGGGCCACCCAGACATTCTTCCAGCGGGGCTTCTATCAGTGCCTGTATTTGTTGTTCCAGGGTGAATTTGTCGAAGTCGGTGCCAGGCTTGGTACCCACCACAAAAGAGCCTTGTGCCCATTGCGCCATTCTTTCATATTGTGTTTTGGTTAATGGAAGATCTACATTGTATACATCTTCATATTCACCAAATGCATCGCCATAGAAAGGAGGTATTTTAACAGGTTCGTAGTTTTTGTTACTAGGATCTCTATACCATTGGAATACTTTTGTGCGCAGTTCCCGATACAAAGGATCAGGGCTCATCAGCTTCATCAGGTTTTCGTTGGAGAGGTAATCACTGGGTGAGTTTTGTCCGAACAACATGAAGAATCCGTGATTCACCCATTGCGTTTGTACTGTTCTGGAGATAATAGGATAGATATGTTTCCAGAATTCCAGTTGCTTCGGAATAGGAATTTCACCACTTTGGATGAATAAATCTTCTACCACATCATACATGGTAACCACTGCAAACAGGCCAGGGCCAAAGTTTGGAGGCGTTACGGCTACCATGGCCGGGTCAACAGGATAATCTGTACCATCGATGTTTACGGTGGCGTAGATGGTGCCATCGGCGGTGTCATCGTGCCAGCCTACATTATTGGCGAAGGTGGTAGGGTCCTGGTTGAACGCAGATGCGGAAGTTCCATCAGCTGGAATTACGAGCAGGCGGCCTTTTGCATCTGTTTGAATTTCTCCCAGTGGAACTTTTATGTTGTAGAACATGCCTTCATCGAAGAAGACACCTTTCTGATCAATTCCTTTGATCTTTTTTGGGGTAGGTAAGATGTTTAGCTTGCTTCTGTCTTTCTCATCAATATTGCGATGGTTGGGCGTTTTTGACTGATTGTCTGGCAAGTCCAGCGCATTTTCAAAGTTGTACCAGCTGGCTTTTCTGTTGGCGAGGTTTACGCGCCATTCGATAGTGGTATTACTATCGGCGGTAATTTCTCGTAAAGGTTTCCCACTAGCATCAAAAGCGTATACGCGGAACAGTGGTACCTGTTTTTTAATGCGTCCTTCGCGGTCTTTGTAACCATCGGATTGGGGTGGTTCGATGCCTGGCACATCGGAGGCAAAGAAGTATTCATCTGAATTACCCAGCCGGGCAATGCCAAGCGGAGGATAAATCGCTAGTTTAGCGAAATCAGCTTTTCCAGCCATAAGAATAATTTTTGGGTGAGGAGTTTATTTTCGTGTGGTATGTGGCTCTGTTAAAGGGATGCCGTTTCTGTCGCGGCGCAGGCGTGCGCCTTCTTCATACACTACTTTCCTGACATCGCTGATACTGCCTATAGGCTTATGTTCTGCGAGGGTATGCCAGGGGTTGTAGGAGAGGTTTTCGCCATAGGCTACTTGTCCTGGGGTATCGATATCTTGCTGATGTAATATCAATGTAGCAAAGAGCTGTGGTGCAGAGAGGTTTTCGGGCCAGCGCACCATTGCTTCATCCAGGGGCATTTTGGCATCATCTGTTCTAAATTGTAAGTAAAAGCCCAAATGTACTTCTCCTTGTATAAGACGTTGTTTGAGTTCATCGCGGAGATAACCGGGATTGTTAGCAGGGATAGGCGGGCCTGGCGGTACGTTGATTGGAACCAGTTTATATTTGACATAGTCATCATTACCAAAAGCATAAGGTAAGCAGCTGCCGTAAATGGCGGTGGTTACGCTTGGCTCCAGCTTTTGCATTTCATTCAGGATCTTTGCGGTGTCTTCATGATCTTTCAGGTAAGAGTCGTAGTCGCGTAATACTACACCAGCGTACGTGAACTCGCACATATCCTTGGCTGTATTTACAAAAAAAACATCATGGTTCTGTAGAATGAAATCTGCGGTTAAAGCATTGGACTCACTTTCCAGCAGTTTTTTTCCTTCCACACCAAATAGTTTAATACCAATACCAATAGTGGTTTTGAGATCACCTAATCCAGATTTGGTATCGCTGGAAAATCTCACCCATGCATCCAGCTGATCGTATTTAAATACGCCTATCCTACGATTAGTAGGTAGTTCCTTATTTACTACGAAGGTGGCTTTCACCATGCCATGTTGTTTGGAGAAGACGGGACGTCTTACAGGGCATTGACCATCCAGCGCACGAGGGAATTGTATCATGTCGATAAACATTTCCTTCAGACTGCTGGTTGGGTCTGTGTCACAATTCACTGCTTTAGCATTGCGTGAATTATGCATAGGGTTTAACTGGTGCATAATTGAAAGTAGGGTTTTGATTGTATGAAGATGATTTTTTGCTGATAAACAAACGACAACGGGGACGATTTGCTATATATGAGGTTGCAAATGTGTTAATGATTATTTCGATTAATCAATATTACACAAAATTAAATTTCCTTCAAAAAAAAGTTATTAATCCTAACGATATTTGTTTGGAAGTTTGTTATATATACTCCGTATATACAATCCTGTTAGTTGGGGTGTTGCAGTAAGCTGCAACGATATGTTTGTTGTTGGCATAGTTCAGGGTCAGGGGTAAATGTTGTTGTATTATTTTTTGTTTTGCAATGTCTGTAATGCAAAGGATATAAAGTCTTGCTGCAGGCTGTTTTGCTGCTTCCTGGTTACCAGGCACCATTCTCTTTTAGCGCATTCATGCTGCAAAGGAAGCATTTTTAACTCCTGTGTTATCAATGGAGCAATCAGCCATTTTGCCAATACTGCCATTCCCAGATTCAATTTAACCATTTCCAGGATAACTTCCGTCAATGGCATTTTAATTACTTTCGCTGGTTCGGCATCATGTGGCTTTAAAACGTTTTCTATCAGGTCATTGTATTTATCTTCTACATCATAGGTAATTAACGACTGTTCCCGAAAATATTTTGGGTATATTGTCCGTTGTTTCGATAATGGATTTTCTTTGCTGACCACCACCACCAGTTCATCCTGGAATACAGGCGTATAAATGAACGCAGGGTGATCTTCCAACGGTTGTTTGGCGGGTCTGCTCACCAGGGCTACGTCCAGTGCGCCACTTTGCAGGTAATGCAAAGGACTGCGGGTAGCGCCATCCATGATTTTTACGTTTACAAGGGGATAGGCTTTGTTAAAGTTCTGGATTAGTCGGGGTAGCCAGTTATAGGTGGTATAACATTCTGTGCTGATGTTGATGGTGCCGGTTTCACCATTTTTTAAAGATTGGATTTCATGCCCCAGTTTTTGTAGCTCTGATAAGACAACAGCGGCGCTGTCTATCATCTTGCGGCCTATAGGGGTGAGATATAGTTTTTTATTCCTTCTTTCAAAAACCTTGGCGCCTATTTTCTTTTCCAGTTCCTGTACATGGTGACTGAGGGCCGATTGAGAAATATATAGTTTTTCGGCGGCACGGGTCATGGAACCTTCTTTTTCAATGGCACTGACCACGGTGAGGTGATGCAGGTTGATATTTAACATGAGTAAATTAGATTGATAGTTCAAAATTAATTCATTGTTTTCATAGATCAAGGAGTTATAATTTCACAGCCCGGAAGGATCATCCTACATGCCATTATTAATCAATAATAAGTATATGAAACGCTATCTGATAGCCCTTGGAGCATTATTATTTGCCAACTACGCCATTGCCCAGGATGTACCTGCCCGCTGGGATGAATTAGTAGCGAGTGATTTCCCGGCAGCCTTGCAGAAATCTTCCAGGACCTGCATCCTGCCTATCGGCATTCTTGAAAAGCATGGCGCGCATTCGCCTATAGGCACTGATTTGATTCATGTGCGTGAGTGGGCAGCGGCGGCCGTGAAGTCGGAATATGCTGTCGTCTTTCCTGATTATTTTTTTGGTCAGATAAACGAAGCACGGCACCAGCCAGGAACAATTTCTCTTCCTAATAAACTGATACTTGAACTGCTGGAAGCTACCTGTGATGAAATTGCCCGCAATGGTTTCGACAAGATCATCATCCTGAATGGCCATGGCGGTAATCCGGAATTCCTGGAATTTTTCATGCAAGGTCTGCTGAATAAGCGTCATAACTACGCCGTATATCTGTTCCGCCCGGGTAACGATGCCGAATACACGAAAAACTACGAAAAGAAACATACCACTGATTTACGTACCGACCTGCATGGGGGAGAAAGCGAAACGTCTATTATTATGCATTACCGCCCGGATTTGGTTAAGCTGCAACGCGCCACCAGCGAGAATGGAGATAACCAGCAGCGATCCAGCTTGCCAGATTTGTATACGCCTATCTGGTGGTATTCTTCCTATCCTAACCATTATGCAGGTGATGCATCTAAGTCCAGTGCGGCGTTTGGGAAGTTCATTAGTGACCATGAAGTAGCGGAGTTTATCAAAGCACTCAAGGAAGTAAAGGCCGATAACAAAACCATTCCACTACAGAATGAATATTTTGACAGGGTGGATAAATTGAAATGATTTTTAGTAGGTAGATAAATTTATTGTGGGCCGGCCATTTTTTGACTGGCCCAAATGCTTTATTATTACAGGCATCTAAACCTGTACTATTTTTACTGGTCTAAGGAATTTATCCATCAAACCTATTTATCAAATGTTTATTATTAAGTGGTCCAATCGTTTACTGGCATTTTCGCTGGAGATCATTATGCTGATCGTTGTGGTGTATGTTCCAATAAAGATCATTGTTACGCCCTGGCTGAAATATGTAGTGGCTGCGGCTTTGCTACTGCTCATTATAGGGCTGTGGGCTACCTGGGCAGCGCCAACGGCTACACGAAGATTAAAATTGCCCTACATCATCATCTTTAAACTACTTATCTATCTTATTCCCACATTCCTGTTATATAAAGCAGGTATGCAAAATTACGCGGGCATCCTGTATGCGCTGGTCGTAATCTGTGAATTAGGGGCGCTGTTGTTTCATGAGTATAATTGATGTTATCAACCATTCATCATTAGGTATTAATCTTATCAAGACGGTGCGGAAAAGTATATAATCAAAATAGGATATATATTTGTATGTTATTCCAATTGAGATCTAATCCTTATCCTGATGAATGCTAAACAACTGAAGCCAACATTTTTCATTTCTGTACTCCTGTTAATTTCTTTCTTTCTACCCTGGGTATCGCTGGGAATAGGTGATTCTAATGGTTGGGTATTGCCTACCAGGGCTGCAGATGCGGCTAATTACCTGGACTTGATCGCTCGTCATGATAACATTGGCTGGCTGTTTAAGCTGGCATACCTGATTTATTTGGTACCAGCTTTTGCCGGGTATAATATTTACAGAAGATTGAACAGACGTCGTCCTGCTGTTAACGAATATTTTATCGGATTGTTGGCGGCCATCCTGCTGTTTTTCCTGATGCGTATGGTGGACAGGAGCATTAACAATGCGCTGGTACAATATGCCAATACGGAGTTTGATCTTGGCATGTATAAAATGTTGTCTATCGGCTACTATTTATTTTTAGGCTGCTGCCTGGTAGGGTTATATTTCACTGTGATCCGTGAGTGTGATGACTATATGAGTTTCGAAGAGGAAATGCATTTGGAGGCGGAAGAATATGCTGGTTTGCCGGTTTATGAAACGCCGGAAATGCCGCAGGCTGCACCTAAAGCGACCGCTAACTCTGTGGCGGACCGTGCACAGGTCTACGAGCGTCTGGAACAACTGCATAGCCTATACGAAAAAGGGATTATCAACGAAGAAGAGTTTAATAAAGAAAAGAAACAGCTGTTGCAATAACAGTACTTTAAAAGTATCGGCCGTCTTTACATAGTAGAGACGGCCGTTTTTGTTACATGTCCTGTAAGACGCACCAACAATTATCAAAATTTCTTTTTCCAGGTCTGATTTTCTGATCCAGAAATACAAGCGTCCGAGATCAGCCCACATCATCAAATAGCGACATTTTTGGGGTATTCAGATTTATCCGCAATTGCCCCTGTCTTTGTCGTGGTTGCCCCTTCGTGCCTACATAACGATAGTTTAAATTTGGATAACAAAAATTAATTTATGCGCAAGCTTATTATGAAGATGTCGATGTCTGTCGATGGTTTTGTTGGCGGCCCTAACGGCGAGAAGGACTGGGTATTCAGGAGTTCAGATGAGGCTTCGAGAGATTGGAGTGCCGCTCAGGTGGCGGAGGCGGGCCTGATCATTATGGGAAGGAAGTCCTTCGAGACATTGTCGCTTTACTGGCCAACGGCCGCCGGGCCATTCGCCGGGCCGATGAATGACACGCCAAAGGCTGTATTCACACAGAAAGGCTTTAAGACATCACCGAGCGTAGTGGACTCCTGGACAACGGCACGTGTATTCGATGGAGATATGGTAGCAGCGGTGAAGAAACTGAAAGAAGAGCCAGGGAAACCTATTTTAGCGATAGGCGGGGCAGGATTCATGCGTAGCTTGATTAACACCGGCCTGATAGATGAATATCAGATGATCATTCATCCAGTAATGTTAGGCACGGGAGAGCCGATATTCAGTGATATCGCGAAACCTGTAGATCTGAAACTTGTATCCGTGAAGGAATTCTCTGGTGGTATCGTTGTACATATTTATCATCCGGCTTAAATCCCTTGCGTCATTACAGAGGGGAGCATCATTTTCGACGTTATTGTAATGGATATTGAATAGTAGTACGCATGTAAGGGAAGGTGTTTTCTCCTGCATTACTTTGTATCACAAAATCCCTATAAAGAGCAAGTCGACCAAAATGATGACCAACAAAAAATTAGCAAGGATAGCAGGATTGCTGTACCTAATTGTTATCGGTACCGGCCTTTTCGCCGAAGTATTCGTTCGTCAGGCTTTAAGAGTAGCTGGAGATCCTATTGCAACCGCACATAAGATTCAGGCATCTGAAATGTTGTATCGAATAGGCTTTGTGGCTGATCTCAGCAATTTCGTTATCGGACTTCCATGCATTCTTATTTTCTATTTGCTGTTTAGGCAGGTTAATAAATATCTTGCCTTGCTGGCGCTCTTCTTTGTTATTATTCAAACAGCAATTATAGCAGTAAACTTGCAGCACCAGGCATCCCCACTGCTTTTATCAGGCGGCGAATACCTGAAATCTTTTCATACCGACCAGCTGGCACTATTGTCCGAGTATGCGCTGAATATCCAGGCGCAAGGATATGCAATAGGATTGGTGTTTTTTGGGTTTTATTGTTTAATTATTGGATATCTGATTATTAAATCTGCATTAGTACCACGTGTATTGGGTATACTCTATACCCTCGCTGGTCTATGCTATATAATAAATAGCTATGCTTTGTTTCTTTCTCCGGATATGGAAAGTAGACTTTTCCCGTACTTGATGATACCTTGTTTTATTGGCGAATTTTCGGTGAGTGTCTGGTTGCTAGTGATGGGGGTGAAAGAGGGGGAGAGAAAGGCGGTGGAATAGAAAATATTTTATGGGTCATAACGATGTGGGATATACGTTTTTTTTCTATCAATATCTCTAAAAATTCTTTATCAATTTTAATAAGTGCTACTCCGGGTAGCACTTATTAAAATTGATAAAGGGCCAATAGGATCATTATCTAGTAAATGTACCAACCTGATCCATCTCCTATGAGGCGTACCACCTCGCCACTTGCTGTGAGTACTTTTGTTGGTTGGCCATCTATTGTGCCAGTTCCAGAACAAGTAACAGTGACAGAATTGGCAGCCATCACTTTCTTGATAACTAAAATTCGGCCGCCCTTAGAATCAGGGAGCGTAATGGTTACGTTGTTAAACTGTGAATAGACAGCAACGAAATAGTCTTTTGCGGTTAACTTATAGGACGAACCGACTGAAATGAAATTCATATATACTCCGGCATCCAGAATGATGCCTGGCCTGAGATCATTGTCACCAGTTACTGAGAATGAACTGTTGTCAGTTATTACGAGGAAACGGGACGGTTCAACCTGTACATTTGTGCGTACAGTACCATTTGAAAAAGCACGCCAATTACTTTGTCCAGATTGGAGCACAATAGATGTTGGAGAATTATTACTAATAATCGGATTATTTCCAGATAATGCCAGAATGTTCGCCTGTGCACTAAAATTTGTGAGCGAGTCAAAACCTAATCCATAGGATCTTTGATTACCGGTTAATTTTCTGTTTCCGGTTAAAATTCCATCTGATGTGTATATATTTCGTCCACCGCCAGCGCCAGCTCCAATACCTGGTAATGTGCTCAGATCTAGTGTGTCTTGACCTGCAATTGCGATCTCTGAAGTGCCAACCGTACTCAATTTTAGCTTTTTAAATTCGGTACGACCAGCGCCTTTATTGAAAAGGAAACCACTTACTTGTTGCGTTCTGTTTTCAATTATTAATTCAGCGGTATCGCATACATTATAGATGCGTACACTGTCGGCACGGATCTGATAAATTTTTTGACCATAGGTATGGATTGCTAATAAAAAGGTAATTGTAAAATATAATAGTGTTTTCATGGGTAGAGGATATAGGTTATTTTTTATCATTTTTTAGAATAGAAAGGTATTTACTATTCCGCTACCTCAAAATAATTTCATTCTACTTGAAAAGAATAAGTAAGGATATATTCCTCAAATACCAATCGCTATGGGCATTCCGCTAAACATGATCCTCGGATATATCTCACAAAAACTGACAAAAAAAGTATTAAATCTGCCATTGTTTGAAATAGACAATCGATTATTTGAAATAGATAATTTCACCATCGACAAAAACGGATAATTTCGTTTAAAAAAAGAATAATGGAAACATTGACAAACAAAATCGATACTGAAAAGGAAAAACAATTAATCCTTCACACACTTAATAATTACCTACAAGGACGTCCGGTGCTGGATATGGAAAGACTCCGCGCCGCCTTTCACCCCGACGCATATATCAGAACTTTTATAGATGGAAATCTGGTGCAATGGGCCCTGCCAAAGTATTTGGAACTGGTGGCCCAAACCATCGTTCAGGAATGCCAGCCCGAACTGCTTTCCTACAGCTGGGATGGCGACACCGGCTCAGCACACGTGCAACTGACCTTTGCCACCTTTCGATTCATTGATCGCTTTAACTTGATAAAGTTTGAAGGAGCGTGGCGAATCATTGACAAAGTTTCTTATAGACAAGAATTATAGTTGTGGTACTCACCCCACAACCATTTATTTAATCTGTTTCAGGTAAAACATAAATCTCCCTGCAATGTGGTTTATGTTTTACTTTTCCTTCCCTTCTACACGATACCATGGAATATTTAGGCCTCCCTGCCTGAAATAAATGCTCAAATAATCGTTTTCGTGTATCTCATCGTAAAAGTAAGGAGTTACCGTTATCTCGCTTTTATACTTTTGGGGCCCCCATGGGGCCAGCGTGATGCTACAATAGTTATTTCTTCTGCTGTGAACAATCCTTTTACGCAACACTATAGCGCTATAATGAACGGGAGCAGTTTTATCGATTAGGAAATTAAGGTATTCAGTGCTTAAAAAACTATATCCGAACAGTACTACAATGAAAAATGCGATGCTCCTTCGCTTAAATAAAATGGTACCTCCAAACGGCCTTGTCATTAAAAGAAGCAGTGTTGCTAATACAGCTGCTATGATACAAGTAGGCAACCAGATATTGTGATAATCCAGGATGGTCATTGTTTTCATGTCAAATGCAAACAAAGCAATGACGGCAATGATAACCGGTGACAATAAAGATGGGTAAGGAGAGAAAAGGTTAATTTCTACTTGAAGCACTTTCCTGAATGGATAGGACACAACTATGCATATCCAGGGTATTAATAGCAGTGTTGTTACGGGGAAGTTTCCCAATCGCCTTACAAAGGACATGAACATCAATATCAGAGAGATAACGATGGCGGACACCATAAGCGTTATTGCTTTCGATAGTTTATTTGCAGGAGCTGTACCAACGGAAATTTCTGAAGGATGATTTTCCATAGCAAGGGATAAAATTCAATGATCTAAGATGGAGTAACCATTGTAAGGAGAAGAAATGCATAACAATCTAATAATTTTTACTGCGATGGGAGTAACATTCGGTTTCTGGGTAACATAACAGATACAGGTCAGACGCGGTGCTTTAGGAAGCCATGACTATGTACAAAAAATCCCTTATATTTCTGCTGTAATTCTGTATTGTTCCTCATGAATCTCGGCCAGCAAATATTATTTCTTGTTAGTTCCCTGGGGGCTTTCAATGGAATGGTGATCAGCTTTTATCTTTTCTTTAGTAAAAGAAAAAAGGCGCTATCGACCTTATTCCTCTCCGTACTCTTGCTGATGCTTAGTCTGCGGATTATCAAGGCAGTATTTTTATATTTCAATCACTCACTGCCAAAGATATACGCACAAATAGGATTATCCGCCTGCTTTTTAATCGGGCCAGCGCTATATTATTTTATTAAGGCTGCCACACAAAATGTAACGGTGCTACCCATCTCCTGGAAATGGGTCTGGGGCGGATTGCTGTCTGTCTTACTCCTCAGCGGCATCCTGCTGCCTTATCAAACTTATCCTGATTTGTGGCAAGGGCCAATGGTTTTCATTATTTACACGCAGTGGGTAATGTACCTGGTGACTACAGGTTTTGTACTGAAGCATCTACTAAAAGCGCTCTTCGTCAATCATGCCATACTAACTAAAACAGAGAAATTCTGGTTGCTCCTGTACGGTGGTAACTGCGTAGTATGTGCTATATTCCTACTCTCCTGGGCCGGCATTGCCTGTCATCTATATATTAGTGGACCAGTATCGTTGTCTTTTTTATTCTACCTGATTATTTTTTATCATTTCCGGGGGAAAAAATCTGATCCAACACAATTGTTTGTCAAGACAGAAAAGAGGAAGATCGCTGATACTGCCGCTGCTGGCTGGATAGAGAACCTGGAAAAAGTTTTACATGATAAGAAGTTGTACCAGGACCCTAATATTAAATTAACCGATGTGGCCAGAGAGATAAAGATAACGCCACACCAGCTTTCACAGTTATTGAATGATAACCTGGGAAAAAACTTTTCTACCTATATTAATGAATACCGGATCAAAGAAGCTTGCATATTAATTACCACCAATACTCATCTTACATTCGAAGCTATTGGCTATGAGGTAGGCTATAATTCGAAGTCAACGTTCTACGCTGCCTTCCGAAAAGTACAAGATACCACACCTGCTCTCTACAAGAAAGCCTTTGATAATCAATAGTCAGGAGTGCTGTTTTATAAATCCGAACGCCTGATTTCAGAATGTCAGACCGCTCCTGCACATGCCAGTATTAGGTTTGCAGGAAACCGTTTCTGATGACAAAATTTAGCCTGGCGTTCTGTTTACTGTTGTGCTTATCATCGCTTGTATCTGCACAAAAAAGAATCAAAGGAAGAATATCTGATAGCCGGACAGGCCAACCACTCGGCTTTGTGACAGTTAGTTTATTGTCGCCCGACTCCACCTTCATCAAAGGAAGCATGACAGATTCCGTTGGCATCTTCCAGTTAACAAATCTGCGAAATGGCAGATATTTGCTCCTGTTAACTTTTTTTGGATATGGTAAAGTATATCAGCAGCTGATCCTGGATGATGCTGATGGGAGTAACCCCGACCTTGGCAATATTGGGCTCAGCACTACTTCCAGCCAACTAAACGAGATTGTTGTTACCGGAGAAAAGCCAGTGCTGCAGCGAAGGGAAGATAAACTCATTTTGCAGGTTGCCGGTAATCCTTTGTTTGCCGCTGCGGCCAATACTTTCGATATCCTGAAGCATATTCCTGGTCTGCAGAGGAATGCGGACGGCGGCCTCCGAATGATGGGAGGAAGCGCACCCAGTATATTCATTGACGGTAGACAGGTGCCAATGAGCCCGGAAGAATTACAAAACTATCTGGCTGGCCTTTCGCCAGAAATGATAGCATCCATTGAAGTGATCAATAATCCTTCCTCCAAATATGATGGTGAACATAAACATATTATTGATATACGCCTCAAACGAGATCTTAGCTTAGGCTGGAAAGGAAACATCAGCAGTAATCTCCAACAAAATGCGTACACACTAGCTGATAATAACTTGCTGTTGACCTATAAAACAAAGAAACTTTCCTATACTGGCAGGTTGGGATATACAGCAGGAACAAGTATTTACAGGTATTCAGCGCTGCAACATCTGGCGAACACGAATATCATGGCTACGACAAATAGTGTTCCTACCCACAATAATAATTTCAATTTTCAGCTGGGCGCCGATTATGATATTTCAAAGACGCAGCGTATAGGCATCATGGGGCGCGTGTATCAATCGAGTCGTGGCCTCAATGCCTTTAATACACTTCATACTACCGATGTTACCACACAGCAGCTGTTATCGGACATCTATACAGCTAACAACGCCACCCCACGCCAACGCAGCTACGCAGTTCATCTAAACTACAGTGGAAGGCTGCGTAAAAGCCAGCTGGACGTACTTTCCTCACTGTTAAAAATCAGTAATCGGCAAAAGGAAGATATACAGACAAAAAATACGGATGGGCATCATCTGCTTGATTATTGGAAAACGGATCTGAAAAACGATATCCTGATTCGTTCTTTGCAGGCGGACCTTTCCGGCAATCTGGGGAAAGGTAAGTGGAGTACCGGCGTCAGGCTTGCCTTTTCTACTACCAACAATCAATTACGGTATGATACCCTTAACCTATCGCAGGTGTTTGTTGCGGACAGCAGTCGCTCCAACAGTTTTCAATACGATGAATATGTAACTGCAGCTTACGTTGCATACGAAAATACCGTGAATTCATGGCGATACAGTGTTAGTCTGCGCGCGGAGCATACCCATAGTACCGGCAATGCTATGACCCAGCATCAGTTGACCAGCAGGGATTATCTGACCTGGCTGCCTTCCTTTAGTTTTACTTTGCCGTTGGAGCATGCGCAGCAACTGCATATTTCGTATAGCCGTAGAATTACCCGGCCGAATTTTTCCCAGCTTAATCCTTTCCGGTTTTATAATAGTCCGTTGAATTATTTTGTGGGCAATCCAAATTTGCAGCCGTCAAAAACGGATATGTTAAGCATTGCTTATAGCAGGCATACACTAAATATCACCTTATCTGCAGGAAGGGAAGCAGACCCTATGGGGCGTTATCCGGAATATGACTCCATTACCAATGTACTCGAATATCTTGGTCGTAACCTCCCTTATAATGATTTCGGTGGGGTAGAGGTTAGCTTTCCGCTGACAATTAACCGCTGGTGGAAGATGAATAATAACATCAGTGGCAACTATAAAAAGGAAGTAACGCCCTATCATGATAAAGTGTATGCTATCCCCGTATTTGATTATACGTTTTCTGGCAGTCAGGTATTCAGTTTACCGAAAGGGATTAATTTCGATATTTCCTATCTGTATCGGTCTGCAACAGGGAATAGCCTATATACTTTCAAGGCTATGGGTAGCCTGGACCTGGGCATCCAAAAAACCTGGCTGAATGGAAAATTGAATTCCAGGTTTAATTATTATGATGTATTGGATACTTATCGTTATCGGCTGACCTTCCGGGAGAAAGCCATTATCAACAATCAGCTGCAGCATTGGTACGGTAATCATAAGCTGGCACTGACACTGAATTATAGTTTCGGGAAGTCGACGCATAGTAGTAAAAGTGACAGTAAAAATGAAGAAGAGAAGCGGGCGGGAATGTAATTTTAGTATTAAAATCTTGTAAAGATTTGATTTTAAATGCCCTATAACTGTTGTTCATTTTTCAATAGAAGAGAAAGGGGTTCTACTTACCATTTATTTTCTTCATTATATAGAAAAATGAGCGTAAACCAAAAAAGAGTGCGAATTTTGTAAGAACTACTATCGGCACCAGATTACATTGTATTGCGATACGGTATAAATTTATGAGCAGATATTATGCAAGCACATAAAGATAAATATGAAGGTTTACCGCAGGATGAGCTGGGAATAACGATTCGCTCTAATGATAATCCATTTCCTACAGCCAATGTCGAGGAAAAAAGACTGCAACCACGGAGACTATCTTCCTATTTCATTGTATTGATTGAAAGTGGATCTATTACCTACAATTTAGACTTACATGATATTACGCTTACAGATGGGCAGTTGCTGTTTGCTATGCCCAATCAAATATTTATTCCGCCCGCTAAAACAGAGGACCTTAAATATTTTAAGGTCCTGTTTGATGAGAATACATTGGCATTATTGCCGCAGCAGTTTTCCTTTTTGGTTAACCCCTTAAACGTGCCTGTCATTGCGCTGGACAGCGCCGCCAAAGAAAGAGTTGTAAAAGTTTTTGGGATATTAAACCAGTTAATTTATGTAGATAAAGGCGAGACTGACACAGAAATAATATTAGCTTATCTGAACTCACTGCTATCAGAATTAAATAGCGCTTATTTCAAAAATAAAGAAGCTGTCAATATTTTAAATACAAACCTTTCCAAGTTTGTCGAGTTTAAATTAGTGGTAGAAACGCATTTGACGGAGCAACCATCTATTAATACCATTGCGGAGAAATTGTCTTTATCTACCAATAGTTTATATCGTATAGTAAAGGAATATGCCGGAACATCGCCCAAAGATTATTTTATTAATCGTTTGATGGAAGAAGCGCAGCGCAGATTGCGTTACTCCAGTATATCTGTGAAAGAACTGGCCTATGAATTAGGCTTTAGCGACCCTGATTATTTTTCCAGGCTCTTCAAAAAGAGCACAGGGAAGAGCGCCAGTGAATGTCAACCCAAGCAGGATTTGTCGGGTAAATAAACAGAATTGTCCATTTCCGCTAGTTTTACGCCCTCTACTTTTGCTGTATAAAATTCATACAAGCAATGAAATATGCATTAGTAACAGGGGCCAACAAAAGCATTGGCTTTGAAGTTGCACAGCAGCTGGCACAAAAAGGAATTTATGTATTCCTCGGCAGTCGTAATGTAGAAAATGGTATGGCAGCCGTTAGTAAGTTAAAAGACGAAGGGTTAAGCAATGTGGAAGCCATTCAGCTCGATATTACCGATGATACATCCGTACAGCATGCCCGAAATGAAATAGGCAAGAAAACAAAAACGTTGGACATACTTATTAATAATGCAGGCATCTATGGTGGTTACCCACAAGCGGCGCTAGACGCCACTATTGATCAGTTTAAAACAGCCTACGATGCAAATATTTACGGCATAGTTCGGGTTACACAAACGTTTATCGATTTGTTGAGAAAGTCGGAAGGGCCTCGTATTGTAAATGTAAGTTCAAGTCAGGGTTCGATTACGCTTCACAGTGATCCAACGTATAAATACTATGACTACAAGGGTGTTGTATATCTGTCTTCAAAAGCAGCCCTGAATATGTATACCGTTGTTTTGGCATACGAGTTAAAAAATACTAACTTCAAAGTAAATGCCGTTTGCCCCGGATATACTAAAACAGATTTCAATGGACATCGTGGCCCCGGAGCAGTTGAAGATGCCGGAAAGCGGATCGTAAAATATGCCCTGATAGATAATGATGGCCCCACCGGAAAATTCTTTAGTGAGGAGAATAACCCAGAAACAGGAGAAATACCTTGGTGATAGCTCAGATAAACCGAGGTAAGTTTACTGTATACTCTAAATAATAAAGAATGAAAAATCTTCTATAATTCACCCAAACTTCCCCTATGTATTTTAGGTTGCTGACTTTATCAATGCTGTTCTACTTAACTACCGAAAAAGTATATTCCCAAGCTTCGATTTCGCCAGCAAAAGAAAAGGTTTTGCTGCAGATGGACTTTGAGGATCCTGCTAATCCGATGGTGCCTACTATTACGTATGGGGATACCGCCAGTGCGATGGTGCAGCATGATCATTATGTGCTGGATGCTAAAAAGGCTGGCCGTTTCTGGGCGCTGAGATTGGCTACGCCGATAGAATATCTGCCAGCCTGTAATATCCTTGAAATGAAAATGAAGGTAGTGGCAGATAGTGTCCGTACACCATATGGGATACTGTGGCATTCTGTTCAACAGGCCCCTAAGAGCTTCAATGAATTTGCCTTTTGGATTTATTCAACAGGTGAGTATGTCATATTTGCTAAAGCGAATGATTCCGTTTTTAAGATTGCTGAATTAACGGAATGTGCTTGTGTAAATAAAGGAATATCTGCCTATAATACTTTACGCATAGAAGAAATACATAGTGGGGAGTTTCGGTTTTTCATTAACGGCCAGATGGTGCACCAAGCATCACTGATGGTACCTCATTTTACCACCTTCGGATTTTATACAGATGCACATACGACGCTGTATGTGGACTATGTGAAATTTGCGGCACGGGTGGAGGAGAGTAATTAGATAATTTAAGAAGAAGCTGTAGTGGTCATCTCACTTCACTGCTGTATTTTTTAGGCTTTTTACCGATATGTTTTTCGAATACCCGCGAAAAATGGCTCAGGTTTTCGAAGCCCACCTGGTAGCCTGCAGCAGATACCGATAACTTTTCATCGCGTATAAGCCGGGCGGCCTCTTTCATGCGCAGATGCTGGTAATAATCATATATCCCCATACCAAAAACCTGGGTAAACAGGCCGCGAAGTTTATGTTCATTCATTCCGGCAATCTTTGTCAATGCTGTAATACTGCTTGGCTTATCTATGGAGGAGCTGATTTTGTCGCGCACCTGATAAATGGCTTTGATATCGTGGTCGCTGATCTTTTGGTGGGCGGGCTTCTCACGCTTTCTTAAACTATCAAATAAGTGTAGCAGCAATTCCAGCGCCTTTACTCTGTAATAGTAGCCTTTTAAGACAGCAGGTTCTTCTTTTTTTACAATGTCATTAACGGTGCGAAGTATATCGTCCGTCATGATTTCTTCTATTAAAAAATTATTGGCGCTATCGAAGAAATATTGAAAGTGTGCTGCATCTTCTTGCAATAAGGTTTTTAGATAGTCGGTACTTATACTGATGGCGATATGAGTGACCTGTTTATTCTTACTGAAATGTATTTGCTGGGGTATCGCAAACGGAAATATTCGTACGTATGGCGTGTCAACAGTACGCCGGGTTTTACGAGAGGTAATGGTATCTTCAACAATATTGTAAAACAAAAAGCCAATACTGTTTATAATGGCAGAGGTGGAGGTAGTACGGGTGAAATTATTTTTGACAGTGAATGAGCTGAAATGCATGGCCATGTCAGGGAGAAAATCATAGGCTTCGAAGAATTTAATATCAAAGTGTTGAAAATCCTTTTCTACCGATAAGCCTACTTTGGCAGCATATTTCAGTATCCGTTGATTTATATTTTTCATCGTTTTACGACTATTTTTTGAAGTTATACGGATATTTTATTTGTAAAGCTACAACTACTTTTGTTGTGTTAAGTAACATAACAAAATATAGCAGGTATGAAGCAACAAGTATTGATCTCAGGAGCAAGCTTTGCAGGCCTGACGCTGGCCTATTGGTTAAATAAATTCGGCTACCAGGTGAAGGTAGTAGAGCGGGGAGGAAGTCTCCGTACTGGTGGCTCACCCATCGATGTCCGTGGGCAGGCTTTAGATATCGTAAGAGAGATGGGAATATGGGAGGCAATCAAAGCCAAAGAATTTGTACATTCTATCGAAATCGTTAATGCCCAGGACGAAACCCTGGCAACCGTTTCCATCAATGAAAAAACGGAATACCTTGGAGACATTGAAATCCACCGCGGTGATTTGTTAGAGATTCTATATGGTATAATTCCCAAAAATGAGGTAGACATTGAATTTGGTAATAGTATTACCACGCTGATACAACACGAAGACCGCGTAGAGGTAACATTTGAAAACGGCAGCAAAAATAATTTTGATTTTGTATTTGGTGCTGATGGCGCACATTCCATTGTAAGAGCACTTGTTTTTGGAAAAGAAAATAACTTTAAACAATTTTTTGGGGCATACTTCGCCTTTGCGGAAGCTGGTCATATTGCGACAGGCAGACCGCGAGACACCGGCATCGTATACCGGGAGGTGGGTAAACAAGTTGTGATCTATCAGTTTAAAGATGCAGCTAATGCAGCGCTCATCTTCAGAGCGCCAGCGTTGGACTGGGATCACAGAAATCAGCAGCAACAGAAACAACTATTGCAACAATATTTTGGGGAAAACAAACATTGGAAGGTTCCTGAAATCCTGGATACCGTGCTTCGTACTGATAAGCTGTATTTCGATGAGGTATGCCAGATTCATATGTCCACCTGGACGAAAGGCCGTGTTGCCCTGGTAGGCGATGCTGCACATGCTCCGAGTTTCTTTACAGGTATGGGTACAAGTCTGGCTATGCAGGGAGCAACGCTGTTAGCGAAAGCCTTGCATGCGAATGAGGACTATCATACTGCTTTTTATAACTATAATGCTAGTTTCAGACCTTACGTAGAAAGTGTGCAGGCAAGGATCACGCATGGACTGAAAGTACAACTGCCGGAATCGGAGGAGGAATTAGAGGCCTCCATCAGCGCATGGAGTATGTAGGAAATATTGGTCGATAAGATCAGAACAGCCATGTCTGCAAAGTAGCATGGCTGTTCTAAAAATCTTCTATGAAATCAGTGCCACCAGTGCCTGATAATAGTTTTCCAATAAATCATCGTCACCATTAAAGAACAAGTAAGGTTCTATTAGTTCCAATTCCATTAATCTGAAAGTGTTATCTATTACAACACCGTCTACTCTTGCATACAGCGTAGGTTGCGGTAGGCTCTTTATATATTCGCCTGCCTGTTCTATGTGCAATGGATTAGGCGCGGGATAGCTGATACTGCCACCGTGATAGTGTTGCACCCTGAAGTCGCCCTGTTTGGGAGTCTTTAAGGAGCAATGGCTATACTTTCCATTAAAGAACAAAAACGACCATTCTCCATTTTTAATTTCTTCCACGAAAGGTTGTACGAGGTAATCTGCTGTCTTTAAGTGTTCATCGATTTCGGCTGTACGTTCTTTCAGGTTGCTTTTGTTTACGATCACAGTATTTTGCGCTCCTGCGCTAACGCAGGGTTTCACCACTAAATTTTCTGTACCGAATAAATCAAAGAAATGATCATCAAAGGAGGCACCTTTATCAAGGTACTCGGAAGGAATGATGGGCAGCCCTTTTAGTGCGAAATCTTTCAGGTATTTTTTGTTACTGTTCCATTTAATGATTTCCACAGGGTTTAATACCTTGACATTTAATTTTTCTAATTTATCCAACCAGTTAGAAAAATCCGTCAGGTGGTTGTGATAGTCCCATGGGGATTTGAGGACGGCTACATCAAAATTGCCCCAATCTACAGCTTCATCATTCCATATTGCAGGAACAACATCTAATCCTTTGCGCGTCAAAAATGCGACCAGGTCTGCATCTTCATCATTAATAACACCTTGCGCAAGCCTTTCCTGTTTTTTGTATCCTACTATCGCGATTTTCATATCCTTTCTTTTTATTTAGCAAATTTCTTCGTTCCTGCCACGCAGAGTATTACCCCGACTGTTACGGCTAACATACCCAGACTTACTTTTTCGTGCAACAAGAAAGCAGCTAATGCCAAACCAAAAAAAGGTTGGAGTAGTTGTAGCTGTCCTACGGTTGCTGTACCGCCTTGTGCGAGACCTTTATACCAAAAAATGAAAGCAATGAACATACTAAACAGTGAAACATATGCCAGGCTTCCCCAGGCAGCTGTACTGATGCCTTCAAAGGATGTTGGCATGTAGACAAAAAGAAGCGGCAACATCACGGGGAGTGAAAGTACCAAGGCCCAGGAAATCACTTGCCAGCCGCCTAATGTTTTGGTGAGCTTTGCGCCCTCCGCATATCCCAAACCACAAAGAATGATAGCTGCAATCATTAGCAAATCTCCTGTAGGGGAGGCCGTAAGACCTTGTGCCACAGCATAACCGATGACGAGGAGGCTACCTATAACGGAGAAAACCCAAAATATAGGTTTGGGGCGCTCGCCACCACGAATGATCCCAAATATGGCGGTTACCATTGGTAGGATGCCCAAGAAGACGATGGAATGAGCAGAAGTAATATGCTGTAATGCCAATGCACTTAACAGTGGAAAACCTACGACTACACCAAGCGCCACGAGCACCAAAGGGAGGATCTGATTTCGGGTAGGACGTTTTTCCTTAAATACTAACAATGCTATAAGGGCAAGTATGCCGGCATTGGAAGCCCGTGCAACTGTAAAGAACACTGGGTTAAGTTCCAGGACTGCCACTCTTGTTGCGGGCAATGAACCACTAAATAATACTACACCGATAAAACCGTTTAGCCAGCCTTGAGCTGTATTTTCTTTTACTTTATTTATACTTAATGCTGTCATTGTTTATTTGTTGGTGCAAATTTCGCTCATAATGATGATTAAATACAGTCACAGTTTTAGTTATTGTAATGGACACAGTTGTATTTGATTTCGAACCTAGTTTGATATAAACAAATTGATGTAAAATTGTGTCTGCACTGTTTTAATGTAGTAAATTCAATATTGAGTGTATTTAGATAGGATCGGTAAAAATATATACAGCTATATATTTTATTATTTTTATGGTTACAGTTAAGTTTAGAATATGAAGAAGGATTTTTTATACAATGAAATAGCAGGGAACATTGCAGAGAAAATCAAGGCAGGGGTGTTGAAAGCGGGGGATAGGTTACCTTCTGTAAGGATGTTGAGCCAGGAACAAGGAATAAGTATCAATACTGCCAAGCGGATTTTTCTCGAATTGGAATCACAGTCATTGGTGCATGCCAAACCGCAATCGGGCTATTTTGTAAGTCCATTGAATTATTTGAAACTTCCGTTACCAGAAGTAAGTCAGCCCATTCCTGTTGCCAATAACAGGGAGCCAGATGAACTGATGAATGTTGTATATTCCACAATGGGACGAAGGGATTTAACATTGTTTTCCATTGGTGTACCCTCCGGTAATCTGCTGCCGTTGGCAAAGCTGAAAAAAGAAATTGTGCTGGCTACGAGAGAACTGGAAGAGGGTGGAACGGAATACGAACCTATACAGGGGAATATGAAATTGCGAAGGATGGTGGCTGCCCGTTCCTTGGCCTGGAAAGGTAACTTAAAGGAAAGTGATATCATCACCACTAACGGCTGCATGAATGCTTTGGTGTTATGTCTGATGGCATTGACAAAACCGGGTGATACCATTGCATTGGAAAGTCCTTGTTATCCGGGTATTCTACAGCTGGCTGTGAGCCTGGGATTAAAAGTGCTGGAAATAGCCACACATCCGGTAACAGGTATTGATATGGATGCACTGAAAAAATTGCTGCCTAAGATTAATGTATGCTTGTTAGTACCTAATTTTAATACCCCTTTGGGATATTGTATGCCTGATGCCAGCAAGAAGGAAGTGGTAACACTCTTAGCCGAATACAACATTCCACTTATTGAAGATGATACATACGGTGATATTCATTTCGGCCCTGAACGTCCTAAGTGTTGTAAATCTTATGATAAGGGCGGAAATGTGCTGTGGTGTGGTTCTGTGTCCAAGACGCTTGCCCCTGGTTACCGTGTGGGCTGGGTGGCTCCAGGAAAGTATAAAGACAAAATCCTGAAATTGAAACTTATACATTCACTGTCTTCCACCTCCGTTATTAATGAGGCGGTAGGAAATTTTCTGCTGACCGGAAAATATGAGCATCATCTTCGCAAGTTGCGAAGAACACTACAGGAAAACTATCAGAAAACTGCGGACGCCATCGCTGCCTACTTTCCGCAGGGAACTAAAATCAGCCGGCCACAAGGAGGACTAGCCCTATGGATGGAGTTCCCAAAAAATATAGACACTGGTGAACTATACAATCAAGCGCTAAAAAAACGGATAAGCATTTCTCCTGGTAGGGTTTTTACCTTGCAGGATCAGTATCATAATTGTATGCGCGTTTGCATCGGCTTACCATGGACCGATGATCTGAAACAGAGGTTGAAAGAGGTTGGAAACATGGCGAAGATGATGTAGTAATGGGTTAGTGGCGATGTTATTTCTGAACAGTATTGGTAAAATAATTGGTAAGAAGTATATCTGATAGGAAGTCGTGCAACGTGGGAAAAAAAGCAACAACATTTTTGTTAAAGGAGCATAAATAATAAAAGGCGACATTAAGTCGCCTTTTGTTATCCCGCTGGGAATACACAGAATATCTCCAAATGAGACAAAATGGCCTACTAGTTATTCGTAACACAATTGTCCCCGAAAAGGCACTTGGATTTATTTTGTTTGATTATACGATTTTAAGCGTTTAGTAATAATAAAAATTAACCAAGTTCTAGCAATTTTTTCCTTAGCGGACATGTGTTTATCCCATGTCAAATATCTGCCGTACTTTTAAATTCAGATATTTAGAAAATGGATGCAAAAAATATTTTTATCGCATGTAATCGCTATGCCGGCCGTATTAAATGGGTGATGAACAGAGGTAATGAATGGACTTATATTGGGATTGGGGGTGATTATAATGAAGACAAAGCAAATACGCTTATCGAGCAACATTTTAGTGATTCAGAAATATACTTAGTAATAGATCGGCATAATTCATTTTTAACTCTGACAAAAACCGCGGCTCAGTCCATCCGAGAGCTACTAAATAAGAACGACCTTACACTTAGTAATAAGGATTTTACTAAAATGATAGTATTTAATAGAATAGGAGTTGTGAAATATGGAGAGAGGACCTAAGGTATGCTTCATTTACCCTATTCTTCTGTAAGATGGTATTGCTAACTGTGTTTGGGTAATACCAAACATCAATTTAAAGCACGAAGATAACACGCGATTAGAAAAAAGCAGGTGAAGTGTCTTTGTATGGCGGGAAAAGGCTGGTTCTTCACATAATCGTACAACAACGATCAAGAACATTAGTAAATCCAAATAAAGATATTTGTATCTAAGCAAAAGCTGATTAACCTGTGAAAAAGTAAGGGCAAAAATAGAATGTTATACAATAGGAACTCGACTTATAAAATCCTCTCTAGGAGCGGATTTTATAACGTTTCCAGTGAACCTTATGGTGCAAAACTCGAACCTCTTTGTCTTTGATTTACGAAAATTGGCCGAAATAGCCTAACTGTACATTCGTATTTTTGTAAAATATACAGTAATGGCAAGCATTCGGCCAATACCATTTTCTTAAAGGGTTCTCATTAAAATGACCGTTCTTTATATTAAGAAATACATTCTTGATATGAAAGGCATACACCAGGATTCTGTTGAAAAAATCGTCGGAAAACTCGTTCTCCTTCTTTTGTTTATCTGTAATGCTAATGATGTCAGGGGGCAGTTGGCAGCTGATTCGCTAACCGCCGCGCTCACTGAACAATACCAGCAAAACGGTTTTCCGGGGTTCAGCGTATCCATTGTAAACAGTGACAGTATTTTATACGAACATGCGTTCGGATTCGCTGACCTGGAAAAAAACATTCCGTACACCACTGCTACGGTACAACCAGTTGCTTCTATCAGCAAACTATTTATTGGAATGGCAGTGATGAAAGCTATCGAACAAGGTTTGTTTACATTGGACACTGACATCAACAGTATTTTACCTTTTAAAGTACAACATCCGTACACGCCTGCAATACCCATTACGTTAAAACAACTCGTTACGCACACCTCCGGGATAACAGATAACCCGGAGGTATACAAAAAAACATACTTATATAATACTCCCTTGCAGGAAGATAATCCGATCTATAATTTACTAAAATCAAAAGGGTATGGTGCAAAAGGCCAGGACACCACTTTAGGCGCATTTCTCCAGGATTATTTAAGCGCGTCTGGCACTTATTATTCAAATAATAATTTTAATAAAGGCGCACCGGGTAAAAGATATGAGTACTCCAATATCGGTTCTGATCTGGCGGCCTGGCTGATAGAACTTAAATCAGGTATTACCTTCGCTCAGTACACGCAACAATATATTCTGCAGCCATTACAGATGACACATACCACCTGGTCTACTGCCACCGCGGATCAGGCAAAGCTGGCAACCTTATATACCGGCATCAAAGCCCCATATCCAAAATACAGTTCCGTTACTTATCCAGATGGTGGGCTTACTACTTCTTGTCATGAGCTGAGTCTTTTTCTGAAAGAAAATATTGCAGGACAGCAAGGCAAAGGAAAAGTTCTTACTCCCGCCTCCTACACCACCATGTTACAACCTTCATTTTCAACTGCTTATAATCCAAAGAACATAGATCCAGGAGAACCTAATATTGGGGTGTTCTATGCCATGAAAAAAAATGGTATTATCGGGCATAGCGGCAGCGATGGGGGAGTTACTGCTTTTCTTTTCTTTAGCCCCACCAAAGGTTATGGCATGTTGTTAATCACCAATACAGAACTGGAAGGACTAAATGGCGTGAACAAAAACCTGCTGACAGGATTCGAAAAAATATGGGGCACTATGATCAACTATGCGGGAAAATTACAACCGGTTAAATGATAAATACATACGTTGTAATGAGATTATACAACCGAGCCATGCTAAAAACGAAACCCCGCGCGCAGCAAGGGGTTTGTTAGTTATCTGTTATCCCGCTGGTACAAAACTCGAACCTTTTTATCTTTGATCTGCGAAAATTAGCAGAAATAACTAATCGCTTCTCTTATTGATCGAAATGGCAACAGTAGTTCCCTATTATGTAAAAGAACTCGTAATTCTTATTATTCCTTTACAACGTTATGTTAATAATAAAAATTAATGATCCTCGATTTTGTAAAGATGTACTTATCTATTCTAAATGTAACTCAAAAAAAAATTGGCTGGATTATTTGAAATGAAGACTAGCAATTCGAATACTGGCGAAGAGTGGAAATTTGAAGGCGATCATTTCTATATCTTCCGGCATACCAACAACATCATACAAATCATTACCAATCTGATAACAGCATTACAAGACAACAGTCTCTGGACAGCGTAACAATTTCCTGATAAACCAATTTAATTACCCTCTTGAACTACGAGATTGAACCCGGCGCCCAACCCTTTTGTCCTGGTCCATTCCGCTTCGCTCGTTTTACGGTGATAGGTACTGGAGTTTAAAAATCCTGCCGAAAAGAATATAGCCCCATGGTAAGCCTTTGCAGTACCTGCCAGCCATTCCAGTGAAACGAACACATCTCCCTTCATTTGCAGGTGATAAGGGGTAAGATCAATTTTATACGTTCCCACTTTGTCGTCCATGGTGACGAAGATATTTTGCTGCAATAAATTTTCCGCGGGCATCCCATCTTTCATTCCATAGATGTTCACCCGGAAAATGCTGCTATCAAGGCGATTCTCAGAAATATTAAAATTAAAGGCCCGTAGCAATACCTCTTTTCTTCCCAAAGAAATCTTTACTCCCAGCTCACTACCCAGATCCCGTAAAGGAAATCCTACACTGATAAATTTTGATTTACTGGTGTTACCAACAGTTTTTAGCCGGATATTATCCGCTTTCACTACCACCTCCCGTAACTGCTCATTTTTCTTGCTTAAAGTAATATTATGCTGAACAGACAAAACAGGCAACAGGTCCTTCACAAGATAACTTCTAGATTGATAACCTATGGATGATATACGAATACTATCGTTAAGCAATGCTTTGCTCACCCGCAATAAAAAGGTACCGTCTTCACCGGATACCGTACCACTATTACACGCTGGTATTCCCAGGTTTACATAAGGTATTGGTTCATTGTCTGCTGCCACTATCTTTCCTTTCAGGAGTACCATACCGGAAGTGTCATTTAATTTCTCTCCTAGCCTGACAAACGATGCCGACCCCAATTTTGCTTTTAACAGCGTCGTCAGTTGATCGTCAAAAATAGATTTCCTGCCTTTCAGAAACTGATCAAAATAATCGAGCGACAATCTCTTCACTAATTCATATGGCGTTTTAACACCTGACAAGGAAGGTAAACAACTAAAGTCTTCATGATCCGTATTTAAAAGCCGGAGATAATACTTTTTACTATTGAGGAGAGATGACAAACGATATACGCTATCCACATTCCTGTCGTCCAGCTTATGATCACTCTCAAGGTAGGCATAAGGCTGTCGAAGCACCTCAGGATTAAAAAATGCAGCCTGTCTGAGCGTGTCAAAATCCAGGTCTTCTTCCTGTTCCCCGCCATAGTAATGCATCTCAGAACCATCCAATGACAACAAAGCTCCTATTGACTTATTTTCCATAGCCAGCACCGTAGCTGCCAATCCACCATAACTGTAACCCATCAGGCCTAACCTTGTACTATCCACATTACGATCCTTCACAAAATGCCTGATAACAACGGCCCCGTCATTTACCTGCTCCAGCAGATCTGTGTACTTTGTTGTCATATTTCCCGGATAACGGCCAACAGAACTAATAGCTACCACTATATAGCCGTGGCTGGCGAGATACTCAAACAAGGATATATTTTCATAGCTCATACCATTAAATGCAGACATATAGACAAGGAGCGGAAACGGACCTTTCAATTCCTCCGCATTCAAATGACTCTGTGTAGGTAAATGGAATCCTACTTCTGTATTTCCCTTTGTGCTATTGGCACCAAAATAATGTAGCATCTCATCCGCTAATCCATCCAGCTTAAGGTCATTCTGAAAACTGTTGGCTCTTTTCTCAAACAGCGATAGAAAATAACGATAAGGTATCAATGAATCACGGGAAGTGACTTCTGCCGGAAACCACACATCCAATTCCAGCGGACGATAAAATAACGGACCGCCTTTACCGGCCTTCCGTTTATATTGTCTTGATGAATCTATAAATTTGTACTCCTTATATCCTACATTATAAATATTAAGTGAAGAGCTTCCGGTAACACCTCCCTGGCTAAATGCATCACAGACCAACAGACTTAATAAGAGGAAAATAAATACAGGTTTCATAAACACGTTTTAATAACGGCTTCTAGATAGGACTAAAGTTGAAAAATAGTTCATTAGTTAAAATCAATGTTATTACCTATAAAATTATAACTATACTTTAACGAGTATCCATTCCATACAGCTGGCGATGACCAGCTTCCCGAAAAACTGTAGCTGGGTAAATTAGAAATTTTGGGGTGGAACTTGTAACAACCAATTATCCTTTTCCCAAGGAGATATTCAGGTACAAGATGTATCAGATGGCAGAAAAAGAAAGAAAGCCCCCAAAATAGTGTCGATAGATATGTTGCCATTAAGAGGATTTCTATGTTGTCCAAAATGTAGTCGTACAATTACTGGGAATGCAATGTATAGTAAGATTCGTAAACCAAGAGAACTTTGGTTATCCGATCAAATTGATAGTTTGGATTACAAGCCAATAAAGTCTGAATCAGAATTAAGAATTACCTTCCTGGAAAATCAGCGAACTAAATTTAAAAAGGCATCAGACAATATTAAATCTATTCTAAAATCAGCCACATATAACCCTTTGCAACCTTTCAAAGTTATACAGTGAGGGAGATATTGAAATAAAACGGAAAATTATTGGTTAGATATTTAGCGAAAAACTGATATTTACCGGAGAGGTATATCTGTATAGTGCGAATACATTTATCCCACCGTATCAATCGGTACATCTTTTTCCAGATTCACCGTGGCGGCAAAGGTATATCGCGCTGTATGGGTCGTTAGATGCTTTTTAATATCGCATAGCGTAGATATTCCCTGTAGATAGGCATTATGCCGCTGGTTACTATTAACGGACAATAAGCAGCGGTATAACAGGCAATACGGAGATTCCTTGTACCAGTTAACTATCTCCAATGGAATTACCACTCAAAACAAAAAAACTTGTAGAAGCTGACTCTACAAGTTTTTAATTACGTCAGCATACCTATTTTTATGCTTCTCCGTGATCCCTATGGTACAGAAATCGAACTATTTAAAAATGGACTTGACGTTAATAAGTAAAGTATTGATTCCTTAAATAAAATCCATAAGCGAATTAATGAATACCATAGACTTCTTATTGACAACCTCATTTCAGTATAAAGAACTAAAGGTATTTCCTTATAAATTGGTGGCCATCATTTACTTTCTTGATTGTATAAAATTTCCCAAAATTGACTTTTAGCTTCATATTAACTTTTACAATATAGCCACTTAATTGTTGAAAAGCAATTCAGTTAATGATAAAGACTTACCCAGTCAACTTTCTGTTCTCTCACTTCCACTTCCATTTATTTCAAGCGTCACACTATCAAAATAATTTGTCTCTTTCTTGAAAATTTGATATTCTTCAGTTTCACGCATTTCTTTAAATATTGGAAACTCTTCAAGTCTTTCAATACTTAATTGCTTAGAATCTAGCGCAACTGGTAAAATCTCAAAAAATGAAGCTTTATCATCTTTTAAAGCAAATAATCCAAGTTGGAATATCTCTTTCTTATCAGAAAAATCCACCTTATCAATTTCCTTTTTCACCAAATCTAATTCCCCTGTTCGCTTTTTACAGAGCCAATAATTAAGTTGTGCAACTATTTTATCTGTAACGCTCAATCCTGCATCTTTGATCATAAAGAATGATAGCCCTTCGCAAATCTCCCAACGAGATTTTAGTAAATTTTCATAAACGATATTAGTTAAAACTTCTCCTCTTGTTGTATCTGTTTTGTCCAAATTCTTCCATAATTCAGCGGCGATTAAAATAAACGCCTTCTGTAATTTACATATAGCATTGTCCAAGTAACCTTTCTTTACAATTAGTTGATCATATATTTTAACATTTTCCCTATATGCTTCTTTTACTTTGGATATATATATAGAATTTACAACACCTCCATTATGAACAAACAAATTTCTTCGCTGATAGATTTCTATTATCTCGTCTTGCATTGGATCAACATAACTAACTCCTAACGACAATTCTGTTTTTAAAAGTGTAATCCAAGATTCAAAGTTACCTCTCAATATTTCTTCAATCTTTAAATCAATTAGATATTTTTCAGCATCCCCAATGGACTTCATAGCTTTCAAATCTGACAATGTCATTGTCTTTTTCTGAATACCTGCAGACTCAGGATGTCTATCATAGTAATAATGTAATATTTGAGAAAAAAACCATTCAACCGAACTAAGTAATGAAATCAATGCATTTTTATATAAAAGCTCAATATGTGCTCTAACTTTCTTTACGTTCTCAAAGTGAAGATCCAAATCAGCATTCTCTTCATTGTTAATCTTAATTAAAAAACCCTTAATACTTCCATCTTCCGGATTATTACTTTGCACAACTTCTACATCCAATTCTCTATTGTAAACTTCGACCATTTTTTTTTAACCTTCTCCTGCATTTTCTCAACCTTCTCCTTCTCATCATCTTTCAAGTCTTTTTTACTTGATAGAATTTCCTTTAATATTCCATATGTTATCAAAGGAGCGACGTGTTTATTGTGTTGTTTAAATTGATCATTTAGATAAGGATCGATAAGATCTATAAAATCTCTAAGACCTATTATGCTTTCATTAAAATCTGTAATATGCTTATTGAACATTGCTAATTAAATTAAATCAATATATACTTGGATCATGTGCAGTAACCTAATATATATAAAATTTAAATATAAAAAAAATTATTATCACTAATTAGTTATTAAGCGGCAGCAAAGAGCCGCTGACTAGCAGCGGCTTGAAGATGGAGTATATGGTGTGTACCTTATTACTATTGTGACCAAACTATGGGGGACAACTAGGTGAAGAATCAGGGCTAGGGTACGAAGAAAGAAGAGGTCTATCAATAGACAGATACGATAAAGCAGACCCTGCGTGGGATAGTGGTAATGGAGCGGTGAGCCAATATAGTCATTAATAAGTTTGATCTCTAAAAATTTGTCGTAGACAATCCCGCTTCCCGACTTTGGAGAAGAAGCGCTAAAAACGCAGGTTGTGATACAACCTGTTATCTTGCAGATTTCTACGAGCCAGGAAATTCTAAGATGATTAAAACATTATATTCCATTTTCTAACTAGCTAAACATATTCTAAATATATTTACATATTACCTACGTTGACGAGGTACCAATACACTTTGAACTATTAAAGGTTGTAGTAATTTAGACTCAAAAATATCATGATAACAAATACTCCTACAAAATCTGATTTTGAAAAGATATCAAAGCAAAATCTAACTCAAGCCTTCAACTTACTGTTTGCCGTTTATCAAGATTTCCTTAATCACGACGACGAAATAATTAAAGAGGAAGTACCTATTGAAGATATATGGAAATATCACCATGGTACTATCCGGACTTCATTAATTTTACTACATCAAGCAATTGAGGGTCTAATGAAATCAGTTATCTGCGATACTTCTCCGCTTTTGCTAATTGATAAGCCAAGAAAAGATTGGCCATCCTTTCCCGCATCTGATAACAAGGACTTTGATAGCTTATATACTATTGGAGGAGAGGCTTTAATGGCAACATTTTATGCAGTACCAACATCTATCAATAGAGATGAAAAATTAATAGAATATATTGAGGAAATAAGAGAAAAAAGAAATAAAGCTATTCACGGAACTGATATCAAAGATATATCAGCAAAATACATTATCGAAAACATTCTAAAAACGTTCACTATTTGGTTTGGAAAAGACGCATGGCATAAGGAACTCAAAAAAAACCTCTTGGAAAATCCACTATTTGGATACTTTGATGCTGACTATGAAATTGCAATTTCATACGAGTTTCTAGACTTTGCGCTTCTTATTATTGGTAAAAAATCACTATCAAAATATATGTCCTTAGATGTAAACAAACGGGCATACTTTTGTCCTGAATGCAAGAATGCCGTTGATAGGGACTATGGAACGCTGGAAAGTAAATGGGCTTTTCTCAATCCAAACGAGCCAAGTTCAACGCAAATTTCATGCTTAAACTGCCATCAAACATTTAACGTAAAAAGAGAAGATTGTAATACAAATGGGTGCATGGGTAATGTTCTTTGTATTGATACGGAAGAAATGACCTGCCTAACTTGCTTTTCAAAACACGAGAACGAAGAAGAATGAGAGGCAGATATTATTATTACAACTTCTTGAACAAGACATTACTCATTTATGTCACCACGAAATAGGGGGTTCACAAAACACACGTGCCTTATAGCCAGATGTTTTCCTCAATGCAGTGCGGCCATGTTCCACCGTTGCAAAAACATCTGGTCATAATGCACCAGCCTGCGGCAGCGAGCCAACTAAACGATCTGCAGTACCATCTCTCTATCAACAGCCAGGCGTTCACGTAACGCCCGCATATTATTGCTAACCTTCTGCTGCGTGATCTTGGCATAAATCTGCGTTGTACAGATACATTTATGCCCTAACATTTGGCTTACCGTTTCAATTGGCACATCATTTTCCAGCGTCACCGTAGTAGCAAAAGTATGCCGCGCGGTATGTGTCGTTAAATGCTTTTTAATATCGCATAGCGTGGCTATTTCCTCAAGATAGGCATTATACCGCTGATTACTGTTAACAGGCAATAAGCGGCGGTATAACAGGCAATACGGGGATTCTTTGTACCGGTTAACTATCTCCAACGGAATAGGCAGCAGCGGTACCCGTTCCGCCGTTTGGGTTTTCTCTCTATCCTTCACGATCCATTTTTCACCATCAATCCCAATTACAAGATTATCTGGTGTAAGATGCAGTACATCTGTATAAGCATAGCCGGTAAAGCAGCAGAACAAATAAATATCTCTTATCTCTGCCAATCGTGGAATCAGCTGCTTGTTATACAAGTTCATAATTTCGTCCATGGTAAGTCGCTCTCGCTGCGGATCTTCATAGGTACATTTAAACCCTGCCAACGGACTAACAACTAACCAACCTTGATCTACGGCCAATTTGAGCATCTGTTTTAAAATCTTCACATACTTCATTGCAGTGTTTGCACCTATTCTCTGCACCGTGGTAAGGAAATGTTCAAAATCCGGGGCAAAAGAAAAACGAATTTCAGAAAGCGGTCTATCTGAAACATGATATTGGGCTTTCAGGAAGGCGATCACCTTTTCTTTGGTGATCTCAAAGCGCTTCAGCGTTCGCCCGGACTTCTTCCCGGCTTTTACTTTCTCCGCAAACCGGCGGTTATGAAAGTCTATCACTTCGCATAAAGTCCGGGAGTGTTCCGTAATTCCCGCGAAAGAATTCTTAACAGCAGCAGCGGTTACCGGCTTACCGGATGCAACTAAAAGGCTGTAATGTTTGTATAGATTGGCTTTCAGGGTGAGTAACTGCCGGTTAATCGCCTGTGCTTCTTCGGGATTCCCTTTAACACATTGGGCGGAGGCATTCCATAATGCCAGGGTTACATACTGATACATGGAAAGTTCTGCACGTTTGCCGCCTATGCTGACGCGAAGATAGATAGCGGGCTTATTGTTTTTAGTACGTCTCTTGTTGAGCCCGAAAAGAACAGAAAAGCTGGTCATACACCACTTGTTTTTAGTTTACCAAAATTGTTTCAATTGCACTTATCCTGACATCACTTAACATTGGTCAAACGCAATACAGTATAGCATTTAAGGCCAGTGACGGTTAGCGCAATTTAATGATTCTGTTGCTAACCTCAACCCTCACTTTTCTATCGTTACTTATCTTTTCACACAATTACCACCAAAAACAAAAAAACCTTGTAGAATCAGCTTCTACAAGGTTTTAATTACGTAAGAGTATTTCTTTTTACTCTCTTTCGTGATCCCGCTGGGACTCGAACCCAGGGCCCATACATTAAAAGTGTATTGCTCTACCAACTGAGCTACGGAATCAGCAGTGAATTTTTCATCATTGCGGGCCGCGAAGATAAGGAGTAGTTTCTAATTATCAAGCGTTTATGAAAATATTTTTAAAAATATTTTTAGCATGCAAGAAAAATCTATACATTAAATACTCTGTGGAAATGCGTAGTATAACCATGCTAGAATCGCTGTGGTAGGGAGTATCCAGGAAATAGAGCGACGTAATTTTAGCAGCTTACGTGTAGGAAAAAATAAGCTGATTACACAGGCCAGCCAAACCAGTGGGAAAAACAAAGGCACTGGCACTAAAAACAAAAACAGCATCATCCCAAATTTATCAGTGCCATAGCAGTCATCGAATTCCCGCTTCCATAGCGGGTTTAAATGCTGTGCTGCAATTGCCTGCTGCCATTTGTTGACATCCGCAAACTGCTGCACCGTCATTGTTTTTTCGTTGATGATAAATTGCGAAGAGTCGGCGGAGGCCACGATATAACCTTTATAAAAATAAAAATGCTGGAACGAAAGGGTAGTGGTGTCCATGGAAAGCATTACCCAGCCTGTACTTTCGCCATCATGCGAGAGGGTATGATGATAAGGTGTTTCTTCTTCCCAGGCCGAGAGACCTCCTGCCATGCAAGAAAGAGGAGCGAGGAAAGTAAGTAGGATAAGGCATTTCACCAGGATATTACGCATACAGACATCATTACTTAAACAACGAAGATATTATTTCGCCTGCTTCCTAATATTGTCTAGCAGAATTTTGTTGTTATAGCGCTACGATAATAATAAAAAATGTCCGGAGCAATAACTCCAGACATTCCCCTTTAATGAAAGATAGCAATACAAGCTGCTCCTAAGGTGAGCCCTATCAGCCCATAGTACGCCGCCTTCGAATAATTTTTGTCTGCAAATCGTATATTGATCGCCGTTACTATCAGGAAAGCCGCCGTTTTAGGCACTACTTTATAATAATTGACATTCGGATATTTTAGCATCACCATTAAAACTCCTGTGACCAGCAATGTGATTCCCAGGAATAGTCCTGCTTTCGAACGGGCCCCAGCTCCACGTGTGGGCCACAACAATGCTAAATCTCCTACATAGATGGCAAACGCAAGGAAGTGAATTATCAAGATAGTACTAAACAGCATAGATAAGCGATTTTTTAGTAGTGTAGAGATAGTAAGGACCAACGGTCAGGCAAATGAGCACTGCTGTGAGGTGAGGATAGATTGTCCAGCTTGGGTGCAGTGGGTTACTCATTACGACGGTGAAATCAGTGGCAGGGATAACCGCCGAACAAATCATTAACCATCCCAAACTCCTGTATTCTTTGTTTAAAAGCAATACCATTGTTAACAAACCACAAGAAAAGTCACGGGCACCTTTGATGAAATGGAACTCGAAATGACCACTCATGCCTGTATGAATGCCGAAGGCTGCTTCTGCCTGCGCTGGTATAATAAAAAACCTGATTCCGACGAACATCAGTAATAAACCTGTGGTAAGGGATAAGAACCAGGCAGTTTTCTGAGAAATTGTTTTCATAGCTTGTATATTTTATGTTTTTTGTTTTCGTTGATGACAATACAAAGCTATGAAGTGGCAATTCCCTGTTCGTTAACCCAGGTTAATAAATTTATTTCGACAGTCTTTTTCTGATCCGGCTTAGCGATGGTGGCTGTACACCCACAAAAGAAGAGATGTAATATTGAGGCAGCCTGGGTACCAGGTCCGCATAAGTATCCAGGAAATGCAGATATCGCTGTTCTGGCTGTTTGCTATACAATGAATGGACTTTCTTAATTGCTTTAACATATAGCACCTCGCAGATCATACGCCCAAATTTCTGCCCCTCCGCAATGTGCGTATAAAAATCCTGTAAATCATCATACGAAATAACCAATAAGGTAGTGGGCTCTATACATTGAATGCTGGTGCCGGAAGGTGATTTGTCCAGCAGGCTGGCATAGTTTCCTGTGTAAAACATTTCCTTATCAAAATCTACGGTCATTTCTTCACCGTTTTCTTTAATGACAACATATCGCACCAAGCCGCTATAAATAAAGCCTATTTCACGGCAAACCTGACCTTCCCTCAGGAAATAATCCCCTTTTTTATACTCACGGGGAACAAATTTCTCTGTTATCCATTCTTTTTCTTCTGCTGATAATTGTATAAAATAGGAGATTTGCTTAATGAGATGCTCATGCATGGGGAGTTATCTTGATTTTTATTTCTCCCTAAAAATATAAATTTTAACAGATAATTTTGCCAGCATATTTTAGAGAATACGCATGAAAATTACAGCTGGAAGATACACGGTAGTGCTTACCAATGATGATGCTTTTATTCCTGGTTCTGCAGATAACATCGTGCAATACAGCAAAGTTTACCTTCCGAACCCACCGGATTATCAATGTGCACAGCTAGGCATATTCGTTATGGAGGCTGATAACATGATAAGTAGTGCCTTGGTGGCTGCTGAAGGCGTTTCTATTTCAGCAAGTACTGTTCCTGCTATCGTGGAGGAGGCAAGACTGATATTATGTCTCGCCGATACATTGTTTTGCCTGGCCATACCAGGACTGGATCTGGTATGGCGCGTCAAAGCTGATACTGCACTATGTTTCCAGGTATTTAGGTATAGAGAGGATTATATTGTCCACGGAGAGCTGGAAATATCCCGCATAGATCATCATGGAAACATCGTGTGGCAGCGATCCGGCGCGGATATCTTCACTACCGTTGATGGGAAAGAGGCATTTTGGTTAGCTCACAATTATATTTTCGCTACTGACTTTCAAAATAATCAGTATAAATTCGATTATGATGGTATTGATATCAGTTAAACGTACCCGTTTATAAATGCCGTAATACGCATCATTATACGGTCTCTGATCCATTGGGTTTCCGACTCGCTCAACTCATCCAGGATATGGCCGTTGTCCAGATTGAAATCTACATAAACATCTTCCTGAAATTCATTGCTGATCTCCTGCATACGGCCAGCATTGCTGGTATCCAGCCTCCCAGTTTTAGATAATACGCTATTCAGCCGGTTTTCCGTTAGGTAATTACTCATTTCTTCCACCAAAAATGATAGCTTTTCCGCCCTGGACGTAATTTCCGGTATCAGCGACCATTTCTCCGCCTCATGGAATTTTTTCTCCTCATCAAACTCAGGGTTCTTAATTTTGATGATAGGTCGTATATCCAGCTCCGTTAGGCCCACATGCTGCAAAGGCTTCACCACAATGCCTTCAATAAGGTTGTTGTCCAGCGCCGGCAACTGCAACTGTGCCGGCACGCCGGAGTTTATCCTTGTATTGAAATTCAATACTTCATTCAGCTTACCGCTAAACAGGATTTTCGCATGAAAGATGTCATACTGCTCAAAATAACTTACTGACCGGGCATAATCCAAATACTGCTTCGTGTCGTCACCATCATGTTCCATCGCAATGTCAAAAGCACAGAAATCCACCGCCGGACTGTAATATACGCCTGTCTGGATTGCCTGGAACTGCGGCTCAGCGGCCACTTCAGGATGAGGGTATTCTCCGCCAAACAATTCGCCGTAAATAATATAACGGTCCGCTGGCATATCTTGTGATAACTGTTCAAACAGCCTGATGATCCGCTCTTCCAGCCTGGCAACTACCAGCTGGAATCCAAAGAAATCGTCTGTCCACTGGAGGTAGTCCTTTCGCTTGGCGTATAGCAAGCGATGGTTTTCATATACAAAGCTGAAATTGGCACCGTGAATTTTCTCGGTCACCACCCATTTTAATTTATTCAGGTCATGCTGACTCCGCTCAGATAAATTAAGTCCCTTCAGACTCTTGGGCATTTTTTCGTATTCAGAATTTTTGTTCATGACTTCCTGCTGATGGCTTTATTTACTTCCTGGCATCCGTGGATTACGGCTTTTACTATGCGAAGGTACTACTTTACGAATGGCTGTATATAGCTGGAATCAGGGATAAAATGGCGTTAAACTGCCTATAATTGACTTTCGTTGTTTGTACAAAATAGCTATTTTAGCGTTAATCGACCACTTATGGAACTCAGAAAAGCCAGACCTCAGGACCTTCATGCTTTACAGCAAATATGCCATCAAGCCTACACCGCCAATTTTCATGCTCACTGGACAGCGAATGGCCTGGAACTATACCTGGAAAAGGAATTCAGCGAAACCAGGTTAATCGGCGACCTGCAAAATAAATGGATCGATTACTTTTTTATTGTTCATGATAGCAATATTGCAGGCTTTATGAAGGTAAACCGCTGGTCCAATCTTCCAGGACAGCCACCAGAAGCAGGTTGCGAGCTAGAGAAAATATATGTACTCCCTCAGTTTAAAGGCTATGGCCTTGGAAGTTTTGCACTTGCCCATCTCATTGCCGACACCAGAGAGTCGGGGAAGCAGATTTTATTCCTTTGCGTGATAGACACTAATGAATCGGCGATTGCCGTATACGAAAAATCAGGGTTTAAATTTCATAGCAAAACCAAACTGGAAGCACCTTTTTTTCGTGAAGAACTACGTGGAATGAACCGTATGTTTTTGAACTTATATCGGTAATGGCTATATGTAGTTATACTTGATTACTGATGAAATGAACAGGCAGTCCAGGCTAAATAGTGGCTGCCTGCTCATAGCATTTATTAGCAAGTGGTAGTTACCTCAAACTGAGAAATAACAGCGCCTGTCAATAAATTCAGTATCCTTATTTCAATGACTGCAGTACTTCCAAGTCCGCTGGACGCTACTACCTGCCCGCTATAGAAGGGTTGCCAGCTACCGATAGTGGAACCGCCGGAAGAGTAATAAGTGGTAATTCTGATCTGAATGGGGCCTTTGGATGCCCAGCTTGGATCTTTGTTTACTGCAATGTTCCAGGAGTCAACAGATGTCTGTATGTATTTCTTACAGAAAAACTGTGCCTGTGCTTTTACCGTCACAGAAGCAACTACCAATAAGAGAAGGAAGATTATTTTTTTCATTCTAAAAGGAGTTTGGGTTAAGATTATACAGACAAAATAATACATGCCCACTGATAAAAACAGCCGGTTAGATGAAATGAATCCTTTTATTCTTACTGTAGTATTACTGCGTTCCCTGTTGCTATTTTCGGACGCTTACTATATCGCCCGCAATAGCTCCAACAGGTGATGGTATTGTAACCCCACCATGAGCAGCAGTACCAGTAACAGCGACAGTTTTATCATTCTCCTGCTACGATTGAATTTGCGCTCATTTCTTCTTAATACATCATTGGTATCTTTTATCATACAAGGTATTTTTAATTAAGATTCATTTTAATCACCTTTGGCGTGGATGTAATTGTGATGCCGGTTTGGGCTCTTAACTTCACCCGGATGGCAACTTTTTCTTCTGCTGAATATTTAGACATAACCAGACTAATGATTTTTACGATAATGCTCCGGCGTCACGCCAGTATTCTTTTTAAAAAATGTAATGAAATAAGATACATGCTCAAACGCAAGCTCCCGTGCAATATCCGCTATAGGTAACGCCGTATAGTGAAGTAGCCGCTGGGCCTCGATTGTGATCCTTTTCCGTATCATGGCGCCACTGGATAAACCTTCCTGTTGCTGGCATAGTTTGTTCAGGTAGTTGGTGGTGATATTTAATCCTGCTGCATAAAATGAAGGCGTTTTATGCATCGTGAAATGTATATCCAGCATCGCTTTGAACTGCCTGATCTTTTCATCTCTGATATTCCGCTTTATAACAGGCGTTTCTTGTGATAGCTCACGATCCAGCTGACAGAGCAAAATATTCAGATAGGAGCGAAGTATGCTGTCCGCATTTTTCTGATGCAGTTGAAACTCCCGCTTCATGAGGTCCAGCAATACTTTCCATGAGCTGTACTGCGCTGTTGTTAACAGCAGATGACAACCATTTTCTCTCTCCAGAAAACTAAATCCGGACAGGACATTATTGTTATATCTGACAGAAAAAAAATCTTCCGCAAAACATAATAATTGCCCTTTTGCATGCGGCGGTAGTTGCAGCTGGAAAATATTGCCAGGCCTTGCACATACAACTGCCGGCTTTGTAACTGATATCTCATGACCATCCACAACTACTTTAGCTTTTCCTTTTTGCACCAATAGCAATAAATAGAAGCTAAGCTTTGCCGGTTTGCCCGACAGTAGCTGGTTTTCAGGTAGACGATTGAAATCGCTTACCCAGAAATGCTCGGTGGCCGCTGGCAGCATACAGGTAGTAATTTCTTTTGTTTTTGTAAGCATGTTCACGATCAAAAGAGATAACTAATATGCACCATGGCTCTGTTACCGGCTTTTATCCTTTTGTCTGCCAGCTGTTGGAAGATGACCGGCTGGAAGTTAGCACCCATGGAAATATTGCCCATGGTGGCTTCCAGGCCAGTGGTGCCCATCAGCGTATAGCCGCCGGAGTTATCTACGCTATATTTTTTGTTTTCCTTGTCCTTTGCGGCTGTTTCATATAATATACCGGCATTGGGCGCAATGGTGACAAGCTTCGTTAGTTTGATTTTGTAGTATGCCAGGAGGTTTGCCGTGAATTTATTGCCATATTGATAATCATATTTATTGTTAGTATTGATTTTATAACTCACGTTAGCATTAACGCCGAAGTCCATCAGTCGCACATCGTACATTGCATTGAGTGTAAAATCCGTGCTGGCGGTACCCAACTGGAAGTTATTGGGCATATCTTCATTTTCTTTATGTTCCGCCGGTTCGTATTTTCCGGTGGGCAGTTTAAAACCTGCGCCCAACCATAGCGACTGTACCAGTAGTTTATTTCCGAGGGTCTGTTGTTTGTCGAACAGCTGGTAGTAGCCAACGGCTGCAATATCGCCAAGGCCTGATCGGTGAAGGGTTTCACCTTGGTTTTCGCGGCTGTTGAAATTAACTGGAACAAACCCTATGATGCGGAATTTTTTGCCAATATTCCAACCACCCCAAAGCTCTGCTGTTTGATAGGTTTCTGCTGTGGTAAGGTAAGAGGTGGTGCCGCCAGGCCCCAGATGAGAAGTAAGGGTTTTATACTGATACCTTAACCCTATAAAACGTTTTTTGAAATCGGGTAACAGGCCTATGTAATAGCTTCCTACGCCGCAGCCGCAGATATCACAGGCGCGCAACTCGTAGGAGATGCTGAGTATAATAGTCAATAGTACAATTATTTTTTTCATGCAACTATTATTTGAACAGATTAGGGCGTTTCCTGGGAGAAACGTTTATCTGTAATGAATTTTTTATCGTTTAAAGTATTCAGGAATGCCAGCAGCTGCTGTTGTTCTGTGGCCGATAGCGCTATACCTGGCTTGCCGCTGGTTTTTAATAGCGGGTCTAGTGTAGGCATGTCCGTTACTTCTGAAGTGTAATGCGTGAGTACACCCTGCAAAGAGTAGAACCTGCCATCATGCATATACGGAGCCGTGTAGGCAAGGTTGCGCAGGCTCGGTACTTTAAACGCGTACATATCCGCGGGTTGCAGCGTAATGGCAAAGCGGCCGGAGTCGTTGTTAGGACCGGGGCCGATGCCGTTGTTGCGAAACGACTGATCCGTAAACAGTGGCTCGCGATGACATGCATTGCAGTGTTGCTGAAATACAACATAGCCGCTGTTTTCATCGGGAGTGAAGCTGGCCTGGCCTCGTTTCACGCTATCGTATTTAGACTGGTCACTGATAACCATGATCATGAACTGTGACATGGCTTTCATCATGGTTGCCGTGGTGATATCCTTGCTGCCAAAGGCTTTCCTGAAGAGCTCCGGGTAAGGAGCGGTGTTTCTCAGCTTTTCAAGCACATTGCTCACTGTTTCGTCCATCTCCACAAAATTGCTGATAGGTGCCACTGGCTGAAGGTCCAGGTCAAAGATGCCACCATCCCACATAAAGGTGGTATTCCATGCCAGGTTCATGATGGGCGGCGCATTGCGGCTACCCAGCCGATCTTCAATGCCATGGCTGATATCATGTCCATGATGTGTGAAGGCAGATGTTTGCAGGTGACAGGAGCCACAGGAAATAGTATTGTTGCGGGAGAGTCTCGGCTCATAAAATAATTTGCGACCTAACTCAAACCCCGCCAGGGTCACCGGATTAGCCGCCAGAGGATAAACTGGTGCAGGAAACCCTGACGGCTGTACGAAACCCTGAAAGGAGGGCGTGGCAGCTTTATCGCGACTACATGACCATATCAGTAAAACCAATAAGCTCATGTACCAATAAGTTCTGTTCATCAGCAAAAGGTTTAGTTTTCTGTATGATCGTGGTGGAACATATTGGAATAGTTGTTTGCTACAAGCGTGCTGAAGTTGGAGAACATCACCGTAGGGTTGGTAGCTATACTAACATTGGTAGCGCCATTGAATACTTTCAGGATGTCTACCATAAGATGTACGTTGGCTTCCCGGCCCTGGCGCACTTTTGCGGCACCTGCTTGCGTGAGGTCTACACGGATTGTTTTGATGTTATTAATGGTAGGTGCGCTGTAACCACCGAAGCCACCGATATGATAACGGAATTTGCGTTGTCCGCTGGGATCTGCCGGAGCGGCCGCTGAAGTGCCCTCCATCTTAAAGAAAATATATCCCATATTCCATTCCCAATACATACCCTGATCCATGCCACCAGAAGGGTCCAGTACGCCGGTCCTTTTGGAAACATCCATTACACTGCTAAGGCTATCCACGCCTAACACGAAGCTAAGGCTGGTATACTCACCCTCGGGCACGCGTACTTTTACAAATTGAGAAGCGCCATCTGCCTCTGACACCAGGAAGTAGCTGCTGTCTTTAGGCACCACGAATTCAACACCGCTCTTATTGGTAACCTTAATATTGGTGATATAGTATTTTAGAAAATCGATTTTAAACTGTTCTCCTGCAGCGTTGGTATAAATGCCGGTGTTTAACTGTAGATTTTTATCTCCCACAATATTATCAAACTGGATGGAAAGCGTAGCTTTTGTGCTGCTGCTGGATGGCGCAGGTGCATCATCTTTACTGCAGGCGCTTAAAGCGAAGAGGGCGAATAAGGCAATCGAGGCAAATTTATTGATATGTTTCATGAGAGGTAATGTTGAATAGTAAAGGCAATAGCAAGCCCTTATCTGCAGTTGCATGCAGATTTCAATAGTTTGTAAATAGATTGTATGCGTTTAGTATGCGCTGAAATACAGCACAGGTAAATGTTTGCAGTAGATTATCTGCAAAAGATGAAATAATATAGGAAGCTGCTTAAGCAATAGGAGGGCGGAATACAGCGGAAGGCTGATCTATGGGGAAGCCTATTGATTGCGGATGATATGGTATATCTGGATGGATGTTAATGGCAGGTTGCAGGTGGAAGTCGGAAGGCAATACCATACAGTATTCCAGCTTATTTTCCAGTCTGCGTTCAGGATTTTCCTGGTCTTTACGTTCCTCTTCATGCATTTTTTTTGCAAGATGACATTTACCATTACAATGCATTTGCGGCTTGTTCCTGTTTTCGCAAAGATTGCTGGCAATATAATCCTGGTTGAGGTAGTAGTCGAGCAGCACAAAATAACGGCCTGACAGCTGGCAAAGCCAGACTATCATAAAAAGCGCTGTTATTAATAGTTTCCGCATGACTAGCTAAGTATTGCTACCAGTTTAATGATGACTCCTTACTACTTGTAAAGATAATGCTGATGGGTGTAAACGTAATTGATGGCGCAAATGTAGGATCATTATGATAAAAACCCTGAAATAAAAGCGGACAATAATTTTGATAAACGGGAATTTTCTGTGGTAGTGATCTGCTAGTCAAATATCTTCTCTATTGGCCTATCGATATATTCTATTTTGTTAATAAAACATTTTGTGTACTTTGTACAATAAATTTAATCACATGAGTTTTCAAGATGACCTAAAGCAACTTTTTGTTGAGGAGCAGGAGATACCGGAGGAGTTCCGGATTTCAGAGATCCATCAGCGTGAGTACCTGGTAAATGGTGAAATGAGGCAATGGGATGGCCCGGTGAGTGAAGTATATTCTCCGATTAACATCCCTGGCGCTGCGGGCTTGCAGCGCAAGCTGATAGGCACTTACCCGCTGGGTACCGAAAAGGAAGCCTTTGAAGCGCTGGATGCAGCCCTGGCGGCATATGACAACGGCCGTGGCGAATGGCCTACCATGCGTCTGGACGATCGTATCGACTGTTTATCGGTTTTTGCACGAAAGATGACCGAGCAACGTACGCTGATTGTTAAATTAATCATGTGGGAGATTGGAAAATCCTATGCAGACTCTATCAAGGAATTTGACCGTACCATCGAATACATAAATGCCACCATAGATGCGCTGAAAGAGATAGACCGTAGTTCTTCCCGCTTTGAGATCAGAGAAGGCACTATTGCACAGATCCGTCGCTCTCCGCTGGGAGTGGTGCTTTGTATGGGCCCATTCAACTATCCGTTGAATGAAACCTTCACTACCTTGATACCAGCATTGCTGATGGGTAATACCATCCTTTTCAAACCACCGAAACACGGCACCTTATTGCATTATCCTTTGCTGCGCGCCTTTATGGAATCATTCCCTAAAGGAGTTGTAAATACGATCTATGGCCGTGGCGCCGCAGTGATACCTGGTATCATGGCCACCGGCAAAATCAACGTGCTGGCCTTTATTGGTAGCAGCAAAGTAGCCAACGACCTGCGTAAACATCATCCTAAATTAAACCGCCTGCGCGCAGTATTGAGTCTGGATGCTAAAAACGCCGCTATCATCACTGAAAATGCAGATATACAAGTAGCGGTGAACGAGTGTATCCTCGGTGCATTATCGTATAATGGTCAACGTTGTACGGCCATCAAAATCCTTTTCGTGCACCGCGCTGTTGCCGATGAATTTAACGCCCGACTCAGCGAGGCTATTGGCAAAATGAAATATGGTATGCCTTGGGAAAAAGGTGTACAACTGACGCCAGTGGCGGAACCTGGCAAACCGGCATATATCCGCGAAGTGCTGGACGACGCCATTAAATATGGTGCAAGGATCGTAAATGAAAATGGTGGTGCTACCGCCGAATCATTTGTATTCCCGGCAGTTGTATATCCTGTAAATGACAAAATGAAACTTTACAGAGAAGAACAGTTTGGCCCGGTGATCCCTATTGTACCTTACGACGATGTGGAAGAAACGATCGCGTACCTGATAGAATCACCACATGGACAACAGGTGAGCATCTTCAGTAATGATCCGGAAGAAGTAGCGGCCCTCATCGATCCGCTGGTTAACCAGGTGAGTAGGGTAAATATCAATTGTCAATGTCAGCGTGGACCGGATGTATTTCCGTTCACAGGCCGCAAAGACAGTGCAGAAGGGACTTTATCAGTACACGATGCACTTCGTTCTTTCTCCATCCGTTCATTGGTAGCTACTAAAATGAATGATACCAATAAACAATTGCTGGAAGATATTTTGAAAGAGCATAGCAGCGATTTCCTTAGTACGAATTATATTTTCTAATAATTATAAGGAAGAGATGCAGTGATGCATCTCTTCCTTATTGAGCCACAGTGGCCTGCCTTGATGAGTATCCTTTCCTGCTGGTGGCCTATATTTTGTCTATATCTTGAAAAAAAACAGAACAGCAATCGTTTTATCTCGCGCTGGTCTTCTTCTTAAAACCGCTACTGCGGATAATTTCATAGGTATATAACGGTATCGCCCATCCCATCCAAAACAAAGGAACACTTACTTCTGCAAAGGTACCCAGCTGCTGCATGACAGGCAACCTGTTTGCAAATCCTGATATCAGGAAGGCAATAGTGACGATATAACTTCTGATCATCCACTCTTTGTGTAGTTTAAACTGTTTCCTGATAGCCGTCCAGAAGGCGATAAATGTAGCGCTGATCCACACCGCGGCCCATACCTGCAACGTGAACGCATAGGCCCAACTTAGGGCGTAAGCCGCTGTAGAAGCCAATACCAGCGCACAGATGCTACTTACTAATACTGCCAGCAAATAAATATAACCTACGCCTCTGTGCAGCAGAGGACTATAGTTCCTTAGTTTAGGCCAGAACTGTACAATGCCGCTGAGCAATGCTCCGCCACCACTGGTAATATGCGCAATAAGGAAGTAGCGCACCGGGAAATACCGGCCCAGCGCTTCCCGCGTCATAGCAAGGTATGGATCTGCAGGATGCATAAACAGCCAGGCCATGAAAAATACGCTAATCCATATAAGTAATGGGATAATATCGGTAAAGCTGAATTTGAACGGTTTCTTAAGAGTCATTTCTTTTTGCATAGCCAATCGGTTTTTGTCTGCACAAATGTCCTGCTATACCGTTAACCAGACAATAACCGAAAAAAGATTCGGTATGATTTGAAATGGCATTAAATAGGATATCGTACCTTTAATGCTAACCTAAACTGTATGTATACACGAAAAATTGAAATTGACCAGGAATGTGGCATCTTTATGGCGATGAAAGCGTTAGGAGGTAAGTGGAAACTATGTGTCCTGGATGCAGTAGCCAAGGGCATTTCCCGCCCAAGTGAAATAGCCCGCTTTATTCCTGATGCCTCTGCAAGAGTAATAGAAATGCAACTCGCAGAAATGTTGCAATATGGTCTTGTAGATAAGTTTACGGCAGATGTTTACCCGAAGAAAAGCGAATATAGACTAACCCCATTCGGCGAAAGTTTCTTGCCTATTCTCAATTCCATTGACAAATGGGGTATGGAGCACGCCGCCAGGCTCAGCGATCGTATGGCTGGTCAGGAACCTAATGCAGCATAGCAGTGCCGCTGCTTGCCAGCCTAGCTTTTAAGCAATTCCGTAGGACTATGCCCATATTGTTTTTTGAAGGCATAAGAGAAATGTGATAAATCTTCAAACCCAAGATCCAGATAAAAATCATTCGGGCGTTGCTGTTTTTTGGTGATGAGAAAATAGGCCTCCTGCAAGCGGCGATGCTGTAACCAGCTACGCGGCGAGGTATTGAAGATCTTTTGGAAGTCGCGCTTGAAAGTAGCCAGGCTACGCCCAGTAAGATACGCGAAGCGTTCCAGCTTTACATTGAAATGATAATTCTGCTGCATAAACTCTTCCAGATTGATTTTATGTGGGTCTGTAAAATCAAATAATACTCTTTTCAGATTTTTATCATAAGCAAATAATAACATCAACGCTTCTTTCTGTTTTATCTGCAACAGTTCTGGCGCTTTGTTTTCCAGCAGATCTTTGTACTGAAGTAATGACTCCATAAAAAAACGCAGGTGCTGCGCTCCTGATAAGTCAATGTATGCAGGTGTTTGCAGCTTTTCTTCCAGTACGTAATCTTCCTGGTCACGGGCTTGTTGGAGCAACTCATCGCTAAACCAGATAGACAACGACTTGTACTCTTCCTGTTCAAGCGGTTTTTTTATGAATTTAAGCAGATGATTTTTTCTTGCCAGATATACATCTCCCTTATGTAATATCTTACGTTCTGTACCATCGTTCAGTTCCATTTCTCCTGATATGACCATGGACAGGCTCTGGTGCTGTACAAATTGTTCACCTTCGCGGAATGCGTTGAAATGACAGGAGTAGTTGATATATTGATTGTTGTCAGCCATATGTTTTTTATTTCAGATTAGTGCCTGCGGCGCTTTTTGTTCCGCCTCCTGCGGGCACGCAAAGCATCGTAAGAAGCAAAGCAGCAAAGGTCTGCATTCTATGGTTTACCAAAAATAGACCCTTTAATTGGTAAAGATGTTATAATAAAGTATAGCTGAACTAATAAAGTACAAACAGCATAACACAGGTCTTTGCTGCTTTGCTTCTTATGTTGCTTTGCGAGAAAAGCGCCGAACGCGCCTCTCTACGGGATTTCTAAACCAGTATAGATTTAGGTTCCAGGTATTCTTCGAGGCCGAAGGCGCCGAATTCCCTACCCAGACCGGATTGTTTGAAACCGCCGAAAGGCGCCTGTGGATCATGTTTGAAACCGTTCACGCAAACCCTTCCTGCTTCAATTTGTGCGGCCACTTTTACAGCTCGACTTTCATCCGCAGAGGTAACGTAGGCTGCCAGACCGTAAGTGGTGTTGTTGGCGATGGCGATGGCGTCATCTTCGTTTTCATAAGGAATGATAGAGAGTACCGGTCCAAAAATTTCTTCTCTGGCAATACGCATATCATTGGAAACATTGGTGAAAATGGTAGCTTTTACGAAGTTGCCATTTTCGAGTCCTGCTGGTTTGCCAGGGCCTCCGGTTAGTAGTGTAGCGCCTTCTTCCATGCCGATTTTAATATAGTTCTGTACACGTTCGTACTGCTTTTCAGAAACCATAGGACCTACGTTGGTAGCATCATTGGTGGGATTACCCACTACTACGTTTTCAGCAGCGGCCTTGGCTAATTGGTTCACAATATCCAGTTTTGCTTTTGGTACGAGCAGTCGGGTAGGGGCTACGCAAGCCTGGCCGCTGTTCATATAAGCGCCAAAGACAGCCTGTGGAATGGCCTTTTCGAAGTCGGCATCCTCCAGGATGATGTTAGGAGATTTACCACCCAGTTCCAGTGTTACACGTTTGATAGTATCTACCGCTGTTTTAGCGATTTGTTTACCAGTAATAGTAGAACCAGTAAAGGAGATCTTAGCGATATCAGGATGTGTGGTAATGGCGGTGCCAACAACATTGCCTAGTCCGTTTACAACGTTAAACAAACCTTTTGGTAGTCCTGCTTCATGGATAATGGCAGTGAGTACTTGTGTTTGCAGTGCGCTCATTTCACTGGGTTTCACCACCACTGTGCAACCTGCCGCGATGGCGGTAGCCAGCTTACTGCAAATAAAACCATTGCTGGCGTTCCACGGTGTAATAATACCCACTACGCCAACAGGAGTCATTTGTACGAGTGTATTGCCTGCTTTGCGCTCAAATTCGAAATGTTGCAGCGTTTCGATCAGGCTATCGAAATTAGAGAGCGACATCATGGTGCTCATGGTACAGAACTGGCGCGTGCCGCCATATTCCTGTATCATTACCTCTGTCAGCTCCGTTGTATTTTTGCTGACAGCTTCCTTGAGCTGCTGGAGTAGCTGGATACGTTCTGCTATCGTTGATTTACGGAATGATTTAAATGCTGCCTTAGCGGCAGTTACTGCCCGCTCAACATCTGTTTCATCGCCTAGTGTCACCTGTCCGATCAGCTGATGATCGGTAGGGCTGATCAAATCAAAAACCTGTGTGCCATGTAATGTTACAAACTCGCCGTTGATGTAACCTTTATCTATACTTTTCATATTCTTTTGTTTTTACAGGTACAAAGTTCAGGTAGAAACAAAAAATCTGCTTTGTTGTATAGCTCAAATTTACTTTGTTATACGGCTCATTTTTTGACGGCAAGCAGTGTGTTTTAATTTAATATGTTATTGATATATCCTTCGCAGGGGTTGTCTTTGGGCACTACCTTACAAGGATTACCCATGACCAGCGAATATTCAGGAACATCTACATTGACATATGCATTAGGAGCGATCAGTACATTGGAGCCTATATTTATATTTCCTACAATCACGGCGCCGGTGCCTATCCATACATTATCACCAATGGTTGGGAAGCCTTTCAGCTTACCTCTGTTGGCCTGGCCAATAGTAACGTTGTGTGCGATGTTGCAGTTTTTGCCGATAGTAGCTTTTTCATTGATAACGATGGTGCCGAAATGCCCTATATAAAAGCCTTCACCGATCTGTGTGGCAGCGGGGATTTGTATGCCGAATTTGTAGGAATACTTTTTTCTCAGCATACTAAAGAATAATCTTTTCGGAGAGAATTTATTGCCTTCAGCAGCTTTCCGCATGACGTACATGTACCTGAAACCCGGAATGCGCAGGCCTTTGATGAATCCTTTGGTGCCTGATAATCCGCCGTAGCGGAAAAGGTCAGCTTTGATTTTTCTGTTCATGGTTTTTCAATGCCCTTTCGTTGGGGCGAGATGGTTAAGATATGGTATTGGTAAATATAGGATAATCTGTCTTGTTCTCCTATTTACATCCATCTTCTTCTCTTAAATTTAATTTTATTTTTATAAAGACAATCAGCTGGAATGCCTGTTATTACAGGTGCTCCAGCTGATAGCGGACAAAAGCATATCATTAATTCGCTCTGCTTCTTTCTTCCTCGTTACCGAAATTTCTCTGTTTAAACTGGAGGATATTATTACCCAGCTTATAGGTTAAAGCTACCCGGAAACCTCTGGTATCGCCATAGCTGCGCACTGTATTCTTTATGCCATTGGAATAGTAGGCTATCAGCGGCTTTTGCGCGTTGAGCAGGTCTTCGCCGGTGACGGTGATAGCCAGCTTTTTCTTAGCTACCAGGAATTTCATAGAAACATCCAGTATGTTGAGCGTGCCAATCTGGAAGATCTGGTAGCGGCCAGGCAGCTGCAATGCATAGTTCAGACTGAAGAAAACGGTTTTGGATTTGTTTAAGGTGAAATCATTATTCGTATAGATATACCCGTTATATCCATCAATGGAAGCAATGCTGCTAATCTTTGAATTCACACGCTGATAATTTACATTGAAACCGGTATAGCTGCTCCACCAACTCCATCTGTTAAAATTATAATAGCTGGAAATGCCTGTCTGGCTGGTGTTTGCATAGTTTAGCGGCGTTTGCCTTGTTACGTTGTTGCTGCTATCAATGAGCGAAAGTTCCTGGCTGAAATTGCTGACCGCGGAATGATACACGTTGACAGTCCAGCGTTGCTGCAACATATACGAAAACTCGAGGTTGTTGATATAGGAAGGTTGCAGGAACGGATTACCGGCGGAATAGAAATAAGGGCTGCTGCGCATCACAAAAGGATTCAGGTAGTCGAAGTCGGGACGACGTATACGGCGACTATAATTCACTGAAAAGGTATGCGCATCATTTGGTTGATAAGTAATATAAGCAGTAGGAAATAGTTGAATATAATGGTTGGTATTGGTTTGGTCCAGGTTTTGGGAGTAGCCGCTGGTTTGAGTGGCTTCCGCTCTTAGCCCTGCCTGGGTTTCCCATTGGCTGTTTATTTTTTTGCTGGCAGAAAAATAAACAGCTTGATTGTATTCTTTATAATTAAAAACATTGGACTGATCTTTATCTAAAATCGGGCTGCTGTTATGATGATCGTATACCACCAGGTCATTGTTGGTATTGGTATAGGAAAACTTGCCACCAAAGCTGATATTGGCCCATTTGTAAGGCAGCTCTGCATCTGTTTTGATGGAAAAGTTTTGCATCTTGTTGACATTGGCATTATTGGCCGCAAAGAAACTGCCTGGAATAATTCCTTTGTTAGGGTCTAATTCGTTACCGGAATAGAAACGGTTATCCTGTTTATTATAACTGAAATAGTCCACATCTGCGCTGAAAAGTTTTCCGCTGGAATCCGGTGTGAAGGCCTGATGCCAGTTAAGTGCATGCATAGTAGGCTTACTGTTGGCATTAGCATCCGTGGCAATATATCCGTTGACGTTAGTATCTGTCAAACGAGTGGTAAGTGGTTGATTGGCAGACTGGCGATTAGTAAAACTGCCTAGATATTTGAAACCGCTGCTCCACTGTTTATTTATTTTATAATCGATTCCCAAACTGGCGCTGGTAGCGTGGTTGGTAGATTTTGTTTTAACGACCTGCTGCCATAATTCTTTAGGATAAAAAATCTCCGCGGTGCTGTTGGTAAGCAGTTGCTGGCTACCGTTATTCAATGACGCCTGTAAGGCAAGTTTATTATGATTATAATCGAATACCCCCTGTAAGCTGCTACCACTATAGGTTTTCTGGATGTAAGCAGCTCCGATGCTGGCATTCCATGAATTGGCCCTGGCCTTTTTTAATTTAATATTTATCAGGCCATTATTACCTTCAGCCTCATATTTAGCTGGTGGAGTGGTAATGACTTCAATACTTTTGATATTATCAGCTGGAATAGATTTCAGGAAGATGACCAGATCTTCCTGGGACATGCGTTGCAAACGGTCATCTATCATCACCAATACCTCACCCTTACCGATTACAGCGATGTTATCCTGCTGTACCCTTATGCCTGGAGTGGCTTTCAGTGCATCCATGGCGTTGCCGCCGGCGGGCATGATAGCATTTTCTACATGAAATACCATCCTGTCCACTTTTTGTTCTATCATTTTTTTCCGGGAAGAAATAGTAATGCCTTTCAGCTCAGTGATTTTGGAAGGGAGTGTAGAATCAGCGCCAGCAGCTTGCTGCGCGTATGTATAAGAATAAGTAGCCAATGCCAGCAGTAACAGGATCGTTTGTTTCATGAGTTGCGAATTAAGTAGGACACAAAACTCAGGGGAATTAATGCCTTCTACCACTTTTATCGACAAACCCCGCCCGTTTTTCTACGAACCCGGTTTTCCATCTATTTGGAAATGAATAGCTTTGTAAAAAAAATAAACGTATGATATACCGGGGTACTTTAACAAAGAAGAAAGAAGCCATGATCCACTGCCTGTTCTGGCTGCTGGCGGCCTATTTTACCTTTGTGAAAAACCCTATACAGGCCAAGTTTATACTGCCTGACCTCTTTTACGCTACCTATCTGGTGGTATTTATATTGACCTTCTATTTTCATTACCTCATCGTGATGAAACGGGTATTTCAGAGCTTTAGCTGGGGTAGGCTGGGAGCGGGCATCCTGACATCCTATCTGTTCTTCACAGGTCTGCGCTGGCTGACGGAACAGGTAATCACAGGCTTCTTGTTTAACCGAATCAACTATACTAACCCGGCGTTTTTCAACTATATGCTTGATAACCTGCAATACAGCAGTATGCCAATTATCCTGAGTTCTTTCCTCTGGCTGGGAATCTATGTAGTGCGACTGCTGGAATACAACCGGGTGATCCTGGAAGAAAATAAGAACACAGAAATCAAATTTCTGAAAGCCCAGATTAATCCGCATTTTGTATTTAATACCCTAAATAATATTTATTCCATGGTTTATTTTCAGTCGGAGAAATCATTGCCTGCCATTGAAAAACTTAGTCAGATCATGCGTTTTACGACATATGAATCTCAAAAGGAGAAGATCCGGCTGGCAGAGGAAATTGAATATATCAAAGCATATATAGAACTGGAAGAGCTGCGGCACGCAGAGACAAGCTTTGTGAATTTTTCCAGTGAGATAAGTGATGAGTATATTGAGATACCTCCGTATATATTATCACCATTAGTGGAAAATGCCCTGAAGCACGGTGTCGCCTCTACGAAAAATCCTATCAACATACAGTTGCGGGCGAGCAAAACGGAATTGATATTCCGGATTGAAAATGAGATAGGCACACAGAAGAAAGACAAACTGGGAGGGATAGGCCTGGATAATTTGAAGAAACGCCTGCAAATTCACTATCCGCAAGGGTATGGGCTCCAGGTAAGCAATAATAACAATACATTCATTGCCGAATTAACTATTAACCTGAAATGAGGAAAAAGATCAACTGTATCATATTAGACGATGAGCCATTTGCGGTGAAGCTGATTGCAGACTATGCCTCCAAGGTGCCGGAGCTGAATGTTTTGTATGCAGACAGCGATGTGTTCAGAGCTATGGAGATATTGAAGAGCGAGGCCATAGACCTTGTTTTCCTGGATATACAAATGCCCCAGCTGACGGGAATTGAGCTGATGCAATTATTTAATCGTCAGCATAATTTTATCATAACGTCTGCCTATCCACAATATGCGCTGGATGCTTATCAGTTTCATGTGATAGACTTCTTACTGAAGCCAGTGACCTTTAACCGCTTTTATCAGGCAGTAGAGAAATATTTTCGTTGGCAGGAAACCTTCCAGCGGAATGCAGCCAGCACAGATGATTTCCTCTTTGTAAAAGCAGACCGCAAACATTATAAGATTGCAGCCGCTGATATTGTCTATATCGAAGGATTAAAAGATTATATCCGTATTCATACGGAAACAGAAAAAATTATGGTCCTGGAAAATATGAAGGATATCCTGGAAAAGCTTCCCCAGCAACAGTTTGTACGTATCCATCGCTCTTATATCATTCCACTCAATAAAATAAAAGTAATTGAAGGTAACCAGATACAACTAACCGATGGTACGTATCTGCCCATTGGAGAAACCTACCGTAAGCTGGTGAATGAGTGGGTACAACGGTAGGCAAGAGAACCGGCATCCTCCTGCTGGAAAAAGCCGGTCCGGCAAGTATTTAGATTGTCATATGAAAACCGCCGTTAGCAATGTCCACGCCAGTAACGGTATGCGTAGTGCCAATGGATGCGCCCAGGACTTGAATATAAGCTTTCACAACATCACCCACACTCACACTTAGTTTAGCAGTAGCAGTGGGTGGAACAGCAACATTCAATGTGCTGTTTACTTTTTGGCCCGTGTTGAGATTTTCTACCCAGGCCGTAACAGATGGAACACCTGGTGTAATCAGGCTAACCGTAATTGTTACTATTGTGGCGCGTTTGACAGCAGCACTTTTTGAGATCTTATTAGATGTAGAGAGTGAATGGCCGTTTCCTGGTGCGGTGATAAGAAGGCTTAAGGCGATGATGAGCATGATTTGTTTCATAAAATAATTATTAGAAGGTGAACAAAAGAATATAGATTGGATGGCAGTGGCTTCTGAAAGATATGCTTAATGGTTTTGATAGAAACTCCGTAAATACTGTACCTGCCATTATTTGAAAGCGTAAATTAACTTCGTCGGGTGCGGTTGGTTCTCATTAATAGGGAAGATTAAAATTATTTAATACAGCAATGCGCTGTCCCTACCTGATGTAAGCACAGCGCACTTTTGCATGGAAGCAAACAGTTATAAACCCGCTAATATCTTTTCATAATCAGCCTGGAAACCTGGGGCTACAGTGCCTTCTATCCTGAAGGTCTGCACTTCAGTGAGCCCTACATAGGCGTTGAACACGGCTTTAATATGGGACGCTATAAATTCGTTATCAGCTGGCCAGTCTGCCATCCTGCCGCCGGAGGCAATAGCCAGGTATATTTTTTTGCCATTCATTTTACATTTCCTAACCCAGTTTTCGTCGTAACCATAAGTGACGCCAAAGCGTACCAGCTGATCAATCCAGGATTTTAATAGGGCAGACATGCCCAGGTTATACATAGGAGTGCCAATTACGAGGATATCAGCATTGGAGACATCCTTTACCACGCTGTCTGCGTATTGGAGCAGGTGTCGTTCTGTTTCATCGACAGACAATGGATCTTTATAAAAAGCGCCGATCAAGTCACTGTGAAGGAAGGGGGGGAATGCCTCGGTAAGGTCTCTTTCTACGATGGTCCCGATTTCTTGCCGGGACTGCAAACGGGCTATGATGGCGGTACTGAGCCCTTTACTATAGGAGGCGTTTCCACGGGCGCTGGTGATAAGGTGTAATACTTGCTTCTTGGGCATGATATTGAGATTTATTACCATGACGATCGACTATTGTCAATAGGGACATTATTTATTACTTTTTTTGAGATGAAAAACAAAAAAAGGACGCCCCACCACTGGGACGTCCTTGTTGTATGTCACCCGCTATGTATGAAGGGTCAATGGTTATGCGCTGGTAACATTGTAAAGCAACGATTAAAGCGCGCTCAGGATAGCATCTGTATACGTTTTATTTACGTTGCCGGCAAACACCATGATACCTGCTTTATCAGGAGAAGGATGCCATTGTGCGAAGCTAACAGCCGTGGCCTGTGTATTATAATCGCGCGACATACCATCCATTACTTTGGCATTGCCCAGCGTGGCAGCCCAGTAATTGAAGCGGGTAGTGTTGTTGCTGAAATAGGCCATGTCCATCACAAAATTCATTTTGTTGGCGAGAGAAGTGTCCCTGAAAGCAGGGCCAGGAGCGCCACCGGAGTATACTGCACCGGTATAGATTTTGGAGGTGCTGGCAGAAGATTTAGGTCCGAAGTATTTGCCCAGTTCTTTGATCAGGTTCCGGTAATTGGTATTATCCGTAGCGCCATGTTCAACATCAAGAGAGATGCCATCGAGGCCTACGGTGTTCACGCAGGTGTTAATAAAGGATGCGAACTGCGTGTACGTATAAGCGGTGCCGTTATACGTAGTGAAAGGAGTAGTGGTGCTCCAGGAGGCAGCATCATCTACGTTCATCAATACTTTTACGCCACGTGCGCGCAGTGTCTGGATGTCGGCCAGGACCTGCTTTTTGTACTTGTAAATACTGTTGACCATCCATCCGCTGTTGTAGTTTACGGTATCTGCCAGTTCCCAGAGGGTACCTTCAAATACAACGACGATGTTGGCGCTGTCAGTGAAATTGAGTAGCGACATGTAGCCTTGTCCTACCGGTGTGGCGTCGAAAGCATAATACGCTACTTTGTTTTTGCCTGCGGCAGGCAGGGCGCTTGTCAGGAGCGGGCTAACCACAGCGGCGGCCTTGCCGTTGAGAGGTTGCAGCTGGCTCTCATTTTTGGAACAGGAGTTCAGGGCTACCAATGTTATCATGGATAGCGCCATTGCAATGTGCTGAATTCTCATAACGAGGATGTTTTTATGGTGAATTAATCGAGGGGGTATGCGATTAAGGCTTACTATCCCACCATAATTTTGTTCCACCATTGTCTGGCCCATTGAGCGTTTGTACTGCTCTATCATATCCAGGCTTGTTATTCGACTGATACTTGCTCGGAATTGGCAGCCTGCGGATAAATCCTTTGATCAGGCCTCCACTGTTGTTGACTACTACGGGGAACAATTTAGGGTAACCAGTTCTTCTGAATTCTGTCCAGGCTTCTTCTCCATCAGGATAGATAGCGATCCATTTTTGTGTGATTAACCGTTCTAACTTTTGTTCATAGGTACCAGCATCATCCCATTTGATGGTGATGGTGCTGAGAGAAGGGTCCTTTAGCGGAACATCATTAGCGCCGGCAGATTGCGCTTTGGGGTCCACATAAGGCGCTGCAGTAAAGGTATTGTCGTTCGCATAATCTGCAGATGATCCGGCGGCCCATTCTGCAAAAGAGATGGCAATACCTTTGTTATAATTATCACCTGCATTGCCTGCACCTGCCCAGCCATTGAGGGCGGCTTCGGCCATGAGGAACCAGGTTTCTGCTGCTCCCATCAGTTTTCCTTTCCCTGCTTTGGGGTCGAAATAATCGCCGGAAGCGGCTTTCGCCAATGGTATGGAATAACCGGAGTAGCGGGATTTGTCATCAATAGCAACGCCATTTCTTATGCCGATATATTTTCCTGCTACGGCAGGATCAGTGGCAGGAGCCACCATGTGCGTCAGGCGTGGGTCGTTATAGCCTAGCAAGTAACTTGTCAAAGGAGCCCCCGTGCGGATATCCGCCCATCCGATGATTTCATCCAATGGTGAACGTTGCCCGAAATCTACGATGGCATTCGCAGCATTGTCGGTGATAAGCCCACCATTAGCCGGATTCATGGCTTTTTCGCCCTGTGCCTGTGCGGTGGCTTTATCTGCATAAATAATTCTTATCGCTAACCTCAAACGCAGGGTATTTACCAGCTTTAACCAATTACCCGCATTACCACCATAGATAATATCCGCTTTTGTAAAGGCAGATAGTACCGTCTTTTGGCCTGTAGTAAAAGGTTTTAGCAAATTAGCCGCAGCATCAAGATCGGCAAAGAAAGCAGTATAGGCATCTTTCTGTGAGTCATAATCTACAGAGAGATCTGCATTTGCTTTTCCAAATTTTGTGTAGATGATAGGCCCGAATACATCAGACGTACGATGTAAAGCCAGCACCTTAATGGTTTTGGCCATGGCATCGGTAAAAGAGAAATCCACGCCCTGGTAGGTAGCTGTTAGTTTCTGGTAGTCGCTGAGCACCTGCAGCACCTTGTTATACGCAACATCGAGGATATCGCCATTCCAGCCATCCATCATGAAGTAGTTGGTATTATTGATACCGCCATTGAAAGGGGTAGGCGACATCATAAATCCGCTGTAGATATCAGCATTCAGATTTTGTTGTAACTGGTAATCGCCGGAAGCAGCTGGTACAATAAACTTCTGCGCATTCTGCAACGGCAATATAATCTGTTGGAAATCGGCCTTGAATACATCTTCTGTAATCCCTGCCGGGTTGGTATTCAGTGACTCGAAATTTTTTGTACAAGAGGATAACAGCATCGCAGTCATCATCACGCAACAGCTTTTATATAATGTGATTTTCATGTGAGTTCATTTTTAGGTAGAACAATTACATCTGCTCTTTTACAAGGTGGCTTTAATGCTGAAACCATAACTACGATAGGTAGGCAGTCCAAATACATCAACGCCCACACCACCAGGATTAACGGCAGCTACCTGCTCAGGATCAAATGGTGCTTTATTATAAAGGAAGAAGAGGTTATTACCGATAGCACTGAAGCGGATCTGTTTTACCAGCTTGTCCAGTTTCAGCGTATAGGACACAGAAAACTCTCTCAGGCGGATGGCAGTGGCATCATACATATAAGCTTCTGCAATAGGGCCTTTGCCTCCAATCGCTTTGTAATAGTCTTTTGCATCTACTACTGCGGTAACTGCCTTACCCGTTTGATCTACGGCATTCGGGATGGTTACCTTACCGCCATTATCACGGGCTTCACCTGTTCTTTTGCTAACGCCCATCTGGTCCAGCAAGGCCTCTGTAACGCTCAGCACTTTGCCCCCAAATTTTCCATCCAGCAGGAAGCCGATAGAGAAATCATGGATGTTGATGCTGTTATTCCAACCGATGATAGATTTAGGATTAGGATTGCCCAGGTATACGTTGTCGGCCGACATAGGCAAGTTATCTGTACCCACTACGATATGACCGGTTGCATCTCTCTTAAATCCGCGACCATAGATATCACCGAAAGAACCTCCCTGTACCAGGAACCCGGATCCTCCATTCAGCGCATACTTCTGATCTGCTGAAGGATTCGCCACTACAGAAGCATTAAACAGCTCTATCACCTTGTTTTGGTTATAAGAGTAGTTAACAGTTGTACTCCAGCTGAAGTTATGTGTTTTGACTGCGTTGAAAGTTAAGGCTACTTCCACACCAGTATTCTGGATATTACCACCGTTTACATCGGCAGTGGTACCTGCGCCAAGGCCTGGTGCCACAGCGATGTTCTGGAAGAACTGATTGGTGATATTGGATTTATAAGCAGTAACGTCCAAGGATAAACGATTTTTCAGAATGCTCCATTGCGTACCGATTTCCAGCGACCTATTCTGTTCTGGCTGTAAATAATAGCCAGCTACGTGTATCGGGTTACTGGTAGGAGGTGTGGAGATACCTGCATTGAAGGTATACAGCGGACGTGTTCTGAACGGATCGATGTCATTACCTACTACGGCATAGGATACACGTACTTTTGCATAGTCAATTAAATCAGGAAGATTAAAGATCCTGCTTAATACGGCGCTTACGCCACCAGAGTAGTAGTTGAAGCCTCTTTTAGCGGTAGGTGTATAGGCAAGGGTAGAAGACCAGTCATTTCTGTCGGTCAGGTTGATGAATATTTTATCCTTGTAGCCTAATTCTACGGCGCCAAACACTGATTGAATCTGACGGCGGATAGCGGTGTTCTGATTAACGGCCCTGGAAATATTACTCCAGTCTATTGCTGATTCCATAAACACATTAGGCACAGCCAGTGCGCCACGAACATTGGTAGTAGCGCCTTTCTGGTCCTGGATGGAACTACCGAGCGTTACGTTTAGCGCCAGGTCTGTATTCAGGTTTTTATTGGCCTGTAATACGAAGTCGCCATACAACGTCTGGTTATTGGTATGATTCACATTCAGCAAACCATTATCAGCAGCGATCGTGGTTTGTGTGGTAGCGTAGGTATTACGCTGGAAGTTATTCTGATAATTGTTATAGTTACCTCTTAGCTGTGCAGACAACCAGTTGTTGATGGTATATCGTAGGTTGAGGGCGGTGTAGAGGTTCCTGTTTTCGTTATCAGTAGGGTTGCGATATAGTACCCAGTATGGGTTCTGCTGGTAGTCCTGTCCGGTGAAACCTTTATCAGTATTGATATCCCACCAGTTCTGCGCCATGAGGTAGCGGCTACTGGAGAAAAACTCATAGTTCTTGTACTGATTGAAGTCGATCCCTCTTGGAAAAGCGTATAGCCCTGTCAGTGGGTTGAAGTAAACGCCTGGGTTGATACGGTTATGGGAGTTTTGAATGGAGCCCATGAAAGTACCGTCTACCGTGAGTTTATCGTTCAGGAATTTGCCAGATTCGCGGAAGGTGAGCGAGTTTTGTTTGAGGGTATTGGTAGGTACTATCCCTTTATTGTCGGTATTAGAATAGGAGAGATAGTTAGATGTTTTATCATTACCCCATGTCATGCCTACACTGTTGATCCAGGTCATGCCTGTCTGGAAGAAGTCCTTGATATAATTGGAATTAGGGACAGTGGCTCCTTTAGCGCCCCAGCTGTCTTCACTGCCGGGCGTGGTGGAGGTGGCGGGAGTTGTCTGCCCATAATTGAATTGTTCTTCAGGGAATTTATAAGCCTGATCGAAGGTCATGCTGCTAGCAACATCCACTTTAGAAATGCCCGCTCTGGCTTTTTTCGTCGTAATGAGAATAACGCCATTACTACCCTGACTACCGTAAAGAGAGGAGGCTGAGGGTCCTTTAAGGATGTTGATGCTTTCGATATCTTCGGGATTGATGGTGCTGAGGATATCGCCGCCGTCGGCGGTGGAATTATACCAGTCTGCACTGGCGCCACCGGTTGGGTTGATGAGGGGTAAGCCATCGATTACGTATAGTGGCTGGCTGTTACGCGTGGATTTTTCACCGCGGATAACGATACGCACGGAGCCTCCGGCTCCGCCGCCGGTACGGTTGATTTGTACGCCGGAAACCTTACCACTGAGACTATTGAGTACGTTGGTACTTTTTACGGTGTTCAGCTCCTGTGTGCCTAGTTGTTGTGTGGCATAGGTCAGGTTAGCACTTTTTTTACCAAGTCCCAAGGCCGTCACCACGAGTACTTCCCCTATCTGTCGGCTATCGCGCACGAGTGAGAGGCTCAATCCTTTATCAGTTCCATTCACCGCTACTGTTTTGGTTTCGTAGCCAATGAAGCTGATTTCGAGGAAGCCTGAATGATCTTTGAGGGCAATGGAGAATCGGCCGTTTTCATCTGTGGTGGTACCGGTAGTAGTGCCTTTCAGCTTAATACTGGCGCCTATCAGCGGTTGATTTCTATCGTCGCTGATACGCCCTGTTACTAAGTGAGTAGAATCTTGTTTATGTACCTGTTCATCTCTTTGTTTGATGATCAGGGTTTTCTCTACCAGCGAGTAGCTGAAGGGTATACCGGAAAAGCATTTCTGTAATACATCGTCTATGGTACTGTTGGTAACGCTGAAAGTTACAGCGCCTGTCTGGTCCAGGAGGGATTCATCACAAACCAGATAGTAACCGGTTTGTTTCCTGATCTCATTGAATACTTTCTTCAGCGGAGCATTTTCCACTGTGAGGGATAGGTGCTGAGAATATCCTGTGGCACTTACATGCAGACTGACAGCCAACATAAAAATAGCAGTCCACTTCATTAAGAGCAATATTTTGAACCTGCGGTGCCGGGCATAGGAGAGCCAGCTGCAAATGTTGATTTTTTGCATACATTTGTATGGTTGAGTTAAAATAAATAGTTGTTAACGAGTTTGTTTTAATACTTGACACAGACCAGGAATGTGAGCGCATTGCTGGTCTTTTTTTTAGAATAACATTGTTGAACTATCTACATGCGCAGTTAATTTTGGTGAATCAATAACGTGAATTACAAGTTTGGTTGCTGTGATTACAAGCGATTTAGTCTTTTGGCATTATAACAAGTCTTTTTCCTTCGAGGCGGCTAGATACGCCCATTCCTTTTAGTACGTTTAAAGCGCCTGATAGCGGGCCATTGCGGCTGATCATACCCATGAATTTCTGTTCGGGTAAGCTGCCTTCATAAACAATTTCAAGGTCATACCACCTGGCTAGTTGACGGGTAATGCTTTTCAGGTCGGCATGTTCAAAACTGAAGTATCCATTTTTCCATGCCAGCGCTTCTTCTTCATTTCCAGCGATGGCCATCAGCGTAGATTGATTGCGGTTATATCGTCCTTCTTCTCCGGGTTTCAGCAGTAGTGGTTTGTTGATGTTCCAAAGTTGAACGGCGCCCTGCAGCAGTGTAGTACGGATGTTGTCTTCATCAGGATAAGCCATCACATTGAATTTTGTGCCCAGTACTTTAATATCTATTTCGTTGACGGTCACATGAAAGGGTTGTCGGGCATTGTCGGCTACTTCAAAATAAGCTTCGCCTTTCAGGTCAACATTACGTTGTGGCTCTCTGAAGTCTGTTGGGAAATGTAGGGATGAACAGGAGTTGAGCCATACTTTAGAACCATCGGGTAATACGATCAGGAATTGCCCGCCGGGCGGAGTGGTGATCGTATTGAATTCTACCGGAGCGTTTGTTTTTCCGGAAACCTGGTAAACTATTCGTCCGGTACCATTTTTCTGTACAGTAAGCCCCGACTGGCTAAGGATGATCCCTTGCTTGCTCGAGTCCAGTATTACTTTTTGTCCGTTTGCCAGCGTGAGTATAGCCTTATCTCCGCCAGGAGCTACGTCGTTTTGCATGGCATTTGCCAGCTCGTCTTTATGATGATTAGACTTTACACTAAAGTAGTAGAGTGTAGCCGATACCGTTATAACCACAGCTACCGAAGCGACAGCCCACCATTTTCTCTTGGAGATATAGACAGGTTGCATTAAATGCTGTTCCGTGAAGGCGTGTTGCTGCACCTTTTCATAGATGGCTTTGCCCAGTGGATCAGTGTCGTCTGTTTCTGCAGGCAACTGTTCCCAGTCATGATCTAAATGCGCTTGCAGTAGCTCCCAATACTCGTTGGATGCCAGCAAAGCTTGTAGCTTTACTTTTTCTGCTGTGCTGATATTGCCAGCCAGGTACTTGTCCAGTAGCGTTTTAAATACTTGCTGTTGTTCCATAAACGTACATAGTCATCGGGCTTCTACATAATAAGACGCAAAAGAAAAGCAATAGGGGACAGGCAGGCTAAAATTTTTTTCTGGAGTGATGAGCGCAGGTAAAATTTATCTATTTATTTACTTCAAGATATTGACGGATAGATACTAATGCACGTACGATATGTTTCTTCACTGTTTCACGTACGATGCCGGTGCGGGAGGCAATCTGGTCGTAGGACAGGCCTTGTTCGCGGCTAAGTTTAAAAACCTGGCGCCGTTGTGGGGGCAGTTGCGCTATGGCTTTGGATATCATTTCGGCAGACTCTCTGGACACGGCCATGGTATGTGGCAGCTGACTATCATCTGCCTGAAGGTCTGTAGTAAGATCTAAAGCTAGAAGAGAAAGTTGGTTTTTACGGAGATAGGACACGACCTCATTACGCGCGACGACGCGGAGATAACTGTCCATATGTTGTACAGTGGCAATAGTGCTGCGTTTCAGCCATAATTTAATAAAAATGTTTTGTACAAGGTCTTCTGCTTCCTGGGGCTGTTTCAGATATGTTAGTGCTATCTTGTAAACCTTCTTCCAATATCTGTTATACAGTTCCCTGAAAGCATCCTGACTCCCCTGGGCTAACAATTCGCATAAATCTTCTTCAGATAACAAATTGTTCATTGCTCTTGCATTTGTATAAACTGAACAGTAATAAAGCTAATGAAAATGACGTAACAAAAAAAATTGCAACGCTCACAATCAGAAGAAATTAAAAATAAAATCTAAGGTAAAATATTAACTATTCTGCGTACCGTATATAACACGTAAATAGCATACTATGGCCTATTTTAAGCTGTTTTTAAGTTTTGGTATGCAGCCGGAATAATTAAACAGGTTATTCGTTCACGTTAGTATGGTTCGAATCGCAGGATTAATTGTCAGAATGATAATTATTCTAATTGGTTATCAATAAGATGAATTAAAATAAATTTTTTTAAAAAGTAATAATTTCGGTTTAGGTAAATGAATTTGATCATTGGGGAATGAGGATCATTTTTATAAATTATTAGTTCAGAATTCCGTGAAAAGAAAGCTATATTGCTGTTCATCGACCTATATTATTTTCCTGTATGAAACGATTAGCATTATTATGTATCCTGATAACCTTGAGCTGCCTTGCTTATAGTCAAACAGCAGAAAAGGATTTCAAGCAACTTCAATGGCTGCAAGGCAAATGGTTAAAAACCAATATGAAACCTGGTAAATCGGGATATGAGCAATGGAATAAGCTTAGCGATACATCCTGGCAGGGCATAGGCCTTAGTATGCGTGGACAAGACACTGCTTTTGTAGAAAAATTGAAGCTGGTGATAAAAGACCACCATATATATTATGTGGCTGATGTAGCAGAAAATAAAGAGCTAACCTGGTTCAAGATGACGCATATAGGGGCCAATGGATTTACCTGTGAAGACCCTACACATGATTTTCCTAAAAAGATTGTTTACGAGCGTATAGGCAAACAGCTGAAAGTAATCACTTCCGGTGATGGTAGGTCTATTGAGTTTTTCTTTGAGAAAGAATAGTATTACTGTATCCCTACCTAAAATAATGATGATGAAGCAATTACTACTGATTGCCCTTTTCATGGCTGGCTGCCTCCGCTGACTACGAGAAAACCTATATCTACACTATTGAACATGGTGAACTTATAAATATTGATACACTTAGTGATAAACGTATCTGGACATATGGTCCCGAGGTGATTTCCACCGCCGATAATCATCAGATTATATTTTTTACAAATCAGGAAGTAAAAGGTTATGTAGATATCTATGATGATAGGATCACCTTATTCCGCTATAAATAGTGTATTTAAGAGTTTGCTTAAATACGTAAATTGCTGTACTTTGCAGCAAATATCTCTGAATGAGCGAGAAAAATACTTGTATACGCGAGCAGGCAAACCCAATACAGATCAATGATTGCCGCCAGAAGGTGGCAGCCGGCGAAGCTGCATTTGCGCAACTCTCGGGCATACTGGCCCTGGCAGGCAATGAGGTACGCTTAAAAATATTATACCTCCTGGAAGAAGAAAAGGAACTCTGTCCCTGTGATCTCAGCGATATCCTCGGCATGACCATTCCCGCGATCTCGCAGCACCTCCGCAAGATGAAAGATGGAAACATCGTTCAAACCCGCAAGGAAGGACAAACGATATTCTATTCTATCAGAGCAGAGCATCACAAATTGCTGCGTCCCTTCTTTAAAATTATCGATCAGCTAAATGTAGCTTCATGAGCAGCGGAAAAAACAACAAAGCCTTGTTAGGCTCCGGCATACTCCTGGCGATAAGCTCTTCTCTGTGCTGTATAGCACCGCTGCTGGCTATTATTGGTGGAGCGGGAGGCGGTATGGCTGCTTTCAGTTGGGCGGCACCATTACGGCCTTACTTACTTGGCGCCACCGCCATAGTGCTGGGATTTGCATTTTACCAGGCCTACAAACCCAAGCCACAAGATCATTGTGGCTGTGAGGTGCCTGCAAAGCAAAGCTGGTTACAATCCAAAGCCTTCCTTTGGACCGTTGCCGCCATAGCTGTGCTGCTATCTACGTTTCCCTACTACGCTACCTATTTCAAGGTGAAACCAGTTATGGTAACCGTAGTTGTAAATAAGGCTGCACCACTAAAGCAAGTAGTACTTCATATTGAAGGCATGAGTTGTGAAGCCTGCGAAGGCCATGTAAACAACGCTTTGCAGCAAATGCATGGGGTCCGGCAAGTAAGTACTTCCTACGAAAAAGGTACTTCTACCGTCACTTTCGACAGCTTGCTGGTATCCTTCCAGCAAATGGCTGCTACCGTAGAAAATGAAACTGGTTATAAAGTCATTCAAAACTAAGCGATGTCCTGCACTGAGATTCAATTACATTCCCTACTGACTTGTCCGCATTGTGGATTTGAAAAAGATGAAATAATGCCTACTGATGCCTGCCAGTATTTTTATGTATGCACCAGCTGCCAACAGCGTATCCAGCCTAAAAGCGGCGACTGCTGCGTATATTGTAGCTATGGTACGGTGAAATGCCCACCCATGCAACAAGGAAATTGCTGCTGCTAAGGATTACAACTATCTGTGTTAGCTGGCCTGATTAATTTTGCGCATTTATTACGCGGACAGCCTCTTCCAGATCAACATCTCTTTTAGTAACAATATCCATCGGTGTGTAGTGAACAGCTTTGTCGGGTAATATGCCATGCCCATAAGTAGGGTGTTTTAGTACTGACACTACTCTCAGTAGTGGAAACTCGACCACTATTCGTGTATGCGGTAGGGTTAGATATTGTATGGTACCGCCACTGCAGCCTTCGGAGCCGCCCGCTGTTTCGCGACCGATAAAAGTGGCCTCAGGACAGTATTGACGTATAGCCGCTGCCGTATGTGCCCCGGAAGAAAAAGTGGCACCATCTATCAACACCACCAGACGACCATTATAGTGGTCGTCCGCATCCAATGCGGATTTGCGGAGCAGGTCTACAAAGCCCGACTGAAAGGCCATCTTATAATGCCCCTCTTTTTTTATCCCTAAAGGTTTAAAGCTTTCCTGGTAGCTCAGCGTTTTGGTGGAATCGAAATAGGGATTGAAGGCGGTATTGCCGGGATCAGGTACACGGGCCCATAGATCTCCCACCATCTGAAAAGGCTGTGCTGCGAGGTAGCTCAGCAACTTTGCAGCGATACGTATATCCCCGCCGGTATTATGTCGCAAATCAATGATCAGGTTCCTGATACCTTTCGTATGAATTTCCTGAAATGCCTTTTGGAAAAGAACCGTGTCTTCATACTGATAACTATGTACTTCAAAACATGCGATGGATGTATTCTTCAGGAATCGTAACGGTAGATATCCCGTATTGGAGGAAGTATTCCAGTCTTTGTAATTATCAATTTCCGCTGTTTTTACTGTGGTTAAAGCCGCTGTAGTAATTGTTTTTAAAACCCCACCGGTTGTTTTCAGTACAATGTGATAAGGCGGCTGCCAATGATAGTACTTATTGCAGGCATCTTCAAAACCATCATACTCGCTTAAAAACAATTCCTTGAAAGTTCGATTGTTGCCATCTGCGGCATATAAATCGCCACCATGCTTAATAATGGCAGGAACTTTTATATTGTTAATACTTATTATTTCGTCACCGGTATGAATCCCTTGGGCCTGGGTAGTAGTTATCCATACCTGCGTATCTTGTACTAATACCTGGAAGGGTAATTTTGGTAGTATGTCCGCGGCAGTGGGCTGGTAGCCTGCCGAGTTTCTCAATTGTGTATGTCCGCATTTCAAGGCGCTGATAAAAGGATATACCGCAGCTATGAACTCATTTTCTGATAAAGGCTTTGTAATGGAATGCAAGGTGGTATTATAAATGTTGTACAGACTATCGGGAGGAGTGTAAATACCATATGTCGGATGAAGGTTACTGACTGCTTTCCATAAAACTGCGAGGTCCTGTTTCATATCTGCAATGGCCAGCAATTGCGGGGTTTTAACCGTTTTGCTATTTTGCTGCGCATTTCCGGTGAAGCAGGAAAGTACCGTTATAATCAGTGATAACAGCATTTGCTTATGGGGAGTGATTCTCATGTCGTTAAAAAATGTTGTGAATAAAACATCCGGTCACAGCAATTTAACAAAATGCAGTCACCTGCAGAAAAGATAGTGATATTACTGCTAGAACCATTTTGCCAAAAAACTGCTTTATATTCCCCATAGCTTTGCATTCCCGCTGTGAATGCCTATTTTAACGGATCGATACACCTTCTTATGGAAAACAACCTGTTAAAATCGAGGCAGCATTTTGAGGCATTGGATGGATTGCGCGGACTGGCGGCTTTATCTATTGTAGTATTTCACTTATATGAATTTCTCGTTCCCGACTATACGAAAAGTCCTATCGGACATGGCTATCTTGCGGTAGACTTCTTTTTTTGTCTCTCAGGTTTTGTAATTGGTTATGCTTATGATGAGCGAGCGCCAAAACTAGGTAACAAGCTATTTTTTCTGAATCGCCTGATACGACTGCATCCTATGGTTATCTGGGGAGCAGTGATAGGCCTGTTGGGGTATATGTTCGATCCTTTCAACGGCGCGGCAAATGTGGCCGAAGCTGGAATGATAAAGGTCATATTGGCTTTTGTCTGTGCCTTGGTCATGCTCCCATTTCCATGGCTGCCCGGCCGTGGCGGTGGTCTGTTTCCCTATAATACACCGGCATGGTCCTTATTAATGGAATACTTCATTAATATCGTATATGCCTTAGTGTTAGTGAGGGTCTCCAGGCGAATTTTGTTAGTACTCCTTGCTGGAACAGCTGTATGGCTCATAGCGGTAGCCCGTTTCCGTGGCTGGATCATCACCGGATGGGACGCACCTACTTTCTTTGATGGCTTTGCGAGGGTGAGCTTTTCTTTCCTGGCAGGGCTAACAGTTTTCCGCTTTAACTTTATCATCCGAACAAAGCTCAACTTCGTGGTACTGGCGGCATTGCTGGTTGGTACATTCGTATTCCCGCATTATAATAATGACTGGATTACAGAGATGATCATCGTTATGCTGGTATTTCCGCTATTATTGGCCCTGGGCGCAGGTATGCAGGTAACAGGCTTCCTACAGCAGGTCTGTGTGTTTACAGGCAAGCTTTCTTACCCATTATATATGACGCATATCTGGGCGGTATGGTTATTCGGAAATTATCTCTTCATCGGCAAACCTACTCAGAAGGCCGCTTATATAGCGGCAGCAGTGGTATTTTTTGGAACTGTATTATTGGGATATCTGGTGCTGAGATTTTATGACGAGCCTGTAAGGCGTTGGCTCTCGGCCAGACTACAGGCAAAGCAACGCGTACTGGTAAAGCAGCCAGCGGCTACTTCAAATCTTTAAAAGCGGTGGGCGTCATGCCAGTATGGGCTTTGAAGAACTTAGCGAAGTTAGCATGATCATAAAAGCCTAAGTCGAACACAATTTCTTTTATCGTCATTTTAGAAGCCTTTAACAAGCGTTTAGCTTCCAGCAGCACCCGTTGCTGAATCAGGGAAGAAGCAGCCACATTCAGTTCCTTCTGGCTAATCATGTTCAGGTAGTTAGGGGAGATGTTGATCATATTTGCATAGAAGGCGACGGAACGCTGCTCCTTATAATGCTGGTCTATCAAACCCAGAAACCGCGATAGCAGCGGGTTAGTGTTATTGCTCTCAAAGTCCTTGAAAACTTTTGCAGCGGTCCTGCTGATCAATAAACCGATGGTATCACATCTGAGCTGTACCAGCTCCTGGAAAGGCGCTTGCTGTTCCAGTTCTTTTTGTATCTGTTGAAATTCGTATAGTAGTGTACGGTAGTCAGCCGCTGGAAGATCAATCACCGGGTGGCGCTGATAAAAAGCAGCAGAATAGCGCAGATAGGGAAGAAATGCCTCAAATGCTTCTCCGGCTATCATCAGCTGATAGCCGATGGTCTCTTTTTTAAATTTCCATTGATGTACCTGTTCTGGAAATACGAGATGCAGCTGCTGTTTGCCGATGTTATAGGGGATGAAGTCGATGCTAAGGCTTCCTTTTCCCTGTTCGAATAGGATGGCGATGAAGAAACTATGTTTATGGGCTTCTGCAATAGATCGTTCTCCATGGAGCTCATGAAATAGTATTGCCTGATTGCTGTTGCTACTATTACTGAATTCCTGGATGTTTAATATAGGAAAATGATCTTTCGATTGGTCCATTCGAAGGGCTATATCGTTTGCTGGCTCCATAACCGGAGCCAGGCTAAATTAGTGAAAAATATTCAGCCTGGCCCCTGTGACGGCACGATATAGTGGCACTATTTGCCTTCCAGTATTTTGACGATGGCGGTATAGCCTGATTTGCGGGCATGCTGTAATGGCGTCACGCCGTCTTTATCGGCAATATTGATATTGGTGCCCGCTGCCATTAAAATCTTCACTATTTCCTGGTATTTTTGGCTGCCATCACCGAGAATAATAGCTTCCAGCAGGCCTGTCCAACCCAAACGATTGATATGATCAATAGGGAAACCTTGGGTATTAGCCAGCAATCTCACTGTTTCAATATGACCTCTTTCACAGGCGGGTATGAGGGCCGAGCCATTGTAGCGGTTAAACACATCGAAGCGTGCGCCATGCTCCAGGAATAATTTCAGCATATCATTTTGTCCGGTAGCCCCGGCATAGAGGAAGGGACTGTCCTGGATATTATCCTGTAGGTTGACGTCAGCGTCATGCGTCACCAGTAGTTTAGCCATTTCATATTGTCGGCCATGCACAGCCAGCAATAATAAAGAATGTCCTTTGGCGTCCTGGGTGTTGACAGCAACGCCTTGCTGCAGTGCCTTTTCAACGGCTTGCAGCTGGTTATGTGTTACCTGGTCTATCAAAGTATCTGGTGTCTGTTGTTCCATATGATGAGTAGCCTGCGGTTTTCCGCAGTTTGATGATATTGATAACGTGAGTAGTAATAAGATTGTTTTCATACACGTTTCGTTTATTCAATGATTAGAAAACTATATTTCCCTGGTGTAGCAATGATTTCACTGGCGAAATTCTCGACACGGCTTCTGCGGAGCAGCTGGCCTGTACCAGTACGGCATTGGCAACATCATCCTTCTTAGGCCATTGCTGCTGACCTTTATCGGTCAGTGGCAATATGTTATAGGTGGCCAGTTTCAGGGCGCGGTTGAGATAGAACTCCGTAGAGTAGCCATAGAGCTGGGCCATGAGGTTAGCTTTCTGTAATACGCTCCCAGTGCCCCAGGTATTCCAGTGGTCGATGATGCTATCGTTGCCGGTACCTACTACCACACCATATTTGTATAATGTTGGAATAGGCATGATAAGGCCGCCAAAAGGAATGGCTGACATAATACCTATCTGTGCCTGCGCCAGTTTATCCGCAATTTCTTCCTGCCTGACTTTCTCAAGTTTTCCTAATATATAGCAATGACTGAGGAAGGTTTTGCCTTTCAGTACCGGATTTTCGTTTACCCGGTCTATCAGGTATTCTACTGTTTTCAGGCCAGACTCGCCGGATTCATGCAGATGTATGTCGATACCTTTATTATTATCCAGGGCTAGTTTCACGATGGTGTCCATAGGCTTGGCAATATCTCCATCCACAGTGTATGGGTCTACGCCGCCGATGAAATCGATATCCATTTTTGCCGCTTCGTTCATCCATGGTAGTGAGTCGGTATAAAAGAGGCCATGTTGCGGAAATGCTACCAGCTCTGCGCCGAAGCTGTTTTTCTTATTGTCAAGGGCTATTTGCAGGTGCTTGAGCGAATCTAGCTTGGAAGTAGGTTCTATGTTCACATGACTTCTGGCGAAGCCAGAACCGCAGGATTGCAGCAGTTCAATCATTTTCAGCGCATGATCGGTAGATGTTTTAAGCATCTCCGGTAGGATCTGTTGTTCCAGTGCTATCATACCTTTTACGCCATTGGTCCTTCTACGTGCAGCCTTCCATGGGCCACCATAGTTGGTTTTGTCGAGGTGTATATGCATGTCCTTAAAAGAAGGCAGCATCAACAAGCCTTTGGCGTCAATAGCTTTAGCCTGTGGATTGTTGGGCAGAATAGCGGAGAATTTACCATCGGTAATTTCTACCAGAAAGAGATCTGTTTTAGTAGCGACAACTTCATCGCCTTCATACTCGAAACCCGTCTCCAGCCGTACATTCTTCAGTCGGGTAGTAGTGCCTGCAAGTGCGCTGCTGACGCCACTTTCAGCATGCGCTGTCTGTGATAGCAAAGTAGGTGCGATCCCTAATCCGAGGGAAGTATAAACGGAGTTTCTGATAAAATCCTTTCTGGAAATATTTGTTGCCATGGCTGATTTGCTTTGTTTCAAAGATAACGCAACGCAAATGCGGACAGCAGTAAGGTTTATAACATTACAGGTATAATTTATAACAGATTCATGTTTACTGCTGTCAGAAACCAGGAAAAGGTATGTATTTTCGTGAGATGAATACTGTAGTAACCCTTTCCGGAAATAATGATGTTACGCTTAAAGCGCTTGCCCACAGCGACCTTGAAGAGATGGCCATATTGGCAAATAACCCTGCCGTAGCTGCGAACCTGCGCGATAGTTTTCCATCTCCTTACACTTTACAGGATGCCGAAATTTTTTATAATCTCATACAGGAAGGTAAGATCACCCATGTATGGGGTATCTATTATAAAGATAAAATTGCTGGCGTTATCACGCTTAAGCTGCAGGAAGATATTCATCGCCATTCCGCTGAAATTGGCTACTGGCTTGGTGCGCCATTTCATGGTAAGGGCATCATGTCTGAGGCGGTATCCTTACTGACAGACTATGCATTTACCGGGTTACACCTGGTACGCATTTTTGCCGGCACTTTTGATTATAACAAAGCTTCCCAAAAGGTGTTGGAAAAAAGCGGTTACCATTTGGAGTCCGTGAAAAAGAAGGCTGCCATTAAGAATGGTGTGATACTTGATGAGTATATGATGGTAAAGTTGAATCCTGAAGTGGATACAGAATAATTACCTTCCGTTATTGGAAATGCCCAATTGCTGCATCACATAACTAACGATACGATTGCATCTTGATAGATGAATACTGTATACATGGTTTTTCATATATCCCTGCAAACGTTGTCGGAGCAATGCTTTTGCCCTATTTAGCCGGACTTTCACATTTATCTCCTCTATGGCTAACATCTCGGCGGTTTCTCTTACCGTCATATCTTCTATTTCCCTTAACACAAACACTAACCTGTATTGCTCCGGTAGCGCTGTAATTTCGCGCTCCAATATAAATCCTAAATCTTTGTTGGCCAAATCCTTTTCAGGCGTTTTCATAGTAGTATAGTTGTGATTAAAGTCGATACCCGACTGAATGTGACCGGACTTACATTGCTGTTCCTGGCACTGATTAAACATAATACGACTTAACCAGGTTGCAAACTCCGACCGGTTTTCGAATCTGGATAAATTTTGATAAGCATTGATATAGGAGGTTTGCATAGCATCCTGCGTGTCAGCGGGGTGTGCTAAAATGGACATACCAATTCTATATAATCTTTGGTTGTATTTACGGATGAGTATTTCGAAGAGCTGTTTTTCTCCCGCCTGGACCCGTTCAATAATTGCCGCGTCGGTATTCGTGGTTGAAATGATGAGTGATGGTTGTTTCATTGCAATTGTTTGCATGCGCTTTGTGATTAGAGAACAACCAAAACAAAAGGTTACAACTTTTTCGAAATATTTTTTTAAAAAAGGAATCCTGTAACCTTTTAAAGCCTCATTTCTCTAAGCTTATAACAAAACAGACGACCATGGCTACTCTAAAACAAATGCAGTCCGCCTTGCGGCTTAGTTCCTATTGTAGGCCGCCTGGACAAATTCACCAATCTGTTGACACATTGGGCCGATTATGTAGATAGCAACCGTTGGTTGATACCGTCGGCCCCCAAATCTTTTATGAAAGTGATTACATGTCTGGATGTTGGGCTTTCAACGTCCAGTGTTGCAGATTACCGGGAATTTTATTAGCAAGTTTAACCGGCGCATTTATGCGTCCTTTATTATCAGCAGGGGTGATATATAAATCCGTTCCCTTAAGCCGAATTAAATATTGTGCATTACCAGCAGAAAGGAATTCATATTGCTGGGTTTCCTGATTTGCATTAACTGGCTGTTCTTCCAGCTGGCTGCCAGCCACAGGAGTAAGGTTGGCAGGCTGAAATGTTTTACCAGAATATAAATTCGTCAGCTGATATGCATTGTTATCTACCTGTTTAAAATCCCAGGTAACGCATTTCCAGTTAACAGGAGAATAAGCTACAATGGATGTTCCGTTTTGGGTGTCGGCATCCTTGATGCGGAGATATATACCCGTTTCAACATTGGCGATCGCATAGGTGCCCTTTATCGTTTGTGAAAAACAGGATGATGACCAGATGATGTTCAGTAGTGTTATTATAGTGATGGTTTTCATAAAAGTAAATTACGTTTATGAAATTAGGAATCCTATCTAAGATTTCAAAAATATAAATATGATACTTTAGCTGCTCAATAGACATGTAGGATTACTACCTCCTGCTTGTTAAACAGAAAACGATCACCTGCTTTTTTATTGAATAACAGTTTAGCCAATGGAGATAATGGCGAGAGAAAAAATACCTGTTGATCGTCAACCAGCTGCTTGCCTAATCCGGCGGCAATGAAGAAATATTGTTGTTCGCATTGTACCAGTGCGCCGGTTTGCGCGGAAGTATAGGAAATGTCTGTCTTTACAGATTTCAACAGTGCCAGCTCTTTCATGTTTTCTGCCTGTTGCCGGGCATACATATCTTTTTCCAGGTGGCCCATGGCCCTGCTGGTTTCGTATTTGTCGCCGGCAGAGCTCTTGCTTTCGTTGTTGGCCGCTTCCTGTGCATTATCAATAGCAGCTTGCGCTACTGCAATACGCTCTTCTATAATGCGTTGTCCTAGCTGCTTTAGGCTGTTCTTAAAGGATATCATCTCCGCTGCCATCATATTTTTTAATTTATAGGGAGATCAAATTACGTAAAAATATCTTTGGAGAAATACCTTTGCTGGTTGGATATATGAAAAGTCATAATTTAGCCGGATAGTGATTGTTACACATGACGGACATAGCATTACTAAGACAGCACGTTGCAAAATATATTCAGCTCTCTGCGGAAGAATTTGAGTTGTTTATCACGGATTTTCACCCTAAGAAGATCAGCCGTAAGGCTTTCCTGCTAAGGGAAGGAGAGATTTGTAAGTATGAGGCTTTTGTTACCAAAGGTTGTTTTCGTATATACTATCGCGATGAAAAGGGAGATGCGCAGATCCTGTATTTCGCTGCAGAAACGTGGTGGGCAACGGATATAGACAGTTTTATCAATCAGCAGCCATCCATTCTGAATATAGAAGCGCTGGAGGATTGTGAGGTGATGGCGATCAATAAAGCTGATAAAGACAAGCTGTATGAGGTCTTGCCCAAAGTGGAGAAGATGTTTCGTATTATGAACCAGAAGTCGCTGGTGACTTTTCAGCGAAGGGTGATTTCCTCTTTGGGGAAAAGCGCCGAGATGCGTTACCTGGAATTTATTGAAAAATATCCTGCGTTGGAGCAACGCCTGACGCAGCAGCAGCTGGCGGCCTATCTTGGCATATCGCACGAATTTTTAAGTAAGATTAGGAAACGTCTTTCCCGTAAGTAGAACGGTTTTTTGAACTAGTTCAATTTTTAGGGAGATCAGGGGAGATAATTTGCAGTCATAAAATAGATTTTATGAAAACAGCACTCCTGATCATTGATGTACAGAACGATTATTTTGATGGTGGCGCCCATACACTGGTGAATCCTATGCCTGCTGCGGAACAGGCCAGCCGCGTATTGGCCGCTGCAAGGTCCAGGCAGATGCCGGTGGTGCATATACAGCACATTGCCATCAACGAAGGGGCCGATTTCTTTCTGCCCGATACCAACGGCGCCGCTATTCATCCACTGGTGAGGCCAGCAGCCAGTGAAGCGGTTATCATTAAACATTATCCAAATAGTTTCAGAGAAACCCAATTGCTGGAATACCTACGTGCTAACGAGGTATCCACGCTGGTTATCTGTGGTATGATGACAGATGTATGTGTAGACGCTACCGTTAGAGCCGCTATGGATGCTGGCTTTACGACAACCGTTATTGGAAATGCCTGCGCTACCCGCGACCGGGAACTCTATGGTAATACGGTGGCTGCAGCCACCGTGCAAGAAGCCTATCTGGCTGGGATGACCGCCCTTGGCGGACTCTATGCACAGGTGATTACTGCCGCGGAGTTTACAAAAAACTAATCTTAATGTTACTGTTTTGAGCATAAGCTCCTGGCATAATTGCCAGGAGCTTATATTGCTTGCAGAATATAAAAAAAGACCCTATTTTTCGGCCAATAAAACAGTAAACAATGAGACTACGAAATTGGATGACTGTGATATTTTCCCTGGCAGTTTCCTCCACTGTATGGGCACAGCAAAGACCCAATGTGATCATTATCGTTTCGGATGATCACGCGTACCAGGCCATCAGTGCGTATGGCAATAAACTGGTCAAAACGCCGGGCATCGACAGAATCGCCAATGAGGGCACCCGTTTCGATCGTGCCTATGTCACCAATTCTATTTGCGGGCCAAGCAGGGCGGTGATACTGACCGGAAAATATTCTCATAAAAACGGATTTAAAGATAACGACCATTCCCGCTTCGATGGCTCTCAGAACTCTTTCATTAAAGAACTGACCAAAAGTGGCTATCAAACCGCCTGGATAGGTAAGTGGCACCTGGAAACAAAGCCGCAAGGTTTCAGCTTCTGGGAAATATTGCCGGGACAAGGACAATATTACAATCCTGATTTTCTGCAAATGGACAGCTCTAAAACGAGGCTCCGTGGCTATGCTACCAATATCATAGAAGACCTTGCAGAAAACTGGCTGGATAAGCGTGATACCACAAAACCTTTTTGCCTGGTTATCGGTCATAAAGCCACCCACCGCGAATGGCTCCCCGATACCACCGATCTCGGAAGATATGATCATATCCAGTTTCCACTGCCATCTAACTTCTATGACGACTATAACGGCAGAAAAGCCGCTGCTGTACAGGATATGACCATCGCCAAAACGATGACTATGGGTTACGACCTGAAAATGTTTGAATCTGATGAAGAAGAAAACAAAGATGGCAACATCAATCGCATGGACCCTGCACAAAGAGCGCGCTTCGATGCCTATTACAAAGCAATCCAAAAGGATCTGCAAGCACAGCACCTCTCTGGTAATAGCCTTACAGAATGGAAATACCAGCGCTACATGCGTGATTACCTCAGCACAGCAGCCGCATTGGACCGTAACATCAACCGCACCCTCGACTACCTCGACAAGCACCAGCTAACGAAAAATACGATCGTCATTTATCTGTCTGACCAGGGCTTCTATCTCGGAGAACATGGCTGGTTTGATAAACGCTGGATGTATGAAGAATCGTTCAGAACGCCTATGCTGATGCGTTATCCGGGAGTCTTAAAGCCAGGAACTGTCAACAAGGACTTTGTAATGAACCTGGATATTGCCCCTACGGTGCTGGAAGCCGCTGGCGTAAAAATTCCGTCAGATATGCAGGGCGAGTCTATGCTGCCATTGCTGAAACATACAAAGCAGAAGGGAAGAGATGCGATGTATTATCATTACTATGAAAATACGGTTCATCAGGTATCTCCGCAATTTGGAATCAAAACACAGCGCTATAAACTGATACGGTATTATGAAAGAGTAGAAGGATGGGAGTTGTTTGATTTGGATACAGATAAGTCGGAGATGAATAACCTGTATGGCAAGAAAGGCTATGAGGCAATAACAGCACAGCTTAAAAAACAGCTCTCGGCTTTGATTGCGAAGTATGAGGATACAGAAGCCGCAGCGTTGATGAAAATAGAGGTGAAATAACAATAACGACTATACGTAATGATAGGAAAGCCTGCTGGAAATATTTCAGCAGGCTTTTGCTTTTGAACCACTACATGCAGGCCCGGTAAACATTTCAGGAGTTTCTGTTGTAATAAGTAAAAAATGCAGGTATGATTTACGTAGAAAACGAGTATGCGACGTTGAAAAAAGTAGTGCTGGCCCAATCGGAGTTTGGTTATGCCAGGAAGATAAAGGAAGATGACCTGCGTTTTTTGCAGGAGGCATCTATTGCAGATATAGAAGAACATCGTGGAAAGGATTTCAGGGAAGCTCACCCGGAGAAGCAGCAGCGGTGGGAGCAGGAGCGTACAGAATTGAAGCAGGTACTGGAAAAATATGGCGTTACCGTGCTGCGTCCAAGGAAGCTGACACCCGCAGAGAAGCATGCTGCTGGCGATGATGGTTATGCTAATTTTTTTGTGCGCGATCCATTTTTTACTATTGGCAACTGCGTTATAGAAGGGTCCATGCGGTTTCTACATCGCAGAAGAGAAGTTTTGCCAGTACGTAGTATCATGCAGGAAGAAGTATATCCGCAAGACTGCTTTTATGTTGCCACACCGCAGCCGGCGGTGGCCTTACCAGATGACCTGACACTGGGCGAAGGCCCTTTCCTGGAAGGCGGAGATGTCATCGTACTGGGAGATACCATCCTGGTGGGCAATTCAGGCCTAGCCTCTAATGTTGCCGGCGCAGAATGGCTGAAGAAGTTCATGGGGAAGTTTGGCTATAAAGTAGAAATGGTACGATTAGTACCTACTATACTTCACCTGGATTGCGCCCTCGGACTTATCCGCAATGGGCTCATGGTGATTTGTGATGATGCCTTTGTGGACGGGCCTCCTGCGATATTCAATGATTGGAAGAAAATACATGTAGACATGGAAGCCGCTACCAGCCTTGCTACTAACGGATTGCCTGTTTCTCCGGAAGTATATATCACTGATCCGGCTTTTTCTTATATAGGTGAACAGGTGGCCGCGTACGGCATACACGTAGCATATGTTGATTTCCGCATCAGCAGGAGCTTTGGCGGCTCTTTTCGTTGTAGTACGCAACCGTTGCTGAGAAAGGGTTGAGGAGTAAATGTAAATAATGTATTGCTATCTACCTGAAGTATAAAATTATTGTACGATAACGGAAATACCTGAATTAAATTATTAACTTGTATGCTTTAAACAGTGAACATCAGCCGGTAAAGGAGGACGGGCGTCCAATAGGTGGAGCCCTTCCCATTCAATGCCATACCGCGTTTGAAAATGAAAGCATACTTCCACATGAAAAAAACAGGATTACTAAACATCCGGCAAAACAGTAAGTATAAAATCTGCTGCTTACTCATCTTCATTTTTACCTGCACTATGCAATTAAAAGCCCAGGAAACTAATGTCTGGTCGCCAGACAATGGCAATGGCACTTTCACCAATCCCTTGATGTGGGGCGATTGGCCAGATCCGGATGTTATCAGGGTTGGCGATTATTTCTACCTGATTTCTACGAGCATGCACTATGTGCCTGGTAGTCCAATTGCAAGGTCGCAAGACCTTGTCAACTGGGAAATTGCTGGCTATGCCATTGATCATTATACGGAAGATCCCAAATTTGATATGAATGGAGGTACCTTATATCTCAATGGCTCCTGGGCAAATACAATCCGTTATAACAATGGAAAATTCTATGTAGGATTCTGTACACCTAATGGCTGGGGCAGAGATAAAGGAAATTTTTCAATTTGTACAGCAACAACTGTAAATGGCCCCTGGGAGCGTACCATCTTCCCTAATTTCTTCTACGATCCAGGCTTGTTTTTTGACGATAACGGTAAGGTATATGTGGTACATGGACAAAAGAAACTCTATATCACTGAGCTGAACAAAGATGTTAAATCTGCCATTGGCCCAGATATAAAAATATGGGAGAGAGGTTTTAAAAATGCGGATACTATAGATGGTGGATTCGGCATGGAAGGCTCTCATATGTATAAAATCAATGGTAAATACTATATCACTTGTCCTGCTGGTGGTACGGAAGGCTGGCAGGTTTGTTTGCGGTCCGACAGCATCTATGGCCCTTATGAGTATAAGGTCATACTTCATGATGATAGTTCTTATCCTCCAAATGGTTTACATCAGGGAGGAATGGTGCAGCTGAAGAATGGAGACTGGTGGTTTATCATTATGCAGGACCGTGGCCCGATTGGCAGGGTACCGAATCTTGTGCCAGTAAAATGGGTAGATGGCTGGCCGATGTTAGGTGACGGTAAAAAAGATGTAATCACCTATGCCAAACCTAATGTGGGCAAAGTATTTAAAAAGATGAGCCCTGCTACCTCAGATGAGTTTAATCAAAAAAAATTAGGCCTTCAATGGCAATGGAACCATAACCCCGATAATGCGAAATGGTCGCTGACGGAGCATGCAGGTTACCTGCGTTTAAAAGCCTCTAGGGCTGATTCGCTGAAAGTGGCGAGGAATACGCTTACGCAGCGTGTCCAAGGGCCAGGTTGTGAAGGTACAGTTGAAATAACACTCAAAGGACTTAAGAACGGCAATGTTGCCGGCTTTGGTATTTTTCAGTTCCCATATGCATATGTGGCAGTAGAAATGAAAGATAATAAGCGAAGCATCATCATGTGTAATGATGAAAAAATAATTGAAAGTATAGATGATATTAAGGCAGAAAAGATTTGGATCAGATCAAGGGTGACCGATAGAGATTTTATCGCAAAATTCTACTACAGCCTTGATGGAAAAGAGTTTTATGCAATTGGAAATGACCTGAAGATGCAGCTGGGGCTGGATTGGACGGCAAACAGATTTGCACTATTTAATTATAGCAAAATCCCGGAAGGTATTGATGGCTATGCCGACTTTAATTGGTTCCACTTTACAAATAAATAGAAAAGACCTGCGCCTGGCGCAGGTCTTTTTGCTTAATTATAACCAATATATTTACGGATTAATCTTCAGCGCATCTGTCCATTTTAGTTTTTGCGGATAACCCCATCCTGGCTTAGAAGGATTGCAGAAGTCGTTGTAGAAAGCCATCTCCTTATACAATTGCTGGCGCATAGTGAGCACCTGTTGTTTATAGCGAGGCTCATTTGCAAGGTTATGCATTTCCAAAGGATCTTTATGTAAGTCGAATAATTGCTCCGGATGTTCTCCATTCACATTATATAAAATATACTTCATACTATCGATGGTAATGGCGCGTTGCAAATTAGCGTAAGTGGTAAACAATACATTTCTTCCTTTGAAACTATTACTGCTAAAGGCTTTGGTGAGTGATTGTCCTTCTACGCTTTTAGGAATGGGTAGGTGGTTCATTTCGCAGAGTGTCGGGAAAACGTCTGTGAGATAGCAATAGGCGTCCACACGTTTGTTTGCCGGGATGCCAGGACCCGCCATGATCAAAGGTACCCGCATGGAATGATCGTAGAGATTTTGTTTGCCTAACAGCCCATGCTGACCAACGGCAAGGCCGTTATCACCGGCAAAGATGATGATGGTATTTTCCAGCTGACCACTTTTCCGCAGTGCTGTTATGACGCGTCCAATTTCATGATCCACTTCTGTGATCATGGCGTAGTATTTCGCTATCTCCATTTTTACGCTGTCGCGATTACGTGGGGAGCCGAGTAGTACTTCATCCCTTACCGTCATTTCTCCGTTATCAAAAGGATGCTTTGCCAAAAAATTGGCTGGCAGCGATATTTTAGCGATATCGTATTTATTAAGATATTCTGCTGGTGGCGTGCGTGGATCATGTGGCGCAGTAAAAGCAACGTACATGAGGAATGGCGCGGTATGCTGCTGTTGCAGGTACTGTATCGCTGCATCTGCATACATCACGGAAGAGAATTTTTCACCGTGAAAGCGTTGCTTATAGGCGCCAGTACTATCATAATGTGTTAGCATAGGGGAGATGTGGCCACCATCTTTTTCGGTATGCATGCCACCGAAGAAAATATTTTCTCCGCTGCCAAAGGATCTGTTGAAGGAGGCATAATCGCTGTGCCACTTGCCGGTTTCGAAGGTTTGGTAGCCGTTGGCACGGAAATATTCAGGAAAAGTGCTATCAGTAGCAGGGATCAGGCCACCATCCTGATGAACATGAAATACGGATTTGCTGGTGAGTAGCATGGCCCGACTTGGCGCACAAACAGCGCCGCCTAAAGAGCCCATGATATGCGCCTGAGTGAAGCAGGTGCCCGCATGTAGCAGCTGGTCCATATTAGGTGTAATGATATCAGGATTGTTCAGTGCATGAATGGTGCTAAAACGCTGGTCGTCGGTAAATAGTACCAATACATTATAGCGTTTGGATTGTGCCTGCAGTCCTGTTGCCAGACTGAGCAGGCCTAAAATGGTCAGCAATGATTTTCGTATATGCATAAGAGGTTGTTGATACAACTAACTTAAGCCACGCCGTTGAATGAATTTGATAGTATCTTATCTAAACGTGATAGGATAAAGCGTCTGCACTTTGAACTCCATTGTTTTTGATCAGGCTTCTGTGTTTTGCCCCAAATGCCAGCAAGGCGTTGAAGACATCCCTTGTTTCGTAGGCATGCTCCGTGAGGGCATAAGAAACGGTGATAGGCTTGGTATTATTGACAGTTCTCGTGACGAGGAAATTCTCTTCCAGCTGTTGCAATTCTTTGGTGAGCACTTTCGGGGAGATATTCAGCATTACCTCTTGCAAGTCTTTAAAGCGCATTTCACCGTAAAAGGATAGGTTCTGTAGTATGCATAATTTCCACTTGCCTCCCAGCAATTCTATCGCATCACTTAATGCAAGTGATCTTTCCCTGCTTTCATTTTTTTCGCAACGTCGTACCAATGTCATCGTAGGTATAATTTATTACTTTCCTGAAGGTAAGTGATAGTGACGGGAAAATAAAGAGTAAATAGCTTTGCTTCGAAATAAAACAGTTACAATGCGTGTATCATTAATAGCGAATATTGCAGCAAACGGAAAGGTATTATTATCGGAAAATATCCGGTATCAGGCGCCGCAGACGGCCATGGGTATTTTTATGGAAGTAGCTGCCAGGGCGGGCAACCTGGTACTTGGTAAGAAAACATTTGAAATGTTGCAACAGGTGATTGGAAATGTGAAAGCAGCTTTTCCAGGTATAGAACTCCTGCTGATAGCTGGTTCCAGTATCCCTGACACAGGGGTTCACGTTGTAGGCAGCCACGAAGAAGCGATTAGCTACCTGACTGCAAAAGGATATCAGGAAATTGCCGTAGGTGGTGGTACCATCACTTATAATGCGTTTCTCGACAATGACCTGGTAACCGATATCTATTTTAATATCCACCCGGTTATTGTAGGCAACGGTGGGGTGTTAGGCGCAGATAATGAGCTGGCTACCAGATTTAAATTAGTGTCGAGTAAGGAGATAGGAGACAATATTGTGCAGCTGCATTACGACAAGGCATAGTGGCAATGCATTGGGGGCAGGATTTGTCCCCAATGCATCTTATTATAGATATCTGTCTTCTTCCTTAATTTCCAGATCATTAATACTCGCATACCTTTTCGCCATTAATCCATTTTCATCAAACTCCCAGTTTTCGTTGCCATAAGCCCGGAACCATTGGCCAGACTGGTTTCTGTATTCATATTCGAATCGCACCGCGATCCTGTTATCGTGGTGCGACCAATATTCTTTTTTCAGCTTATAATCCAATTCGTTCTCCCATTTGGCAGTAAGGAATTTTACTATTTCTTCGCGGCCGTTAATAAACAAATGCCGGTTCCTCCATTCGCTATCCACGGTATAAGCGAGGGATACTTTCTGGGGATCTTTGCTGTTCCAGGCATCTTCTGCCATCTGGATTTTTTGCCTGGCCGTTTCTAAGGTGAAAGGTGGCAGCGGATGTTTCTGTTGCATACTGCGGAAGAATTAAAATAGTTTTTGTAAAATTTCTTTTGATTTTTCTACGAGGTCGTTAGATTTAAACAACTGGCTTTCAATAATGGAGCTCTCAAACAGCAAGTATATATGTGCTGCCAAAAGCTTGTTGTTAATCATTTGTTGGAAGAAGTTTCTCAGGTCTTGTTTATGCGCCTGGATAACCGCCAGTATCTGATCCTGGTCTTTTGAAATCTCTGATAATATATTTAAGAAACTGCAACCTCTGAAGTTTTCTTTTTCATTCATGTAGATGATAAAGTCGAAGGCCGCCAATACTTTCTTTTTGGTGTTTTTAGCCGTGGTAATATAAGCGGTAAGTGCTGCAAACCAGTATTCATGGCGGGTGTCCAAAAATGCCACACATAATTCATCTTTTGACTTGAAGTGCTGGTAAAAACTAGCTTTGGCTACATTGGCCTCCGCAATTATCTGATTGATCCCCGTGCTGTTAAACCCTTGCTGATGAAAGAGTGTGGTGGCGGTATGCAATATCCTTTCCCTGGGAGCATTCATGTTTTTGCTTTTATGGGACAAAGGTAGGGATTATAAAATGAACAGACAAGTCTGTCTGTTTTTTTCTGCAAAAAGCTATAAAAGGGGTACTTTGTACTATTCCAGGCAGCACACCAAGAAAAGTACTTAAGAAACCTTGTTTTATACCTTTTCTTGCTTGGCCGTAGTAGCTAATTTTGTCATCATCAATTAAAAACATACAAATCATGACAACAACAATAGAACAATACTTTACAACAGAAGACGGCGTTAAGATTGCTTATCGTATTGACGGAGAAAACAATAAACCAGTACTGGTACTGGCAAATTCAATTGCCACCAGTTATCATATGTGGGATGTACAGATCCCTGTGTTTACAGAAAATTTCAGGGTATTGAGATTTGATACCAGGGGCAACGGTGCTTCTGACGCGCCGGCAGGAGATTATTCCATCAACAGGTTTGCAGGAGATGTAATCGAATTGCTTGATTTTCTGCATATAGAAAAGGTACATTTCCTGGGACTCTCCCTGGGCGGCTTTATAGGTCAATACCTCGCGATTAATTTTCCGGAAAGGATAGATAAATTGATCTTAGCCAATACCTCCTCTTATCTTGGGCCACAGACAGGCTTTAATAACAATATCAAAGCTTTGCGCGCCGGCGCCGACATGGCAGGCTTTGCAGAAATGTTTATCAATAACTGGTTTCCTAAAGACATCATTGCTTCACAACCTGAACTGATCGCCGAATTTTCCGATGAAATTAAAAGGATGCCACAACAGGGCCTGGCAGGTTCCTTTGCCGCTGTACGAGATGGTGACTTACGCAAAACTGTTGCACTGATACAGCAACCAACACTTATCATCGGTGGAATAAATGATACCGTTACTATTCCTGAACATAGTGAGCTATTGGCAGCCACCATACCAGCTTCCAAGCTGGCACTACTTGCCGCAGTTCATCTTTCTAATATTGAAAAGAAAGAAGAATTTAATCAACTGGTACTGGATTTTCTTGCTAACTAAATCAGGCACTAGCTGAGGAAGAACGTGAATTTACTTGCGACAGAAACAGAAAAATAATACATTCGGCAACGGATGTATTATTTTTTTTAATATACTGGAAGATGAGTAACCCAACAAGAATATATAGAAAACAACTGATAGAAGGCTTTTCCATACCTGCTATTATACATAATGCAAGCTATTATTTTACCGACCTGGATGTATATGCTGATGGCAGAGTGCAATGCTGGAATTTTGAAGACCTGGAACATTTCAAGAACGACGTCAAAAGGGGATGGGTATCTTTAAGTATTCCTGAAGGGGATCAGATCTCCATATATGGTTTGGGATGCTGGACAATTTCGAACGGTAACTGGTGCTATACGCAGGAAACATTTATCGATTATGTGTTGTCCTTAATAAAGGAATTAAACCCAAATCTGGAGAATATCTACCAATATAAACCACGTGTAGTCAACGGCGTTACCATTGGGGAGTCTGGTCAAGGGACGATATACAAAACAAAGTCGAACATTCCTCCTGATCCATTTGAAGAAAGAATATCGGGAGACAGCATGAATGTATTTTACAGGGCAAATGATAGCTGGTATCTGGCAAAAACAATTGTATTTCCAGACAATACCATTACCTTGACTAGATTGGAAACACCCGTAGATATTAGCTTCCAGGAGTTTGAAGCATTGATAGATAAAGGAATCATCCAATCAGAAATCCCTTCAGGTACTAAAGTGATGATTCATGGCCTCGGAAGTTTTATCATTGGAGAGGCGCATTACACTACGGAAATAGCCGAAATACTGCTGGAGATACAAGACGCTGCAAGGAAGCTCAGAAATGAACCCACCACCTTGGATATCTGCATAAATGCCTACCAGCAATACCTGGATAACCCTACAGCTGCGAACAAAGCACTACTCAAAACAAGCTATGAAAACGTGCCAGATCATCAAAAAATGTATGTAGGTGATATGGATACCAAAGATATAGCCGTACGTATGATTATCTATGGTGATGAGGAAATTGAAAACTGGTCGCACTACCAGGTTGCAACGTCAATGGGAGAATCGCTGCCATCAATAGTAGTACCTAAAACAAAAGATAATATCGAAGACGGAGAATAAACTCCGACTGATATTTGAATTATTCTCATGTCTGAAATATAAAGTTATCTAGCTGATTATTGATGCACGCTAAGTCAGTGGCTATTCATAGGGGTTGCATACAAATACCTCTCTAAATGCTATGGAATGCTAATTTTATTTATAATTTTGGCAACACAACAAAATTAACTTGCTGTTTTAATGGGTCAGACAGGATTATTTAAAGTTGAAGGGACGGACCAATTACAGGAGCATATATTGCTGCAGCAATCTGCCGATGGCGATTCACAGGCTTTCGAGATGTTGTATACGCGTTATCTTCCGAAACTATATCATTATATTTTTCGTTTTACAAGCTTGCCGGAGGAAGACATCATGGACATATGCCAGGATTTGTTTCTCAAGCTTTGGGACAGAAAAGAGCTATTGATCACTATCAGATCGCTGGATGTATACCTGAAAAGATCAGGAAGGAATGCGCTCATTGACCGTATGAAGCATGGTCAGTTTAAGGTGAATCTTCACGAACAATATAGCCAGTCTAAAGAGCAGCACCGCGCCACCACAGAAGAATTATTACAATTTTCAGAATATAGCCAGCTTGCCCAGCAGGCCATCAGCCAACTGTCGCCCAGAAAACAGGAAATATTTCGTCTGCGAATGGAGCAGGATATGTCTTTAGATGAAATTGCCAATTTGCTGAACATTTCAAAATCAAGGGTAAAGCAGTCCATATACGAAGCCAAAGATGATATCCGGCTGTTCCTGAAACAGCGTGGAGCGCTGTTTCTCATCCTGTTTTTTCTTCACTACTAAAAAATAATTCGCACTACCAGTGCTTTCCTTTTTGGGGATCGTCTTTTAATAAAGACTATATAAGTCATGACCATAATAGAGGTAAAAAAATTAATACCGGTGTTAGTGAAAGGGCAGCAGCAGGAATCGGAGCAGCAGGCTTTTGAGGCCTGGCTGCTTACTGCCTCCAGGGAGGAGTTGAGCGAGGTGATGGACCTTTATTATGATGCCCTGGATGGAGAAGATGTCATTTCCTTCATGCCCGCCGACTTCCCAACCAGGATGCAAACACGTATGCGCGCTATATTGCCCGTGCATCTGCCAAAGAAAAAGAAAGTTCAATATTTACGTTGGGCCGCTGCCGTAGTACTGTTTCTATCGGCTGGTATTGCCCTGGCGCTGCTGACAAGAAAGCCTGCGTCTACCATTGCCGGTAATATCATCCGGCCAGGTTCCGACAAAGCCATACTTACGCTCGCCGACGGCAGCACCATCGAATTGGGTAATCATAACAGTGACAGTGTCATTAAAACGGGTGTGCAGGTAATTCAGCTGGACAGCTCAGTTATCAGCTATGCCAATGCCACAGGCGATCAACGATCATTTAATACATTGACCACGCCCAGAGGGGCGCAGTTTCAGGTTGTACTGCCTGATGGCAGCCATGTATGGCTAAACGCCGTTTCCTCCTTAAAGTACCCTGTGACTTTCAGTAACCAACACAGAACGGTAGAACTCACAGGGCAGGCCTACTTCGATGTGGCACCATCGACTACACCATTTATCGTTAAAACAGGTAATACCGCCATACAGGTACTGGGTACAGGTTTCGACGTAATGGCCTATGAAGAGGAAGGACCAGTGAAAACTACGCTTATAAAAGGAAGTATTGCCGTTCAAACAGGCAATAGCCGAAAACAGCTGCAACCAGGCGAACAAGTAACCTACGATGAAAAAACAAAAGACTTAATTAGCTCGCATCCTTCTATAGAAGAAGTGATTGCATGGAAGGAGGGGGAATTCAGATTCAATGGCGTTAGTATCATCGCCATTATGCGCCAACTATCACGCTGGTATGATGTAGAAATAAAATACGAAGGACCATTACCAACCACCGCTTTCAGCGGCACTTTATCCAGAAAAGAAAACGTAAATCAGATACTATATGCATTGGAAGCTACCGAAGCCGCACACTTTACTATCGAAGGAAACACCATCGTAGTAAGAAAATAATGTGCTTCAGTCTTGCTGAAAAAAACCGGAAGTAATTGGACCTACTTCCGGCAACAGTTTCAGGAATGGCTGATATAAAAGTTGCTTAGACTCATTTTATCGTAAACCCAAAACCAATCAAAAGTATGAATCTACTTTTAAACGGCAAAGCCATGCCGTTACCTGTACCACTAAAGCTGCTCATGATCATGAAATGGACTGCTGTTTTTCTCCTTATTGCGGCCATACACGTAAGCGCAAAAGGCTATTCACAGAAGGTGACGATCGCCTCTCCGTCTATCAAACTGCAAGCGATTTTCAAAGATATTCGAAAACAAACCGGCCTGGCTTTCGTTTATGATAAAGCCCTCCTGGATAAAACATATCCGGTGTCTATCCAGGCATATAATAAGGAGTTTGCCGATGTACTGGCAGAATGCCTCAACGCACAAGGGCTTACCTTTGAAGTTAACAGCAACATCATTGTTGTTAAGAAGATGCCGCCAGCAGGTAATGCTGTTATCAAGAACCTCACCAACGCAGTACTGGGCCAGGTAGATATACAAGGCCATATCACTGGCCCCGAGGGCGAATCCGTTATAGGAGCAACTGTACGCCTGAAAGGCACGCAAAAGGCCACCATCACCAATGCAGATGGTAACTTCACACTCAATGGTATTAAAGATGGTTCCTATACGCTTGAAGTCAGCTCTATTGGATATGAAAACTATTCCAAAATTATTACTGTGGGTAATGAGACCCTGAAATTCAATGTCACACTCGGCAAAAGTATTTCCGGCCTGAATGACGTGGTAGTAGTAGCCTACGGCACGCAGCGTAAAGGCACCTTTACTGGTTCTGTTAGCACGCTCAATACCAAACAGCTGGAAGGCTCTCCCAGAGCAACGATAGAAGATAATCTTCAAGGAAATGTGAGTGGGGTAGTGGTATCCCAGGGTTCCGGTCAGCCAGGATCTGCTCCCAACGTGCGTATCCGTGGTGTGGGTTCCATCAATGCAGGAAGTGCGCCGTTATATGTCGTAGATGGGATACCGTTAAACAGCGTAGACCTCAATAGTTTCAATGCGAATGATATCGCCAGCATGACGGTGCTTAAAGACGCTGCGGCGGCCTCGCTGTATGGTTCCCGTGCAGCCAATGGTGTTATCATCATCACCACAAAAAAAGGAGCTGCGGGTAAAACCAGCTTTGTTGCCACCGCGCAAACTGGTTTCACTAATGTGATCAACTCCAAGGATGATAAACCGCTTAATACTACCGAACAGCTGGAACTCTACCGCGAAAGTTGGGTGAATGCAGGGAAAGATATCAATCTCTTTGTTCCTGAATTAGTAAAACAAGGCATCGACACCACCGTGAATACCAACTGGTTCAAAGAACTGACAAGAACAGGCCAATACCAGCAATTCAACCTCTCTGCCAGCGGCGGTACAGAAAAAACTACCTATTTTCTTTCTGGAGGATACTATAATGTTAAATCGCCGTTGCTGAATAGCGCCTTCAAACGCTATAACTTCAATGCGAAGATTAATGCACAAGCGACAGAGCGACTGTCATTACAAGCCGGCGTTCTCGCTACTGTCACCAAACAGGATGGCGTCAGCAATGATGGTAGCAATGCCAATCCTGTCAGGGCCTACAAGAGATATGAACCATGGCTGCGTGTATACCTTCCCGATGGCTCCTATGACCTGAGCTATTCCAACAACTACAATCCGGTGGCCTTTACCAAAGAAAACAAACATCCGAGCGACCGATACGATCTCCTGGGAAATATCGGACTGAAATATAAAATTTTACCGGGGCTGACATTTGAAAACCAAAACAGTATTGATTTTGAATACGGAGAAGATTTGTCATGGAATAAAGCTGGTATAGGTACTGCCCGTTCAAATGGCGGTAGTGCAGATTATGGCACCCAACGTGCCATTAGTCTGGTAAGCACAAATATCCTGCGCTATATGCACGACTGGGGCTACAACCATTTCGAAGCTTTCGCCGGCTATGAAGCACAGTCCGTGCAGTCCTCAGATGTGGGGCTTTCTAAATCAAATTTTATCCCTAATACTACTACACTGAGTAATGCGGCAGTATTGAGCGATGGTTATAATACCGCCACCAGCAACTCTTTGACGGGGTTGTTCTCTAATGTTACCTATAATTATCATTCCAAATATTTCTTGTCGGCCTCCCTGCGCAGAGATGGTTCTTCCAGGTTTGGACAGGATAAAATGTTTGGTAACTTCTGGTCTGTTGGTGCCTCCTGGAATGTGATGTCGGAATCTTTTATGAAAGATGTTGACCTGATTTCTCAATTACGTCTGCGTGCCAGCTATGGTAAAAATGGTAATCAAAGTATCGCTGATTTCGCGTCCAGAGGCTTGTATACCAACACTGCCAGCTATAATAACAGCCCGGGTTATTACCTGACACAGTACGGCAACAATAACCTTACCTGGGAAAAAAACAGCCCACTGAATATTGGCCTCGATTTCGGCATCTTAAAAGATCGTATACAGGGTTCCGTTGAATACTACAATCGCGTTACCTCCGCGTTATTACTTGATATGCCGGTATCTGCTACCAACGGCATTACCAGCATCACCAAAAATGTTGGCGCTGTACGCAATAGCGGTATAGAATTAGAACTGAATACCTTCAATATCGCCTCCAAATCTAAAGGTGGTTTCAATTGGAATACCAGAGCTACTTTTTCCACCCTGAACAACAAAATTACCAAACTGGTAAGCACGATGGTGAGCAGCCCTTATATCAGAGAGCAAGGCGGCGATTACTATCAATTCTATATGGTAGGATTTGCAGGCGCCAACCCTGATAATGGAGAAGCACTGTTTTATACTGACGCTAGCAGGACGACTACCACTAACGACTATACGAAAGCTGTCAGATTCAAACAAGGTTCAGCACTCGCTAAATTCGTAGCCGGCATGACCAACACGTTTGAGTATAAACGCTTTACTTTCAGCTTCCAGCTGTATGGTAGCTTCGGCAATAAAATCTATGATAACTGGGGTACCAGCACCTATACGGATGGTGGCTCTACCTTCGGCCCTACGGCAGCGCTGAACCGCTATTATTACGATAATCGCTGGACAGCCAAAGGCCAGACAGGCAAGTTGCCTAAGGTGGTTTATAAAGGTACTGCACCAAGTAGCTCCGATAGGTTCCTTTATGACGGTACGTATATTCGTTTACGTGATATCACACTGGCATACGACCTGCCTGCAAGCATAATGCAACGGATGAAAATGAGTTCTACCAGAATATATGCCAGGGCCACTAATCCATACACATGGGTAAAAGATAATCGCCTGACCTTTGATCCGGAAGTAGGTATTGAAGGCCAGACAGACCAGAACGCGCCCATTTATCGTACCATCGTATTTGGTGTGGATTTCAGATTCTAATTAAAACGTAATCACTCATGAAGAAGATATTTTTTAAATCATATATTATCGCCGCAATAGGTGCTGCCATCTTTACCAGCAGCTGTAGTAAAGATTTTCTCGATAAACAACCACAGCAGAACACCGATTTAAACAGCACCTTTGTGGATATGGCCTCTGGTCGTGCGAGTCTGAATGGTATCTACTCCTTAATGAAAGGCGTTAGCTATTACGGACGTACGCTTTATGTAACCGCCGACCTGATGGCGGACAATGCCTATCTCAGTTCCAGCAACTCTAAGCGTTACCTCCAATTTGACAGCTATACCACCAATTCAACGAATGGTGACGCTACTGGCATGTGGAACACCTTGTATCAGGTAGTGGTGAATGCGAATCTTATGCTACAGGCAGGCAACAAATTGCAAGTAGGTGCTTCAGATAGTACCGAGAAAGCGCAGATCATGGGAGAGGCTTATGCCGTACGTGCCCTGGCGTATTTTGACCTAATGAAATTATTTGCACAGCCATATAACTTTACGGCGGATCAAAGCCATCTGGGAGTGCCGTTGGTAATAGAAACTACTGCCGATGCCGGCGCCATCATCTCTCCGGCTAGAGATCAGGCCAGTAAAGTGTATGCACAGATTGAGGCCGACCTGGTAAAAGCTATTGGATTGATCCCAACTACCCCTGTCGGCTATACGCTGAGTGGCAATAAAGGACGTATCTCCCTGTATGCAGCCAAGGCCATTTTGTCAAGATTATATTTATATGAAGGGAAATGGGCGGATGCCGAAAAACTGGCAACAGACATTATCACCGATAATAAGTATACACTGCTGGCGAAAGATAAACTGGCAACGGATTTTCAGCTGGAGAACAACAGCGAAACAATTTTTGAGATCCTCTACCTGACCACGGATAACCTGGGCACCGATGCCATGGTGAATTTCTGTTTGCAGGGTGGTAGCTATGGAGATATGTTGGCTACTGACGATTTGTATAATCAGTACGATGCTACTGATGTACGCAGAAGCTTTGTGGTAAAGGGCAAACGCAGTGGTGCAGAAAATCCTGCCATTCTCATCAACAAATATCAGAACAAAAGTACTTACCTCGAAGGGATGAAAGTAGTGCGACTGGCAGAAGTATATCTGACAAGAGCAGAAGCGCGCAACAAACAAGGCAAAGATGCGTTGGCAGCCGCAGATGTGGATGTGGTGCGTACCCGTGCACTGGGAACGGTTGCTGCTACTACAGCCACTGGCGATGCTTTGCTGACTGTCATCAAAAATGAACGCCGTAAGGAATTATGTTTCGAAGGTCATCGTTTGTTTGATCTTACCCGTTGGAAGCAGACGTTCACCAAATACAAAACAGGTGGTGCTACTATCAGCATCGGCTATCCGAATACCAAGACAATCATGCCAATACCATTGAATGAAATCAATGCTAATCCAAATATCGCTGGTCAACAAAATCCTGATTATTGATGAAAAAGTTAGTTTTTACATTCGCTATACTTTTGTTTGTCAAGGCCGCAATTGCACAACAGTTACCAGTTTGGGCACAGAAGCAGACCATTGGAAATGTAGGTAATCTGTACAAGGTGAGCGACAGCGTGTATAGGTCGGCACAACCTGATAGTAGTGGGTTTGCAGCATTGCATGCCTCCGGAGTAGCCAGTGTTCTCAATCTGAGGTCACATCACAACGACGCTAAAGCGAGCAGCCAGTCGGGCTTGAAGCTGTATGCTGTAGAAATGGAAGCCAGCCAGGTTGATAATGCATCTATCATTGCAGCATTAAAAATATTGCGGCAATCTCCTAAACCAATATTGATACATTGTCAGCATGGCAGCGACCGTACCGGCGTGGTGTCGGCTATGTATCGCATTGTCATCCAAGGCTGGAGTAAGGAAGAAGCCATTAAAGAAATGGAACAAGGCGGTTTTGGGTTTCATCAACAATATCAGAATATACCTGAATACATCCGTCAGGCAGATATTGAAAAGATACGTAAAGCAATTCAATAACGAACCATTTATGGGCAAACCAAGAGGCCTCCTGCTGCCAGGAGGCCTCTTTTGCTTTTGTTGAAATTTTTCCTGTAATCTCATTCCCTGAAAGACTACGATGATACATAAATTCACCATAAATTGGTAAATTGTATTGCTTAGTATAATAAGTCGCTACTTCTCAATAATATACTAACTTAGTATCAGACCCCTTTTAAATATTTATTGTATGAAAAAGTATTTACCATTCATACTCCTCCTACTCATCATGCAGTTTGGCAGTATTGCTGTTTTTGCTACTTGGTCAATCATCATTGTTGATCCTAAAACAAAAGAAATAGGCATTGCTGGCGCCTCTTGTACGGGCAGTGTTTATGGTATTGGCGGTATTATTCCAGGAAAAGGAGCAGTGGTTGTGCAGGCAATGAGTAATAAATTGGCTAAGATAGCTGGCTTGCAAATGGTAATAGATCATAGGTCGCCACAAGAAATCATTGACTCTCTGAGGAGCGAAATGTTTTATCCGGAAGATCAGCAATATGGTGTGGTATGTTTATATAAACAAGATGAGGTAAAAGTCTATTCAGGAAAGAATATTCCTGCTTTCAATGGTGCGCTTACGGCACCAGGTATATCGGTACAGGGAAACACTTTAAGCGATGCCTCAGAAATTCAACGGATCATGGATGCGGTCATAGCTGCACGAAAACGCGGATTAGGTATCGCTGATCAATTGATGATAGCCCTGGAAGCGGGGAGTGAAGCAGGTGGCGACAGGCGTTGTGGGGCGCAGAAAGCTTCCAGCGCATTTATTACAGTTTGCAAACCTGCTGATGATATGAATAGCCCTTCAATGAATATCATTGTTAATAATATGCCACAAGGCGGTCCCAATGCGGTGGTTGAGCTTCGAAAGAAGTACAATAAAGCAATGGCGAAAAATACTTGAAACTGAGTTAGTGGAATAATTTTGTAGGAAGAACAATGCCAAACCCAGCTTTGGCATTGTTCCTGGAATAATTAGTAATTAACAATCGCGTGTAAGCTTGCAATTAGGGCAAGTTGTTTGTGCCAATGAGGTCAGGCATACGTTTGCTTTTGAAGCGCTTAAAGCTGCCACTTTAATTTTGGTTAACTGTAGTCTTTTAGGGGTTGTTTGCTTTTTCATGGTGGATTAATTGAATAGTTATTCCTCTCCTGTCTTTAGCCAATGTGGCTATGCCATGGAGCGGTTGTTCAGCATGGAAAATTACAGGTATTGTGAATCAGCATAAGTTAGGCCATGCGGGGTGCTTGAATCGTCGGGGAGGAGCAATGAAACAGGAAGTAAGTTACAAAACCATTAAGGAGTCCTCACAGCAGTGTTTGAATCTTGCAAAAAATGTTGTACTAAAAACAAGGTAGACGTCTTCCTTGATAATCTACCAATAAAAAAACCAACTGATAAAGGTGATATCAGTTGGTTTTTTATTGGATATTATTTTTTTGAAAATCAACGATTTTGAATAATCGAGATATATCCTTTATATAACTGTGGCTTTCCTTCGCTAACAACTTCAAAAATATAGTAGTAAGTGCCTTCTGCAAGCAGCGAACCATTTACTTTCCCATCCCATTGGTTATCATAATTTTTGCGAGAGTAGACTATTCTGCCGGCTCTGTCGAAGACCTTTAATTCGTTGTTCGTATAGGCGGCAATGTTACGAATGCGGAAGAAATCGTTGATGCCGTCGCCGTTAGGTGTCAGGATATTGGTAGCATCCATTTTAAACGCCTGGTTTACAGTGAGGGTGAGCGCTCCCGTGCTTTCACAACCATTATTATCTGTTACAGTTACCTGGTAAGTATTGTTTGCATCTGCTATGATGGAGAGTACAGGGGTATGCTGTCCATTGATCATGCCTATGGTATTAGACCACTCATAAACGACGCCCCCAGTGGCTGTAAGCTGTAGTTGCGTGCCTTTGTCGACTGTGAGGCCCTGGCTGCTGGTAATAGCGACGGCAGGTAAAGCGTTGATGCGAAGCGCGAAAGTAGTACTGACTTCATCAATACCGCCATTAGCTGTGCCGCCATTGTCTTTAATTTTAACCGTCAATAGGGCGGTACCAGTTACCTGTGGCTTCATGGTAAGCAGAAGGGCAGCAGTGCCATTCCCATTGTCTTTTATGCTAAGTACATTAAAGTAAGGTTGATCTGCTGTTACAGAAAGTTGAACTGTCTGGTTTTTATCTTCACCTGCGCTGATGCCGGTAAGCATAATCTGTTGGGTTGCTGGATCATAACAGAAAGATTGATCCGCCACAGGATTGATGCCTGGGATTTCATTGACATCAATGATAGTTATCAGGAACGGTAATTCAAAGGTAAGTCCGTTGTTATCGGTAACGCGCACACGAACTTTATACTGACTTTTGTTTTCGTAGTTGTATGATGCCGCAGATTTTAATTGGTAGCCACTAATCATGAATTGTGCGTTATCATCGCTTCCGTTGCCAGCAACTAAAGCATAAGTAAAGCTGCTGCCAGCATCCGGGTCAGTAGCACTGAAACTACCTATCACCTTGCCTGCAGGTTGATTTTCCGGAATACTGTTATTGCTGATTGTAAGATTGGTGGGTGCTTCGTTTACATCTGTAACATTTATAATAAAGACATTTTCCAGCGATAACCCTCCATTATCGGTAACGCGTATACGAACAGTGTATTGTGATTTTGTTTCGAAGTCGAAGCTGGCAGCAGCCTGTAATTGATTGCCGATGATCGTAAATGTGCTATTGTCATCGCTACCAGTGCCTGTTACCAGCGAATAGGTAAAACTACTATTCGCATCCGGATCTGTGGTGCTGAAACTGCCAATCACCGTACCCGCTGGCTGATTTTCCGGAATACTGTTGTTGCTGATTGTAAGATTGGTGGGTGCTTCGTTTACGTCTGTAACATTAATAATAAAGACATTTTCCAGCGATAATCCTCCATTATCGGTTACGCGTACACGAATGGTGTATTGTGATTTCGTTTCGAAGTCGAAGCTGGTTGCGGCTTGTAAATTGTTGCCTGAAATCGTGAATGCGTTATTATCATCGCTTCCGTTGCCAGCAACTAAGGCGTAAGTGAAGCTGCTGCCTGCATCCGGGTCTGCTGTGCTGAAACTGCCTAGCACCACTCCTGCGGGCTGATTTTCCGGAATACTGTTGTTGCTGATTGTAAGATTGGTGGGTGCTTCGTTTATATCTGTAACATTTATAATAAAGATATTTTCCAGCGATAATCCTCCATTATCGGTTACGCGTACACGAATGGTATATTGTGATTTCGTTTCGAAGTCGAAGCTGGCTGCGGCTTGCAAGTTGTTTCCGGAAATCGTGAATGCGTTATTGTCGTTGCTTCCATTGCCAGCTACGAGTGTGTAAGTAAAGCTGCTGCCTGCATCTGGGTCCGTAGCGCTGAAACTGCCTATCACCGTGCCCGTTGGCTTATTTTCAGCAATGCTGTTATTGCTGAGTGTAAGAGCGGTGGGTGGTTCCATTTTGTCAATAACTGAAATAGTGAAGATTTTCTCGAAAGTTGCGCCTTTGCTATCGGTTACGCGTACACGAATACTGTATTGCGATTTAGTCTCATAATCAAAGCTAATGGCAGATTGCAATTGGTTACCATTGATAACAAAAGCATTATTGTCAATACTGCCTATGCCGGCGACCAGCGTATAGGTAAAAATATCGTTTATGTCCGGGTCTGTAGCGCTGAAAGAGCCAATGGTATTACCTATAGTGTTGTTCTCTCCAACACTCGAGAACGACAGATTAATGTCAGAAGGAGCGGTATTGGTAGACAATAAATGAATGGCTACGTCTTGCGGCGCACTGGTGTTGAGATCATCTGTAACAGTGACCCTAATATAGCAGGTGGTCCCAAAAACAGTACTTAAAGCATTGTCATTTACAGTGATCTGGCCAGTAGTAGCATTTATCTTAAAATCCGGGATACCATTACTATTTTGGTCTGAGTTGGTGGAAATAATCCAATTGTTGAGAATACCTGATGCGTCGTTGGCGTTTACCATGGCTACACTTGTTCCAACTGCACTGAATTCCGGTATGTTAAATTGCTGATTGGCAAGAATAACAGGGGCGATATTGTCATAGGAGAGTGTCAGTACAGTAGTTAGCAGGTTGGGATTTCCAGCGAGATCTGTTACCTGGCCGCCTGGAATGGAAATAGTTACAGGATTAGCCAGAGGATTAGCAAGAAAGGAATAAGTTTTACCCGGGAAAGCTCCTGCCAGGTTGCTGACAGTCCCGTTACTTGCAACGATATCAGCCAGACTGAAATCTGTCACTGGCTCTGAAAAATATACTGTCAGTGTGGTGGGGCTGTTTATTCTCAGTTTAGGTGATGTTATTACAGCGGTGGGTTTTGTTACATCATATAGTACTTCCAATCTGTTGGAGAATAGAAACGTATTAGTGAATACATCATGTAATGTATTGTCTGGGATAAAGACCTGGACAGGGCCTTCAGCTGTTGGCACAATATTAAAAATGAAGTCATTAGGATTGGCACTGGCAGGATCATCCCCTAATGAATTGATCGTGCCATTTACAACCGTTATCTTCGATTGAAACAGGTCAGCGGATGTCCTGTCTAAATGTAGTTTTACCACAAATGATCCGTTTACATTGCTTTTAGCAGTTTGCAGCAATGCAGCAGGCCTGGTGACATCATAGGCTACAGACAAAGTGTTGGAGGCCGTATTTCCATTGCCAATGGTATCTGTAACCACATTTGCCGGCACCGAGATCGTAACGGGAGTGCCACTTATTAAAGGTGCTACCGTTATTCTGTAGCTACTGTCTGAAGTTTGGATGAGATTAGCAAGGGCTCCATTACTAAAAGAGATATTGGAGATGCTGAGCAAACTTACCACCTTGCTAAAAGTGATATTTACCGTAAAAATCGTATTGACGCTGGTAAACTCAGAGGTTACGGTGGCTGCAGGCGGAACTTCTGCCACTGTCTCGGAGCGGTGGCTGCTTGTTTTCGCATTAGCCATCACCATATTGGACATGCCAGATAGAAGTATTATCAGTCCCGCAATAATATGCAATTGCATGAATTGGTTGCATCTCTTCGATGTAATTAAAAGCTGTTGCATCATAGGTTCGAAAGCATATCCACCTCCAAGGAAGGCAGTTATTGAAATGAATTTTAAAGGAATAGCGTTGTACTGCCTCCAGGCTGCACGCTGCACGTTGGGGGTTTGTCTCAGGATTGGTTAAATACTGGTATATCCTTCATTATAATTGAATATTTCATAGGATATAAGGTAAAAATAATAAAATGCATGTTATTTTCCGGGAAATGTTATAGAAACTGCGTATAGGCGGTGGGGTTAATAGTGCCGATAGAAAATGCGGTTTTTGTAAAAACAAAAAAGCGCCTATACGAAGTAGACGCTTTTAATATTGTTAAAAGGATTATTCGTTTATATCGTTGCCACCAGCAATATTTCTCCGCTAGCGGGAAAAAGATCATCAGTACGGTCTTTAAAATACAGGTCACCCATGTCTTTCGTTGAAATTGTTTGGATCTCTTTGAAACCGATATCCGCTGCCATCTGCCTGATCTCTTCGGTTGAATAGAAGCTGACAAAAGGTGTCCCTGCCGCCGCGGCGCCTTTAATGGCCATTTCCATAAGTGGCTGGTCTTCTGCGTCGAGCAAGGCTAGTGGTAGATAAAAGGCAATGGCAATAGTGGAGCCCTCCGCCAGCGAAGTTAGTTTCCGTAGTGTGTCCAAAATCGCCTCTTTGGTAAGATATAGGGTAACGCCAATGCAGGAAACAAATGTTTGCTGACGGATGTCGAAACCAGCATGAAGCAGCTCTTCCCACCAAGAAGACGTTTCAAAGTTTACCGGTACAAAATGCAGGCTGGCAGGAATTTCAAAACCATTTTCGAGCAGTTTTTCTTTTTTCCAGGCTAAAGTATCCGGTTGATCAATTTCGTATATGCTTAACCGGGAGATCGCCGTTTTGTTTCTTTGAGCAAAACTATCCAGCCCGGCACCCAGTAATACATATTGCTGCACACCTTTTTCGGTTTGTGCTTTTGCCAGATCTTCGATGAAGCGTGAACGGGCAACAATTGAAGCCCTTAGTCGTTTGGTGTACTTCATATCAGGGCGTTCCTGCCAGTCATCTGTAGGCGCTATGAGTTGCAATCCCACCGTATCCTCCAGTATATGCGGTTTATCATCCACCAGTACATGCAAAGCTCGCCATAATGCGGTTCTTACTGCGGTGTTATCAGGTTGAGGAATTTTTCTTGTTTCCATTTTCTTTTTTATAGAAATTAATATTATCTGTCAACACCGTTGAATAGAATTGTTTGGCCCTGTTGAAGTCTGAAGTATATCTCCCACCAATTAATGACATTTTTAATGTTATTCTGATTTATATTACTCGGTAAAGCTACCTGCTGATAATTTCAAAAAATTGTAAAAACCCGACAGCCGTGATTATTTCCAGTCCGGAAAATTGGGAAATTGCTGATGCAAATTTTGTAGAAATGCTTTGGGTGTAGTGCCTGCAAAAAATTTAAAATCACGAATAAAGTGTGATTGATCGAAATAATTTTCCAGGTAGGCGATTTCTGTCAAAGTGGTATTGCGCGTGTTTCGCAGCATTTTCAATGTGGCCTGGAATCGGCAGATTCTCGCATATAATTTGGGAGAGATGCCTACATGATGTTTGAATAGGCGTTCTAAAGATCGTTCGGATATTTGTAAAGCCTCTTGTAGTTGCCTTAATGTCTTGCCTTGCTCCAATTGCAGGAGTGCATGTTGGATATTGGCATTTTCCGGATGATGTCCGTCAGTGAGCTGTAGAAAGCACTGTTCCAGCACAGCAATTTTCTGCGATAGAACGGGTGTATTTAAAAGTTGATCGTTGATTGTATTTTTGATGAGATCGTTGACGGCTATATGTTTTTCCGTTAGTTCACTGGCAGCTATGCCGAAAACCGATGATAGTGCTGTAGGTTGAAAGCAAACGCCTATATTTCGGAAAGTTCCTGATGCATTGAGTTCAGCATAATGCGTAGCTTGTCCGAATATAAAAGTTTGGGGTAATGATTGCTTGTCGCTATTTTCAAATGCTGATGGATTTTCCTGGAAAACCAGGCCGGGTAAGCCTTCTGGGATTAGCTTAAGTTTCTCCGTATAGTCGATGCGTTTATTTTCCAATACCCAGAAGTACCGGATATATGGCCGGAGTGGGAGTATTGGTGGTATGATACGAGCATCCATTGTCTAATGAAGGTTATCATTTAATACAAACTAAAATTAAGCATTTTTAAACAACATGATTTGTTACCAGATATATACAGATTTACTGGATAATATTAATTTTTTAGTACCATAGATAAACAAATTAGTATTTTATTGGTCAAAGCAGAGGCCGACAGTTAGCCAGCAGCAAAGACATTGAGGTTATCACGGATGCATTTCCATTATAGGAATTACCTGCAGCTGTGAATAAAAAAAGGGATATCCTGTGGTAACAGGATATCCCTAATGAATTAGCCATATTGGAAGAGTACACTTACATGAGTATAACCTGCTGCTATATTTGTAGCGGTTATTCTTCGAGCTCATTGCTCAATTCCTTCCATATGTTGGTTACGGTTGTTGCATCAGAGGTTGGCTGCTACAAAGGATTGGGTGTAATCTTTGATAATTTGGCGAACTGTTCTGAATTGCTGCATGATCTCTTCTTCAGTTCCCGTAGCTTTTGCAGGGTCAGGGAAGTTTTCATGGAATTTTTGCGCAGTGCTTGGGAAAAACGGACATCTTTCTTTGGCGTTGTCGCAAACGGTTATAACAAAGTCGAAGGGTATGTCCTGATACTCCGTAATGTTATTGGAGGTATGCCCTGAAATATCGATGCCATCTTCTGTCATGGTAGCAATGGCACGCGGATTGACGCCATGCGTTTCTACGCCAGCGCTATAAACCACTGCTTTATCTCCGGCAAAATATCGTAAATAGCCTTCTGCGATTTGGCTCCGGCAGCTGTTGCCGGTACAAAGGACAAGGATTTTTTTCATGTGTTGTTTAGTATAATAGGTGGAAGGTTTATGCTTTTATAGTGTTATTGGGCGAGTGGTACCATTTCTTCCGAAGCCAGAAAGCCACGTTTACCAGGGCGATGAGTGCAGGCACTTCAACCAGCGGCCCAATTACGCCAACGAAAGCCTGACCGGAATTGATACCAAATACGCCGATGGCTACTGCAATAGCCAGCTCAAAGTTATTACCAGCCGCAGTGAAGGCAATGGCCGTATTCCGGGAATAATCGGCGCCCATTGTTTTACCGAGGAGGAAACTTACGAAAAACATAATGGCAAAATAAATTACCAGAGGAATGGCTATTCTGATAACATCAAAAGGTATCTGCACAATCAATTCGCCTTTAAGACTGAACATCACTACGATGGTAAACAATAAAGCTATTAACGTAATGGGAGAGATGAAGGGCACAAATTTTTCTTGATACCATTGTTCTCCTTTCCATGTAATCAGGCTGTAACGGCTGATAATGCCTGCTGCAAACGGGATACCCAAATAGATGCCGACGCTTTTAGCGATTTCGCTGATGGAAATGGCTACAGTCAGGCCTTTCATGCCAAAAATAGTTGGTAGCCAAGTAATGAAAACGTAGGCGTAAACACTATACAGTAACACCTGGAAGATGCTGTTTAACGCAACTAAGCCAGCAGCGTATTCGCGGTTGCCATCTGCCAATTCGTTCCATACGATGACCATCGCGATACAACGGGCTAGCCCAATCAAAATAAGGCCAGTCATATATTCCGGATAGCCGTGTAAAAACAGTGCTGCCAACACGAACATGAGGATAGGGCCCACTACCCAGTTTAGCAGGAGAGAAGTGGTCAATACTTTTGTATTGCGGAATACTTCTCCCATGTTTTCATATTTCACCTTAGCCAGCGGCGGATACATCATCAATATCAGGCCTATTGCCAGTGGTATGTTGGTAGTGCCTGAAGAAAAAGAGTTGATGAAGCCCGATGAGGAGGGGAAAAAGTATCCGATACCAATGCCGATGACCATTGCCAGTAGTATCCACAAGGTCAGGTAGCGGTCCAGGAAGCCTAGTTGTTTCCGTTGTCCAGGATTGCAGTTTTGCATGATGATGCAGTATATATTTTCTAAAAGTCAGGAATACAATTCGGCCGATTAGCAGCAGCCAGGAGGGCAGCAAGCGGCATCGGATGGTTTTTCTGCATATACCGTAATGCTGTAGATGCCGGTATTACCTGAGCGGAAAGCCGCCATTTCTTCGGCGTTCAGGTAGTTGGAAAGAATATCATCCGGAATAGTAATGGTTTTTTCCTTTTGAATGCTGATATTTTTGAATCCATTGTTGTGTATCAAGTCAAGGTATTCTTGTTTTTGTATTGCTCCAGATACGCAACCAGCATACATTTCAGCCGCTTGCTGGATGCTGGCAGGTAAGGTGCCTTGCAATACAATGTCGGAGATACTGAAATGACCGCCAGGTTTCAATACACGGAATATTTCCTTTATCACACCGTTTTTATTGGGCACGAGGTTGAGTACACAATTACTGACTACTACGTCTGCAATGTTGGCTGTTACTGGCATTTTCTCAATATCGCCCTGACGGAATTCCACATTATTAAAGTGTAGTTTCTCGGCGTTGGCCCGTGCTTTTTCAATCATGGCAGATGTAAAGTCGATGCCAATTACTTTTCCTGCTTCTCCGGTTTCCTGTCTGGCGATAAAACAATCATTGCCCGCACCAGAGCCTAAATCAATGACGGTATCTCCTTTTTTGATTTTTGCAAACTGTGTTGGTAGGCCGCAACCCAGTCCCAGATCGGCAGCAGGATTGTATCCTTCCAGTTGGGTATAGTCATCGCTCATGATGTTATATACCTCAGTAGAGCAACATCCGGAGCCGCAGCAGGAAGCCTCGTTGGTAGCCTTGTCCTGTAATGCGATTTCGCTGTACTTCTGTTTCACCAAATCTTTCATTTGTTCATCGGTAGCCATGATAAAAATATTATTGTATTATTGCAATATTGCGATAGATTTAAACAAAAAATTTTAACAACAGGATTGTTGCGGATCTACGTCTTTAAAGAATGCGTTGAACAGCTCTTTATACTGCTTCCATACTTTTGGATTAATGCAGTAGCATACGCTGGCGCCTTCAATGGAGCCTTGTATTATCCCGGCTATTTTCAACTCTTTTAAGTGCTGGGAAGTAGTGGCTTGCGCCAATCCCAGTTCTTCCACCAAATCTCCGCAGACACACGCGTTCTTTTTTACCAGGTACTGCAGGATGGCAATACGGGCAGGATGCGCCAATGCCTTAGCCATGGCGGCTATGTCGTTCTGTTGTTTGGTAAATAGATCTGCCTTTGTTGCACCCATTGATTTATGTTAATGTTATTGTTATATCGCAATATTACGATATAGTTTTAAAAGAACCAATTTTTTATTAATTGGCTCTAAACTGAGAGGTTAGGCAGCAAAAGTCATTGATAGCCAGTATAAGTAAGATCTTAATTTTTTCGGTATCCTTCCCGTTCATTTGAAATGTAAACAGCAAAGCCGCTTCAATCATACGATTTATGCGGCTAATATTTGCTTGACCTTATTTTAAAGTTATTTAACCTTTTGATATTACCACTTACGAATTGTTATACAAATTACCGTTAAGGACGTACCATATAGGTACCTGGTATTTGAAAAGTATGATTATCCCAATTACCACCTGCTTGCCACCATGATGAATAAACTTTACCATCACTTCCAACCCAGAATATATCTATATGGTTTGGTTCTCTGGATGTACTTGTAATTATGGTTCCTGTTGCAGGTGGTGGATAACTTCCTGGTATTGAAAAAACGTGATTATTCCATGTGTCGCCTGAGTGCCACCATGAGGAATAGACTTTTCCATCATTTCCAATCCAAAAAATATCTACATGGTTTGGTTCTCTGGAAAGGCAAGTGATATTTGTTTCAGCGACCGGCGGTGGATATTCTCCTGGTATTTGAAAAACATGGTTATCCCAGGTAGTGCCAGCATGCCACCATGAGGAATAAACTTTTCCATCATTTCCAATCCAAAAAATATCTACATGGTTTGGTTCTCTGGAAATACTGGTAAAATTAGTTCCTGGCGCTGGTGGTGGATATTCTCCTGGTATTTGAAAAACATGATTATCCCAGGTAGTGCCAGCATGCCACCATGACGAATAAATTTTTCCATCATTTCCAATCCAGAAAATATCCAGGTGGTTGGGTTCTCTGGAAACGCTGGTAATATTAGTTCCAGCTTCAGGGGCAGGATATTCTCCTGGTATCAGAAAAACGTGATTATCCCAGGTTGTATCCGCATGCCACCATGATGAATAAATTTTTCCATCATCTCCAACCCAGAAAATATCTACATGGTTAGGTTCTCTGGAAATGCTGGTAACATTCGTTCCAGGTGCCGGCGGTGGATAGTTTCCTGGTATTTGGAAAACATGATTATCCCAGGTAGTGCCGGTATGCCACCAGGATGAATATATTTTTCCATCATTTCCAGTCCAGAAAATATCTACATGGTTAGGGTTTCTGGAACAACTTGTAATAGTGGTTCCAGGCGCCGGCGGTGGATAGTTTCCAGGTATTGGAAAAATGTGGTTATCCCAGGTATTCCCGATATTCCACCAGGATGAATAAATCTTTTCATCATCACCAATCCAAAATATATCTACATGGTTAGGATTTCGGCTAACAGAAAAACCACCATTGTTTTTGGTAACTGATGGAACTACTATTTCATATGTTCCTGGTATCTGGAAAGCATGATTATCCCAATTGCCACCGGTATGCCACCAGGATGAATAAAGTTTCCCATCATTCCCAATCCAGAAAATATCCAAGTGGTTGGGTTCTCTCGAAACACTTGAGATATTTGTTCCCGGAGCAGGAGCTATATAATTTCCAGGTACTTGAAAAACATGTTCATTCCAGGTCCCTCCGACATGCCACCAGGATGAATAGACCATTCCATCGTTTCCAATCCAGAAAATATCCAGGTGGTTAGATTCTCTGCATACGCTCGCGATATTTGTGCTGGGCGCTGGCTGTGGATAGTTTCCTGGCACTTGGAAAACATGATTATCCCAGTTACCACCCGCATGCCACCAGGAAGAATAAATCTTTCCATCGTTTCCAATCCAGAAAATATCCAGGTGGTTAGGTTCTCTGGAAATGCTGGTGATTTTCGTTCCCGGTGCTGGCGGTGGATAATTTCCTGGTATTTGGAAAACATGATTATCCCAGTTACCACCCGCATGCCACCAGGAGGAATAAATCTTTCCATCGTTGCCGGTCCAGAATATATCTACGTGGTTTGGTTCTCTGGAAACGCTGGTAATATTCGTTCCAGGCGCCGGCTGGGAATAATTTCCTGGTATTGGGAAAACATGATTGTCCCAGTTACTACCCGCATGCCACCAGGAAGAATAGATTTTTCCATCACTGCCAATCCAGAATATATCCAGATGGTTTGGCTCTCTTGAGACGCTGGTGATTTTCGTTCCCGGCGCAGGGGGTGGATAGTTTCCTGGTATTTGAAATACGTGATTATCCCAGTTGCCACCCGCATGCCACCAGGAAGAATAAATTTTTCCATCGCTGCCAATCCAGAATATATCTAAATGATTTGGCTCCCTTGATACGCTGGTAATATTTGTTCCTGGCGCCGGGGGCGGATAGTTTCCTGGTATTTGAAATACATGATTATCCCAGTTGCCGCCAGCATGCCACCAGGAAGAATATATCCTGCCATCGTTACCAACCCAGAATACATCTAAATGATTGGGTTCACGACTGATCGAAAAGTCAAAGGAATTCCTGGTTGCGGGCGGTAAAACACGGGGAAAATAATCCCTTCTTTCATAATTGGTTCTGAACAATGCATATATGGGTTTACCATCATTTTTGCTATATACTGCATTAACAGGATCACCGGTGGAGGCAAGACTTAAAGTAAGTGTGATGGTATTATCCAGTTGGAAATTCGGATCGTAAATTCTCATTATTACACGACTTCCGGTCATTCGATAACCATATACGGCTACCTGGTGATTCTTACCCAAATCGCCAGGATTGAGTGACTTTACGCGAATCAGACCAATTGTACTTGGGTGCCCGTTGTCAATATCATTTTTAATCATTGGCCACTCTTCCTTTATTGTTACATAAGCTCTTCCTTGTTGCCCAGCTTGATGTAATACCCCGTCATCTGTGTCGGCATATGCTGGGCTCATGAGTTTTAAATACATGGTTACATCATTTAAAGTAAAGCTTGCCAGCAATCTATCGATAATGTACTTAGTCAGAGGATCATCAGCATTATTAGGAACTGTGTTTATTTGGGGAATAGGTGTTTTAGCTTCATAATAATCCCTGACGGCATATATCATACCACCACATAAACCATTACTTGCATCTCCAAATTTTATATTGCCGATTAAGGGAATATTCTGCAATGCTGGAATTTTATATCCGAAGTCATTCCATTGATTTGGAAACTTGAAACCGCAGGTGGATGGCAGAAAATTCGGTATCAGGATATCTTTAGAAATATCAATGTATAATTCAACGTTTTCATTGTAGCTGTTGTCATTTCCAGTATGCCAAATGGCATAATCATCGGTAATAAATTCATGGAAAGAATTGTAGTGACTACCCACGATGTTACTAGCCAAAGGGTTGTTCCAATGAAAGTAAAATTCTGAATTTCTTCCATCTTCTATTCTATATCGGACATGACCTTCCGTTCCCGTCATGGTGACAGATTCTCCTTCAAAGGAAAGTCGACTGTGCGGTGGAATTGTTTTAGGGGGAGATACGTCCCATGTCCAGGCACCATGGTTTAATACTTCTTCAATTTTTGTCAGTGGAAATCTTGTGAGGTTATTGATACTTACAATTACACTTCTTGCAGGCATACTATTAAATTTAAGTGTTAGAATTATAGGCTCTTTATATTTGGGGAACGGTAGGACCTGGCGACTGAACGCCTGGATTTTGTGGGTTCTTGATCGTCGATACTAATGCGTAGCGCTTGATAAAATTCGGAAATAAGGTTAACGTAGAATTGTAAATTTTCGTCATTCTTGGTGTGCATAAAATGAAAAAAGTTGTCACTACATCGAGCAACAACTTTTATTTTTAGCGAAATATCGAAATGTGAATCAGGATACCTACTAGTCAATCATCTGCTGATCTTTTAAATAATCAAATATCAACATATCAACTGCAGAGATTTTGTCTTTATCTGCAGATGTCAGCCAGGTGAAACTTTCTATTTCTGCACATGCTTTTAACTCGCCTGTGTAATTTGCCGTATAGCAGGTCATCTTTACAGACACGCCATCAGGATGGCTATCTGCCTGTGCTTCAAAGCTGCCTATAAAATGTAGCGTTTGGGGATCCAATTCAACATTAAGCTCTTCTGAAATTTCACGACACAAGGCCTGCGCATCGCTTTCTCCTGGTTCTCTTTTCCCACCTGGAATATAACATTTAGTTTTTCCGAAGGATTTGGTAGATAATATGGACTTATTTTTTATCTCTATCCAGGCAAGTTTGTCTATTATTTTCATGTGCAGCTTTTATAAAGCGTTAAAGTTACATATTTAAGGCTTGTAGCCACTGAACTTTTAAACAAAGAAATTTGAGCTTTTTAACAAAACTTCAAGTAGATAATAGTTGGACCTTTGATCTCGAAATGAGATAACAGCGAACTATGAAGCTGTAAAGTAAAAAAGTGGTATATGAGACATGACCTGCAATATCAGCAACAAACTGCAAACGTTCCCCGCATATTATTAAATTCCTATACTGATGGGAACATAGAAGGGGAGGCATTTGTAACGGATCATATTTTCAGCTATATCATAAGTGGTAAACATGAGGTGTGGCTGAGTGGTATTAAGTATACTTTTGGTGAGGGAGACTTTCGATTCTTCCGCAGCAACCAGCTGGCAAGGTATGTGAAAAGTCCGGTGAGTGGGGTTTTCCGATCGGTAGCTGTGCACATGGATCAGTATACACTGCGGGCGATGAGTGAACAGTACGGCCTGAAAAAAGACCAGACCAATACTTCGGAAGTGCCATTATTAATCCATCCAGATAATCTGTTAAGAGGATATGTAGACTCCTTACAAGCGTATCTTCATCTACCTCAACCGGACCAGCGGCTGATAACACTCAAAACACAAGAGCTGGTATTGCTGCTGATAAAAAATGATACCAGGTTTAAAAATATACTCTTCGACTTTAGTGAACCAGGGAAGCTGGACCTGGAGGCTTTTATGAATCGTCACTACCGTTATAATGTCAGCATGGAACGCTTTGCATTCCTGACTGGGCGTAGTCTTTCCGGGTTTAAGCGCGACTTCGAAAAAATATATCATACAACACCAGGCAAATGGTTAGTTCAAAAGAGATTGCAGGAAGCGAAGTGGCGAATAGAAGACAAAAAAGAGAAGCCTGCCAACCTATACCTCGATCTTGGATTTGAAGACCTCTCACATTTCTCTCATGCTTATAAAAAAGCATTCCGTTATGCACCGAATCGCAAAATAAACATCAAATAAAATAGTAAATAATGGATACACAATTAAAGGGCAAAAGAGCCCTGGTAACCGGTTCTAGTTCCGGTCTGGGCGAAGCCATTGCCAAAATGCTCGCCAGCGAAGGCGCAACTGTTATTATTCATGGCCGTAACATTGAACGAGCTACCCAGGTAGCCGCCAGCATCGTGCGGGCCGGTGGAGCCGCGGATATAGCCATCGGCGATCTAATCACTAATGAAGGTGCAGACGTAGTAGCCGCTGCTGCACTTCAAGCCGGTCCTATCGACATTCTGGTAAATAATGCCGGCGCTACCTCCCACAAATCATGGGGCCAGGCCACAGCAGAAGACTGGCTGGATATTTACAATACCAATGTAGTGGCTTATGTAAGGATGGTGCAACGCATTGTGCCGCAGATGAAGCTACAAGGCTGGGGGAGAGTGATCCACATTGGCGGGGGCCTGGGCATACAGCCCATTAAGGAACAACCACATTATAATGCTACGCTTGCTGCGCGTCATAATATGTCTGTATCACTGGCCCGGCAATTAAAAGAAACCGGTATTACCTCCAATGTAGTATCTCCCGGTGCTATCATCAATCCGATGGTAGAAGAGTGGCTACAACAGGCCGCGCCAAAATTCAACTGGGGAACAGATCCTGAAGAAATAAAATACAAAGCAGTACAGGAGCTGGTTCCAAACGATACCGGCAGGTTTGGAGAACCTGATGAAATTGCAGGGGCGGTAACCTACCTGTGTAGCCGTTATGCGGATTATATCAGCGGTGCTGTCATCCGCGTGGATGGTGGCACAATCCGTTGCCTGTAATCGTTGACAGGCGGTGGTACAAGGACGGCTATGGTCGTCCTTTTGGCGTTTATAGCATAAAATGCAAAGTTTGCGCTTTGTGGCGCGATAAAAGAGACTTCATATTTCATATCCGATAAAAAACAGATATAATAGATAGACAATTTGCGGGCCCGATAGTATTGTACAATAATAATTCATATGCCCATTGCCGTTATTATTATCTTTGAGCGGATTTTTAATAGTATATGTCATTATCTTCCAACTACTATGATATGATCATTGCTCATATCAGCGCCAGGGTCATTTTAACAGAAGAAGAAAAACAACGTTTCTGTGATGCTTTAGTAATGCGGCAATTATTGCCCAGGCAATACCTGCTGCAACAAGGCGATATCTGTAGACATGAAAACTTCGTCTGTAAAGGATTACTGCGTTCTTTTTATGTAGATGACAAAGGGGATGAGCATACATTGCATTTTGCATTGGAAGACTGGTGGATCTCTGACCTCCAGAGCTTTATCAGACAGGAGCCGGCTAGCCGTAATATTATTGCCATGGAACCTGTCACCGTATTACAGCTTGAAAAACACGCCAGAGAAGAGCTTTTAAGGGAAATACCGGCGCTCGAACGTTTCTGGCGTATACTTAACGAAAATGCATGTGCCTCGCAAGATGAGCGTATCCTTAGCAATATCACCAGCACAGGCGCAGCGCGATATGCGCAGTTGTTAAAGAAATATCCTTCCATAGATCAGCGTATGCCCCTGAAATATATCGCTTCCTTTCTGGGTATTACCCCAGTTTTCTTAAGCCAGATCAGGAAAAAGGAACTGAAAAATTAAATTAGTTTAATTCTATTTATTATAATAGTTATACGTGCAATAGTGGCGCGTGAAATACTTTTGTGTTCATAACAAACATGCTAATGAACACAATAAATCATCCCATATTCAAATCATTTCAGTGGAAGGAACATTCACTGAAAAACAGGCTCACGGTAGCGCCTATGTCGCGCGTAAGCGCCACCACCGGAGGATTGGCAACCGATGAGATGGCGGCCTATTACAGTGCTTTCGCAGCAGGTGGTTTCAGTATGATCATCACTGAAGGGAACTATACAGATGAGACAGCGAGTAAAGGTTATGCACATCAACCCGGACTCACCACCGCCGACCACGCAGCCTCCTGGCAGCCGGTAGTAAAACAGACGAAAGCAAATGGTGCCCTTATCATCGCACAATTAATGCATGCAGGTGCACTTTCCCAATACAATCAGCAAACGCTTGCTCCTTCTGCCATTCAACCAGTGGGTAATAAAATGGCACAATATGGAGGTACTGGTGCTTATCCATTTCCGCAGGCCATGAGCCTGGAGGATATTACCATCGCAAAAAAAGGATTTGTGGATGCTGCCCAATTAGCCATCCGGGCTGGGTTTGATGGTATAGAATTACATGCTGCCAACGGTTATCTCCTCGATCAATTTCTAACCCCTGAACTAAACACCCGTAATGATCAGTATGGTGGCAGCACCAACAACCGGTTTCGTGTCATCGCTGAAATTATCGACGCAATCAGATCGGTGTCTCCGGCGCATTTCCTGGTAGGGATAAGATTATCAGAAGGAAAAGTCAATGACCTCAAATATCGCTGGAAAGATGGAGCAGCCATGGCTGTTGAAATTTTGGAAGAAGTGAAGAACGCAGCCCCCGATTTTGTTCACATCGCTGTTCAGAGTGGAGAGTGGGAGCGAGACAGCTTTTACAGTAATGGTACTTCTTTCGCTGCTTTGGCCAGGCAGATAACTGGTAAGGTGATTATTGCTAACGGCGGAATGCACCAACTCACCAGAGCAGCCAGGGTGATCGAAGAGTTTCATGGAGATCTGCTGTCAATAGGGAAAGCCGCGCTGGCCGATTGCGCCTGGCCATTACACACATTGAATGGCACGCCACCCATCGCTTTTCATCCTGATATGCTATGGCCGGAAGCTACCATCAAACATACCAATACTATTATTCAATCCAATCAATTAATTCATTCATGAAAGGACTTTTTTTAATTCTAATAAGTTTATACAGCTTACATGTTTCTGCACAATCAAACCATTTAAAAAATAATAAAATGAAAATCTCACAAATAAAAATCACTCCAGATCCATATCAACCTTTCCGCCTGGCTCAAGGCTATCGTGTAGGAAATCTTTTATTCATCTCCGGACAAACAGCTATCAATGATGATGGTCAATTAATCGGTATCGGTGATTTTGACAAGCAAGCCGCCAAAGCTTTTGAGAACCTGGAAAAAGTATTGACAGCCGGTGGTTCCAGCCTGAAGAATGTGGTGAAAGTAACTATCATGTTGAAGAGTATGTCCAACTTTGATAAGATCGTGGCGTTAAGAGGTAAATACTTCAAGGCCCCTTATCCCGCGGATACCATACTGGAAGTATCTTCCCTTTTTTCTCCTGATGCGCTGATAGAAATAGAAGCGGTGGCGGTAGCAGATGAGGCTGCAGAATGGGAAAAGTAGTAATGCTAATAACAATGAAGCCCTACCCAATAGCGTAGGGCTTTTTTGTTTTCAGGAAGTAATATTGCTAACTACGTTTATGCTTTTGTGATAAGTCACTTTTCGCCAATTCTTTGTATCATTGGGCATAAAAAATAATTATTCCAGCATGAACTTCAACAAGCGATTGGCACCAGATCTATATTCCTCGTATGCAATTGAAGGCAATCCAGCTTATTTCGAAAAAATGCATGAGGTGGAGTGGCGCGGGCAATTACAATCCAGTACTGGTGGCAGAAAGTTCAGGATAAAGTATTACGGTGAACTGTTCACCTGGGAAGTTAAGCAGCAAGCGACCCACCAGGAAATGCATCGTCGCAACTATGGCAATAACTTCAATGGTCTTATTGCGGAAACGAATGAGGCCCCTGAGCTAATATATGCAGTTGATGCGATCACCGATGAAAAAATACTGTTGTTTGATTATGCTATCCACGGCTATGATAACCTGTTCAACAATGAATGGGATCTCAGCAAAATGCCCCAACGAAATGCGGATAACCTGTACAGAGATGCAGCAGGGAATGAGGTATTTGAAGTAGTTGTAAGTACTTATAATAATGTCGATTATGAGGATGAAGCAGAGGGTTTTGTTCAGGATAATGGTTTTATCCGGTTAATTGATGGGAGAGAAGTAGATATTCCTTTCATGCAGCGTAACGGCTTCGATGCTATTTCAATTATTTTGTATAGTGCAAATGGGGATATGGTGGTTATACATCAACGAGAACTGGCTTAGACTTTCAATTAGGTTATAGTTAGGATAAAGGGAAGTAAACCCTATGCCTGGTTTACTCCTTTTATGACCGCAGGACATTATGCTCTTCGCGATTTAAATAAACCCATAGGTATTAGTTCTTTTGAGTTATCAGAAATAATCCCTGATGACCTTAAAACTCAACTTCCCACAATTGAAGAAATGGAAAGAGAATTAATGAATGAGTAAGGTATTTTCAGTTATTTAAGATCAAGTATTATTCTTTGCTGATAGACCCTTTCCAGAAAAAAGAAAACACTTATTTAGAATTAGTTACAGTTTCCTTTCAGATTTGTTTGACATGATGTACTAAAAACAGAAAAGCCGCTTAAATCCTGTGATTTAAGCGGCTTTAATAAGCTGTGATATTCTTGTTGTGATCCCGCTGGGACTCGAACCCAGGGCCCATACATTAAAAGTGTATTGCTCTACCAACTGAGCTACGGAATCATTCCCTTGAAGGGAGCGCAAAGGTATAAAAAAATATATTTCTCCCAAATTTTTTTTCGATTTTTTAAAAATCTAACGTCAACGCATACACGCTTTTGACAGGAACTTCGAACACACTCGTCTCCTCATAACGACTAGCCACAATGATTTTAGTAGCCGTGCCTTCCTGCTCAAACAACTGCTGCACCAGCTCCGGATTATTGTTGTCCTTGGAAAGATGCGACAGCAAGAGGTGCGTCATATGCGCCGGGCGATGCTCGCGGAAAAGCGTCAGCGCCTGCGTGTTGCTAAGGTGCCCATGACCGCCACGGATCCTGTTTTTCAGGAAATAGGGGTAACGGCCCTGCTCCAGCATCACCTCATCATAGTTGGCCTCCAAAAACGCAGCATGGCATTGTTTGAAATGATGCACGAGCCGCTCACAAGGTGCGCCAATATCTGTAAATACGCCGATTTTTATATCTCTGCAACTCACCACAAAACTATGTGGCTCTATCGCATCATGAAATTTCTGGAAAGCAGTAACCTCTAAATTGCCAATCATAACAGGTTCGTCTGCATTAAAACGACGTACCAGCGATTCTTCTATCACCACACCTCCATGCGACATTGTATTTGCCGTAATATATACCGGCAACTTATGCTTCTTCGATAATACAGCAATACCCCTGATATGGTCAGTATGCTCATGGGAAACAAAAATAGCTTTCACACGGCTCATGTCCAGCCCCAGACGCTTCATACGGCGTTCTGTTTCACGACAGGAAATACCGGCATCTATCAATACCGCCTCCTTGTCATTGCCCACATAATAGCAATTCCCATTACTACCGGAATTTAATGATGTAATATATACTGACATGATGCTGCAAAGAAACCTGATTTTTAACAATTCCGGAAATCTAATCCTAAAGTCAAGATAGATGCAGGATTAAGCAATATCACACCACTTTTCTCTGCCTTTTTTGGCTTAATTTGCCTGTTTGGAAACATGCTAACTTCTCAAACTATGATCAAACCATTTAAGGTTGTTGTTGCTGCTGCCATGCTGTGCGCTTTACATGCTTCCGCACAGGATGCCGATCCCGCACGATACCCACTGATCCCTTACCCACAGGAGATCACCGTAGGTCCGGGAAATTTTTATATTAACAAAAACACGCATGTTGTTAGTCCGGCTATCTTCGCCAATGAACTCAAACAACTGCAAGCCATCTTTTTTCAGTATACCGGCAAACCTTTGCCAGTAGCCGCTAAAGCAGGCAATGGTACCATCGTATTGGTACAGGACAAATCCATCGCTGGTGAAGAGGACTACATCCTCGATATCACCCCGGAACGTGTTACCCTCGCCGCCCGCACCGGCACTGGTATCTTCCGCGGTATCGAGTCGCTCCGTCAACTCCTCCCAATGGATGCCCGCGAACAACGCGCCTTTTTCCTGCCTGCTGCTCACATCAAAGACCACCCAGCCTACGCATGGCGTGGTATGCACCTGGACGTAGCCCGACATTTCTTCTCCATTAACTATGTGAAGAAATACATCGATCGTCTTGCATTCTACAAAATGAATAAGCTTCACCTGCATCTCTCTGATGACCAGGGCTGGAGAATAGAAATCAAAAAATATCCACTCCTCACGCAACAAGGCGCCTGGAGAGAGTTTAATAACCAGGACTCTGTTTGTATAGAGAAGTCGAAAGACAATCCTGATATGGCGCTCGACACGGAACATATCATCCATCGTGATGGTAAAACCCTGTACGGCGGCTTCTACACACAGGCGCAAATGCGCGATATCATCGCCTACGCTGCTGCGCGACATGTAGAAATCATACCGGAAATAGATATGCCAGGCCATATGATGGCGGCCATCAAATCCTACCCATTCCTGAGCTGTAGCACAGAAAATGGCTGGGGTAAAACTTTCTCTACGCCAATATGCCCTTGCAACGAAAGCACCTTCAAATTCGCGGAAGATATTTTCACCGAAATCGCTGCACTGTTCCCTTCTCAATACATCCACCTCGGTGCGGATGAAGTAGAAAAGACCAGCTGGGCAAACGCACCTGCCTGCGCAGAAGTCATGAAGGCCAACAACCTCAAAAACGTAGAAGAGCTGCAAAGCTATTTTGTAAAACGTATGGAGAAATTCTTTAACTCCAAAGGCAAAAAGCTGATCGGCTGGGACGAAATCCTTGAAGGTGGTATTAGTCCTACCGCGGTACTCATGTACTGGCGCTCCTGGGTGCCTAAAGCCCCGGTAGAAGCGGCCAAACATGGCAATAAAGTCATCATGACACCAGGTAATCCGCTGTATTTTGATGCTACGCCAGACAGAAACTCTATCTCCAACGTATATCATTTCGAACCAGTTCCTAAAGTCCTCACGGCTGAAGAAGCGAAATTCATCATCGGTGCACAGGCTAACTTATGGACAGAATGGATCGCCTCTGAAAAACGCGCCGACTATATGGTGATGCCCCGCATGACCGCACTGGCAGAGGTTTTATGGACACATCAACAGCGATATGAGAACTACCTGCAAAGACTGAACACCCATTATACCATCCTCGATGATATGGGCGTTCATTACAGAATGCCAGACTTGGAAGGCTTTACAGAGGATAATGTCTTCGTAGATAAAGGTAAACTGGAAGTCATCAAACCTAAACTGAAAGGCATCACCGTTAAATATACCACGGATGGCAGCATCCCGAATGATAATTCCACAGAACTCGATGGCAGCCTGGAAATCACACATCCGGAAACGATCAAACTGGCGGCTTTCTCACGTTTTGGCAACAGGGGAGATATCTACACACTGAAATATCGCCAGCAGAACTACCTGCAGCCTGTTACTGCAAACGGGTTACAGAATGGTTTACAACTGGACTACTTCAAAGGCACTTATAAAAGCGCAGCTAAAATCAGCAAAGAAAAAGACAGTACCCTCATCACGCCAAATATGCTGGTGCCAGTGGAACTGGGCCAGGGCGGTAAGCCGTTCGGCGCTAAGCTGCATGGTTACATCGATGTACCCGAAACCGGTATCTACAGCTTCTTCCTGACTGTCGACGACGGCGGTATCCTCTACATCGGCGATAATGAAGTAGTGAATAATGACGGCTGGCACGCACCTATGCAGAAAAGCGGCCAGGCGGCTTTACAAAAAGGTTTACACCCGGTGCTGGTGTCCTTCGTTGAAGGTGGCGGCGGATTTACCCTCAAGCTGGAATACAGCCTGAATGGAGGCAAAATCCTGCCTGTTCCTGATGCTTGGTACAAGCACTAATTCATAACAGCTATAACTCGTTTTTTACGTAAAAGCGCCCCTGCATTGAGTTGCAGGGGCGCTTTTGCTTATAGGATTTCGACTTACTTATTTATCATCTTTTATATGCTTTTCATAACTCTTGATGTTCACTAAGAAAATCAACAGAATAATCATCACCGCTATCAACATCACATACGCAATCATAAAAGGAAAATTGTAGATCGTAAGCGGCATCAGATTAGGCTGCTTTTCGCCTGGCCTTGAAAATGGCGCTTCGTCTTTAGGTGCATTGCTTGCCTCTTCTTTTACATATGCTAGTATATTGCGTATCTGATCATCGTTCAAGTCGGGATGGTCTGGCATTACCACTTGCGCATTCTGATTAAAGACTTCCAGGGCGGCTTTATCGCCAGACTTCACCATCGCCTGCGAACCCTTTACAAAGCTGAGTATCCAGGCCTCAGGATGTCGCTCTTCCACGCCTGCAAGGGCAGGGCCAGTGAGCTTCTGGTTAACATTATGACAGGAAGCACATCTCGCCTGAAACAGCATTTTACCATCTTTGGGATCCGCTGCAAATACTGCTGCTGAAATACATCCCAATATAACAGTAACGATTATACGCTTACAGTTCATGTTGTAATTTTTTTATGTCAGATAACAACTGATCCACTTCTTTCACGGAAGTGCCGCTATAGAACCCACGGATACGTTGCAGGTTATCCAGCAGCACCAGTCTGTCGCTATGAATAAAGTCTGTTTCTCCTCCGTCGCCATCGGTGGCGGTAATGTATAAACCCTTACGGGCAAAGAGGTACAGCGATTTTTTATCTCCCGTTAATAATTTCCATCTAGGTTTTAAGACATCATATTGCAGGCTATAGGCATGCAGGCGTTGAGGGGTATCGCGCTTGGGGTCTACAGTAAAAGACATTATAATCACAGAATCACCGGTAGCATTTTGTACTCGTTGTAATTGTTCCATCATCTGCGGACAAACTTTCGGGCAGCTCGTGAAGAAAAAATTGGCCACCACAATTTTATCTTTCATAATAGCATTTGTAATGGTTTGTCCATCCTGATCCTGGAAACTGAAGTCTGGCAAGGAAACCAGCTCTTTGGCCTCACTATTTACGATAGTGGTACCAGCATAAACGGGCAGACGCCCGAATTTATGCTCTAATACATGCACAATGCCATATGTCAGCAAAGGCACAGCTATAAGCACTGCCAGAAAGAACTTCCAGGAACTGACGATATGTGAACGCCTGATATCCATGCTTATTGTTTTTGAACCACAGGGGTTGGATTAGTAGGGAGATAAGGAGGCGCTTTCTTACCGGTGTTGTTCAGCGCATCGCTGATTGCGGGAAGATAGGCCAGGAAGATGATCAGCCCCATTAACAACAGCCATGGGCGGAAGGTATCCAGGACAGGTATACGCTTTTCTTCGTGCAGCGATTCACTATCCGGGAAGGCGATAACCGGTTCCATGCTGCGTTTGCTGAAGAAGGTGCCAAAGAAAACAATGAAATACAGGAACCCGGCCACAAACATGATACCTCCACCTGCCAAGCCAAGCATACTGGAAATTACCCAATAAGGATGGAACTGGTCGCTGGCAGGATTCAGGTAGGTGAGGCCCATATTGGTGCGCCGAGGTTCGCCCATGAGCCCTCCCCACATCAGTCCTGTAGAGAAAATCAGCACACCCACCGTCCAGAGATAAGGAATGATTGTATTGATCACCGGCAGGAAGATCTTTTTTCCTGTGAGCTGAGAACATAGAAAGATAGACATGCCCAGAATCGCCAGGAATACTGGTCCTGCAACGGTTAGGTGGAAATGTCCGGGTATGAAAGACGTATTATGAACGACATTGTTGAGTGAGTAAGATGCATTGACCAATCCCGTTAACCCCCCGAAGATAAAGAGTATGAGGCCATTGATCAGGTAACCGAAGAGGAATACGTCTTTGCGGAAAAAAGGCAGTTTCCATATCCAGTTATAGATCCCTTTGGCGCCTCGAAGTCTGGCTGCATATTCCAAGGAAGCCGCTATGGTAAAGGCGGTGATGAAGCTGGGCAAAGCCACGCCAAAGGTTAGCAGCGACTGTGTCAATTTGATACCGCGGCCAATGGATGGATCTCCAAATTGGTGGTGTACGCCGATGGGAATAGATAGCAGGAGGAAGATGAAGAATGCGATCCTGCCTGCTGTGCCGGAATATAGCTTACCGCCAGCCAGTTTGGGCAGCATCGTGTAAAACATAATATAGGAGGGTAGTAGCCAGAAATACACAAGGGCATGGCCGAAGAACCAGAACAGTGTGCGGGCCAGCGGTACATTAACGCCAGTGGTCCAGCCAAGACTCCATGGCACCAGTAATATCAGCACTTCATAGGCTACCGCCAACGTACATACGAACCAGATGGTGAAATTGACCAGCGTGCCGATCACGGCCAGAGGTGTATTGATGGTTTTATTTTCGCGTTTCCATCTCACATAAATAACAGACCAGTCGAAGAATGCCACCCAGGAGCCTACGATGAGCATGGCGGTGCCGATATAAAACGCAGGATGTGCTTTCAGCGGAGGGTAGAAGGTGTATAGTACAGAGGCTTTGCCCGACAGCATAGCCCATGCAGCCAGTAGGGTGCCGATGATCATCAGCCACATGGAAAGCGCTGTTGCCATTTTGCTGGGCTCCCGTTTCAGATAATAGGCGATGGTAGCGTGTCCGAAGGCCACTGCAAAGAAAGTGGTCAGCACGATGGCATTGATAACACCATGCAGCGTGAGGCCCTGGTAGTAATCCAGTTTGGCTACGGAAGACTGATGAATAACCCCGGCGCGGTAAATAACCTGCATCAGGCCATGGTAAATACCGATGGTCAGCAGGAGAATAGGTACAAATAACTCAATGAGAATGATATTTTTCAAAAACCTGCTTACTTGCATAGTTTACTTTTTTTTCGGATAGTTGACGATGATTTCTGCCTGCATGTTTTGGTGGCCGGTGCCGCAATATTCGTGGCATACCACCTTATAGACGCCTGGCTGATCGAAGTGGATCGTGGTTTTGCTGACGCCACCAGGTACTGCCATGAGGTTGACGTTTTTATTGTAGATGTCGAAGCCGTGGACTACATCATGGGAGGTCACGAAGAGGTCTACATCACTACCTACAGGGATATAGGCCACTGCTGGCTCAAAAGTCCACATCCTGGCTACATAGAATATTTGGTAGGTAGATTTGTCCAGCTGCTCCACCCGGGCTGTTTCGTAGGTTTTATCGTAGGGCAGACATTCCGTAACGTCCGCCTTTTTAGCACCGAGCGCGTAGAAGAGGGAGAAGATGAACAGCCCCATGACGATGAGGGCAGTGATGATGATTCTTTTCTCAAAAATATCTATCATGAGCCAGCGTTTTTAGATTCTGGATAACATAAGGAAATAGATACCGAACCAGATAATGAGTCCGAGAGCGATCAATAGGGCGAAGAAAGCGATTGCCCCTCGTGGTACGAATTTTTCGGGAGTTTCCTGCTGTTGCATACTTTCGGTTTTGGTTAGCGCATTTTACCGGTATTAACCATTGGTAGCAACGAATTGTTTATAGGGGTTTCCTCTTATTTTGGGAAATTTGTATATGAGAATTTGGGGTAATTATGTATTTTTGCGCTCCGTCGTCGGTATTTAACAATAATATTCAAGATACGCGCAGATCCGGTATTGTACTGAAAAGGCTTCTCAGGGCCTCCAAGGCGATACGCAGGGTCTGCGTTTTTTTATATCTTTTTGATAGCCGGGAAGGATTCAATGGCAGCATCTCCCCCATAATCTTTTTCTTCTGCTTCTTTGTTTTCTTTGGTCCAGAGTTTCCAGATGCCTACCCGCTGACTTTTGAAACGGACGCCTTGCTCTTTCAGTCTTTTTTCGGCGAACCAGGTGGTGAGTCCATATCCTTCATTTTTGTAGAAGAGGCCTTCAAAGGCTGGATTACCATTTTCGCAGCGTTCTCTTCGAAATTCGAAATTTCCATCTTTACTGAAGAAAATTTCATAGCGCAGGATATCATGATCGAATCCTCTGGTGGCGAGCAGATGTTTATCATGATATAGCATCACTACTTTGTGGGTACTGTCTTCATTGAAGGAATAAGTGATGCTATCCGGCGGTGTTGCGGCCTGTTCGAGGATGGTGTTTTTAGTATGTTCGTACCATTGCTGATGGGCGACAGTCGTTTGTTGGCGCTGACATGCAGCGAAGATGGGAAGTGATAATATGAGTAGTGGTAGTTGTGGTTTCATCAATGGCTTTTTATTCCGGTTCCCACAAATTAGATTCTTTTTGGATAAACGGTTATTAATGTCAGAAATAATTATCTAGTTTTCTGAAATCTTTAACATGTATACGTTCCCGTTATGAAGTCATTCATCCATATCTGCTGCTGTTTGCTGTGTTCGTTAGTGATGAAAGCCCAGCGGCAGGCGCCGGCATATCCGCTGGTCACGCACCATCCATATTTCAGTGTATGGTCTTTTAATGATACACTTACGGCCGATGCCACACATCATTGGACAGGTATGACACAGCCGCTTGTGGGCAGTGTTACCGTTGATGGCATTTCGTATAGGGTATTGGGTAAGATGCCGGATTATTACCAGGATATTTTATCTGCCGAAGGCGATGTAAGGTATACTACCAGTGTGCCTGATGGCGACTGGGCGAGTCCTGCTACCAATGATGCCACCTGGACAAAAGGCAGGATGCCTTTCTCTGATCATCCGTCTGACCAGGAAACCTTATGGAATAGTAAGGAGCTGTATGTTCGTCGCAGTTTCGATTTGAACCAGCTGCCGGAAGGGCCGTTGTATCTGAAGTTGCATCATGATGATAATATTACGGTGGCGGTTAATGGAAAAGAAATTTTCAGCCGTAACGGCTGGAATGGACGTTTCGCTTATTTTCCTATACACCTCGACAAGGGACTGCTGAAGCGCAAAGGTAATCTGCTGGCTATTCATGTCAGTAATACCGCTGGTGGCGCTTATTTAGCGGCTGGTTTGTCTGTGCAGCAAAAGAATAGTCAGGCTGATGCCCGTGTTGCGGAGCAACGTGGTGTGCATATCAGTGCTACCCAAACTGCTTATGATTTCAGTTGTGGTGGGGTAGCTGTAAAATTAAAATTCAGATCCCCATTGTTGATGGATAGTTTAGCGTTGATGTCGAGGCCGGTGACCTATATCACTTACGAGGTAATTGCAAAGGATGGGAAGTCGCACCAGGTAAGCGTTAGCTTCGCTGCTTCCAAAGATTTGTGTTTAGAAGATAAGTCGGCCACGGTAACGACTACACGTTATAATACCGGAGGACTATCCGTCTTGAAGGCCGGAACTGTTGCCCAGCCGGTATTACAGAAGAAAGGAGATGATTTACGTATAGATTGGGGCTATATGTATGTTGCAGCGAAAAGCTCGCCTGGCTTGAAATACGAAGTAACGGCATTACCAGGAGCCGGCAAGGAGAAGGCGCCTGCAGCAGCGAATACGTTATTATCGTTTACAGCGCCACTGGGCGATGTAGGAGCGAAGCCGGTATCCCAGGTATTCTTGATAGGGTATGATGATATCAAGGCGGTGGAGTATTTCCATCAGCCGCTGGAGGCCTGGTGGCGGGAGAATGGCGCAGTGACTATGGATCAGGCCTTGACAGCTGCCATGAATGACTACAGCGCTATCATGCAGCGCTGTGATAACTTCGATGCACAGCTGCGAGCCGATGCGAAGAAAGCAGGAGGAGAGGAGTATGCGCGACTTTGCGAGCTGGCGTACAGGCAGAGCATAGCGGCGCATGCTTTGGTGCGTGGGCCAAAGGGAGAGTTGTTGTTTTTATCCAAGGAGAATTTCAGCAATGGCTGTATCAATACGGTGGATATCACTTATCCTTCGGCGCCATTGTATTTGATATATAATCCTTCGTTGTTGAAGGGTATGATGAATGGTATCTTCTATTATTCGGAGAGTGGGCAGTTTACAAAGCCTTTTGCAGCGCATGATTTGGGTACTTATCCTATTGTGGCCGGGCAGGTATATGATGAGGATATGCCGGTGGAGGAGACGGGCAATATGCTTATCCTGGCGGCGGCTATAGCAAAGGTAGAAGGTGATGCCGGCTATGCGAAGCAGCATTGGAAAACGCTGACCACCTGGGCTGATTACTTGTTGGAGTCGGGGTTTGATCCGGCGAATCAGCTGTGTACCGATGATTTTGCGGGGCATCTGGCGCGTAATGCGAACCTTTCGCTGAAGGCAATAGCTGGTATCAAGTCTTATGCGATGCTGGCGGGTATGCTGGGTGATACGGCTACGGCTACACGGTACTCGGACAGTGCCACGGTGATGGCTACACGCTGGGTGCAGCTCGCCGCAGATGGGGATCATAGCGTATTGGCGTTTGGTCAGCCAGGCAGCTGGAGTCAGAAGTACAACATGGTGTGGGACCGTGTGTTGGGTTTTCATCTATTTCCGGAAAGCGTGTATCGGCAGGAGACGGCCTGGTATCTGGGGCATCAGCAGCGTTATGGATTACCGTTGGATAGTCGGCGTACCTATACGAAATCCGACTGGATACTTTGGACGGCGGTGCTGAGTGGTAGCCGCGAGGAGTTCGAGGCGCTGGTGCAGCCTATATGGCGTTATGCCACGGAGACGCCTACACGCGTTCCACTTGGCGACTGGCATGAAACAACAGATGGCAAGCAAGTAGGATTTCAGGCACGTAGTGTAGTGGGAGGTTATTATATGAAGATGCTAGACGCGAAGCTCAACGGGAGATAGGGACGTTTTATGTGTTGGAAGCCTTCATTGTGGCGGCTCTTCAAGCATACAATTAATTCAATCGAGATAAATCATTAGAAATGAATGAAATAAATTTGGTGAGAATAAAATAATTCCTATCTTTGCACTCCCGTTACAAACGAGGGGTGATTGATTCCGTAGCTCAGTTGGTAGAGCAATACACTTTTAATGTATGGGCCCTGGGTTCGAGTCCCAGCGGGATCACAGAAATTCAAGAAGCCTGTCTCTTAATAGAGATAGGTTTCTTGAATTTAATCAATTTCCGGTGGTTGACATTCGGTATTTTCCTGTACTTATTATAGCTTAACGAGGTTTATAGCTGCAGAGCTTTTCCCCACGGCATTGCCAACAGATGTATCGCCTGCTTTCTCATTATTGAAGATACAAATTGAGTTTTAGCCGAATTATAGATCACATTTTATCTACAACACATGAATGTTTTTCATTGGAAGTATATGTCGGCTGAAAAAGAAGTAAGACGTTTTGCGTAGCTATATTAAGATTATCCAGCAACGATATATTCTTCAGCTAGAAAACTTTTGATCATGCATAGTTCAAATTAGTTACTGCCAAAAAGTATCACCGATTTGTGAGAGCATATTGTTGTATTCAGTTAGTGTAATTGGAATGTAATAATATTTAACCGGAGCATGAAGTAGCGAAATCTGACAATTTCTCCATTTCTAACTTTAAGGATTATTTCCGAATTGGAAAAAAATGTATCTTCCTTCTGAATGGGTCAAAGCTATGTTGACAAATTCCTATAAATCCTATATATGAAATTACTGTTTGTAGCATTATTATCAATTACTGTTTGTCAGATTGGCCATGCACAGTTGCCTGGTCGCAGTTATATTTGGGATCTTACTGACCAGCCTTTATTTGTGCGATATAATTTGACTAATCTTCATCACTATAAGGATAGAATAAAGATTATTGACAGCTTGTCCGTTAAGTATCGGTGTACTGGGACAAAGTTAATCGTATTGTGGTGTTTCAATAACTCTTTTAGTAAATGTACTTTTATAGTAAACGGTCCAGGTAGTACTATCAAATGTTATCACTTCCAACATCCATCAGGAAAGGAAGTGCCAGAAGCAAATTTTCCTACTGAATACATGCTTCGAAATCTTGTAAAAGACTCGTTATTTTTTTGTAACAACTTTAGCTTACCGTCCCCAATTAGCAGCTTTACAACGACCTGGGTGTTATATAACAGTGACTATCCGAATAGTCAATTTAGGTTTGTGTCATTGGATGATCTTGCGGAAAGTGAGCGACCCTTTGCAATCCTATTGAAGCTATTTACTCTGAGTAGATAATTGTTGGATAATCTCAATAATATAACACATCGAAATCTGATTCTTATATCAACCTATTCTTTCTATTTATCAAATCCCTATGTCTAATTTCAAGAAACTTGATTTTTATTGGCATTTGCTAATATCAATGTTAGTATTGTTATGTTGTTATTCATCTGTTGAAGCGCAAAATAATTTTGCGATGCTTGATAAAGTGGTGTTGCCTAGCCCGGAAGCTACCGCAATTAATAGATTTGGCAATTGGCCAATTGGAAATTTTACTGGAACACCTGAAGTTTCAATACCGTTGTTTGAAATAAAGTCTGGAAACCTAAAGCTGCCAGTGACCTTAGCCTATCATAGCAAGGGCGTAAAGGTGACTGATGTCGCCAGTAATGTGGGTATGAGCTGGAGTTTAATCGCTGGAGGATCGGTGAATAGAACTCGAATGGGAGGTGTGGCAGATGAGTTGCCGGATAGGGGGTTCTGGGACTCCTGGCCTGTAACTACTTATTACTATTACATTCTGGAGAAAATGGCACATGGAGGGTACGATTCCCAACCTGATATTTTTAGTTACAGTATACCTTCTGGAAATGGGAAGTTCCTCTTTGATAGTAATAAAGTAATGCATGCCATTCCATACGAAAAGATAAAAATTGACTATAACGTTACCTACGCAGGAATGAACAACCCATTTTTCATGGGAGGAGCTATATACCCAATAGTTAAGTTCACCATTACAAAAATGGATGGTACAGTGTACGAATTCGAAGATCTTGAATTGGCATATTCTGAAGCACTCCAATATATTGATAGAGCGGCGGATCCTCAGATTCCAGATGCTGCAGGACTCAACCCGTCTGATGCTTATCCTAATACATGGCATCTAACCAGAATAATCAGTCATGATAAAAAAGATACAATTAGTTTTGAATATGAAGACAGAGACGTTAGCTATAAAGTACATTCCAAGAGTGAGGTGTTTGTAACTGGTAAGGCAAACCCATATTTAAGTGGCTATATTTCTACTGTCCATATTCGCCAACATATTCGAAATAAATGTCTGAAGAAAATATTGTTCTCCTCTGGAAGGGTTGAATTCTATGAAAGAACAGCCAGAAAGGATGAATTAGGGGCCAACCGGCTGGATAGCGTTGTGCTGTATAATAGTAATAACGAGCGGCTAAATGCTTATAATTTCTATTATAGTTATTTGAATGGGACACAGATGATGCCAGATAATGCCATACCAGCAGGTACGCCAGCAGAGGAGCTAAGGCTTTTCCTGGATAGTGTGCAACAAGTTAGTAATAATGCTACTATTCCCCCATATAAGTTCACATATGAACATTCATTGCCATTCCCTTCACGTTTGCTCGGTGCTGGAGATTATTGGGGATATAATAATGGGAAGCAGTGGTATAATATTAGAGATTCAATAAAAGATGCGGATTATCGGTATGATTTAATCAATCCGCGATTAATCTCAAGTATTAAGCAACCATCTTACAATTATGGAATTCAAGGTGCGCTTTCTAAAATTATATATCCTACAGGTGGTAATACCACTTTCTTATTTGAACCGCATGAGAAAGCCGGAAGAATTGTAGATGAACCTATTAGAACCTGTGATGGGAATTTGGGACTTACGCTAAGCAACCTAAGTTTTGCCAATAATGAAACAGTGGCCAAGCTCACAATTCATCCACAGCGGGATAATGCAAATATGATCTCCAATGTAACCTGTACGATGTGGAGCAATTATGCGCAGTTTCCAGCCAATAAATATTTTGTTGAAATAAGGGATAGTGCAACGAATCAATTATTCTATTCGTTTAGTTATGATCCAACCGCTCCAGCTACTGGGTGCTATTCATATACTAACGCGCCTACACCTAAGTGTACTAAACAAATTAGCTTTTTACCCGGCACCTACTATGTAAAAACAAGAAATGACAACTACAAATATCCAAGTAATGATCCGGATTTGGCATTTGCTTCTTTGGATATAGGTGAGGTAAATTGTGGGTTTATTCCAACGCCGCGCACTGACAGTGTAATAATAGGTGGATTTCGACTAAAACAGGTAATCGATGAGGATCCATTGACTGGTCGTAAACAGACACGGAAGTATGCTTACAATAATGCGGATGTCGCTTTTCGGTATGGAGACTTTTTGTTGGAAAATTTGCATAGTTATGATGCGGGCATGACTGATGTTCCCGTACGGATCCTTTCCTCTTCAGGTGTCTATTCCATGGATGATGTAAATAGAAATTATGTGGGATATGCCAATGTGAGAGAAACAGCTGTTGATCTTAATACTGGTGCAACAACTGGGTATACAGACTATCAATACACTACTAACGTAGATGATCTTACCACAGGTCCAAGCTATACAAGCCCTCCATATCCTCCTATCAGATCTTTTGACTGGCTGAGGGGAAAATTAGAGCTAAAGAAGGTATATAAGCTGGATAATAGTACACCTACACTTGTTATGGAAGAGCGGCACTTTTTTTCGAACCTTAAATCGAAAGCAAAAATTGAAGGAGAAGCTTTTTATCAGTATAGATATGCACATGGTGTAGGCCCCCTTAATCCTGATTCAGCATTGCTTTTGTTTCAGGGAGACATAAAGCACGTTAGATTTACCTATGATGAAGCGAATGTGACAGAAGATAAAGTTATCTTAAAAGAATATACTGCGGATGGTAGTGCTGTTGTTAAGGAAATGCGAATGACTTATGATGACGATACCTACCTGGAAACGGAGACACAATCATTTGACAGTGACGGAACTAGGCTACGTACTGTTACGAAGTATCCGGGAAATTATAAGGGCATTACAGCAACAGATAATATTTCCGAAGGTGTTAAAACGCTTCAGAATAAATTTATGCTGGCTAAGCCAGTTGAACAAGTTGTTTTTCAGCTATTGCCCGGACAACAGGAGAGGGTCATGACAGCATCATTTAACAGCTATTATCCTGGTACCGGATATCCATTTGAAAAATATAAGACGGAAAACGAAGGACCTTTGTCTGTTTTTGACATTAACGCTGTAGTCAATGGAAAAGTTAATTACGACACTGCCTACAAAAAACAGGTGATTTATGATTCTTACGATATAAAAGGCAGAATTAATCAAACGCACCTGGCTAATATGGAATCACATAGTTATATCTGGGGGTACAATAATGAATATCCCATAGCCGATATAACCAATGCATCAATCGACGAGGTAGCTTATACAAGTTTTGAAGATGATGGAACCGGTAACTGGAGTTTTATCGGCGCCCCGGTAACGGATGTCAGCGCTCCCACAGGTAGCAAATGTTTCCAGCTCACCGGCAGCAATGGCATTAGCAAAACAGGACTTGTTGCAAGCCAAAAGTATATCATTTCCTATTGGACAAAGAATGCACAGCCTTTGCCAGTGACGGGCACAGTTGCAGGATATCCAATAAAAGGAAGAACTGTAGGGGGCTGGACCTATTATGAACACCTTGTGACTAGTGTGAATACGGTACAAATAACTGGGCAGGGACTCATTGATGAATTACGTGAATATCCGGAGAATGCCTACATGTCAACTTTTACTTTCTACCCAAATATAGGCATGCAGGCCAGTGTTGATAGCAGAAGTATGATTTCCTATTATGAATATGATCAACTCGGACGGTTGAAGGTTGTACGTGATATGGAGGGGAATATCATCAGAATCGTTAACTATAAATATCAGCAATCAACGTCAAATTAAGGAATCATGAGTATAGCTAACAATAACAACATATTTTCTTGTTTAGGCTTGGTTGCCGTTTTTATGGTATCTATGCCTACCCAGGCTCAAAATGTGCCTGGGTCAAAAGTCAGGAGCACTGCTAATGCAGCGCCCCTGCCAACTCCCTATACCAATGGAGTTGTCAATTACGTACGCATTTATGAACCAAGCTTTAAATCGACCGATACCAATCTCGTGATAAATCAGTCTGCAACCATAGCAAAGGTAAAAGTGAAAACGGATTACAGTGATGGTTTGGGTACGCCTATACAAACTGTGATAAAAGGGGGAAGCACAGGTGGTCATGACATAGTAAACCCAATACTAATCGATAATTTGGGTAGAAATACCCTGGAGTATTTACCGTACGCAAGTTTAGATGGTACCGGGAACTTTAAAATGAATCCGTTTGGTGAACAAGAATATTTTTATAAGAATAATTTGAGCGTAAGCGGTGCATCAGAAAATATTTACTACAGCGAGAATGAATACGAAAATTCACCATTAGGAAGAGTCTTAAAAAAATATTCATCAGGAAATAGCTGGGCAAAAAATGGTGATAGTCATCCTATAATCTTTAAATATGAGACTAATACGGTCGCTGATTCTGTCAGACGATGGTATTATGTTAATGGAACACCGATTACTACCGATTGTTATCCGCCTGCCTCTCTCTCCAAATCCATCGTAGTAGATGAATTGGGGAACCAAACAATTGAGTATAAGACGATGAATGATGTGGTAGTGTGTAAACGTGTGCAAACAGATAAGGCACCCTTATCTGCACATATCGGGTGGCATTCGACTTATTTTATTTATGATGCAATGAGCCGGATGATTTGCGTAATTCCGCCCGCAGCTATTGCAATAATATCGTCTAACTGGAATTTTGATTCAATAAGATCTGGTTATTGCTATCAGATGCGGTATGACGGAAGGAGCAGACTGATTACCCGGTATATGCCGGGTGCAGATTCTATAGAAATGGTTTATGACCAGAAAGATAGACCTGTAATGTTGAGAGATGGAAATATGCGACAGGATGGTAAATGGTTAGCCACATTCTATGATGATTCCAGACGCCCGGTGAAACTGGCATTTTATGCCAGCAATCAAACAAGGGAAGCTATGCAAACGTCGATTAATAACAATGGAATGAAGCAAATTACCCAATCTTTTACTGCGCCTGCAATTGCTGACTTGGTTGTTGCTACACATGATAGATTGTTATATGAGGCCAAAAATAGTGTTGAACTGATTGCAGGATTTGATTCGAACAATGATGAAATAGTAGTGCAGGTAAATCCATCCTTGTCCGGGCAAACAACAACTGTTACCGTGAACAGTATTCTTCCCGGAATGGCGGAATCAGATTTAACACCTATTGCCTTTTATTTCTATGATAATTACAATTTTTCGGGAAAACAGGATGTGAGTGTAGCAGACCTCCAAAGGCCGTATCCGGATGAAAGCAATTTTCCTGAAAGAACTCTTGGGGCAACAACCATTGTGAGAGGATTAGCAACCGGAACAAAAGTAAGGGTTTTAGGCACTGATAAATGGCTTACTACCACCAATTACTATAACGAAAAAGGTAATGTTATACAAACAATAACAGAGAATTTATCCGGAGGGAAGGAAATTTCTACTACATTATATAGTTTTGATGGTAAGGTACTAAGTGTGTATAGGCGTCATATAAACCAACAAGGGACAATGATACCTAATGTAAATATTGAAACACGCTTTACCTATGATCATGCCGGGCGCACACTCACAATAAAAAAACTGGTAAATGATAACGCCACACCCGAAAGGATTATTGCTGCCTATACTTATGATGAACTTGGAAATGTTACCGGTAAAGAATTAGGACGAAAAGGCAATGAGGCTCCACTGGAAATAATGACATTTGATTATAATATTCATGGTGCTATCCAGAACATCAATAAAGCCTATCTTAACGGTGATGTAAATGGGATGCATTTTGCTCAATCCATCAGCTATGATGATGTTTTTGAGAAGATTGCCTATAACCAGAATATATCCGGCCTAAGGTGGAAAGGTTGGAATGATAAAACCAAAAGAGCATATGGATATAGTTATGATAGAAGAGAACGACTGACAAATGCCGAATTCTCTGAGGAAAGTGGCGGTTCCTGGAATAAGTCTGTCAGGGATTTTTCTACTGACTGGATCACGTACGATGCAAATGGAAATATTACTGCCATGGCAAACCATGGTCAGTTGGGAACTTCCAGTACTTTCATCGACCGTTTGGCTTACAGGTATGCATCGAATAGTAATCAGCTTGTTTCTGTCTACGATTCAACAAACATTACAGAGCGTTTAGGAGATTTTAAAAATAGTCCTACAAATGATATCGACTATAAGTATGATAAAGTAGGAAATCTTACTATGGACTTGAATAAAGGAATTTCTTCCATACACTATAACCATTTATTCTTACCAGATGAAGTTGTATTTACCGGTAATAAGGGTAGGATCAGCTTTTTATATGACGCGGCAGGTAATTTGTTGCAGAAAAGAATACTTGACCAGACCACTGGTGTGGATAAAGTGACAAAGATTGATTTTATGAATGGGTTTATTTACAAAAACGACACCCTGCAAACAGTCACTCATGAAGAGGGTAGGATAAGGTTTTTATTGAAGCCCGGAAGTAGCCCTCGCTATGTATTTGATTATTTTATCAAGGATTACCAGGGAAATACCAGGATTGTACTAGCCGATTCTACATCACAATCTGTATATTATGCATCTATGGAGGCCCCCAAAGCTGCTACTGAAGCTGCTTTATTTAGTAATATTGAGCAAACAAGAGTTGCAACACCCGCAGGATATCCTCAATATGCAGAATTGGAAGAAAATAAAGCTGTGGCTAAGTTAAATGCGCAAAATGAGTCAGGTAAAATAGGGCCATCACTTGTTCTTAGAGTAGTTGCAGGAGATACCGTGCGTATAAAAACTAAAGCATTTTACAAGTCACAGGGTCCAAAAGAAAATGGTAATAACGACTTGCTCTTAAAAAATATCCTTCCTGGCGCTGTTAAAACTTTAGCAGGAAACAAAACTGGTACCACAGGACATGGTGGCCGGAATGATTTTATTCAGCCTTTTGGCAACTCCGTTTTTGATGACCAATATAATAGTTTACGAAGGAAAGATCCGGCAGGACAGAAAGAGGACCACCAACGCCCCAGAGCTTATCTGAACTATGTTTTGTTTGATGATAATTTTAAAATGGTGGAAGGGAATTCAGGTGTTAAACAGGTTTCTGCCGCATCAGATGAGTTGCAGGTGTTGTCAAGTGATAATATTGTAACAACTAAAAGTGGTTTTCTATATGTATTTACAAGTAATGAAACTGCACAGGATGTTTATTTCGATGATTTGCTTGTTGTACAAAGTGAAAGCCCGGTTGTAGAAGAAACTCATTATTATCCATACGGTCTGACTATGTATGGCATTAGTAATTCGCCATTTTCAGCAACTACCTATCCGGTTAACAACTTCAAGTATAATGCCGGGTCAATGTTACATAGCAGGGAGCTGGCAGATGGTACCGGTCTGGATTGGTATAGCACACCAATGAGAACATTGGACCCGCAAATAGGAAGGTGGTTACAGCTTGACAGTAAACCAGATTTTAGTGTTTCTCCGTATACAGCCATGGGAGGAAATCCTATTAAAAATACGGATCCTCGTGGTGATACATTAGAAGGAGTTAATGAAAGGTCAGCTAATAGATTACTGCAGATTATAAATTCTTCCTTGAAGAAAAGCGGCGCACTTGCAGCTTTGTTTAAGCTGAGTCCTGACCAGGTAACATTTCAGCATATAAATACCCAGGACTTTCTTAATGCGGCTGCAAGTGCTTCTGCAGATGAACTTGCGTTGGGCCTGGCTTACTTTGCTGCAGTAAATACAGGAACAAGACACGTTGTGAGTATTATTAAAGGAAATGAAGACCCAACAGAATATGATTTAAAAAATGTTAAAAAAGGAAAGTCGAATAGAGCAGTATATGAAGATAATACCGGCGGTGGGACTAATAATAATGAATGGGGACCAAACGCCACTTTTACGCTCATGGTGATGGATCCCAAAAAATCGACTGACTTTAGAACAGCAGATGGTAAATACTTTGAAGCAAAACCTACAGTTGAAGAGCTATTAGCTCACGAAGTACTTGGACACGGATATTTTTTACATGGGTATGAGTCGCCGGATTATGATAGTCAACTTGCGATTGTTATGGGTAATATTGCAAGAAAAGCTGTCGGTGAGCAAGGGTATAGAACAGGGACTGACCATGGTATATTATACGGTCTACAGCTAGATGAGGCAACTGCTTTACCTGAAACATACAGAATTGTTGCTCAATCACTCTTAAATATAAGTTATTATAACAATTTGCCATACGGTGTGAAAGTGCATTCATCAATAAAGAATGATGTTAAGAAACGTTAGATAGTCACCAGTTTTTCAAATTTTAATAAAATTAGGTTGGTTAACCATGAATACGAATCCCGGTTGTTATACGCGACCGGGATTATATTGTGCTCCCATTACATAGCAAAATCCAACCTGAATCAGTCAAAATAACCGGGATTCCTACTGGAATGAAAGGTGCTGCGAATCAATATAAATTAGATGATTTTCATCAATGGGCAAAGAACTCTGATCCGGTGGTCTAGGGCAGGGCAATAATGAGACAAACTCGTATTGAGCCGAAGCCACGACTGCATCTGAGAATTTAATGTAGCAACCTTTTACCTCTAATAAACGAAGTTCAGGGCCCCCATCATCAGTAAAGTTTGGTATTAGTTGTTCGGTAGGTTGTGAGTCATTGGATCTTCCACACATGTATGAAAGGTGGATTAGTGGAAGCGATGTTATAGCGGATGAAAATTTTTCACATACGGTTTTGTGTCAATTCGAAAACGCAGGATTTAGTGTTAAAGTTTTTCCTAAAGGAACGTCGGATGTGGATATAGTACTTACTAGTAATAAAAAGATTTTAGGAGCGCAGGAGTCACTACAATCAGGGCTACGCCCGTTCAATAAGAAAATGGAATACGATTTTTGCTTTAATGTTAAAATTGGATGCCGTAGCCCGTATAAATCCTTCGGTAATAGGACCAGGTAAGTAGCATCTTTAGAGAACCCACAATACATATCGTATGAATTTTGTAGAACGCAATGCAAATAGGGGATTTGGTCAGCCAGTTATAATTGGTAGACGATTGACCGTACTCAGTGTTGTAGCATCAGCCTGTGGCAGAGATAATGTAGCCGACTTTCTTGAAGAATTTGATCTTAGTATGGAAGAGTTAAGATCTGCTGTTTCATATTGTAAAAACACAGAATGTAAAATAGTAGAAAGTTCACTCGATCAGAATTGTGAAGGATGCATTTTGAGAAGCATAAGTGAGGGATGGAAGTCAGTTAAGGACGACTTTACAGAGTCAGGCGGTATATCAATTTCTAAAGATGGTATGACCTTTTTTTTAGGATCGTTAGATGAACTTGAGGATTCCGAGTTTGGTGTAATGGGATGGCAATGGGCTGAGACAGTAGAAAAAAAATGGTTTTCATAAGTATAAAAATAAACCAGTCCAAATAGTATGGAACTGGTTTGCCTTTACATTATTTGTTGATTGACCTTTGTTAATAAGTAATCCAATTTAGAAAATGAATATTGCTTTTCTGTGTGAGTGCAGCGGTGCTGGTGTCTGTGATCAGTAACGTGAATGCCAAATGATCGGGCGAAAATGAAATCGCCGTTAAATAGATTGATTTCGGGTAGCAAATTGGGTATCTATGGTTATAAAGAAAAATATGATGAGACACCCACTATGGCGGAGTCGGAATGAAATTGTGAGATCCCAGCGGTATCACCACTTAGGACAAGCTTTCGAAACTGAAAGCCTGTCCTTTTTAGTTCCATTGGAAGTCGTTCCCAACGAAGTTGTAAAATATTTGTGCAGATTTCAAGATAAATCTGTTATTTGAAAAATGTAGCATGATCTGCTATAAAAGCTTCTAAGGTTCGTGGAGGACAACCTAGTATTGCCTTTACACAGTCTGTAACAATTTCAGTTTCTCCATTACGCTGTGCAGCGTCGTAAGCCAGGAAAGTTTCGATTAATGTGGCCGGCATGTTCTTTTCTTCCATATCCAGCCTTGCCTGTTCAAAAGAAATAGGGGAGTAGATCACTTTCTCATGAATAACATTGCTGATGGCCGTCGCAACATCATTATAGTTTACTGCCTTATCGCTGGTAAGGAAATATATTTTATCAAAGTGAGATTCAGGTACTGTCAGACATTTAAAAGCCACATCTGAAATATCTCTCCTATCCACATGCGCTCTCTTTCCATCTCCGGTCGCTTCATAGAATTTCCGTTCCTTACGCACAGCATCGGCTATTTCACCTAACCAATTCTGCATAATTCCATTGGGACGTAGGATCGTATAATGGATTCCAGATGCTATTAAATAATTTTCGATCTGTCCGTGAGCACATGGTATATAAAACCTGGAGTTGGCGTCAGCGGCACCTGAGGAAAGCTTCACAATATGCTTAATTGCCATTTCCTTTGCCACATCAATCACATTTTTTTGATCTTCTACAACTGTGGGGCTATTTCCAGATAATAAAAAAACAGCCTTACTGTTTTCCATTGTAGCATACAAACTTTCCTTATGGGACATGTCTGCCTGTACCCATCGTACAAAAGGGACATCGTTAGTATTATGGCAGTTCCGGGTTACTGCGATTGTTTCAATTTGGGCTTTGGATAACAGTTGGATCAGCAATGAACCGATATTGCCAGATGCACCAAAGACGGTAATTTTATTATTTTCCATTTTGAAAGATTTTGAATGATGGCTCAAAACTATCTTAACGGAAAAAAGGAAAATTGAACAAACCCGACATTTTTTAAGACAACCATTCCGGAAAATTTAATACTTGTTCATTTGCTTGTTGCGAGAACTGCTTCGGTGTAGTGCCCGTAAACGATTTAAAATCACGGATAAAATGTGCCTGGTCAGCATAAGAATGCTGATGGGCTATATTAGTGTAAGATGTGAACTTACGGCCACGAATGTGGTCCAGAGCTGCCTGAAAGCGGCAAATACGAAAGTATAACTTTGGAGGTATGCCTATATTCGTTTTAAACAACCTTTGCAGCGAACGTTCTGTAATGTTAAGTTCTGTCTGAATTCTATATAAGCCATCGTCATTGTTTATATTCAAATTGGCTACTGCATATGAAGCGTATATATTATCACGATGCTTATTTTTTGTAATCAACTGTGAGATGAAATCGGAGATAATAGTAATTCTTTTATTTAAACATCTCTCTTCCAGCAACTGCACCGTTAAGTTATTTTTTACAACATCATTTAAATGAAAATAGCTATCTGTTAACTCATTAGCATCAATTCCGAAAATTGATTTAATGGCATTGGTCTGAAAACATACGATAAGGTTGCAATAGCTATCGCTGACTGTCTTTTGCGAATTGGAACTTGTCAGACCATGCAGATAAAGTGGGGGTAACTTTTCATTATTGATATTCGTAAAACAGGTGGTTTCCTGAAATACCAGGCCAGGGTTAGCGTCTGCAATTATCTTAAATGTTTTTATTTGATCACAACTGCCGTTACTTTCCAGTAAACCGAAATGTCGTATGTATGGTCGCAACTTCGCAGCTGGTTGTATTTGTGTATATTTCATCCTCTTGCATTTGGCGTAATAAACTGAACTGCCGGCAAATAATTAAGAAAGGACACTGCTTATTTTTGCGGAAATACCTGCTTAAGCTTTTTTTAATGGTAAAAATATTTATGTGACCCTTACAAAAATATAAATTTAGTATGAATTAGCTGATTTTTGCCAATTTACGTAAATCGTACAATAAGTTCGAGCTTTGTATCATAGGGATCACCAACAACTTGTAAACCTCACGTATGGCGGGTTTTGTTTTAGTTGAACGTTTAATATGATTCCTTTTGTGTAACCCCACTTTTTCTCCAATACTTAATATAAAAGTTGAACCATTACACTACAGAATCTAAACTGCCATTAAATTACCAGTCATAGGTATTAGTTTTAGTTAGTAATTCAAACTTTATTACTTAACCTAAAAATCTGTCTAGCATGAAACACTCTAATGTATTTTACATTAGCGCAATCGTATGTATTGCCTCCTTAACCCTCCTCTTCTCCTCCTGCTCCAAGAAAGACACGGCATTGAACGACCCATCAAAAGTCCCTACAGTAGAAGAAATGACGAGCTATCTGGCCAATCAGGGATTTGACCAAAAGCATATTGTCTTCGAAAAAGATCGTGTTATTATCGAAGGCGACATTATTATCACCATTTCTGACCTTAAACAACGCCTTGCGGACGCGAAAGTAGGGCCGAAAACAGAACAACGGCGCGGAACTTACATTGTTGGTAATGCTTATAATACCAACATCAAATTTTACCTGGAGCCTGGCATTCCTACTGTCTGGAGAACGGCCATAGAAGGTGCGGTGAACAATTGAAACGCTGTGAATGGCACCCGTTTGGGAATGTCTATTGTATCCTCGGCGGCAAGCGCCAATACCCGGGTTTTTATGGGTTATGAAGATGCCAACTGGATCGCGAGAGCGTATCTGCCTGGATCAGACACCAAACCAGGGGTAACTGTGGAAATTAATTCCAAGTATAATACGCTTTCTGCTACGCAGCAGCTATTTGCCATCACGCACGAATTTGGTCATACAATAGGCTTCCACCACACCAACCAGACTAACGGTACATTAATACCCGGAACGCCGACTTCAGATCCTAACTCCGTGATGAATTCAACTGTGCTGCCATGGAATGGATTTACAACATGGGATATCCGTGCTACACAGATATTATATCCGCAATAGGTAGAAGCATAGGGCGATTTGGAGCGAACAACTTATCCTAATAATATGGGGGGACCAACTACTCCCCATATCAATTTTATATGCATTACCCTTTCAAAAACGCCACCATCGGCCATTGTGTTAAACTGTCTTTTAGATGGCGGTTAACCCTGGTTCCTGCTGTAACTTAACGATGTATCAAAATCGTGTATGCGTGATTGTTGGATTTTCAAGTATATAGTGCCAGCTGGTAGCGTGAGAAAAAAATATGTAGATAAAAAAATCAGAATTCTGTCGCTAATATTTGAAAATGATTCAATTATCGATACATTCAGAAAGAAATATCATCTTCCCTTTATGCCGAGACATGCAAATTTTTCATCCCTGGTACTTGGCTCTTAATCTAAACTCGTATGAATACGCCCGATAGAAGTGAGCGTATATGCTGATCTTGTACAAACAACGTGTCCTGGCATATTAGTTATTTAAATGAAAGAGTTTATAAGCTACAGAAAGTAACCAGAATTCCCTTCTAACTTTATTTTAAATTCTCAGACCATGAAAATTTATGTTTTATTGGGATGCATGATGATCGGCACTTCCGCATTCGCACAAAAAATTAGTGAGGACAAAGTACCTTCACCTGTTAAAGCCGCTCTGGCAAAGAAATTTCCTGCTGCCACAGGGATTAAGTGGGAAATGGAGAAAGGGAACTATGAGGCGGGCTTTAAAGTGAACAATCAGCATACATCTGCTGTATTTGATATGAAAGGTGGCTGGATGGAAACAGAAACAGCTGCGCCTGTTGCCGCACTGCCTAAGGACGCAACGGCATATATTGCCAGTCACTATAAAGGTGCCAAAGTAAAAGAAACCGCTAAAATTGTGAAATCGAACGGTGTAGTGAATTACGAAGCGGAAATTAACGGTAAAGATGTTATATTCGATGACAAAGGAAATTTCCTGAGAGAGGAAAAGTGATGACCCGCTAACGATATCCTTCAGTAGCAGATTCAAACCAATGTTCAATGAAGCAGCTACGCATTTCACTATTGCTTATTTTCTTTTTCATTACTACATATGCCCAAGAGAAAGATCTACATTATTATCTAGACCAGGGCAAACAAAATAGTCCGCTGCTGAAGGATTACCAGAATCAGGTAAAAGCGGCGCAAATAGATAGTATGCGCCTGCGAGGCGCTTACGGGCCACAAGTGAATGGAATAAGTAATAATACCTATGCACCAGTCATTCATGGCTACGGATACGACAACGCCATAACCAATGGTGGTCAGGTAACTGCGCTCGTAACCGCCACCAAAGAGTTGAACGGAAAGAAGAACCTGAATAATCAACTATATGGCATCGACTTGCAAAATCAAGGCCTTCGCATCACTGCCAGAATTTCAGAACAGGACTTGAAAAAAAATATTGTAGCGCAGTATATCATCACCTATGGCGATTGGGAACAATACTGTTTTAACAATAGTGTATTACAGCTGCTGAGAGAAGAAGAAGTGATCCTGAAAAAGCTTACCCAAACAGGCACCTACCGTCAGACAGATTACCTTACCTTTCTCGTAACCCTGCAACAGCAGGAACTTTTACTAAAACAACTGCGCGCCCAGTATCAGAATAACTTCGGACAACTGAATTATCTTTGTGGCATAATAGATACTGCCTTTACTCCCATAGTAGATCCTGCATTACGTATTGATCACCTTCCCTCCCTTGAGAATACTGTGTTTTACCGTCAGTTTGAAATAGACAGTCTGAAGCTCCGAAATACAGATGCCGCCATTGATTTGTCTTACCGGCTCAGAATAAATCTGTATACTGATGGAGGTTTCAATTCTACATTAGCCCTGGACCCCTACAAGAATTTTGGCGTCAGCACTGGTATAAGCCTGGCGATCCCCATTTATGATGGTAAGCAACGAAAACTACAACATAACAAGGTGGCAATTTCTGAAGAGACAAGAAAGAACTACCAGGAGTTTTTTTCCCACCAGTATTATCAACAGATACAACAGCTTTTGCAGCAACTGGCTTCTACATTTGAGCTCATTGAGCAAGCCACCAAACAAATTCATTATGCCGATGGCCTGATGCAGGCCAATAAGGCGTTATTGGTGCATGGTGACGTGAGAATAGCAGATTATGTGATTGCCATCAATAACTATCTGAATGCTAAAAATATTATCACGCAAAATATTGTGTATAAATATCAGTTGATTAACCAGATTAATTACTGGAACAGCGCTAATTGATATCAAGTATGAAATTATTATATCTGCTCACTTTTGCATGGATACTCCTAACAGCTGCCTGCAATCAAAGTGTTCCTGCTTCCGAAGAACAGGCCGCATCAATAGGTACGCCTGTTACAGTTGCCTCTCCTGAAAGAGGCACAATGGAAGATGCTGTGGAACTGAATGCTACCGCTGCTTTTTTGTTGAAAACAAATGTAAAAGCCGTTGCCAATGGCTTCCTGCAAACATCCAACATAAAAATAGGTCAGCATGTAAGCCGGGGACAAGTGCTGTTCCTGCTGAAAACAAAAGAAGCTGAGAATTTAGGAAACACCATCAATAAGCTGGATTCTTCTTTCCGGTTTACGGGTATTATTCCTATTAAGGCTACCGGTAACGGCTATATTACTCAGCTGACCACACAGGCAGGTACCTATGTGCAGGATGGTGAGCAACTGGCGACTATTTCAGATGATAACAGCTTTGCTTTTATTTTGAATTTGCCCTATGAACTGACTTCGCTGATACCCGCCAACCACAAGGTAAACGTGGCTTTACCAGATGGGCAGCAACTGCCTGGAGTAATGGAAGCTCCGCTGCCTACCGTGGATTCGATTGCACAGACACAGAATTATGTGATCAGGGTTGCCCCTGGTAAACTGATTCCTGAAAACCTGATTGCAAAAGTTCGACTTGTTAAATCAATTAAAGCGAATACCATGTATGTTCCCAAAGAATCGGTACTTTCCAATGAATCTCAAAGCGAGTATTGGATTATGAAAATGAAAAACAATACCACCGCCATAAAAGTAACCATTCAGAAAGGACTAGAAAACGGCAATAAGGTCGAAGTATTATCTCCGCCACTAACTACAGAAGATAAAGTGCTCACCAGCGGTAACTATGGGCTTTCCGACACCGCCACTGTCACCATCGTTAACAAGCAGCCGGTATGAAACATTTCTTGGTAGCATATAAGAATCCGGTAACGGTGCTGCTTGTGATTATTATCGCAGGAGGATTGTTTGCCTACGGAAAGATACAATCGGCTCTTTTTCCAGAAATTACTTTCCCCAAAATAAAGGTCATTGCAGATGCTGGTCAACAGCCCGTCAATAAAATGATGATCACCGTCACCCGACCGCTGGAGCTGGCAATAAAGCAAGTGCCAGATCTGAAAATGATCCGCAGCACTACCAGCAGGGGTAGCTGCGAAATCTCCGCCTTCATGGATTGGCAGGCCGATATTAACATCAGCCAGCAACGCATTGAATCGAAGATAGGGGAAATTAAAAATGCATTGCCACCAGATGTCCAGATCAAAGTGGAAAGAATGAATCCTTCCATATTGCCGGTAAGCGGTTACGCTATAGAAAGCCATAATCGATCACCCATCGATCTGAAATACCTAGCCACCTATATCATCAAGCCTTATTTATCACAAGTTGAAGGTGTTTCCGAAATCCGTATCATCGGAGGAAAAAACAAAGAATACTGGGTCCAGCTAGACATGCAGAAGATGAATACCTTTGGCATTACACCGGATCTGATCAGCAACGCATTGACCCAAACTAATTTTATTAAATCGAACGGCTACCTATCTGATTACCATCTACTGTATCTCACCGTTACCGATGCGCTGGTAGACACCAGAGAAAAACTAAATAACCTGGTGATCAGCAACAACGGAAGGAGGGTAGTGACGCTGGCTGATATTGCGGCTGTGGACATACAAGATGCAAAGGAATACATTAAAGTAAATGCCAATGGCAAAGACGGTATACTGGTGGCAGTGATCAAGCAGCCCAATGCCAATCTGGTAGACTTATCAGACCAAATGACGGCGAAGATGGCTGCTCTGAAAAAGATCCTGCCATCGGATGTGAAAATCATCCCGTATTATATACAGGCCGACTTTGTAAAGGAAGCGATTAAGAGTGTAACGGATAGTTTGTGGATTGGATTGCTGTTGGCCATCATAGTGGCAATTATTTTCCTTCGTTCATTGAAAGCCAGTACCACCATCCTGATCAGCATTCCTGTGACTTTACTATTGACGCTGACTGTATTATACGCTACCGGGCAAACCTTCAATATTATGACGTTGGGCGCTATTGCTGCGGCCATAGGGCTGATAATTGATGATGCCATTGTAGTGGTGGAGCAAATACACCGTACACATGAGGAACATCCCGACGAACCTACCACTGTACTTTTACCCAAAGCGATTAAATATCTGTTCCCCGCAATGGTGGGGTCTTCCCTTAGTACAATCGTTATCTTTCTGCCATTTCTGCTGATGACGGGAGTCGCCGGCGCTTACTTCAAAGTAATGACCAATACTATGGTCATTACGCTGGTATGTTCATTCTTTGTTACCTGGATAGGGTTGCCGGTGATTTATCTGTTGCTGACCAATCAGAAAAACGAACGTAAGTTGGCAAAACAGACGCATAAAGGGCATGATGTAAAAAAACAGCGCTGGGTGACCTGGTTCATTACCCGGCCGTGGATTAGTATCGTGTTCATTGTTACACTGATCCTAGCGATCTTACTTATTGTACCACGTCTGGAAACCGGTTTTTTACCCGAAATGGACGAAGGTAGTATCGTGCTGGATTATAGTTCTCCGCCAGGCACTTCTCTCGAAGAAACAGATCGGATGCTGCAGCAGGTAGAAAAGATTATCACCAGTATTCCTGAAGTATCCGCCTATTCCAGGCGTACTGGTACTCAGATGGGATTCTTTATAACGGAGCCCAATAGAGGAGATTATCTGATACAGTTGAAGAAAGACCGGAAGAAGAGCACCAATGAGGTTATAGACGTCATCCGCAAGCAGGTGGAGGCCACGCAACCGGCACTACGCATCGATTTCGGGCAAGTGATAGGTGATATGCTTGGGGATCTGATGACCTCCGTGCAGCCTGTTGAAATAAAGATTTTTGGGAACGACCAGGAACGGCTGAAGGATTTGTCCAGGCAGGTAGCAGCGGTGGTGAGCAAGGTACCTGGCACCGCAGATGTATTTGATGGCATTGTGATAGCAGGCCCTTCTATCAGTATGGAAGTCAACAGCCGCCTGCTGGCGCAATATGGTATTACCCCTGCCAACTTGCAGTTTCAGTTGCAAACAGCGCTGGAGGGTAATGTAGCTGGCGCGGTATTCGAAAAAGAGCAGTTATCACCCATACGGCTTGTGTATCCCGGTAGTCGCATGCTAAGTGTATCAGCAATTAATCAGTTACAGATATTCTTGCCAGACGGGAAGCTACGGCCACTAACGGACCTGGCCACCCTCCATTTCAATAGTGGAGAGGCTGAAATAACACGGGAAAACTTGCAGTCGATGGGGATTGTCAGCGCACGACTGGATAACCGTGATCTGGGGACTGTTATGCGTGAAATCAGGCATCAGGTAGGAAAAGAGATATCGTTACCTCAGGGCTATAGCATTGCATACGGAGGTGCCTATGCAGATCAGCAACAATCCTTCAGCGAGTTGTTACTGATCCTGATTACGGCCAGTCTACTGGTATTTGGTGTTATACTTTTTCTTTACAGAGATTTCGTAGATGCAGTGATCATTCTGTTGGTAGCCATTTTGGGTATTAGCGGCAGCTACATTGCGCTTTATTTCACCCATACACCACTAAATGTTGGTAGTTATACAGGGCTTATTATGATAGTAGGAATTATTGGAGAGAATTCCATTTTTACTTTCTTACAGTTTAAAGAATCCATGCGCAATACCCAAGAGGCGGATGAGGCGATTGTATACGCAATCTCCACCCGCCTAAGACCAAAATTAATGACAGCCCTTGGCGCCATCATTGCTCTGATGCCCATTGCACTCGGGATTGGTGCGGGCGCACAGTTGCATCAGCCCCTTGCCATTGCTGTGATAGGTGGTTTCATACTAGCATTGCCGTTATTGCTGATTGTGTTGCCTAGCTTGATGCGTTGGCGGTATCATCGAAAAAGCAGGAATCAGATGTTGAATTAATTTTTTTTAAAGAACTATTGAGTGGTATTTTGATACAGATCAGTCAATCTAAATAAAATTTAAAAAGCAATAATTGCATATGCTCATGGCAATTTAAAAATCAATCGGTTGTTTTTGAATATGCTTTTAGTTGAAATATTTCATTATTAATATTCTTAACCATTACTAAAAAGGGAGAATAGCTTTTTTTAAAAAAAACTATTCTCCCTTTTTAGTAGATAGAGCGTTTAAGCTGTTACCCTATCTATTGTTAAATTCTGATGGATAGGTCTCACTTTAGTTATATGCATGTTGCTTAAATATTGACCAAATTTTTTTACGCAAATCTTTAATAGATCGTTCACTCTGGTCCATCAATGGTGCATGGAATTTCAGAATATTCTTTGCATATGCTTAAAGATGTTGGATTGTCTGCATGAGTGGTTTGATGTCCTGTTTCCGAAGCTTTTTGAATGAGTAGTCCTAATTAATTGATACCTCTTTTGCAGAAATATACGCTTGTTGTTTCTTTGCAATCTAATTGCAGTAAAAATATGCACATTTTATTTGCTGGTTAGTATGCCTGACTTGAGTAGTTGTAATAAATGTAAAACATACCCCCATTATCGTACATGCCTTGCAGTTAGTTAAATGAATTTCACTGAAATTTTAGAACAGCTGCGGAGAGATAACACTAAATTAATGTTGGATACTGAAACGCTTTACTGCATTGTTTTAGCAGTTGTTATTCCGGTATCCTTTGCCAGAGAAGTTTAGTATGAGTATAGTAAAAGTTAGTATTGCTGATAGAAATGTATGTGATCTAAAATTCTAAATTGAAATTAATGTTAATCGAAGCTCGGAAATTTGGTTATGTCGTTCATTTTATTTTATTTTACGATCATTATTCGATGCGCACGGTATGCAAAGAATAATAAGTATATTTAATGACCTTCTGACTCGTTGGTTAATCCACCATAACTCAAAGTAGACCATGCCCCCAAGTGCTGATAGTCAGTAGCGTTTAAGACCCGCAGCTAAATAGTTAAAACAGGATCTACTGTCTGTTCCCGTTTTTTATTATTCACTGTTCGTTGGATGTTGTTACAGTATTTCACGGCAATACTGGAATAGCAGCTAATTTTTCTGACTTTTTTAGTTACTAAAGTTGAAAGTTATGAAACCCTTATGTTGTTGTATTCAATTGAGAGCGTACTGAAAGATTACCAGAATCCATTATGATGGCATGTTTCGGAGCATCCGCCTAAGCTCTGTACAGCCAATGGTTCGTTGTTGCAATAGTATACTATCACTATTGTCAACTGTCATGTCCTTTTTATTTAGCTAATAAACTGTCACAGATTACTTGTCACATGCAAGCCTAGCCTGCATAGAGTAACCTGTTGTTTTTATTATAAGCCAAAGGATAGCCGACGGGGTAAAGTACGTCCCTTTTATGAAATGTATGATTGCTGAAATACTATTAATTGCGATGAGACCTTTATTAAAATATAGAATGAAACGGATCGAGTTACGAACGCCCGATAGTAAATGGACGTTAACCAGTGCCCACAGTATTGTTGACCGATGTCCGGGCAAATTGAGTGATTAAATTTTCAATTTGTAAATGTTGAGCTGATCGTTCGCCGGGAACCCGGTGTTGGTGGAACATTGCCGGTTTCCCTCCCCAGCGGACGTGTGCTATAACCTGCCGCATTTACCGGTGTGGCCGGGAGGTGCTTGCTAAAACGCGTGCAGTTTTATTACCGTGAATAAAACTCGTACCGTTTTAGCCCTGCATCCTTTTGCCTCCATCAGCCAATAATTACACCTAAAATATTTACAATAAAAGTTATTACTCTATGAAGAGTTCTTTACACACCCTTACTTGTATTACACTCATCGAAATGTTGCTCAGACTGCAGCATGAAAACGAAAAAGGGATCACCTTCATTAAAAGCGGAGAACAGGAAATCTTTGTGTCTTACCCGCAGCTCATCAAGAAAGCCAAACATTGTCTGTATTACCTGCAAACAGTTGTAGGTATACAAGCTGGCGATGAACTCATTATCCAGGAAGAAGACAATGAACTGCTGCTGACGGCCTTCTGGGCCTGCATCCTGGGTGGTATTATCCCCGTTCCTGTGTCTACCGGAACAAAAAATGAGCATAAACTGAAATTGCTCAAAATCCGGGATACGCTGAAAAATCCATACCTTTTTGCAGGAGAAGAACACGTACAGCGCCTAACTTCCTACATCCAGAGTGAAACCCCGGATATAGATGTGCCTGCCCTGTTATCAAAAGTTATCTATTCCGGAACAGACTTCAACCTGTTCCCGGATACCGCCGTTCTGCATTCAGCTTCACCGGACGATCTGGCATTCATACAGTACTCCTCCGGCTCAACCGGTTCTCCCAAAGGCGTGATGCTCACACATCGCAACCTTTTCTATAATACAATTGATCTCGCAGAAAAAATGCAACTGGGACCTGCTGATGTAAAACTCAGCTGGATGCCACTGACGCACGATATGGGCATGATCTGTTTTCACCTCACCGCCGTTCAGGCGGGATGCAGGCAGTGTCTCATGCCAACACCACTGTTTATCAGAAGGCCGCTCCTCTGGATGGAATCTGCCAATCGCCATAAGGCAACCATCTCGTATTCACCCAATTTCGGATACGAGTATTTCATGGAAGCGATGGATAATAAACCGGTAGGCAACTGGGATCTTTCTGCCTTGCGCATGATCGTTAACGGTGCAGAGCCTATCTCGGCTGATGTATGCCATCGTTTTGCAGCAAAACTGAAACCTCAGGGCTTGTCGCACCTCGCAATTTCTCCTGGCTATGGTATGGCCGAGGCCTCCGTATGTGTTACGCTGAGCGCCGCAGATGCACCTGTAAACGAGCATTTCTTCCAAAGAGATACTCTTCGTATAGCCGACAACGTGATAGAGGAAAGCGACGCTTCTTCTCAAACAGTTGGATTTGTTGAGTGCGGAACAACGGCCCGGCATTGCCAGGTAAGAGTTTGCGGAGAAAAAGATGAGATACTGGCACCCGGTATGATCGGACATATTCAAATCAGCGGCTTGAATGTTACTGCTGGTTATTACCGGAATGAAGAAGCCACAAAAGCGCTGCTAACGAATGATGGCTGGGTACGTACCGGCGACCTTGGATTGATTCATCCAAACGGTCAGCTGATTATCACCGGCAGGCATAAAAATATGATCATCCTGCAGGGTAATAATTATTACCACCATGATATAGAACGACTCCTCTTTGGTATCCCTGGCATTGCTGCCGGAAAAGTAGTGGCCTGCGGCATTCCGGGCGATAGCCACGAACGCGAACGCCTGGTGATATTCGTATTATTTAAAGGAGCGCCAGCAACATTTGCTGATACAGAAGAAGGAGTAGTATCCACGCTCAGTGATGCACTAGGTATTGTTCCTGATATAGTCGTACCCGTTAGGGAAATTCCTAAAACCACCAGCGGCAAAATTCAACACTTCGAAATATTGCAACGTTACCGCCGTGGCGAATTTGATGAGGTGTTAAAAACCCTGAAGTCCTTATCCGCAGAACGCTTCCTGGACCAATGGAAACAGGAACAACCTGCAGCCAGACTCCAAAAAATTGAAAACTGGTTACAGTTAACAGTAGCCGCGCTGCTGAAAATATCTCCCGAAGAAACTGATCTGATGCAACCACTGGTAGATCAGGGGATGAAATCATTACACGGCGTACAACTCAGAAATCTGCTGGAACGCAGGTTGAATATGGACCTCGCCATCGGCGTATTATATAAATACCCCTCTATAGACAAACTCGCCGGCTTTATTCATAACAGCCTATTTCCAACTACCGTGATCACACGAGCTGAAAGTACCCCACCACAAGCCAATAATGGGCTGCTGGAAAAAGTAGCCGCATTATCTGATGAACAAATTGCATTACTCCTTAATGAAAATTGATTATGAAGACAAGGGATGAAAAATTAGCGGAATTAAGCCCGCTTCAGAAAGCCTACCTCCGGATGGAGGAATATAAAGCCCGCCTGCAACAGCTGGAAGAGAAGGGTGTTAGTCGTATAGACGTTGCAGTAATTGGGATCGCCTTGCGTTTTCCTCAGGCTGATACACCGGCTGCCTACTGGAATAACCTCCTGGCCGGCCGTGATCATATTAGTACTTTTCCAGCCCAAAGAAGTGAAGATATAGCAGCATATATGCGTGCTGCAGGTAAACCGGTACCTTCCAACTACCGCGAAGCGGCATACCTGAGTCAAATCGACGAATTCGATCATCGTTTTTTCAAGTTCAAACATAAAGAGGCAGCGCTGATGCATCCATTGCAACGCCTGCTGCTGCAAACGTCTTGGCAGGCCATGGAAGATGCTGGGTACCTGAATACACCGGCCACACAAAATACCGGTGTATACCTGGGAGTCTCTGGCGACATTACCTACGGCCAATATATGGATATGATTACTGCCAGCGATCAGGGGGAACTCAGTTCCAATGCACTCACTGGCAACAATAACGCTATCACTTCCAGCCGTATTTCTTATTTCCTGGATCTGAAAGGCCCGGCCATTACCATTGATACTGCCTGTTCTTCCTCACTGGTGGCTATTCATCAGGCTTGTCGTGCGCTCATGAACGGCGACTGCGAGATGGCGCTTGCTGGCGGTGGACGATTATACCTGGTACCGGAAACGGGTCAGTATGAAGTAGGTTTCGAATCTCCAACTTCACGTACCAAAGCTTTTGACGCCACCGCCGACGGTGCAGGTGTGGGAGAAGGCGTTGCCGTGATTTTGTTGAAACCCCTTCATAAAGCAGTTGCAGATGGTGACCGTATTCATGCTGTCATTAAAGGCAGTGCTGTCAACCAGGATGGTACTTCTGCAGGTATCACCGCGCCTAACCTGGCAGCCCAGGAAGCGGTACTGAAAAGTGCATGGGAAGCTGCCAATGTAGATCCGGCCAGTATTTCATTTATCGAAACACATGGTACAGGTACCGCACTCGGTGATCCAATCGAATTCCAGGCGCTTACAGATGCCTTTGGCCCGCAGGCCGCTAAAAACAGTTGTGCCCTCGGCGCCGTGAAAAGCAATATTGGACATCTGTTTGAAGCTGCCGGTATAGCAAGCCTCGTAAAATGTATCCTGGCATTGCAGCACCGTACGATCCCCGCTGTTATTAACTATACTTCTCCTAATCCGGAAATCAACCTTGTTGATTCGTTCTTTTATATCAATACAGAAGCTATCGGTTGGAATCCGCCTGCCAGCGTAGGCATTCGACGCTGTGGTGTGAGCTCTTTTGGTATCAGCGGCACCAACGCCCATGTTATACTGGAAGAATACATCGCACCTCAAACTGCTACCAACGGTAAACCGAAAGCAGATAATTTCTTGTTTACACTTTCGGCAGATAGTAGTGAAGACTTGCAGGTACTGGCCAGTGCCTATATTTCCTGGCTGCAGGACAAATCGGCTAACGACCTGGAAAATATTTGCTACGCCAGTAATATCGCCCGCGGACACTATTCCTGGCGTATAGCTTTCGTGACAGACAGCATTGCTCATTTAACGGATTCACTGAAGAAAGCAGCAGCAATGCAAACACAGGCTGTCCGCAGATTCCAGGTAGACCCAACTGACAGTTCCCTGCAGGAACTAGCTGATTTGTACCTGGAAGGCGGCATAATTGCCTGGGATAACCTGTATAAAAATACCGCTGCGAAAAAGATTGCCCTGCCTCCATATCCGCTGAATGCAGTACGTTGCTGGCCAGTATTCACCAGGGTGGCTGCTCCTGCTTCTGTAGCGGCGGCAGTATCAGCTATAACGGTATCGTATACACGTGATCAGATATATGCAGCACTGCGTATCATGATTGCAAAAGATACTGACCTGAAGCCGGAAGATATAGGTGAGGATGCAGATTTCATGCACCTGGGACTGGATTCCCTTATTATCATGCAACTGATTCAGGGTATTCGTAAGGAGTGGAAACTGCAACTGGAAATGTCGCAGTTTTATGAAAAACTGAATACGCTTAGTTCTCTGACTGATTATCTGCTGGAGAATATTAGTGGATCAGCAGTAGCTGAAACCGCACCAGTAGCCACTATTGCCGTTCCTGCGGTACAAGCCGGCGCTGCGCCTGCACAGATCAATTATTTTGTTCCATATAAAGAAGTACAGAAGAAGTCTGATCATAACCTCTCACCACAGCAATTGCAACACCTGCAGCAGCTGTCGGCCCGTATCAATAAACGCACTGCGAAATCGAAAGACAGTACCCAGGCATACCGTCAGGTATTGGCCAACAACAGGAATGTAGCAGGTTTCAGACCTGAGCTGAAAGAAATTACCTATCAGATCATAGCCGAAAGTGGTAGTGGTGCAAACATCCAGGATATAGATGGGAATCGTTATGTAGATCTCACGATGGGTTTCGGTGTTAACCTCCTTGGCTATAATCCGGAGTTTATCCATGCAACACTATTGGCAGAAATGATGAATGGCTTCCCGGTTGGTCCAATGGTGGATACTGCGGGAAAGGTAGCCAGTTTGATTACGGAGATGACAGGAGTGGAGAGGGTTGCGTTTTACAATTCCGGCTCAGAAGCGGTAATGGTAGCACTCAGGTTGGCAAGGGCTACTACCGGCAGAAGCAGGGTGGTGTTGTTTAAAGGTTCCTATCACGGCACATTTGATGGTGTGCTGGCACTGGCCAATGCGCTGGACCCAGCTACCTCTATTCCACTGGCGCCGGGCATTGCGGAAAATTACGTGAGCAATATTACTGTGCTGGACTATGGCACACCGGCATCTCTGGAGTTTATCAAAACACATGCACATGAACTGGCTGCTGTACTGGTAGAACCGGTACAAAGCCGTAAACCTGATATCCAGCCTCATGATTTCCTGCATGCGGTAAGAGAGATTACTGCGGCAGCAGGAACGGCCATGATTATGGATGAAGTGATCACTGGTTTTAGAATTCACCAAGGTGGCGCCCAGGCCTGGTTCGGCATTAAAGCTGACCTGGTAACCTATGGTAAAATTGTAGGTGGTGGTATGCCGATTGGTGTAGTTGCTGGTACTTCCAGGTTCCTGGATGCTGTAGATGGAGGTACGTGGAAGTTTGGAGATGATTCTTTCCCTGATAAAACCACGACGTTTGTGGCGGGCACGTTTAACCAGCATCCGCTCACTATGCGTGCGGCGCTGAGTATTCTTACCTACCTGAAACAGGAAGGACCACAGCTGCAGGAAAGACTGAACGCCCGCACTGCACAATTGGTCATCCGATTAAATAATTATCTCAGCGAAAAACGTATACCCATTTCCGTTGTTCACTTCGGATCTCTTTTCCGCTTCGTGCTGAAAGGGAACTGGGAACTGTTTTTCCAGCACCTGCTGGCAAATGGTGTGTATGTCTGGGAAGGACGCAATTGCTTCCTCTCCACGGCTCATACGGACGAACAGGTGGAATATGTTTACAATGCGGTCATCCGCAGCGTTACCGAAATGCTGGAAGGCGGCTGGGTAACTGTAGAGCAACCTGCAGCAACCACACAACTGATTCCATTTACAGAAGAACAAGAGCAATTATATGCGTTGGCGGCAGCCGACCTCCAGGCATCCAGTGCCTTCAATGAAAATCAGGTAGCCGACCTTCGTGGCCCCCTGGATAAAAAAGCGCTGCGGGATGCGGTAAGTATCGTTGTAAACAGACACCAGGCACTCAGGACGATTAGTCTTACCGAAAAAGGAATGCTGGTGGCTTCTGCTACAGAAGTTCCTTTTGAAGAAACAACGATTGAAAGTCTGAAAAACAGCGGTCTTACAATTGAAGAGTGGATGAGTGAAAAAGGGAAAGAGCCTTTCCACCTGGACCGTGGGCCATTTATTCGCTTCCTGCTGTTGGAACATTCACCAGAACATCATCGACTACTGATGACAGCTCATCACATTGTAGCGGATGGCTGGTCTATTGAATTGATCTGGAGTGAAACAGGTATCGCCTACTCTTCCATTACAGGCAAAGAGCCAGTATCATTGCCTGCATCTACGCCTATTACTGCTTTTAATAAATGGCAATTGCAGATGCAGCAAGAACAGGCTGCAATGAATAATCAATTCTGGAAATCAGCATTTGAAAAAGATTATCCTGCTATTGAATTGCCAGCCGATCGTTTGGGTGCGACTACTACCGCCAAACCTGGAGATAGTTTTACTATCACCATAGAAGCCACGCTGCGTAAGCAACTGCTGGCCTTTGCACAGCAAGAGAAACTAACCTTGTTCCATATTCTGTTGGGCGCATATAATCTGCTTCTACATCGGTTAGCCGGACAGGATGCCTTTGTGATTGGCATTCCATCCGCAGGCCAGGCGCAGATGGGAGAAAATTGTCTGGTAGGACAATGTGTAAGTATGCTGCCTTATCACAGTCTGTATACGCCTGAAACCCCGCTGCGAGATTATCTGCTGGGAATACGTACTGGCTTGTCAGATATCATCCGTCATCAGCATTGCTCCTTTATTTCATTGTTGCAGGATACCAACCTGGTACCACCACGTATCGCCACTGAAATCGATATGAATAGCGTGAAAAACCGTTTCCGTTTCCGCAATCTTGAAGTAGCGGTAACCTTCCCGCCGGTACAATCTGTAAAATATGATTTGAGTATAAGCCTGATAGAAATGGATGAACAGCTATTAGCAGGTTTCTACTTTAACACTGCTTTGTTTAACAGAAGCACTGTAGAAAACTGGGCAGCCTGCTATACCACGCTGTTGGCGGATATCGTAGCCAGTCCTGAAAAAACTGCAGGCGAATTGATGATCAATAGTGAGGAAAGCGTGAAGGTATTTGATGCCTGGAACAACTTATAAATGATCTGGACAAGCTAGCCTTGTCCGCAACGCTATATCAACATGAATATCAGATCAGGAAAGATATTGCCGGTTGTAGCCGCTGATAAAACGGCCATCATATATGATCGTAACAGTTGGAGTTACGGCGATCTGGCGATAGAGGTTTGGAACAACGCCATGTTGTTGAAATCTGCTGCCGGTAGGCCGGTGGCTATTGTATCAGATCATCCTGTTAGAAGGCTGATCCTGGCGCTTAGCGTAATTGAAGCAGGAGGCTATTGCTGCTTCCTGCATCCGGGGAATGATAAGTCGTTACGCCACTATATGCAGGCATGGGGAGATGTGGTCATTCTTACCGACGAAAAATTCAGTCATCAGTTCGACCTCCCCCAGGTGATCGCATTTGATAAAGACGGCTATACTTTTCCGTCTGCCTTGTTTGAGGAAGAGAATTTAGCCCCCTATACTGATGAAGGCGGCCTGCTGCTACGAACTACCACTGAAGATCATACCGCCGTATATGTGGCTGATATGCCATCCCTGCGCGAGCATATCGATTATACCATCACAGAGTTTGGCATCACTGACCATTTGCGGTTGCTTACTCATGCGAGTGAGCAATACCATGATTTATTGGAATGGCTGTTGCCGGCTATTACTGCAAAAGCTACCATACATTTTATAGAAACGTTTGACAATAACATACAGGAAAAAGGTGCCCCGCTGCTGAAACTTACTGCTGAGGGTATCCGCGAATGGTTGCATCATCCATCGCGGTATTCCGGCGTAGGAAAAGCGCGACTGATTATTAGTGGCCACCGTAAAGTGAATCATCATCTTATTAAAGCCTGGCGCAAGCATTTTCCTGCTGTTACTATTGCTTCGTATACCTACCAGCCATTTGGATTGCCTGTTTCTGTGGCCAGTGGTCACCTGGAAACGGCAGAACCACTGGACGCCGGTATCACTGACAGCTTGCTGCTGAACAGGCCTTTTGGCAAAACACGCATTGCTATTCATGATGAGCAGAACAGACCAGCACCGTTGAATGTGCGTGGTAGTTTGCTTATTCAGAATAACCTGCTTACCAGGCCTGTTCTAATAGAATCGCAACAGCACCCGCAAAACAACCAGCTGTTGCCATCGGGCTATAATGCACGTTTTGCTGCGGGAGGAAAAATTCAGTTGCTGAACCAACAGGGCCGCGAAGTGCGTAAAGGCAACCAATTATTGATGTTGGATGAAACAGAAGAAATCGTATGTACGCACCCGTTAGTATATAAATCTGCTGCTATTCAGTATTTCCATAATGGGGAAAGCTTTATAACGGTGGCGGCTACACCAAAAGAAGGGGAAAGTCTTACCCCTATGGCATTGCGCCAGTGGCTCAGTGTTTATATTCCTGCAGCGAGGATGCCCAGGTATTTCGCGATACTGCCTGCATTTCCTGAGTTGCCTGATGGTACTGCAGATATAGCAGCGCTGCAAATATCTGATACCTGGTACGATAGCCAGGCCACCGCCAACGAAACAGAATCGGATATTATTGGTATATGGAAAGAAGCATTGAAGCTGGAAGATATTGGTCCTGCGGATGATTTCTTTTCATTGGGAGGCCATTCGCTCTTAGGCGCGAGGGTAGCTGGTTTGATCAATCAAAAAATGGGAAGCTCGCTTTCCCTGAAAGATATTTTCATTTATCCTACACCTTCATCACTGGCAGCATTCATCAATGCTGAAACGGGAGACGCTGCTGTGGAGCGGCTAGTCAGGCAAGACCGCAGCAGTTATATCCCACTCTCGTTTTCACAGGAACGTGTTTGGTTTATTCACCGTATGCAGGGAAGCGTACCTTTTCACTTGTCAGCATTACTGAAAATGTCTGGCAAGCTGGATATCACGTCACTTGAATCTGCACTGCGGCAGATTGTACAGCGACATGAGGTGATACGCACACTCATTCGTGAAAACGATGGAGAAGCATTCCAGCAGGTAATGCCGGCAGATGCCTGGCAACTGCAGTATGCCGACGCAGCGGCGCTGGATGGTGAAGAAGGGGTGAATACGCTGATCAACGAAACACAACAGATTCCATTCGACCTGGAACAGGATTATATGTTGCGTGCCCTGTTGATCCGTAAGTCGGACCAGGAACACCTCTTGCTGTTTGTGATGCATCACATTGCAACTGATGGTGGTTCTTTCCCGATCATGATGAACGAGCTGGTGACGGGCTATATTGCCCGCACAGAGGGCCGCGAAGCGAATCTACCATCACTGCCACTACAATATGCAGATTATACGGTATGGCAGCGCAAGCATCTCTCGGGAGCATTGCTGGAACGTGAAACGAATTATTGGAAACGACAACTGGAGGGCTTATCTCCCCTGGAATTGCCAACTGATTTTGCGCGTCCTGCTATTCAAAGTACCGCTGGCGGCATGGTTACCGCTACTTTGGATAAACACCTTTGTCAGCAACTGGACCTGGTAGCAAGACAAGAGGGAGTTACCCGTTATGTGATTTTATTGGCAGCATTTAAAATATTACTTGCACGGTATAGTGGTCAGCAGGATATCTGTGTAGGCGTACCCGTAGCAAATCGCAACTATGCGGAGCTGGAACCACTGGTAGGATTTTTCCTGAACCTGTTGGCACTCCGGACTAATTTACAGGAGGTAGGAAAGGTACATGATCTACTGCAACAGGTGCGTAATACTTTACTGGAAGCATATGCACACCAGGAAGTTCCTTTCGAAAAGGTGGTGGGCGCTCAGCGTGATCTGAGCCGCAGCCCTGTATTCCAGGTATTGTTTACACTTCATGAAGGTGGTGGTGCGGAGAATTTCCGTATCCGGGATCTTGCACTGAGTGAACTGAATCTGGAAGAAAGGTCTATTCAGTTTGACCTGGATGTGGCCGTGGTGGAGAGTCATGGCAGTCTGCAAATCAATTTTGGTTATTGCTCCGACCTGTTCAGCAGGTCAACAGCCACACGTATGGTACGCCATTTCAGAGAAATTTTACAGGCTATCCTGGAAAATCCTTACCGGAAAGTTGCGGCCATACCAATGATCACTTCCGATGAAGCTACATTGCTACGCAGTTTCAACAAGAATAAGCTGGCATTTCCTGATAACACCACTTTTGACCAGTTGCTGGATGATATCGTGGAGCGTTACCCTCAGGGAGTGGCTGTAAAACATAATAATAACGTGGTCACCTATACGGAATTACAGCGGGATGCCGGCAAGCTCGCCGGCGCCTTGTATTCCGAAGGACGGCTGCAGCAGGAAGATATTGTGGGTGTGCTGACGGACAGGTCCCCATTATTGGTAACGGCTATTTACGGAATCTGGAAAGCAGGTGCCGTCTATCTGCCATTACATCCGGAACTACCCGTTGAGCGACTGAAGATGATTGCGGAAGATGCGGGATTGAAAATTATTATAACAGAAAGAAAGTATGCGAATGCCATTATCGCGTTACAGCAGATTTGTTCTGATATTCAGCAGATCATCTTTATAGATGAACTGGCATCAACGGCTGTTGCTGCAGTGCCTGAACTACAACGTGATGGTCATGCACTGGCATATGTAATTTATACTTCGGGTTCTACTGGTACTCCCAAAGGTGCTATGGTAGAACATCGGGGTCTGATTAACCATCAGTATGCACGACTTCGTGCATTTGAAGCTGGTGATAACTGCCGCATCGCGCAGAATGCTTCGCAAAGCTTTGATATTTCCATATTCCAGATGTTGGGCGCACTTCTTTGTGGAGGCAGCACCGTTATTTACAGTCAGGATGTAGTATTGCGCCCGGATGTTTTTCTGCAGCAGGTTTCAGCCGACGGTATTACACTGATGGAGCTGGTACCCGGATATTTATCACTGGTGTTGGATGAATTACCGGAAGATAAAGGCGCTGTTTTTACCAACCTTCAATTTATGATGGCGGGTGGAGAAACAGTCAAAAAGCAGCTGGTAGAGCGCTGGTTCGAGGCATTTCCGCACATACCTATTGTTAACGGTTACGGACCTACGGAGGCTTCAGATACCATCACACAGTACATTATGCGGCAGCTGCCAGCGGGAGAGAGCATCTCCATTGGTAAGGCCCTCGATAATCTTGATATATACATTGTAGACAGAAATGGTGCATGGTGCCCTCCTGGTGTGATCGGTGAAATTTGGGTAGCGGGTACCGGTGTAGGACGTGGTTATGTAAATGATCCTGTAAAAACTGACCGTGTATTCATGCAGGATCCATTCAGCGACACACCACAACGCCTCTATAAAACCGGCGACCTGGGCCGCTTCCAGGAAGATGGCACTATTACTTTCATTGGCCGTAAAGATCACCAGGTAAAAATCCGTGGGTATCGTATTGAACTGGGAGAAATAGAACAGCGTCTGAATAATTTGCCAGAAGTAAAAGAAGCAGTGGTGATAGATAGGGAAGGGGCGGATAAACAACTGGCATTGTATGGTTATGTAACGCTGAACGCTGGCGCCAACGCCGATGAATCCAGCCTGAAATCCGCGCTGGGTAATGTACTGCCGGCCTATATGGTGCCCGCATATGTCACAGTACTGGATGCTTTTCCACTGAATACAAATGGTAAGGTAGATCGCAAATTGCTTCCAATGCCAGAAGCAGGAAATGCTGGCGCTGTTGAAATGGTGCTGCCGCGTAATCGCACGGAAGCCGTGATGGTATCCATCTGGCAGCGACTTCTCCATATACAGGAGGTGAGCATCCGGGCAGATTTCTTCGAACTCGGTGGGCATTCGCTGTTGGCTGTAAGGGTATTGTCGGCGATAAGAGCTGAGCTTTCGCTCGATATTAGCATCAGGGACTTTTTTACTTATACGACTATAGAACTGTTGGCAGCTCATTGCGGCAATACTGCAGGTAGCGAAAGTATCTACGACGGGCTGCAAAAGCAGTCACGCAGCGGCCTGATTCCATTGTCGTTCTCACAGGAGCGACTGTGGTTCATAGACCGCCTGCAGGGCTCCTTGCCTTATCATCTTTCCTTCCTGTTGAAATTAACAGGTAAGGTGGATGTAAAGGCATTACAATATGCATTGCAACAGATTGTAAACCGCCACGAAGTATTACGCACCGCTATCATTGAATCGGAAGGTAAGGGTTATCAGGAGGTAATGCCGGAAAACAAGTGGCAGCTTGAATTTGTAGATGCCGCAGCCTTCAGTGGTGCAACAGGACTCGATCATTTTCTCACACAATGCAGGCAGCAATCTTTCCACCTTGCTACGGATCATGCGCTCCAGGCTACCCTGGTACGTGAAAGCCGCGATAGCTATCAGCTACTGATTGTGATGCATCATATTGCATCCGATGGTTGGTCTATTCCATTGCTGGCACATGAGTTGGGAGCATTCTACAATGCTGCGCTGCAAAAACAAAGCCCTGAACTGCCTGTGTTGCCGCTGCAATATGCAGATTATGCCATTTGGCAGCGTAAGGCTATTCAGGCATCAACGCTGGGTAAACAGTTAGCTTATTGGAAGGAGAAGCTATATGGCGTAGAGCCGTTACAGTTACCTACTGATTTTCCACGGCCGCTGACCCAAAGTAATCGCGGAGCCGTACAATATTTTCATATTCCCAATGAATTATGTCTTGCGCTGGAAGCATGGTCCAAAGCAAACGGCGTGACACTGTTTACCACCATGCTGGCTGTATTCAAGGTGTTGTTGCATAGACACAGTACGCAGCATGATATCTGCGTTGGTATTCCTGTAGCGGGTAGGATGCAACCAGAACTGGAGCAGCTGATTGGCTTTTTCGTAAATACCATTGCTATCCGCAGTGATTTTTCCGGCAACCCGCTTTTCACGGACTTCCTGCAACAGGTGAAGCTGTCTACCTTAGAAGCCTATACGAACCAGGACGTACCATTTGAAATGGTGGTGGATCAACTGACCATTCACCGCGATATGAGCCGTAATCCTGTGTTCCAGGCAGCCTTTGCTATGAATAATGTGCCCGAAGCTGCAAATACGTTGCAACTGCATGGACTGAAGGTAGAGGAGGCCGCATTGCCACGCGAGCATGCCAGATTTGATCTTTCATTTGAATTATTTGTACAGGAAGATGGATTGCAGTTGACAGTTGAGTACTGCACTGATTTGTTTACAGCGGCTACTGCAGGTCGTCTGGCTACGCATTATCAGCAATTGCTGCATGCTATCCTGGAAGGTGCCACAGCTACAGTGCTGGCGTTGCCGATGTTGTCTGCCGCAGAAACGGAGCAGTTGCAGATTGGTTTCAATACAACCGTTGCCAGCTATCCACAGCATACTACTGTACCGGCGATACTGGAACAACAAGTGCAGTTGTATGCCGAGCATATTGCAATTACAGCAGGTGAACAGGAAATTTCCTACCAGGAACTGGATCGTCGTGCGAACAGGCTGGCGCACTACCTGCATGCCAAAGGAATCGGGAAAGGCGCATTGGTAGCCGTATGCATGGCACGTTCCGCTGAACTTATTATTAGCATCACCGCCATTGTGAAAGCTGGAGCAGCATATGTTCCTATCGATCCGGCGTATCCTGATGACCGTATTGCATTCATTCTTTCTGATACCAATGCAGCGTTGATCATTACTGATGATAACTGTAACGCAGATACGAAAAACTGGCCGGATTTGCCGGTGTTGCATATACGCGATTTTCCATTGCAGGGAGACGTTTTTCCTGATACTGCGGTGCGAGCAGAAATCGGACCTGAATCTCCGGCTTATGTGATTTATACATCCGGCTCTACAGGGGAACCTAAAGGTGTGATTATTTCTCATCGTTCCTTGCTAAACCTTTGCAGCTGGCATGCTGGCGCATTTGGCGTTACATCGGTGTCAAGGGCTACAACATACGCCGGCGTGGGGTTTGACGCATCTGTTTGGGAGATATGGCCATACCTCTTGCATGGCGCTGGATTGTATCCGGTACCTGAAACTGTAAAGCTGGACGTTGACCAGCTGCTGGCATTTTTCCGTACTAACGGTATTACACATACGTTTTTGCCTACGGCCATCTGCGAGCAACTGCCAGAAATGACAGCGGAAGAAGCAACGACCATGCCGCTGATACTTACAGGTGGAGACCAGCTGAAACGCTTCAACAAAGAACTACGTATTATCAATAACTATGGCCCAACAGAAGCTACTGTAGTGGCAACATCTATAGATCTCTCCGAAATTCCGGCAGATGCTCCGCTCTCCATTGGCCGACCGATCAGCAATACCAGGATTTATATCCTGAACGACGCATTACAATTAATGCCGATAGGAGTAGCAGGAGAAATATATGTGGGTGGAGATGGCCTTGCAATAGGTTATCACAATAGAGAAGCATTAACGGCTACTAAGTTTATAACGGATCCCTATAATCACAATGAACGCCTGTATGCCACTGGCGACCTTGGTCGCTGGCAGGCCAACGGCACGATTGAATTTATGGGCCGTAAAGACTACCAGGTGAAGATCCGCGGTTATCGCGTAGAACCGGGTGAAATTGAAGGTGTTCTCCAACAGCATCCCTTTGTAACGCAGGCAGTAGTGCTGGCCCGCGAAGATCAGGCAGGTCATAAGGTGCTGGTAGCCTATGTGCAGGCAGAAACACAGGATAAAGGTCTGCTGATCGATTACCTTAAAAGTAAACTGCCGGCATATATGGTACCAGCTGTAATAGTGCTGATGGAAGAAATGCCAATGACACCGAATGGGAAGACAGACCGAAAAGCCCTGCCAGCTCCTGATTTTAGCCATTTAACTACACAGGCTTATGTAGCAGCAGGTAATGAGATTGAATTGGCGTTGGTGAACATCTGGCAGGAATTACTCGGTGTAGAACGGGTAGGTATACACGACAATTTCTTCGAACTCGGCGGAGATTCTATTATCACCATCCAGGTGGTAAGCCGCATGAAACGAAAAGGATTTACACTTCATACAAAAGATATTTTCAATAGTCAGACTATTGCCTCCCTCGCAGCCTTACTGGCAGAGAGAACCAATACAGGTAGCCTCTTTGAAGCGGAACAGGGTATACTCTCCGGGAGTAGTCCGCTGTTACCTATTCAGCAATGGTTCCTGAATGGTAATCCGGCAGTAGTGAATCACTTTAATCAGGCGATACTGCTCAATATCCATAAAGCAGTTACACCTGTGGCGCTAACACAAATGATAGCGTCGCTCCTTGCACACCACGACAGCCTCCGTTTTGTTTATCGCCGTCAGGGTAGAAAATGGCAACAGGAGTATGGTGTATCTCCGCAAGAGATAGTAGTTGTTGAGGATATGAGTAATGCAACTGCCTATCAGCTACCCGCGCTGATTGCAGCTGCTGAAGCACAACATCAGCAAAGCCTGGACATCGAAAATGGCCCTTTGCTGCGCATGGTGCTGATGCAGACCCCGGAATCTGTTTCTGATAACCGTCTGTTGATTGCCATACATCACCTGGTGGTGGATGGTGTGTCCTGGAGAATAATACTGGAAGATATTGAACTGTTCCTGGATGCCGCGATGACAGGAACAGTAGCCAACCCGGGACCTAAAACAGGATCTTACCGTCAATGGTACCAGGGATTGGAACAATACGCAGCCACCAATAAACTTGCGGCACAGCGTCCTTATTGGGAGCAAGTTACAGCTGCCTATCTACCAATGCCCGTGGATAAATCTTACAACGGTGTAATAACTGGTAAGGATATACGAAATGTGCATGCGATCCTTTCACCGGAATTGACACACCAGCTACTACAGCATGTTTCGGGTGTATATCGGACTGATATTAATGATCTGTTGCTGGCAGCATTGGCACGCGTTATCTGCGACCATAGCGGTCATCTCAAGGTAACAATAGGCCTGGAGGGACATGGTCGTGAAGAGCTGGTAGGTGATGTTGACATCAGCCGTACAGTGGGATGGTTTACCAGCCTGTATCCGGTATTACTGGATGTAACACATGCGGGTACTGAGAAAGATCTCATTCGGAATACAAAAGAACAGCTGCGCAGTATCCCTGACAAAGGACTGGGTTATGGTGTACTGAAGTTCATCCGTGAAGAGCAGGGCCTTGCCGGTGAGGAGCCATGGGATATCGTGTTCAATTATCTCGGACAACTGGATAATATGGTGGGCACCAGCAAATGGCTAATTGGTATGGACGACAGTAATGCTGCCGTTTCTAATGTAAGCCCATTAAATCCAGTAAAGGAGAAGATTGCCATAACAGCTATGGTGGAAGGCGGCAGGCTAAATATTTCATGGAACTACAGCGGCAGACATTTCGACGCTGGTACTGTTCAGCAATTGGCAGATCGCTATCTACAGGTACTCAGTGGACTCATCCAACATTGTTTGAGCCAATGGGAAGAGGGAGCGGTTTATACGCCATCGGACTATGGACTCAATGCCGAAATCAGTAATGCAGAACTGGACAACTTCTTCCGTGAGCAACAGTCGCGCAATGAGGAAGAAGCCGATATGGACAGTATCCTGAATTTCTAAAGCAAAATACAGAAAATGAGTATTAAAGAATTTATAGAACATATTGAAAGCAGACATTTTTCATTGGTGGCGGCAGGCGACTCATTAAGCCTGAAAGCCAACAGGAAGAAGCTGAAGCAGGAAGAAATTGACGCAGTAAGACAGGATAAGGACATTATCAGTTTTATTAAAGCCAACAAAGCCGGATTAATTACCTATCTGACGGAAGAAGCTCCCGCAAAGAAAAAGACTGACGAAGTGAGTGCCCTCTACCGTCTTAGTGGGCTGCAGGAAGGCATGCTTTTTTACGGTCTTTATGATACAGAAACAGGTGCATACATCAACCAGTTTGCATGCGACCTGTTGTCTCCTGATGTAGAGGCATTTGAAAAAAGCTGGCAGTATGCTATCGGTAACCACAGCATTTTGCGTAGTAGTTTTTACTATGATTCTTTCAATATCCCGGTGCAGTGTGTTTACCGAAATATAGCATTACCTGTGAGTCATTATGATTACCGGGAAATAGATATTGCTGCGCAAGACGCTGCCATTGCAGCTTTTGAGGAAGAAGACCGCCGGCGTGGATTTGACTTCAAGAAAGCACCGGTGATGCGATTGGCGTTGATCCGTTTATCCGACACCCGGTATCGTATGGTATGGACTCACCATCATATCCTGCTGGACGGGTGGTCGGTACCTGTGCTGCTGGAAGAGGTTTTGCAGGCATATGAGCAACTTACTGCCGGCCGTGAGTTACTGTCGGTGGCAGAAGATAAATATGAGGATTATATCCGTTACCTGGAATCCCGGGATAAAGAAGCGGATGAAGCCTTCTGGCGCAATTACCTGAAAGATACAACGGAAGCATGCCTTCTGCCTTTTGTGGCAACAACCGCAGACAGAACGCGTGGCCTCGGCACCTATGCCACTGAGAAATTTCTGGCTGGTTCCGGTGTTACTGCCAGAATCGAAGCTTATGCGCAACGTCATCACATAACAGTGAATACGCTTATGCAGGGCGTGTGGGCGTTACTGTTGCAGCGGTATACCGGCCGCGATGAAGTCACCTTCGGAGTTACAGTTTCAGGCCGGCCTGAAGAGCTGCCAGGAGTTGAACGACGCATTGGTATGTTCATCAATACACTGCCAGTATATACTACCTGCACAGGAATCACAGATATTGCCGCCTGGCTGCAACAATTGCAGCTGGAACAACTGCAATGCCGCGACTATCAGTATACCACACTAAATGATATTCAGCGCTGTACAGGTGTACAAGGCGATCTGTTTGATACCATTCTTGTGTTTGAAAATTATCCGGTTTCTGAAGCTGCCGCAGCGGCGGGTTCTGGGCTACAGCTGGAAAAAGTTTTCTTCCATGAGCAAACCAACTATCCATTGGATATTATGGTGGAAACAGGAAAGGAATTGATCGTTTCATTTAATTACAATACTGCATTACTACAAGAATTTTACGCAAAACAAATCTGCGTGCATTTCGAACATGTGCTGCTGCAGATTATCGATGGGGCTGCCCAACAATTACGGGATGTATCACTGATTACTGTAGAAGAAAAACGCATACTGGTAGAAGAATTTAATGATACAGCTCGTGCGTATGATCTTACTACGACTTTTTATCATGCAGTAGAGAAATTTGCGGTTGAAACACCTGATAAAACAGCGATTATCTGTAACGACAGGCAATTAAGTTACCGACAGCTGAATGATCGTGTGAATACAATGTCGGCAGGTATTAATAACCGCGTAAGGTTAGGTGAGGATGATTTTGCAGCTGTGTTTATGGATCGTTCAGAAAATATGGCGGCAGCCATCCTGGCGCTGTGGAAGCTGGGGGCGGCCTATATCCCTATTGAAAAGAAGTTGCCTGATAACAGGATCATCTCCATACTGGAAGATGCAGGTGTTAAAGCCGTGATAGCGGAGCGTAACCTGGTATCAGTAGCAATGGCAGAGAAAATACAGCAGATATGTTCATTGATATATATAGATGAACTATTGAATACTACACCTGCTACTAATCCGGGATTGCCTTTTAATCCACACAGCTTATCATTTTCTGTATTTACATCAGGTTCTACCGGTAAGCCGAAAGGTGCGATGAGTGAGCATGTCGGAATGATGAACCATGCGCTGGCCACAGTGGATTACCTGGCTATGGATAATAACAGTGTATTGGTGCAGAATGCATCTCACAGTTTTGATATCTCTGTATGGCAGTTCTTTACTGCATTCATCAAAGGAGGAACAACACTGGTATACGATGATGATGTAGTAAATAATGCAGAGGAGTTTTTAAGAGGGCTGGTGGCATACCAGGTAACTGTATTACAGGTAGTACCCACCTATCTCAATCTGCTGTTGGACCTTTTAGAGAAAGAGCCGGAACGTTATCCGTTGCCGGTAAAGCGATTGGTTTGCGGTGGTGAAATTCTTAAACCTGAAACGGTGAAGCGCTGGTTTGCATTGTATCCGGATACTACAGTGGTGAATGATTACGGTCCTGCGGAGGCCTCTGATGGTACTTGCTGGTACGTGTTCAATCATCTGCCAGATGGCATGGAGAAAATTCCGGTAGGTAGATCTATCCACAACATGCATACCTATATCGTTGACGGATATATGAACCTTTGCCCGGTGGGCGTTGTGGGAGAACTCTGTGTAGCAGGGGTGGGCGTAGGTCGTGGGTATATAGGTGATCCTGAAAAAACGGCGGCTGCATTTACCATCGATCCTTTCTTGCCGCAAAAAAATCAGCGCCTGTATAAAACCGGTGACCTCGCGCGCTATCTGCCAGGTGGTTTGCTGGAGTTTCATGGCAGGAAAGATTATCAGGTGAAGGTAAACGGCCAACGGATAGAGCTGGGTGAAATAGAAGCCAAATTAGCCCAGTTGCCAGCTGTGAAAGATGCAGCCGTGATTGCAGCGGATGATACGAACGGCCGTAAATACCTGAGTGCCTTTGTGGTATTCCACGAAGCGCAGTCGGTAGCTTTTACGGTGATCAAAGAACAATTATCCGGAGAACTGCCGCCATACATGGTGCCAAGACAGTTTCAGGAGCTGGATACTTTGCCGGTGAATGCCAATGGGAAAGTAGATCGCAAGCTGCTGGCGCGCATGAGTGCTGCGGTAATAACCGAAAATGAATTTGTTGCTGCAGAGCAGGACGTAGAGAAAATCCTGGTAGCCGCATGGCAGCTGGTGCTGAAGAAAGACAAAGTTGGTATCACAGATAATTTCTATGAATGTGGTGGTGATTCAATCAGCGCAATACAGATAGCATCGCAGGTATACCGGCAGGGATATAAAGTAGAGATAAAGGATATTATGAAACTTCCTACCATCCGTGAACTAAGTCTGGTAGTGAAGCCACTGAAGGTAACAGCTGAACAGGGCGAGGTCACTGGTTATGTTCCACTGACACCGATCCAGGCTGATTTCTTTGCGATGGAAAAAGCGGTGCCGCATCATTATAACCAATCTGTTTTGTTACAGGCTGCACAACCGGTGAATGAAACGGCTATGCGAGCCGCGCTGCTGGAACTCTCCAATTTCCATGATGTACTGAGAACCATATTTACAGAAGATAACGGTAAGAAATTGCAGTATATCCGTCCTGTTGGAGTGGAGGTACCACTTACTGTAAACGACTGGCGTCATGAGGCGGATGCCGCGGCGCGCATGGAAGAAGCTGCGGGCGTCCTGCAGGCCTCTCTGCATTTGTCTTCCGGACCACTGGTCAAAGTGGCGATTTTCCGCCTTCCTGCAGGTGATCACCTGTTTATTACTATCCATCATCTGTTGATAGACGCTGTATCGTGGAGGATTATACTGGAAGATTTATTCAACCTGTATGATCAGCAGCTGCTACAGCAAAAAACAACATTGCCTGCCAAAACAGATGCGTTCAGGCACTGGTCCGAGCGTTTGGTCCAATATGCTAACAGCAATGAGTTCCGACAGGAAGTTGATTATTGGCAGCGGATGCATACTGCCGGCAATGCTGCAATTCCATTGGATGGAGATACCCTGAATGCAGCGTCTGTGAAGGATATCCGTGAACACAGTGTACGCCTGAGCGAAGCGGTAACCACACAACTCACCAGGCAGGCACATGCTGCCTTTAACACTGATATTAATGATTTGCTTCTGGCCGCATTAGGACTGGCTACGGCCAGGGTATTTGGTATGCAGCAATTGCAACTGATGCTCGAAAGTCATGGTCGTCCTGATATTCTGAAAGATATTTCAGTGTCCCGTACTGTAGGTTGGTTTACGGCGGAATACCCGGTGTGCCTGGATTTACAGCAGGTAGGAGATCTTGCCATGCATATCAAGCATACAAAGGAACTGCTGCATAAGGTACCGCATAACGGTATCGGTTATGGTCTGGCAAAATACTCTGCAACAGCAAGTCCGCTCCGTCATGCAGAAAAACCGCAACTGGTATTTAACTACCTGGGCGCTACCGGCGATGACTTGCCTGAAGGTGAGTTCCGTCTGCTGGAACATGCACCCGGCGCAGTTGAATCGCCCCTCAATAAAAGCGATTATGCGTTGGAGTTAATCGGTTTCCTGCGAGAGAACCAGCTAGTACTCACCGTGTACTATTCTACGGTTCAGTTCCGTGCCGACACCATCAGCCGCTGGATGGAAGCTTACAAGGAAGCGTTGGAAATAGTGGCAGCCTTGTGTACGGGCAGTACCATCCGCGAATACACGCCGAGCGATTACGATTACAAAGATTTGTCTATCGAAGAGCTCAACCAACTGAATGCCCTATTTGACTAATCAGATACTCAGCAACTCAAAAAATCTAAACTTTTTACTATGTCCGATTTTTCAAGATTTCATTTATCCGAGGAACCAAAGATTATCAGTGCCCAGATACCAGGCACACGTTCACAGGAATTACTGACCCTTCAACAGGAAATAGAAGGTAGTGTGGTGTCCTACCCAAGGAGTATACCTATCGCATTTGAACGCGCGAAAGGCGCCGTTATAGAAGATGTAGATGGTAACCAGTTTATCGATTTCTTTGCCGGCGCCGGTGTGGTAAACCTGGGGCATACCAACGAAGAAGTGCTGGCATATGTAACAGCACAACAGGAAAAACTGATTCATGCGCTCGACTTTCCAACAGAAAATAAATTATCTGCCATTCAGAAAATACTGGCGCATTTGCCGGAACAACTGAGGGATCAATACAAGGTTAGCTTTGGAGGACCTACCGGATCTGATGCTATAGAAGCTGCACTGAAGCTGGCTAAAATCAAAACAGGCCGCGATACAATTATCGCATTCACAGGTGGCTACCATGGTATGACCTCAGCGGCATTGTCGCTTACGTCTGATACAGGATTCCGTAATAGACTGACTTCTCTCACACCGAATGTACACTTTGTTCCATACAGCTATTGCTACCGTTGCCCATTCAAGCTGGATGAGGCAAACTGCAAAATGGCTTGTGTTGACTACCTGCGCAATATTCTGGAAAACAGTCATTCCGGTATTCCAAAACCTGCTGCTATTGTAATCGAGCCTATTCAGGGCGAAGGAGGCAACATCGTACCAAGAGAAGGTTACCTGGAAGCACTGGTAAAACTGGCACATGCTCATGACGTACTGGTGATTTTCGATGAGATCCAGTGCGGGTTTTTCCGTTCTGGTGAATTCCTTGCCTGGATGCATACTGGCGCTGTTCCGGATATTATCACGATCTCCAAAGGCATCGGTGGTGTAGGATTGCCATTGGCAGGACTCATTTACCGCAAGGACGTAGAGGCCTGGGGCCCTGCCGCGCACATTGGTACTTTTCGTGGTAACCAGGCTAGCCTGGCCGGAGCAAATGGTGCATTCGACTTTGTAGATAAGTATAACCTCAACGAACATACGAAAGAGGCGGGAGACAAACTTATAAACGGACTGAAAGCCCTGCAGGAAAACAGTCCTTATATCGGCGATGTACGCGGCAGAGGACTGATGATCGGTATTGAAATGGTAAAAGATAAAAAGACAAAAGAACCCTTCCCTTCGCTGGTGAAGCGCTTCAGGAATGAATGTATGCAGCGCGGACTCATCTTCGAAGTGGGCGGCCATTATAACAACGTAGTACGCCTGGTTCCACCATTGATCATCACACCGGCGATCATCGATAATGCACTTGCCATCATGAAAGAAGCGCTGGCAGTAAGTGAATCGGCAGTGAAAGAAACAGGAAGAATGGCAACAGCATAAATTCCAGGGCTGCTGCCTCCCAATTTTGTCGCCCCTATAAAATCTATCCAATGAATGATAAGAATAATATACAGAAGATATATCCCCTGACTGCAATGCAGGAAGGTATGTTGTTTCACGCCATGTATGGCGGCACCAATGCCTATTTTAACCAGGTATGCTACCGTACATCTGGTATGTTGAACGTATCGCTGCTAGAGGAAAGTCTTGACATGCTTTCTCTCCGACACGACATCCTGCGAACTGCTTTTGTATATGAGAAGAACGAAAGGCCAATACAGGTAGTGCTGAAAAACCGGAGGATCGGTTTTCTGCTTACAGATATTTCCCATCTCAGCGAAGGCGAAGCAGCAGCCTTTATAGCCGAATTCAGACAACAGGACATTGCACGCGGGTTCGATCTTGTAAAGGACCCGCTGATGCGCCTGACCGTAATAAAACTGGCCGATAACGGCTATGAATTTGTGTGGAGTCACCATCACATCCTGTTGGATGGATGGTGTATTCCCGTTTTGCTGCAAGAACTCGTAACCATCTATCATACACTGGTGGCTGGTCAACCTGTTAAACTCGCAGCCCCGGTACCGTTTTCCCTATATATCCAATGGTTGGAAAAGCAGGATAAACAAGTGGCTGCCAATTACTGGCGCGATTACCTCCACGGCTATACGTCAGTAGCGGCAGTTCCTCCGGTATTGTTCCCCGCTTCAGAGAATAGCCCCCGTGAAACACTGACAGAGAAACTGCGATTAGGCGATACCGTTACTGCGCAACTGGAAGCCATTGTCCGCCGTGAGAAAGTGACCATGAATATCTTGTTCCAGGCTGTTTGGGGACTGCTGGTAGCAAAATTCAATAACACCAATGATGTGGTATATGGTAATGTTGTATCCGGACGCCCGTCTGATATTCCAGGAGTAAACGAAATTCTTGGACTATTTATCAATACTATTCCCTTACGAATCCGCTTTCAGCCGGATACCCGCTTCAGTGACCTGCTACGTACAGTACATAATGAAAGCCTGGAAGGATTACCATATCATTATGCACCGCTGGCAGAGATACAATCTGGCAGTGCGCTGAAACGTGATTTACTCCAGCATATTGTGGCCGTAGAAAATTATCCGCTGGAAGAGAGCATCAAACAATCCGGCAGTAACGGTGATATCTTTGATGTGCAGGAAGTGAAGATGTTTGAGGAAACAAACTATGACTTCCACATCAACGTGATGGTGGGAGGGCAGTTTGAAGTGATTATGTCGTATAACCCTACACGTTATACCACCGCGTATATCCGTGCGATGCTGCATGAATTTGAGCAGATCATTACACAGGTAATACAGGATGAAGATGTACAGGTTGGAGATTTATTTATAGAAGTGCCGTTGGAAGTGCGCTCTCAGCCTGCATTTCAATTGGCTTACTGGAAAAAACAGTTGTCTGGTACAGAGCCGCTGCAAATACCCACTGACTTTGCACGTACGGCTGCACCGCAAACAGATTGGAACACTGAATCACTGCGGATTGATCAGCCGGAATACAATGCCCTGGCTATCCTTTCGTTCGATGAAAATACTACCTTATATAATACTTTGCTGGCTGCATGGAATGTACTGATGTTTCGTTATACCGGGCAAAACTCGATCAGCACTGGTATTCCGGTTACACGGGAGAACAATTTGCTTCCCCTGCACATTCAGATGGATACCGTACCTATATTCAGCCAGCTGCTGCAGGAGGTTAAGCGAAATAGCCGCGCTGCTGCAGAACACCAGGATGTATCACTCTTTGCTATTGCCGATGCTACAGGTATTTCGGCTGCGGAAATCTTTGCCGTAACTTTTGCTCCTGCTGATACTGCTGTAACTACTGATACTGAATTACAGGTGAACATATCAGAAAAAGACGAAGGAGTCATTATCAGTATCTGCTATGCCGCTAATTTATATACTGCAGCTACTATTCAGCGAATGCTGGCGCATTATCATCAGATCATTCGCGGTATCATCGCGGACCCTGCTGCAAAAAACGCGCTGCTGCCATTGCTCTCAGAGAAAGAAGCAGCTACTTTACTGAAGGCCTCCGCCGAAAGGACTGCAGGTTATCCCTATCATAAAACTATTAATGACCTGATCGAAGCGCAGGTTGTAAAGACCCCTGAAAATATTGCCGTAACATTCGGTACGCAGCAACTGAGCTATCGTGTACTGAATGAACGTGCCAACCGGTTGGCACATTACCTGCGACTGAGAGGCGTGGAGCCGGATTCGTTAGTGCCTGTTTGCCTGGAGCGGGGCCCTGAGATGATTGTCGCATTGCTGGGTATTCTCAAAGCAGGTGGTGCTTATGTACCCGTTGATCCTGCATACCCAAAGGAACGTATTGCATTTATGTTGGAAGACACAGCGGCGCCGATCGTACTGGCAGCAGCCAATACCGCCCACGTACTGGCTTCCAACAGCCATGCAGAATTAATCCTGCTGGATGATCATTGGGATAAGATCAGTCAGGAAGATGCTGGAAATCCTGCGCCGGTAGCTGCCCCTCATCACCTGGCCTATGTTATATATACCTCCGGTTCTACAGGGAAGCCGAAAGGTGTGCTGATAGAGCATCGAAATGTAGTTCGTTTATTCGAGACCGATGCTCCTTTATATGATTTCAACAGCAACGACGTATGGACCATGTTCCATTCTTTTTGTTTTGATTTCTCTGTCTGGGAGATGTATGGCGCATTGTTCTATGGTGGTCGTGTGGTTATTGTACCGAAAGACACTGCCCGTGATGCAGTAGCTTTCGCTGCATTGTTGTTGGCAGAAGGAGTAACTGTACTGAACCAGACGCCATCTGCTTTTTATGTATTACAGGAATCGTTGAGTAGTACTCCGGCGGATCTGAATGTCCGCTATGTCATATTCGGAGGAGAAGCCCTGAATCCTGCAGCTGTAAAACCCTGGGCAGAGATGTTTCCTGCCTGCCGTATCATCAACATGTATGGCATCACAGAAACTACTGTTCACGTCACCTACCAGGAAATTGGCGAGGCTGAAATGAATAGCAGCAGGAGCGTAATCGGAGAACCTATTCCTACACTTGGATTATATATCCTCGATGGCAATTTGAACCTGTCGCCCATCGGTGTGCCAGGAGAATTATATGTATCTGGGGCGGGACTGGCGCGTGGATACCTTCACCGCGATCAGCTCACCAGTGAACGATTTATACCTAATCCTTTCAATGGTGGTAAACAGGGCCGGCTCTATAAAACGGGAGATCAGGCACGTTGGCTGCCAGATGGAAATATTGAATATCTCGGGCGTATAGACAATCAGGTGAAAATCCGTGGTTTTCGTATTGAACTGGGAGAAATTGAAAATGCTATTCAGCAGAGCGGTTTGGTGAAACAGGCGGTAGTCATTGCCGATACAGACCGTAGTGGCGAAAAGCGCCTGGTGGCATACATTACCACGGAAGATAATTTCAGCCGTGTAGCGTTGCTGTCTTACCTGGATGGCAGGCTGCCTGAGTACATGGTACCAGCGATCATTATTCCGCTGCCGTTTTTCCCGCTTACTTCCAACGGAAAAACGGATCGTAATGCCTTGCCTGCGCCAGATGCAGGTCCGGTGGCTACCTATGAGCCACCTGCAAACGAAACCGAAGAAGTGCTGGTGAAAATCTGGCAACAGCTGCTGGGGGTAGAGCGTTTAGGCGTTTACGATAATTTCTTTGAGCTGGGAGGTCATTCTCTTTCTGCTATCCGTATGGTAGCGGCTATCAACAAGCATTTCAGCGCATCCCTGAAAGTAGTGGCCGTATTCCAGCATGCTACTATCCGCGAACTGGCAAGGCATATTAACCAGGATGAGGCCACGTTTACGGCTATACCAACAGCACCTGTACTGGATACTTATCCGTTGTCTCATGCACAAAAGAGATTATGGCTCATTTATCAGATGGATGACGCTCAATCTAACTATAATTTGCCACTGGCCTTTACATTCCGTGGCAACGTGGATGTAGCGGCACTGGCTGCAGCTTTCAATTTACTAGTCACCAGGCATGAGATATTACGCACCATATTAATCACTGAAAACGGTGAACCACGACAGCAAATATTGCGGCATGGAGACCGTCTGGCGTTGCAGGTGAGTGATTTGCGTGGGAGAGACGACGTACATGCACAAGTAGCCGCATTGGTAGCGGGTGCATCTGCTACAGTGTTCAATTTGTCCGACGGCCCTTTGTATAATGCTTACCTGTGGCAAACCGATGAACAGGAATATGTTTTCTTCTTTGTATTACATCATATCATAACAGATGCATGGTCTACTGCCGTCATCATGAATGATCTGTTACAGTTTTATCAAGGATTGCTGGACCATAACAAAGCCATGCCGCCTGCACTGACCATACAGTATAAGGATTATGCTGTGTGGGATCTGGCGCAATCGCAGCAACCAGGTTATGAGGCACACCGCAACTACTGGATAGAACAATTCCGGGAACCTGCCCCAGTGTTGGAATTGCCGACGGATTATCCACGCCCTGCATTGCCGGAACAAAATGGGAAACTGGTGCTTGCACGTGTGGATGCTGCTTTACTCACCGCACTCAAATCAATTGCCAACCAACAGGGAGTGAGCCTTTTTATGCTATTACTGGCAGGGTTCAAGGCCCTTTTATATCGCTATACCGGTCAAGATGACCTGGTGATAGGTTCACCGGCTGCAGGCCGTAGTCATACTGACTTGGATAATCAGGTGGGCTTTTATGTAAATACACTTGCTCTTCGTACCAGATTCTCCGGAGCGCAGCCATTTGCAGATCTGCTGCAGGCCGTGAAAACATCAACGCTCGGTGCTTATGAACACCAGCAGTTTCCGTTTGATCAACTGGTAGAGGAACTGGCAATCCCGCGTGAAACCGGCCATTCGCCGCTATTTGACGTGATGTTTGTGCTTCAGAATATGGAGAGTGATGGCCTTTTGCGGAAAGATGCGCTTAGTTTTGAAGTAGATGATTTTCCACTGGGTTCTCAAGGAAATAAATTTGATCTGACAGTTGAAATGTGGGAATCTGGTTCGGCACTGGAAATAATGTTGGAATATAATAGCGGCATTTTCAGTGAAGCACGTATCACCCGAATGGCGCAGCATTTCTGTAACCTTCTGGCTGCCGTGGCAAAAAACCTGCAAACACCGGTTGTGCAGTTGACTTACATAGATGAAGAAGAAAAAGAACTGTTGTTACAGGTATTCGCAGGTAAGGCAGATAAGTTGCCAAAACAGCTAAATGTGGTCCGCTTGTTTGAAGAGATCGTGCAGCAGTATCCGGATTCGCTGGCAGTAGCTGATGAAATCACTGCCTATACTTATCGGGAACTGAATGCACGCGCCAACCGGCTGGCGCATTATCTCCGCCACCATTACTATGCCGGAGAGAATAACATCATTGGTATAGTGATGTCGCGGACCGCTGATTTTATCACGGCAATGTTGGCAACGCTGAAAACCGGCGCCGCCTATCTGCCACTGGAACATAGTACACCAAAGGATCGTATACGTACGCTGCTCGGGCAAACTGATGCAATACTGGTACTTACGGATGATACTACCTTGGTGGATGAACTGGATGCAGGCATTCCTGTAATAGCCCCAACGGAGGCTACACTGGCATTATTTCCACAGGATAATCTTCATGAAACCAGTATCAGCGGAGATTCTCTGGCATACGTGATGTTTACCTCCGGTTCTACCGGAACTCCTAAAGGAGTAATGGTGACGCATAAAAGTATTATCAGATTAATAAGGAATACGAATTATATACAGTTGACCGAAAAAGACCGTATCCTGCAAACAGGATCATTATCCTTTGATGCGGCAACGTTCGAAATATGGGGCGCATTGCTGAATGGCGGGCAGGTACACCTGCTGGACCTTATGCATCTCCTGGATACGAGGCAGCTGGCAGCGGCTATCCGTGAAAAGGAAATAACTACTATGTGGTTTACTGCTTCCTGGTTTAACCAGCTGGCAGATCAGGACCCATCGCTTTTTAGCCCGTTAAGCAGGCTGCTGGCAGGTGGAGAGGCACTATCTCCATCGCATATACGAAAAGTGCAGGAAGCTTGCCCGGATACAATTATCATTAACGGCTACGGCCCTACGGAAAATACTACTTTCTCTATTTGTGGCCCGGTACCGAAGTTTCCAGAAGCCGCGGTGCCATTAGGAAGGCCCATTACGCACAGTACCGTTTATATCGTCGATAGCCAGCTACAGCCGGTGCCAGTAGGCATCCCGGGTGAAATACTGTTGGGTGGTGAAGGATTGAGTACGGGGTATATAGGTGATCCGCAGCGTACCGCACAACAATTTATTATCCATCCGTTTGAGGAAGGAGAGCTGGTATATCGTTCAGGAGATATTGGCAGGTGGCTGGAAAACGGAACAGTAGCATTTCTTGGTCGTGTAGATGATCAGGTGAAAATCCGCGGCTATCGTGTGGAACCCGGTGAAATTGCGCACGCCATAAAAGATATCCCGGCGGTTCGTGATGCCTATGTTTCCGCGGAAAAAAATGCGCAAGGAAACAAGATGCTGATATGCTTCTATACGGCAGATCAGGCTTTACAACCCGCAATGCTAAAGAGCGCATTGAAGGCGCAGCTGCCAGATTATATGGTGCCATCTCTCTTCATTCATATTGCACAATTGCCGCTGAACCGAAACGGGAAGATCGATCGACAGGCCTTGCCAGACATTGATCTGCTGCTGGACCAACAAGCAGCAGGAAATGAAGCACCGGCAACAACAACAGAAACAGCAGTGCTAGGTCTTTGGGAAGAAGTGCTAGGAAGAACAGGCTTCGGTATGCAGGATAACTTCTTCGAAGTAGGTGGTAGCTCCCTCATGGCCTACAGGATTATATCTCTGATAGAAACTAGGATGGGCGTAAGTATTAGCCTGGTCGTATTTTTCCGTAACCCAGAAATCCGGTCACTGGCGGCAATCATTGCCACAACAGAAAAATCTGCTGTAAACATGATTCCGCAAGTACCTGTAGCATCGCTATATGAATCATCCCGTGCACAGCAACGCTTATGGATTTTGGATAAACTGGAAACAGAGAAACATGCATTTAATATTACCGCAGCATTTGTAATATCCGGTGACCTGGACCTCATTGCATTGCAACAGGCATTTCAGCTTACTGTGGTGCGCCATGAAATATTGCGCACCGTATTTGTGGAGCAGGACGGATTGCCTTGGCAACGTATTATAGATGTCGACAACTGCAAGGTTTCCGTACCGGTAACCTCTGTGTCAGGAGCAGTACGGGAGCACGGCATTAACCTGTTGAAAGAAGAAGAGCTGCATGTATTCCAACTGGATCAATGGCCGCTGATCCGGATGCAGGTAGTGTCTTCCACAGCTGAACATGTACTGGTGGTGAATATGCACCATATCATCAGCGACGGATGGTCAGTGCAATTATTTTATACAGAGATCTTGACCCAGTATACACAACTGATAAATGAAGCTAAAACTGCCTTGCCGGATTTGCGTATACAATATAAAGACTATGCAGCCTGGCATCAACGCAGGTTACAGCAATCATCTGCAACAGATGAACTATACTGGCTGAACAAACTGCAGCAAGAATTGCGGCCAGAACTTCCGCTGGATTTTCAACGTCCGCGAACCCGCGCCTACAGCAGTAATAGCCTGCATTTTGCACTGGATAATGCTGCCCTCAATACCTTCCGTAACTGGACAAAGGAACAGGAAGTGAGTATGTTCATGATCTGTGAAACATTGGTAGCGCTATGGCTACGGCAGTATACGAAGTCGAATGATGTTGCTATTGGAACTACTTCTGCAGGCCGCGATCACCCTGATTTACAGCAGCAGATGGGATTCTATGTAAACGTGATAGTGCTGCGCACACAGCTGCAGGAGCAAGATAGCTTCTTCTCCGCACTGGAAAAGGTAAAAGCTACTACGCTGGAAGCATATGAACATCAACACTATCCATTTGATCTGCTGGTAGACAAACTTAAACAGAAAAGAGATCTGGGAAGGAACCCGCTCTTCGACGTGATGTTGGCATTTACCGACGGCTTTAATGTAGAAGCGCCGGCAGCAACCAACTTTGCTGAACTCACTGCCGCCCCTGGAGAAGGTTCCAATAAGTACGATCTAAGTTTTTATTTCAATACCGATAACCAGGATGGAATACAGATTGAACTGATATATAATAACACGTTGTTCCGTGAGTCCACCGCTCAACAGCTGCAACAATTGTTTATTAGCCTGGTGGCGCAAGTGTTAGCCAACCCTAATGTGCCGCTAAAAACTGCCACAGCAGCTCCTCTACAGGAAGCCATTACGCTGGATGATGATTTTAGCTGACCCTTAACCCAACATTTAATCTCAAGATATGAGTAAGTTTTCATTGCAGGAATTTACGGTAACCAGCTACTGGACCGACAAAATAAAACAAGCAGGAGGTGCTGGATTTTTCAGTATACTCCCAGTAGAAGATATTGTACCAGAAAGACTTCAGTTTCAACATAACCTGCCGGTGGCAGTCGCAGAAGCGGTGATAAACATCTCCCGCGAAAAAGATATTAATATCTATAAACTAACAATGGCTGCATTGTATATCCTGTTAGGAAAATACAGTCAACGCCCAGACCTGCTGCTTACTACCAGCACAGTACAACTGGATGCCGTGGTGCCGGTAAGCCAGCCTTTGCCATTGTTTTTTGCAGTACCATTTGGAGAAGAAATGACGGTGAAAGAGCTGTTGAAACAGGTACATGAAGAACTTGAAAGAAACATCAACCGCCAGGATTATAACTATGCTGAGTTATCTGCGATACTACAGGAGCAGCAAGACTTACATGAGCAGGCCTTTTCCGTGGGGTTTTCCTATGAGCCGCTGACAGTAATGCATGATGATCTGTTTAAAGTGCCACTGTTCTTCAGATTGTTCAGAGAAGAGAGACGGTTATCTCTGCAGATCGACTACAATGCTGCCATTTATGATACAGATTACGTGCAGTTGTTGGCCCATCATTTTCAACGGACACTTGAAATTATCACGGCTGATCTGAATGTGATTATATCTGCTATTAACTTTATTTCTGAGGAAGATCATGAACGTTTGTTTGGCTGGTTCAATGATACAGCATGTTCATTTAAAGAGCAGCCAGTAATTGAACAATTCGAACAACAAGCGCTGCTAACTCCTGATGCTATTGCAGTGAAGAGTGGCGATGTGGTACTAACTTACCATCAGTTAAATGAGAGAGCCAATGAAGTGGCCTGGTTTCTGAAACATGATCGTGGTCTTCAACATCAGGATAAAGTATCGCTGATGGTGAATCGTTCAGAGAAAATTATTATCGGAATTATCGCAATCCTGAAAGCCGGAGGAGTGTATATTCCTATCGACCTGAGTTCTCCGCAGGACAGGGTGCGTTTTTTTCTGGAAGACAGTGGTAGTAAAATTGTTCTGACAGAAAAGTCGCTTGTGGAAGAAACACCGGATGCCGCTGCTCTCGGTTATCTGGCTATGGAAGATATCCCGGCAAGAGCGGCTGATAACCCTGTGTTGGCAAGAGATCCGCACGAGTTGGCCTATATGATTTACACCTCTGGTACTACCGGAAAACCTAAAGGTGCTATGGTGCATCATCTGGGACTGGCTAATCATGTAAGCTGGTACAGAAAACGTTTTGCCATCACACCGGCAGACAGTACTATGCTCATCAATTCCTATAGTTTCGACGGATGCTATAGTTATATCTGGGCTACACTCACTTCAGGTGCAACGTTGCATGTGCCGAATGATTCATTTTTTGATCCCGATAAAACTTTACGCTATATAAAACAGGAACAGGTTACTTTCCTGAAAATGGTGCCTTCCACATTTGGCGTGCTGGTGAACAGTGCTACATTTGACGAAGATCCCGATGTTTGCCGCTCTATACGTATACTGAAGCAGGGAGGTGAAACTATCAACGTAAAGAACCTGCGTAAATATTTTGAACGTTACCCTCATGTAGAATTAGGAAACCACTATGGCGCTACGGAAGCTACTATCGGTTCCGTTGCCTGGTGGGTTACCAAAGATACTATCAATGACTTCGCCCGCCAGCCTGTGCTGGGACGGCCTTTCGATAATCAGCAGGTCTACGTGCTTAATAGCCGTAATGAACTTTTGCCCATAGGTGTGCCTGGTGAAATTGCCATTGGAGGAGTAGGGGTAGGTAAAGGTTACCACAATAGAGAAGAACTGACCACGAAAAAATTCATAGATAATCCATTCCGGCCCGGAGAAAAACTTTACCGTACCGGAGATCATGGCCGCTGGTTGCCTTCAGGAAAATTGGAATTCTTCGGACGTATCGACAATCAGGTGAAAATCCGTGGTTTCCGTGTAGAATTGGATGAAGTAGCAGAAACGCTGAAAGATCATCATGAAGTAAGAGATGCTGTGGTACTCGTGTATAGCAAGGACGGACAGGACCAACTGGCTGCTTATTTCGTGACGGATGTAGAAACACCTGATATTCCCGGTTTGCAGGAATTCATGAAAGGCCGTTTGCCTGACTACATGATTCCGGTGTATTATATCCCGTTACAGCGCCTGCCACTTACGCCCAATGGAAAAATAGACAAACGCTCATTACCAGATGCAGGTGAATACAGGGTGCAGTTTAGCGGTAATGCTGTAGCGCCGCGCACACTTGCTGAAACACAGTTGAAAGAGATCTGGGAGCAGTTGCTGGATATTTCAGGTATCGGTGTAACAGATAATTTCTTTGAAATTGGAGGGCACTCACTCAAGGCTACGCAGCTGATTGCGTTGATACATAAACAACTAAAGGTATCACTGCCGCTGAAAGAAATTTTCTTGCATCCAACCATTGAGGAGCAGGCGAAATTGATGGAATCTGCTACAGAACATACATTTACGGATATAACCCCGGTGCCACTTCAGGAAGATTATGAAGTATCACACGCACAAAAACGTATGTGGCTGATCGCGGGAATGGATACGGAACCTACTGCATATAACATTCCGCATGGTACTTTTCTGGAAGGGAACATCAATGTGGAGGCTTTTAATAAAGCGCTTACAACGTTAGTAGAACGCCACGAAATACTGCGCACTGTGTTTGTAGTGCGCGATGGAATGCCTCGTCAGCAGGTACTGGCGCCATCAGGATATGGCTTTACCCCAATATTCCGCGATCTGAGAAATCATCCGGATAAGCATCGTGAAGCAGAACTGATGGCTGCAAGAGAAGCTGAAACCGTATTTGATCTGGCACATGGGCCGCTGGTAAAAGCAGTGCTGTTACAGCTGGAAGATGAACGCTTCATGTTCCTCTTCACCTTACATCATATTATATCAGATGGATGGTCTACCGGTGTGTTTTTTTCAGAGATCCTGAAACTTTACCACGCCTATACGAACAATGCATCGGAAAGTCTTGCACCACTTGCGATTCAGTACAAAGATTTTGCCGCATGGCAAAACGCGCTACTGGCAAGCGATGCCGCCAACGTACATCGGGCATATTGGTTGAACAAGTTGGGAGATGACAGGCCTGTACTGGAACTTCCTGCTGATTTTAATCGCCCCAGAATAATGACTTTCCGGGGAGAATATCTTACCAGAAAATTACCAGCGGCTGTTCAAAGTAGGTTACAGCAATATGCAACATCGAATAACCTGAGCTTGTACATGGTATTGATGGCAGCAGTGAAATCCATTCTGTATCGCTATACCGGGCAGGAAGACCTGGTTGTTGGTACACCTGTAGCCGGCAGAGAACATGCAAGCCTTGCTGATCAGATTGGCTTTTATGTCAATACAATTGCTATTCGTACAGGCATAAAACAAGGAGAATCTTTCGATCAATTTGTTCGCGGTACTGTGAAAGATAGTCTGCTAGAAGCTTACCAGCATCAATCATATCCTTTTGATCAGCTGATCGATGATCTGCAATTGGATCGTGATATGAGCAGGCCGCCATTATTTAATGTAATGGTGGTGATGCAGAACAATACAGTGACACGTGATGCATTGCTGGAGCAGAGTGGACTCCATGCTGTTCCATTCAGCAATCAGAAACCGGTGAGTAAGTTCGATCTGACAATTGATTTTGAAGAAGGCCCAGATGGTTTGACGGTGGGGATAGAATACTACAGTGATCTGTTTGCAGCAGCACGGATGGAGCGTATGCTGGGGCATCTGGGTAATTTTATTACAGCAGTGGCAACAAACCCTGGATTACAGATTGACGAGGTGCCATATATGTCCGCGCTGGAATTGGAGGAAATTGATGGTTTTACCGGTATTTATGCACCAATTCATCCTGCGCTTACTGTTCATGGTGAATTTGAAAAGCAGGTGGCAGACGCACCGTTGGCAATTGCCGTAGCAGATGCGCACAACAGCTATACGTACCAGGAGCTTAATATAAAGGCTGGAAAACTGGCGGGTCTCTTACAACAACAAAGTGGACTGCAACCACAACAGGTGGTGATGGTGGCAATGAATCGAAGTGCGGAATATGTTGTAGCCATGTTGGCCGTATTGAAGGCAGGAGGGGCATATTTGCCAGTGGAAACACATCTGCCGGTGGACAGGATGTTGCAATTGCTGGAGTTAACGCAGGTAGCAGCTGTTGTTACAGACAACGAAGAGATATTAGCGCAACTGAAGGATAAGGCAAATGTAATTTATACATCAGACATATCTTGGGAACATACAGTGGCCAATCAAGAACCGGCGGCTGTTGATGCGCACTCACTGGCGTATATCATGTTTACCTCTGGCTCTACCGGACAGCCAAAAGGAGTGATGATTGAGCATGGCAATATTATCAACCGTGTGAAGGGACAACCAGACCTTCGTTTGTCAACAGAGGATGTTTACTTGCAGACGGGCTCACTCTCCTTTGACGCAGCTACTGTGGAAATATGGGCGCCTTTGCTGAATGGTGGCAGTGTACATCTGCTGCCTTTACCACAGTTGCTAGACCCACAGCAGCTGGCGGAAGCACTGGGCGCACGTGCTATAAACATTGCTTTCTTCACTACCTCCTGGCTGAATCAACTGATAGATATTACACCAGCCATCTTCGGAGGACTGCAACGTTTATATACTGGTGGCGAGGCGATATCTATGCCGCATATGCGCAAATTACACGAGCATTGTCCTGATCTGATAATTTATAACTGTTACGGGCCTACGGAGAATACCACTTATGTCACCTTGTTTCGAGTAGATAACAAGATTGATGAAGATGCGGCCATCGGATATCCAATGGTAAACGATCTGGTAAAAATCGCCGACAGGCAACTGCGTGCAGTTCCTAAAGGCATACCAGGCGAATTGTTGCTGGGAGGAGGAGGTTTGGGCCGTGGCTATGTGAATGATACTATCCGTACTGAGAAACAGTTTATACTTCATGAGGGCGAAAGGATGTATAAAACGGGAGATCTGGTGGCCTGGGGAGAAGATGGCCGTATCATGTTCCTCGGGCGTATAGACGACCAGGTGAAGATCCGTGGTTACCGCGTGGAGCCTGATGAAATAGCAGCGGTGATGCAAACCTGTCCTGGTGTTAAAGAAGCCGTGGTCGTAGTACACAGAAAATCCAACAACGAAAAGATACTTGCAGGATACTATACTTTAACGGAGACGGATACACGTCATGACCTTAGATCTTTCCTGACTAAAGTACTGCCAGCTTATATGGTGCCTGCATCGCTGATTGCGCTGGATGTTATGCCACTCAACGCCAATGGTAAAACGGATAGAAAAGCTTTGCCGGAACCACAATTGGAAACAGCCGGGTATATGGCGCCAAAGAATGAAACAGAAGCGCTGCTGGCTACTATCTGGGAACGATTACTGGATATTTCACCTGTAGGTATAAACGATAATTTCTTTGCACTGGGTGGCCATTCATTATTGGCTACACGGCTGATATCTGCTATCAGGGAAGAAATGCAGCTACAAGCATCACCCAAGGATATTTTCACCTATCAAACGATTGCTGAACTGGCGCCTGTACTCAAGGCGGCACCACAGTCATTGCCTGCTATCTCGAAATATAGCGGTGCCGAAAAAGTACCGCTATCGTTTGCACAGGAACGCCTCTGGTTTATTGACCAGCTGGAAGGCAGCGTACAATATCATATGCCAGTATTGCTGCGCATCAAAGGCTCACTAAACACAACAGCGCTGGAACTGGCTATACGCACATTACTGCAACGTCATGCAGTGCTGAGAACAATTATCCGTGAAGAAGATGGGAAAGCTTATCAGGTGCCCCTCAACAGCGAGGATTGGAGCCTCGGCATTATCAGCAACACCGCATATGGCAACAAAGCCAAGCTACATGCTGCGGTAGAGGAGCTGATAGCAAAGCCATTTGATCTGTCGCAGGACTTCATGCTCAAAGCCTGGTTGCTGGAAATAGCAGCAGAAGAACACGCATTGCTGATATTGATGCACCATATTGCTACTGATGGCTGGTCTATGGGTATCACTATCCGTGAATTGTCAGCGTTGTACAATGCTTACAGTACTGGTGTTACACCAGATTTACCTACACTGAATATTCAGTACAGCGATTTCGCCAGATGGCAGCGTCACTACTTTACGAGCGACAGACTTGCTTTACAGGCCGACTATTGGAAGAAACAACTGGAGGAGGTAGCACCACTTCAGCTACTTACTGATTTTCCGAGACCTGCTGTGCAAAGCACTCGTGGCGCATATTATGCATTCCGGATCAACGAAACAGTGACACAACAACTGAAGCAGCTAAGTCTCCAGCAAGATGCAACGCTGTTCATGACTTTACTGACAGCTTTTAAAGTATTGCTGCATCGCTATACTGGCCAGGATGATATCTGTGTTGGTGCGCCTATCGCCGGTAGGACCAGGCAGGAAGCAGAAGAGCTGATTGGCTTCTTTGTTAATACCCTGGCGCTTCGCAGTGACCTGAGTAGTAATCCGGTATTTACCGATTTATTGCAACAGGTGAAGACTACCACATTGAGTGCATATGAACACCAGGAACTGCCGTTTGAAAAAGTAGTGGATATCGCAGGTGGCGCGCGTGAGTTGTCCAGAACACCATTGTTTCAGGCAATGTTTGCCTTGAATAACACTCCCGCGGCACATAACAGCACCCTGGGAGATCTGCAACTGACAGCAGAAGATTTAGACCAGACAACCGCTAAGGTAGATATCAGCGTTTCCCTGGAAGAAACGGCTGACGGTATACAAGGAGGAGTGGTATACTGCACCGATCTGTTTACACCAGATACTATCACGCAATTGATACGTCATTTCCAGCAATTGCTGCAGGTAATTGCCGATAACCCGGCGCTGCAAATCGGTGCTCTTCCAATGTTACAGGCAGATGAACTGGAAGAAGTATTACAACAATATAACAATAGTACACCTGCTTTCGCAATAGCAGAAACAGATAATATACTGGAGATGTTTGCCCACCAGGTGGCCTTGCATCCGGATTTGACCGCGCTGGTAACAGATGAGGAAAGTATTACTTATGCACAGCTGGACCAACGTTCGGATACGCTGGCGCATTACCTGCAGCAGCTAGGTGTCTCAGCGCAAAGCCTGGTGCCTATGTGCCTGGAACGTTCGATCGACATGGTCACAGGTATTATAGCGGTGCTGAAAGCTGGTGCAGCCTATCTGCCTATTGATCCGGCATATCCCCGTGAAAGAATTTTATATACGCTGGAAGACAGCGGCGCAGCAATCCTGCTGACCAGCAGTAGCTGTACTGCGGTGACGGACTTGCAGGTAGATCTGCAGCTGGTGCAACTGGACACGTTGCATGACCTACCGGCTGCTATACCGGCAGCTGTAAACCATCATGCCGGTAAACTTGCTTATGTTATTTATACTTCAGGAAGTACCGGTCGTCCTAAGGGAGTATTGGTAGAACATCGTGGTGTGGTAAACCTGGTGAAAGGTTTGATTCCTGCACTGGACTTAAAGCCTGCACAACGATTCCTGCAGTTTTCCTCTTTTGGTTTCGATGCTTCCTGCTATGAGATATTTACGGCCTTACTTAGCGGAGGTTGCCTGGTATTGCCCAAACAGGATGAGCTGCTGGTAGCGGAAGGATTTGGTAGTATGATCAATCGCCACCAGGTGGAAATTGTATTGTTACCACCATCATATCAGCATGCTATCAGGGAAAAAACAGGCACCATACATACGATCATTTCAGGTGGAGAAGCCTTGCATCCCGAAGATGCAAAATATTTCGGTCAGAAAGGAATCCGCGTATTTAACGCTTACGGCCCTACGGAGAATACAGTTATTACCACGCTCACGGCTAATCCGATATTACCTGCCGCCGTTGTGATTGGCGCGCCGATAGCAAATGTGCGGGTGTATGTATTGGATAAATACAATAATATCTGCCCGCCACGTGTGGCTGGTGAAATATGTGTAAGTGGAGACAGCGTAGCGCGTGGTTACCTGAATCGCCCTGAACTTACCCGTGAGAAATTTATTGCCGACATATTTGTAAATGATGGTGGCCGATGCTATCGTACAGGTGATCTTGGTCGTTGGTTACCAACCGGCGACATAGAGTTTCTTGGTAGGATAGATGACCAGGTGAAGATACGAGGATATCGTATTGAGTTGGGAGAGATCAACAATGTGTTGCAGGAATGTAAGCAGGTGACACAGGCTGTTGTGTTGGCCCGCAATAACAATCGCAACAAGCTTCGCCTGGTGGCATATGTGGTGCCGGCAGGTGAATTTGATCGCGACGCCATTACCGACTTTCTGCGTGGCAGGCTGCCGGAATACATGATCCCATCGCTGGTAGAAATGGACAAATTACCAGTTACTGCCAGTGGGAAAATAGATAAAAATGCACTGCCGGCAGCAGAAGATGCAGTGGCAGATACAACTACCTATACTGCCCCCCGCAATGAAACTGAAAAAGCGCTGGTTCGTATCTGGGAAGAATTATTACAAGTATCACAGGTAGGCATATACGATAACTTTTTTGAACTGGGAGGAGATTCCATTATCTCCATACAACTGGTAAGCAGGGCTCGTCGTGCAGGATATGTGCTGCATCCGCGTGATATCTTCAGACACCAGCATATTGCTGCCTTAGCCACTGCAGTAGCGGCCACACAGGAAGTAGTAGCTGAGCAGGGAAAACTGACAGGAGCCACAGGCCTGCTGCCAGTACAGCAATGGTTCTTTGAACAGCAATTTGCGGCGCCGAATCATTTCAACCAGTCTGTTCTCCTGCATATCGATAAATCCCTTGATAAAACAATATTGAATAACGTGCTGGCGGCATTGGTGGATCGCCATGATATTTTGCGTGCACGCTATCAACGGCTCAAGGGCCGCTGGACGCAAACGTATGGCGCCGCTGTTCCTACCATGACAGGTGCTATGGCCTCCAGCGAGGCTGAAATAACAGCCATCTGTGAGCGTTACCAGACACTGTTGAATGTGGAAGCGGGTATCCTGCTGCAATGCGTACTCATTGAAACGCCGCTTACAGAAGCCAGCAATCGCCTCTTTATAGTCATACACCACCTCGTGGTGGACGGCGTTTCCTGGAGGATCATCCTGGAGGACCTCGCCGCATTCCTGGATGCAGCTACCAATGGCTATCCTGTTCAACAGCTCACTAAAACATCCTCTTATCGTCAATGGCAGGATGCTCTTTGTAAATATGCAGTTTCACCTGCTACACTGAGTGAGTTGCCTTACTGGAAACATATCGTTGAAGCCTATACGCCGCTGATGGTGGACAATAAAGCACCAATGGCCACACGTAGTCAGCTGCATACTCATACAGTAAAACTACCGGTGACGGCTACACGTAATTTGCTCGGTAAAGCACAGCAAGTGTATAATACAGGTATCAACGATTGGTTGTTAGCCGCACTGGCACGCACTATCAGTGAGTGGAGCGGTAGCAGTAGAGTGCTGATTACCCTGGAAGGCCATGGCCGTGAAGCCATTTCTCCGGAACTAGATACAACCCAAACAGTTGGTTGGTTTACGAACATGTATCCGCTGCTGTTGGAGACTGGTCAAGGTGTAGCAGCTGCCGATCTTATCAGGCATGTGAAAGAGCAGTTGCGGGCATTGCCAGCAAAAGGTATGGGGTATGGAGCGCTTCGCTACCTCCACCCAAATGCCGCTGTCAGAGAGAGCCTCCGCCTTCCTGCTACAGACATAATCTTCAACTATCTCGGTCAGCTTGATAATATAACTCGTACCTCCGGTAATCTCAGTATTGCAGAAGAAGGAACTGGAGATCCTGTCGGCGGCAGCAACGCTTTCAGCGCAAAGCTGGAAATCACCGTATCTGCAGCTGAGGGCCAACTATTTATTTCCTGGACTTACAATCCGGCGCAATATCATTTATCTACAATCGAAATACTGGCAGCACGTAATATCCTGCTGTTGCAGGAGCTTACGGATGCGGCGCTGGCATTGCCACAACCAGTGGCTTCCCCGGCAGATTTCGGACTTACAGGACAGGTGACTATTCCACAGCTGGACCAGCTATTAAATGCCCATCAGCCTACGGAACTATACAAGTTAGGTTCCATCCAGCAGCAAATGCTGGATGCCAGCATCCGTGTGCCGCACAACGGCACCTGGTTGGTACAAGTACATTGCGATGTAACAGGTGCAGATGAAACCTTGCTGCAGCAGGCATGGGCACATGTCATTGCCAGTCACAGTATTCTTCGCACAGCAGTTTACCACGAACGACTGAATCACCCGGTGCAAGGTGTTCATCAGATGGTGGCAATGCCATTTGCCACACTTCATTTTGAGGAGCAGGAACCCACCAAGGCAGAAGAGGCCTTGGAACGTTTCCTGGAGCAGGATAAGGGCACTGATTTCAATTTATCGCAACCTCCGTTGATGCGTGTTACCTATATCCATCTGCCTGGCGGCAGGTTGAAAATGGTATGGACGCTGCATCACATTATACTGGATGGTTGGTCGATGGCTACAGTAGTAGACGAATGGCTGAAAGCATGTGAGCAGTTGTTGGCAGGTAAGCAGCTGTTGAAAGGCGCCGCTGATAACTACAGCGATTATATCCGGTTTATAGCGGAACAGGACCAGCACGCAACGGCGTCCTTCTGGCAACAGCATCTGAAAGCGCTGAAAGCGCCTGTATGGCTGCCTTTTGCAGGTACAAGCACTGACAGAAACCACAGGGCGGGCATCTTCAAAGATGAAAGATTGCTGCTGGACGAGGAACTGACAACCGCCATGACACAGTTTTGCCAACAGCACCGTATCACCATGAATACTTTGATTCAGGGCGTGTGGGCATGCCTGTTATATAAGTATACCCGCAACAGAAATATTGTTTATGGTGTAACGCTTACTACGCGCCCGGCTGAAATAGAACAGGTGGAACGCAGGGTAGGGCCATATATCAACATTATTCCACTGGTAGCGACCATTTCTCCCGCGGTACCGTTGGTGACGTGGCTGCAGGCGCTGCAGGATGGACATAGTCTTGCGGCCAGCCAGCCGTATATCAGTCAGGAAATGCTGCATCAGATTACTGGTACCAAAGACCTGTTTGATAGTGTGGTTTTCTTCGAAAACTATCCGCTGGGAGAGCAGGCGGATAACGAAGAACGGAGGTTGCAGCTGGATAATATTGGCATGCATGAACACAATAATTATCTGCTGTCCTTATTTGTGGGAGTGGCCGACGAGCTGGTTGTCCGCTTTAATTACAACAGCAGCTTCCTCGAGCCTACAGATATCGCCATTATCAGTCATCATTTCCAGGTAGTACTGCAACAGATTTTGAAAGATCCCGAAGGATCTGTTACCGGCATCCGGCTGACAACCGCTGCGCACCTGAAAGAGGCTTTTGCTAATACCGGCATAGGCAAACGAAAAAGAAAATCCTTATCTAATTAAACTATCCTAAAAACATACACGATGATACTGCTTAAAATGCTTCAGCAAAAATCAAAAGGCTTTTTCGTAATGCTGGCCCTCCTCGGGTTAATTAACAGCATCTGGGGAAGTACGCTGCTGCTGCTGATTAATAATAAAGTCACCAACACACCTTTGCCGTTTGTAGACCAATACGACTGGCAGATCTACAGCGGATTGATTGTGCTGTCATTTGTGACATCCCGGTATTTTCAATCCTATATGATACGCCTGACGTATGACTTGGGTAATGATCTTGGTTTATCCATTTTCGATAAACTGAGATTTACCAATTACGAAGAATATCAGAAGCTGGGAGATGAGAAAGTACGTACAGCCGTTGCCGATGTGACCACCCTGCAACGTTTCCCGCAGGCGTTTATCGAATCGTTTAACGCTGGGGTGATGGTGCTGATAGGGGTTATATATCTCTTCTATATCAATCTCCCAGGGGCTGCAGTAATCACCGGTATACTCGGTGTGCTGGCCACTCTCTATTATTTCCGTAATCTGGCAGTGCACCAGGACATGACCACTGTGCGCGACCTTGCAAATATCTACCAGCAGAATATGAACGATTTTCTGCGTGGTTTCAGGGAGATTAAGATGAACCGCGATCGCAGCGATAATATTTTCAAACACATCTCCGTAAATCGTGGTAAAGCAAAGGACCTGACAGTGAAAACACTGATCCGGCATATGGGCAATGAACTGATGGGTAGTTATGTCTGGTACCTGATGATCGGAATTATCTTGTTCCTTCTTCCTGCTTTGCTTCACGCAGGGTCAGTTGTTAGCAGCAGCTTCATTGTTACGCTACTCTATCTGATGGGGCCTATGAGCATCATCATCACCGAAATCCGGGAGTTTACACTCATGCACATTGCAGTAGCACGACTGGAAGAATTTGACCAAGCTGTAAGTGCTTCCAGGACCATTGAACTGGGGCATGGTATAGATCCACAAGAAGAAGTTGCCTTTCAGCAGATTCGTTTCGATAACGTGACCTATGAATACTATGATGAGATACGTGCAGAAACATTCCGTCTGCTACCACTGAATCTGGAGATCAGGAAAGGAGAAACCATATTTATTACCGGCGGTAATGGTAGTGGCAAGAGCACGTTCATTCATCTCCTTACTGGTTTGTATATGCCGAAGGGCGGTAATATCTATTTCAATGATGCGTGTATAACTGCGCAATCCTATCCCTGGTATCGTGATCAGATGGTGGCGATACATACAGACCATTGCCTGTTTACAGAGAACTACGATGATTTTGAGCTGAACCGCAATAACGAAATGCTGATGGGACTATTGGATAAAATGCGTTTAACCGACATCGTTACATTCAATGAACAGAAGAATGTAATCAAGGCTACGCTTTCCAAAGGGCAGCAGAAAAGACTGGCGCTAATATATGCGCTGATGGAGGAAAAAGAAATTATCATCCTGGATGAGTGGGCAGCAGAGCAAGATCCTGTTTTCCGCGCATTCTTCTATAAGGTACTGGTACCGGAGATGAAGTTGATGGGTAAAACAGTGATTGCCGTTACACATGACGATGCCTATTTCGATTATGCAGAGCGTGTATTACGTTTTGATTATGGCCGGGTGCAGAGCGATGTACGCCAGCCTGCCATGGCTGTGTAGGATTTGTAATGACCCAAAACAATTCAGGATACTATGTCTACCTCATATTTTCACAATTTCGTAAAGGCAAATTTTGCAAAGCAGCGGTTGGTAGTACAGCCGCGCATGGGATTCAGCGACAGAGAGCGTATGCGCAATGGTTTGCTGGCAGTAAAAGGTGTACAGGGGCCGACTATCGGAACTATTACATTGGATAGTTTTACCCGCAGTGGCGATTTTGCCAGCGCTTCCCGCGCTATTGAACAAGGGCTTTCATTGAATGGTTACCCAATCGTAAGCTACCCGCAATCAGAGAATAAGTCGCTGATTGCGGGTGTCAGGGAAATAGATTTTCCTGTGCAAATCCGTCATGGCAGCCCACTGCCAGTGGAAATATTCAAGGCTACCATACAGGCAGGTATTGATGCCATTGAAGGAGGGCCTATTTCATATTGTTTTCCTTATGGCCGTATTCCATTGGCACGAAGCCTGGATGCATGGAGAACCTGCTGTCGCCTGTTCGGTGAAGCCAGTGATGATCCCTGGCATATTGAGAGTTTCGGCGGATGTATGATGGGGCAGCTGTGTCCTCCTGCCATTCTCATTGCCATTACGATTGCAGAAGCGCTTTTCATGATAGAGAATGGTGTGAAATCCTATTCGCTCAGCTTGGCCCAGGGGACACATACCGCACAGGATGTTGCTGCGCTACATGCGCTGCGCCAACTTGGGAATAAGTACCTGGGTCCGGAAAGTGACTGGCATATCGTGTTCTATACTTTCATGGGAAAATTCCCGCAGTCATTTGGCGGGGCCCGTGGGCTGATAGAGGAGAGCGCGCGTATTGCAGTAGAAGGTGGTGCAGAAAGACTTATTGTGAAAACAGTAAAAGAAGCACACCAGATTCCGCTCATCGAAGATAATATCAATTCACTCAACTGGTGCGATGCAGTTGCTTCGGCCACCCTGCGTAACCAGCCGGTGACAGACGAGGTAGCTGCATGGACAGCCCAGATTTTTGAAGAAGCTGATTTCCTGATTAACCTGTTACTCAACCTGGGACATAACCTTGAACAAGGCATGGAAAAAGCGTTTAAGAACGGCTACTGGGATGTACCTTTTTGCCTGCACCCGGATAATCATTGTCTGACCGCCGCTCAGCTGGACGATGCCGGTTTTATTTACTGGTCGGACCCTGGAAAGATTCCGTTCCCCAGACATATACGCAATAGCGGCGTGAGAAGGAAAAAGAAAATGTCGTCCGGAGAGTTATTACAAATGCTCTCCTTTAACCAACAAAAATATGATGGCCGTTACGTGGCACAAGAGCCAGCAACGGTTTCCTGAATAATAGCAGGAAAATATTTTCCCAAATAAAAAAAACATCACATGAAACCTATCGCATTGTTAACTACAATTCCTTCGGACTCGCACCAGTGGAACCTGGTTTTCATAAGGTTGCTTTTAGAAGAAAACGGCTTTGAGGTCATCAACCTGGGGCCCAGTGTACCTTATGACCTGCTCACAGAGGCATGTATCAAGCATCAGCCGGATATGCTGATTGTATCAACCATTAACGGTCACGGATATATTGAAGGAAAAGAATTGGTCAAGAGAGTTAGAGAACTGGATTGCATGCGGGAGAAGCCGGTATTTATAGGTGGTAAACTGAGTACCGATGTGAGTATGTCATACTTGTATGCGGTGGAGTTGGAGTCTGCCGGATTTACCAAGGCATACTGCAATGATGAGGACTTACAGGATTTCGGGCAACGCCTGCAACAGATTAAAGAACAGGCAACAGTTGCCAGACAAGCTTAATAATTTTTGCCGATGATCAACCTGATTACATTACCATATGCTGGCGGCAACAAGTTTGCATATAACGCACTAAAGCCGCTACTGAGTCGAAACATTACCCTCGTTCCGATGGAGTTGCCAGGCCGTGGGCAGCGCATGAATCTGCCGTTGCTGGGTGATCTGCAGCAGATGGCGGATGACCTGATGGTGCAGGTAAGTCCGTATATCCGGAACGAATATATGTTTTATGGTCATTCCATGGGAGGTACGCTGGGTAACCTACTGATACATCGTTTGAAAGCTGGAGGACGCAGGCTGCCGCTGCATTTCCTGGTGACAGGTTGTGCTGCGCCAAAAGTAAATCACCTGCGCGCAGTACGTCATAAGCTGCCAGACCGTGATCTGAGAGACGAACTTCGGGCATTGGGTGGTTTACCAGAGGAGGTGCTGAACAATCAGGCACTGATGGAGTTTTTTCTGCCGATTATCCGTGAGGATATGCGTGCACTGGAGATGTACCAGTATAAGCCATTAGGTAAATATGATGTGCCACTTACCATTGTCAATGGTACATCAGAGCCTATTTCCGATGATATGGCTGCCGGTTGGGCAGACGAGACCACTATCCCTCCTGACTTCCGCAGGATGGAGGGAGATCATTTCTTTATTCTCCAGCACTTTGCTGAACTGGCGGCGATTATCAATCATCAAACCGCGAGGATATCTATTGTATGATTACTTTTTCCTGTTTTTTATACCGAAGGCAATTGAGCAGCACCTTGTTTGATGTTCTGTTGCATTGCCTTCCGGTAAATATGAGAATAGAGGTATGCCGGTACAACCGTTGGGAAGACCGGCAAAACAGGCTGTTTGGCCGGCTGCTATTGCGCGACCTGCTTTGTGAGGAAGGTTATTCTCCTGACTCACTGGAACGGGTAAACGCTGATGCAGCCGGAAAACTTTTCCTGGAAGATGCTTCGGTAGATTTCAATTTGTCGCATTCCGGAAATATGGTGCTGGCAGCCATTACCCGAAGCGGACGTATAGGCGTAGACGTAGAGCTCAAGGCTGCTTTGAAACCCAAAGATATTGCCGTCGTTTTGCGCCCGGAAGAATTGGAACGGTTGCAGCGGGAAGATAAGGACGCGCTGTATGGTTTATGGACCAGAAAAGAAAGCCTGGTGAAAGCCAGAGGACAGGGATTGGCTATCGACGTGAGAGACATCTATCTGAGGAATGATAACCGTGCCACGTTGCAGATGAATGGCCTCGCTGAAACATGGTTTTATCAGCAATTGCCGTTGCCTGCAGATTATGTAGCGGTATTGTGTACCTCACAATTATTACCGGAAGCAGTTTTTCTGCCTGCGGAAGACCTCATAGACCGGGCCATCAGGTATGCAGGCATAGATATAGCAACCCTGCCGCTTTTTGTATAATCAGAAACGGGGGAAGCACCCCAAAAAATATTCATCTCAACAAAAGAAATAATGAAACTCCTACTCACTACTATAATAACGATTTTCTTCAGCGTTACTTCTTTATCTGTGCGATCGCAGGATGCAACCGGGAAAATTTCCGGGTATGTAAAAGACGAGTCCGGGCAACCAATAATAGCGGCTACAGTAGTGCTGCGTAAGGCATTGGACTCCTCTCTGGTGAAAGCTGCCTTGTCGGACACGGCTGGACTATATTCCTTTGAACAACTTCCTTTCGGTAATTACCTGGTAGTAATTACCAGCATCAGTTACCAGTCACAATGGTTACCATTGCAGCTGGAGCATGCTGTTCAGGAGCTACCAGCTACTATACTCACTACCTCTTCGAAATCATTGTCCGCTGTAACAATAACGGCTAAACGACCTATGATTGAGCAGTTTGCTGATAAAACAGTGGTGAATGTGGAGACGATGGTATCCGCCTCCGGTGGATCTGCCATGGACGTGCTGGAGAAGTCGCCAGGAGTAATGATAGATAAGCAAGGCAATCTATCTATCCGTGGTAAACAGGGCGTGAAAGTATTTATAGATGGCCGTGATTCCTATGTTACCGGTGCTGATTTGGCTGCTATCTTGCGTAACATGCAGGCCAATCAGGTGGACCAGGTAGAAATTATTTCCAATCCATCTGCCAGGTACGACGCGGCAGGTAATGGTGTGATTAATATCCGCACAAAGAAGAGCGCCGCCAGTGGTTTCAACGGGAGCATTGCACTTACTTACCTGCAAGGGCGTTATCCTGGAACAACCCAGCAGCTGACATTTAACTACCGCAGCAAATATATTAACCTGTTTGGAAATGCCGGATATGCGTATAGGAAAGGATTTGAAGATGTATATATTTTAAGAAACTTCAGGACTTCACCAGACGAAATAAAAACTATCTATGATCAGCGCTCCTATACCAGGAACCTGAATAAAAGTTTGAATGCTAAGCTGGGTATCGATCTTTATCTCTCTAACAGTACTACTTTATCTATTGTAGGTAGTGGATTTAATAACCCTTCTTCCACACAAACAGAAAACAGAACGCTGTTAAAAAGCCCTGACGGTAAGGTACAAACTATTGTAGTAGCGCCTGCGGATATGGATGGTAAATGGAATAATGGAGAGGCGAATGTTTCCCTTAAACATAATTTTGATTCCAGTGGTCATGCTATTTCCCTGGAAGGAGGTTATATGAAATATACTACCACCAGTGTGCAGCATTTCAACAATAGCTATTACGACGCTAACAATAACCCGATAGATGCGCCTTCTATATTTATGGCAGATATGCCAGGTAATATACGTATCTACACCGCCAAAGCAGATTACACGCTGCCTTTGAGCCGAACGGTGAAGGTAGAAGCTGGTGCTAAATACAGTGATGTTAGTACGGATAATAATGCACAATATTACCTGTTGCAAAGTGGTAAATGGGTGCGTAGTGATTCACTTAGTAATCACTTTTTGTATAAAGAAAAGGTATTGGCTGGTTATCTTAACTTCAATGGGGCAGGGGAGAGATTTGAGTGGCAAGCCGGCGTGCGTGCAGAACATATGGATATTGCAGGTACACAGATCAACGGTGACAAATCTTTCGCGCGTAATGCCCTGCAGTGGTTCCCGTCCGCACTGGTGGCCTACACGCTGGACAAGCAGAATAAACTCACTGCCAGCTATAGCAGGCGTATTGAGCGGCCGGACTATCGCAGCCTTAACCCATTCAGATTCTATCTGGACCAGTATACTTATGAAGAAGGAAACCCTTACCTGAAGCCGCAGTATAGCAACAACTTTGAACTGAGTCACATATTCATGGATGGTGTACTCACTACCACGTTGCTATATAACAAAACTTCCGATGTAATCCAGGAGGTAGTACAGCAGCGGGCTTCTAGCAATGAAACATTTATACGTCCGGAAAATATCAGTACAAGAAGAGTTGCCGGTATCAATACCAGTGCGCAAATTCCGTTGAGTGATAATGTAACTACTATCTTATATCTCGAATATAACAGCAATAAATATAACGGTAGTATCAATAATGAGCCATTCTCTTTGCAGGCCAATACGTTTTCAGGACAGTTGCGTCAGCAGGTAAAACTACCAGGTAACTGGACGGTGGAGTTGGCAGGACAATATACCTCCCGCGCAATTGATGGTACATTTATTCAACAGCCGATGGGCGTAATAGGAGTAGGGGTACAGAAAGATCTGATGAAGAAGATGCTGACATTACGCCTCACCGGTGTGGATCTTTTCCAATGGGCTAAATATGAGGCCACCAGCCGCTATCAGCTGGTCGATATCTATGCCCTCACCAAGTGGCAAACGCAGGCCCTTCGCTTTGTGGTTACCTATCGTTTCCGCAGTGGCCTCAAAGTAGATGACAGAAGCCAGGAGAAATCCACCACTCCGGAAAAAGACAGGGTGAAAATGAATGAATCAAAGTAAGTCTCCATTTTTTCGTTTTTTAGTATAATGACAAGGTCCCAGATATATTTCAGGGACCTTTTTTGTTTTTTGGAGGATGGGGGAAAAGGACTGGTTTACAGTGTGTTTAACAATGAGTAGGAATCCTTCTATATGTATATATAATCTCCCAGTGACATGATAAGGCAGTAATAGACATTTTTTTTAGATGAAATGTCTGGCGCAGTTTTTTGTCCAGTGAGGAGCAATATCTTGCTAATGGACCAAGATAGTAATAAGTATATTTTTTAATTCCTATCCATCGTTAAAGCGTAAATAAAATTCGGCCAATGTAAAGTTATAATGACCATAAACATTTACCGTTACCTCCTGATTACACCTATTTATACACAGGTAGATCAACGCATATGGAAGGAACTCTCTCGTCATAACAAATATTACTGTTTATGAACAACGTAACACTTCTTATTGAAAATCTGAAGGAAGAATACACGGAACATCCTTTCTTCCTGGCGCTTAAAGATCCCAATAGAACAATAACTGAAAAATTGTCGTTTCTTCCTGAGATGGCTTATTTTATTATGAGCTTCGGGGATCTGAATAAATATATACTACCTTATGCTAACCCTATTGATGACTTGCAGGAGGCGGTAACTATACATGCCAAAGAGGATGAAGCGCATTGGCCCTGGTACCTAATGGACTTGGAGGAGCTGGGATTTAATAAAGAAGTAAAATTGACGACATTCCTTAAAGATGTTTGGTCGGAAAAATATGCTTCAAGCCGTAGACTTTTATATGAGTTGATTGAACTGACGACAGGACAGTCCGCAGCTGTGAAATTAGCTGTCATTGAAATGATAGAGGCTACAGGCAGTGTGTTTTTTACCTCAGTTTATGCTCTCCTGGAAAGGGAGCGACCTGAATACACAACTAAATTATTATATCTTGGTGATCATCATCTTAGTCGTGAAACGGGTCACACAATGGGATCTGATGATTTTCTTCTGGAAAATTTGTCATTTAATGCGGATGAATTTGCAGTGGCTGAAGAAAGAATCAGGAAAACTTATGCTGCTTTTCGGAGATTCATGGATCAATATGTTGCTAATTGATAAGTCCTGTTTCTACAAAATACCACTTGCCAGAAAGTGCCTTGTGCCAAATGGGGCAACTGTCAGGGCCAGACCTGCTATGGTTAATTGCTGCAGAATCTCTTCCAGCGTGAATGCAGCCAGTAATGAATTGTAAAAATCTTCCTTTAATATGTCTGCCTCATTTGCGGCAACCGTTTCTACTATACTTCTGGCTTCATCTGCCGCATGCGGTCTCAACAAGTCCATTACATAAACCATCGTACCTGATTTTGCAAACCTTTTTATTTCTCTCCAGAAATGAAGTGGCGCTGGCAAGTGATGTAACATGTCCTTGGAGATAATGATGTCAAAATGAATATCTCCTAGAATAGTTTCCAATCCGGGGATTTTGCCCTGTTTTAATTCTACCTGTTTTTGAACCAGTTGTTTTTGAATTCGGGTTGTTGCAATATCCAACATTTCTTTGGATGCATCAACGGCTGTAATATGGAGTCTGTTATTTAGTTTCGCCAAAGTAACCGGAATGTCTGCTGGGCCACATCCCAAATCCAGGATAGTTGTTGCAGTAGATGGTAGATTGCTATTTATGCGATCAATGAATAACTGGTTGGAAGCCTTAAAGTCGGCTTCAGCATAGGCACTTACGGCATCTGTATCGTCCATTACTTCTTTTTCCAATTTTCTTTTCATGTAGTAAAAGATGAGGGTGAGGAATTTTATAGATTTTAAGGTAAAAAAAGCTAGTGTTATGAAAAGGGTATTGAGAATAATTTATGCTAAGTACTGGTTGTGATTTCATAAACATATAGTTTTATATTCTCAGCGTCAAATGTTCGGCTCAGGTTTTTTATATACTTTTTAAAATTTTTTATTATTTGTCAAAAAGACATTTAATTATATAGTAGCTGTAAATACCCTCTGGGTAAGCGATTGGATATCTATATCTGGAATATTTTGCTTTACAAGTACGTAATAACCATTTGCGTCTTTGTATAATTTGGGTATTTTTACTACATGCACAACGATATTCCCGGATTACAAGAAAGAATATACGGTGGTGACACACAGGCATTTAAAGAATTGTATGACTACTTCTGTACTCCGTTGCTACAGCTAGCCATGGCTATAGTTCACAATAGAGAATTAGCGGAAGAAATAGTGGCAGATGTTTTTATTGCCGTATGGAAAAAAAAAGAAGGTCTCTATCAGGCCAGCAACCTGAAATGGTATCTCTATGCAGCCACACGCAACATTGCAATTAACTATCTGCGCAAATATGCGCATAGAAAGACGCTTTATTTAGATGAAGCCTATTTACCTGAATATGAGGTGAACCCTGAAGCACAACTCATTAGTAATGAAATGATGCAGCACATCAACAGGGCAATTCATGAACTGCCGCCGCAGTGCCGTCTCATCTTTAAATTGGTGAAAGAAGATGGACTCAAATACCGCGAAGTAGCCATACTACTGAATATCTCCATAAAAACAGTAGAAAACCAGGTAGGCATTGCTCTAAAAAAACTGACCAAAATGAAAGCACTCTTAATCGCTTCATTACCTGGTGCCCAATAATCTTCTCCCAAAAAATTTCCTGCCTGTTTAGGGGTATTTCTGTTTTCCTGTTGTCTTATACCCTAGGATGCTTTTAATCCAATCATTTTCAATAATACTATGAGCAACGACCATATATGGATATTACTAGGAAAACAGTTAAGTGGAGAAATATCTTCTGCGGAGCTATCTGAATTGGAAGCCTTACTGAAGGAAGATCCTGACGTAGCTGCATCCAGCGAGTTTGCCGCCAATATTTGGCAAACCCCGATACAGGAAACAAGAAATGCCCGCAATAGTGAAAGCCGTATATGGGATGCCGTAAAACCGCAACTGCGCCCACACGGTTATCGTCCGGTAATGCGTACGTTGTTGACTGCCGCTGCCGCTGCTGCGGTAATATCCGTTGCATGGATAGGATGGCAACAGATACGTGGCACCACGCCGGTATTGCAGCAAGTCAGCGCTGCTGCCGAAAAATCTAAGGTCATACTCCCTGATGGCTCAATAGTGTGGCTCAACGCCAACACGCAACTTGATTATGACAGCAATAGTTTTGGAAAGAAATATCGGGAAATAACGCTTCGTGGGGAAGCCTTCTTTGATATTGCAAAAAGTGAAGGGGCTCCCTTTGTTATACATGCGGGTAAAATTGATATTCGCGTATTAGGCACCGCTTTTAACGTAAAGGCCTATACGAATGATAGTGCGGTGTATACTACGCTGGTCCGTGGAAAAATTGCCGTATCGTTCCAGGGGAAAACGATTGTGATGCGACCTGAGGAAAAATTAACCGTGCCTGTAATCCAGCAATCATCCGCCTTTCAGCCAACACCTCTGCATAAAGATAGCAGCGGTCAGCTTCCTGAAATATCCTGGTTAAATAATAAACTGACTTTTGACAACGAGTCTTTTGGTACCCTGGCTAATAAAATGAGTAACTGGTATGGTGTCACCCTTCATTTCGAATCTCCCGACCTACAGCAATTAAGGTTTTCCGGCATCATCGATACAGAATCAATAGACGAGGCATTGAAAATGCTGCAACTATCAAAACCTTTTCATTTCCTGATCAACGGAAAAGAAGTGTATATCCGTAATTAATATCATATTCTTCATCTTTCAAAAATACATGTTATGACCTAAAAGAAATACGTAATTACTTAGTCTACTTTCCTTCACCCTTTCACATTCCATGTTATGAAAATAATGTTCCTATGGGCTTTTAAAAAAAGCCTGCATAGCGGTCTGCCATGTATGCTCCTCCTGGCATTACTGGTTATCCGCATCCTGCCTGCTTATGCTACAACTACACCGCAGGAAAAAATCAGCATCTCCCTGGAAAAAGTCAGCATTAAAACGGTGCTGAAAACTATACAACAAAAAAGTCACTACCGCCTGATCTATAGTGATGATATTCTCCCGGAAAAACCACCTGTATCTATACATGCAGAAAATGCCACCGTGGAACAAGTGCTGGCACAAGCATTTACTGGTACTACATTACGTTATGCCTCCATGGAGAATAATGTTATTGTAATTGCTTCGAAAGAAGCCCGCGTCATCAAAATAAGTGGCACTGTAACAAATGAACGTGGCGATCTGCTTATTGGCGTGTCTGTAAAAATTAAAGGTACCAATATTGGTGCGATGACGAATGAAAAAGGTCATTTTGAACTGCAAGCTACGGCAGGTGTTACGCTGGTATTTAGTTATGTAGGCTACGAACAAATCGAAATCGTAAGTACGGCTGACCCCATCAATATTATCATGAAAGAGAGTTCCAGTGGTTTGAATGAAGTAGTAGTGGTGGGCTACGGCACACAGAAAAAAACATCTTCAACCGCTTCGGTATCTGCTGTACAAGGAAAGGAACTGGCGAAATCGCCGGTTACAAATATCTCTAATTCACTGGCAGGAAATGTGGCCGGTATTAGCATGCGCCCTAACGGCGGACAGCCAGGCAGAGATAATCCGGATATTCATATCAGGGGCATCGCTACTACTGGCAATAATGCTCCGCTCATTGTCGTGGATGGTATCATACGGAATAATATCAACGAGATTTCTCCCAGCTCCATCGCTTCCGTTACGGTGTTGAAAGATGCCGCTGCTGTTGCGCCTTACGGACTAGGAGGCGCCAATGGTGTAATCCTTATCACTACAAAACGTGGACAAGCAGGTATACCGTCGTTTTCGCTCAACACCTACTATGGCTGGCAAACACCTACCTATTATCCTAAAATGCTAAACGCACAGGATTATATGCGCCTTCGTAACGAAGCTTATTTGAATGAAAACCCCGGTGGTACACAGCTTCCTTTTGCAGAGGATTTCATTAATAATTATGCCAGCATGAATGCAAAGGATCCTGATAAGTATCCTATCAGCAATACGAAAGACCTGGTACGTATGCAGGCGCCCATGCAAAATTATAATATGCAATTAAGCGGCGGTACCAAAGTAGTAAGATATTATGCCGGTCTTGGTTACCTTAACCAGGATGGTATGTTTGCCCCTGTGAATTACAAGCGTTATGATTATAACGTAAACATGGAAATAAGTGCCACCTCTACCACTACGGTGTCTATGTCACTTATTGGCGCCATCGAAAAAACCAACAGTGTGGATGCTGCTACCACGCCAGGACAGTTGTTTCGTAGTGCGTACAAACTGATTCCTATTACGAATCTCTATTATAGTAATGGCCTGTGGGGTGAATTTGCCGGCAACTCTCCGGTGGGAATACTTAATGCCGGGTACTCTCATCGCAATGCTACATCGCTGCTCACCACACTTGCTGTGGAACAGCAACTACCATTCATTAAAGGACTGAGCATTAAAGGGACCTTCAGCTATGATCCCAACGATGCAATGGTGAAAGGATGGCATACGCCGTTCTATTTTTACTCACAAAATACTTCCACTACCCCTTACACCTATACGAAACAGATATCTACTTCAGAGGGGAATGCGGCACCTTATACCTGGCTGAATCAGGAATATGCCAAAAACCAGTATTATACCTACCAGGGATTTTTAAATTACCATAATACCTTCGGTAAACATGACATCACTGGCCTGCTCGTAGCGGAAGCCCGCAAGAATGACTCTACTGGCTTCTCTGCACGACGTAATAATTTTGCAGTGAACATCGATGAGCTGGGCATGGGTAGCTCCAATAAGAATGATTTTGATAACAATGGCTCAACGATAACTGGTAGTCAACTTGGCTTTGTATACCGCTTCGGTTACATCTATGATCATAAGTATCTTTTTGAGGCAGCTGGCCGGTATGATGGTCACTACTATTTCGCTCCCGGCAAGCGCTGGGGCTATTTTCCGGCCTTCTCTGCCGGTTGGATCGTTTCTGAAGAAAAATTTATGGCTGATCATCCTTCGGTACTGAACTATCTCAAATTGAGAGGATCATGGGGGAAATCAGGGAACCTGGCCGGATCGGCTTTCCAATACCTGAATGGCTATAATTTATACGGTAATGCCTATGCTTTTGGTAACGGTAACATGGTACAAGGATCCAATATTACTACGGAACCAAATCCTAATATCACCTGGGAGATATCTACCAAAACGGATGTAGGAGTAGATGCTTCATTTTGGGACGGGCTACTTACACTCGAGTTGGATTATTTTCATGAAAGAAGAACAGGTATGCTACTGCCTCCGGCAGTGACGGTTCCGGTAGAATATGGTCTGAATCTTTCTGATGAAAATGAGGGGATCATGGTTAACCATGGTATTGAAGTGGTGGTAGGTACCCATCATCGTTTTTCGAATGGAATCCAGCTAAATCTGACTGGTAATTTCAGTTATGCGAAGAATAAAATGGTGCAGATATTTGAGACGGCTGCCACCCGTGATAATCCAAACCGTAGTAGAACAGGCAGGCCTTTGGGTACTCAATTCGGGTATCGGTCACTAGGCCTTTTTTCGCAGGCGGATGATAAGAATCATGATGGCATCATTAACAGTGATGATGGCTACAATGTTACCCAGTTTGGTGTGCTGCATCCCGGCGATATCCGCTATGCGGATATCAGTGGTCCGGATGGAAAACCCGATGGAAAAATAGATGCCTATGATGAAGTCGTGATCGGTAACCCTGTGTATCCTTTTATCACATACGGCTTTACACCCAGCATATCATGGAAAGGGTTTGACCTTAGTTTATTCTTCCAGGGATCAGCATTGTCTGGTTTGAATATCCGTGGGTTCCAGACGGTTCCATTTAACAACAACAATAGTAATTCAGCATATGAATACTATAATAATCACTGGACACCGAATACACAAGATGCCAGATATCCACGTGCCAACCAGTCGCCCTACGCTAATAACACCCAGAATTCCGATTTCTGGATAATGAAAACAGGTTACCTGCGTTTAAAAACGGCGGTATTGGGTTATACGCTTCCTGCCCGTGTTTCCAAAGCGATGAAGATGCAGCGTCTCCGTTGCTATTTCTCCGGACAAAATCTCCTCACCATCAGCAAAATGAAATTCATGGATCCGGAAGTAGGCTACACTGATCTGGAAACAGCCTATCCAAACCAAAAGGTATTTGTGTTCGGACTAAATGTCACTTTTTAGATTCATCCTGTTAAACGAGCTAATATGAAACAATATATCAAGCTGTTACCGGTTGCCATAATGTTATTCAGTATGTTCTCCTGTAATAAAGATTTCCTGGAGAATACCAATAAATCAAAACTTACGGATGCCACGCAGTGGAGCACAGAAGGTAATGCCGATCTTTTTCTCAATGATATTTACAGCGCGTTACCCAATTATTGGAACCAGCCGGAAAACCTGGACAACTTCACAGACGATAATGATGCTGGCTTTTACTATACTTCCTATAACTGGAAACAAGGTATTGTAGTCGCCTCTTCAAACGATTATACGATATGGGGAGGTATCACTGGTTCCGGAGATCTCACCAACTGGACAACTACCTTTACCAACATCCGCAAGTGTAATACCTTCATTGCTGAAGTACGTAAATATTCCGGCAACTTCTCACCAGAGTGGTTAAACAAACGACTGGACGAAGCCCGGTTTCTCCGTGCTTTCTTTTACAGTGAGTTGTGGATGCATATTGGTGGATTACCTATTATTACAACTCCTGCAGACAGGAATACGATGGACAGCGCTGCTGTATATACGCCCAGAAGCACCTTTGCGGCCACTGTTGACTTTATCACTACTCAACTTGATTCCATCGTTAAAGGCGGCCACCTGGAAGCAAAATACAATAAAGGCGATGCCAATGCCGGCCGTGCTACACTGGGTGCGGCGCTGGCCTTAAAAGGATGGGCAGAGTTATATGCCGCGAGTCCGGCATTCAACGATGCACAACCCGCTGCTGGCAACGATCCTAACAAGGTAGCAGGTTACAATAACTACGACGGACAGCGCTGGGTCCAGGCTGCCACTACCTTCAAGCAATTCATTGACCTTTATGGCAACGGTAAAGTATACGACCTGTTTCCAAATACTGCCGCCATCTGGTATGAAGCGAATAAATACAATGCAGAAGTAGTATGGGATCGACAGGTGGTTGCGAACATCATGGGCTCCTCATTTGAACAATATGGCGGCCCTGTGTGGATTAACGGGGTTTACTATACCTGGGGAAACTATTGCCCAACACAGGAACTGGTAGATCAGTTTTATATGGCCAATGGCAAACCCATTACCGACCCAACTTCTGGCTATGATCCGCAACACCCATATATTGGCCGTGAGAAACGCTTCTACGACTGGATCGTATATGACGGCGCGCCTTATAAAATGGACTGGATGGATAAAGGAGATACGATATATACCCGCATCGACAGAGTGAACCCTTCTAAAAACCAGATTGATTTTGGTACAGATGATGTAAGCAATACAGCGTATTATTTTAAAAAGCGGCTAAACCCACTGGTACGGCCTGGTGGCGGTGCTGTAAGCGGCGCTAATTTTATTTATTATCGCTATGCAGAAGTATTGCTGGGATATGCAGAAGCACAGAACGAAGCAGTAGGGCCTGATGCAACTGTATACGATGCCATTAACCAGGTCAGAAGAAGATCCAATCTGCCCAACCTCGCACCAGGGCTTTCCCAGACAGAAATGCGCACTGCTATATACCAGGAAAGAAGAGTAGAGCTTTGTTTTGAAAACAAACGTTTCTATGATATTATCCGCTGGAAAACCGCCAATACTGTTATGAATGTAGATAAGCACGCCATGAAGATCTCGAATACAGTACCCGAAAACAATTCAGGTGTGTGGAAATATGAAATCGTACCGTTGAACCATCCACATGTGTTCACGCAGAAAATGTACCTTAATCCGGTACCGCAGGATGCGATAGACCGCAACCCAAGAATTGTGCAGAACCCTGGGTATTAACAGGGGTATCTGTTCTTAAATAAAAAGCAGGAATAGCCGACGCCAAAGGCTATTCCTGCTTTTTATTTAAGAAAAATTATGATGGAAGAATCAGGAAAGATGCAAAATTAAACACCTGTTGTTTTGGCTTTACCGCCTGTTTTATTTTTTGTGTACCGGAATTGTTGTGTTGTTAGTGTTCCAAATCATAGTAGATATTGGCCGGATATGACGTGTGATTGTCCTTTTCACATTATTGCTTGAGGGGTAATTTTGCCCTGATGACCAGAAAAATTGTATTCGTAATTCCTCCATTAGTAGAGCTGCTTGACCTGGCAGGGCCAGTTCAGGTATTTCGCGAAGCTAGCCTCCAAGGTATTGATATAGACGTTGGATTTTATGCTTTGGAGAAGCAGCCTGTGAGTGCTGTAGGACTTCCTTTTGGGAAAATTAGCAACTATAAGAAAGCGGAACTGAATGCGGGCGATTATGTCTTTATTCCTGGCTTCTATTTTGAAGGCCTTAAAAGACGGCCTCATGTTGAGAAGCCATTCTTTAAATGGCTGAGGAACTGTTCAGATCAGCATGTCAATATATGCGCCGTATGTAACGCTGCATTTATTTTAGGTAGCGCTGGACTGTTGGATCATAAGGAGTGCACCACCCATTGGAGAAGTACAGATTTACTCAAATCTATGTTTCCGCAAGCACAGATAGTTACCAATGTCTTATTTGTTAAAAGTATGAATATCTATACCAGTGCCGGTATTAGCTCTGGAATAGATATGGCCTTGTCTATCATTGAAGAATGGAAAGGTCCGTTGATAGCCAATAATGTTTCACGCGCACTGTTGATATATTACCGCAGAGATGCTAGGCACAGCCAAAGTAATATCTATCTGGATTACAGAAATCACCTCAACCCTAAAATTCATGAGTTGCAGGATTACATGATTTCCCATCTCAACCAGCATCTGACAATAGAAAAGATGGCTGATCTGATTAATAGCAGTGTTAGAAATCTGAGTAGGATATTCAAAGAGGCTTCTGGCATAACCATTCACGACTACCTAACCCAGTTAAGAGTAGAAAAAGCAGTAACGCTACGTAATAATCCAACATATACCATAACTAAAATTGCCGCTGAATGTGGATTTAGGTCTGCACGGCAATTACAAAGAATTCTTAGAAAATATAGCCAACATGAAAAATAGAAAATTATCACTTGTTACAATACTATTGATTGGAGTAATGGTGACCTGGTTTTTTTATGCGTGTGCTCCTGTGCGGGAGTTTATGCATTGGAAGTCCTATAATGGAAATCCTTCTTTTAATCTTTCCCAACCGGGTTATGTTTCAACTAAAAAGAGTATAATACTTATTGCTGATACTGAAGGTACAGAGATCTTCGACTTATTGGCGCCGTATTACCTATTTAGTGCCACTGAACAGGCAAATGTATATGTAGTCGCGGAGAAAAAGGCACCAGTCATTATCCGCAAAGGGTTTTTCCTGATACCACATTTTTCTTTTGAGGAGTTTGATAGAGCGGGTATTCAGGCTAATGTTATCGTTATTCCTAATCTCTCAGCTATGGATTCCCGTCATCAAAATCCTGTGATTGTCAACTGGATCAAAAATCATTATAATGATTCTACTGTTATGCTATCCGTATGTGATGGCGCATTAACAGCTGCTGCAACAGGTATTTACGATGGTATGCCACTCACCGCTCATGCATCTGATTATGAAAGTATCAGGAAACAATTTGCCAAACCTAGGTGGGTAAATGATAAGCGTGTAACCCACCACGGTGGATTATATAGTACTGCCGGTGTGTCTAATGCTACTGCCGGAGCATTGGCTATCATTGACACGCTTTTTGGACGGGCAACGATGCTAGGCGTAAGTAACTTAATCAATTACACAACTGCGCCAGGTCTCACTACTCACAACAGTATTCCAATAAGTTTAGGAGATAAATTGGCTATCGGCAGAAAAGTATTATTTGAGAAAAATAGAAAAGTAGGAGTTTTGCTGCAAGATGGGGATAATGAACTGGAATTGGCTGCAATTCTGGATACATATAATCGTACCTTCCCCAAATCCCTGGAAAGTATTACTTTAACCGGTAATAGTATCAGGACTAAATATGGACTAACCTTATTGCCCACTACTAGATTTGATGAATTTGAACCAGATGAACTTCATGTGCTGCATTCATCAGAACTTCTGTCAAATAGTCCTTATTTAAAAGATCCTTCAATCATTGTCAGGTATAACAGACAGGAACCATTATATATTATAGATGAATGTCTGGATAGAATCACCTCTCAATATGGTAGACGATTTACTAAAGTAGTAAAACGTCTGCTTGACTATAATTGATATGTTATTAGTGAAAAATGACAGATAGCACATGGCTGCCTTTAAAAGCTAATCATATCCATTTGCTTCTTGTAATTTCCCGGCGACATCCCCGTAATTGTTTTAAAGATCTTAGAGAAATAAAATACATTTTCAAAACCTGTATGGGTGGCAATTTCCGCAAACGTCATCTGCGTGGTAATCATTAAGTATTGCGCCCGCTCAATTCTCTTTTCATGTATATACTTTACTGGTCGTTCTCCGGTGTGTTGAAAGAACAAGCGGGAGAAATAGTCTGCATGCAGGTTGGCTCTTTTAGCCAGGAGACTTACTGATAGGTCATTTGGTAAGTTTAATTGAATATAACTAATCGCATTGAGGATTTTTGGCGGCACCTGAGATGAATCGTTGGACTTAAATACCTCCTGCGTTAAAAAACGGGACATCAACTGTAGCAATATGCCATGTGTCTCCGTAAATACAGCGTTACTTTGACGGTGATTCAGTTCTTGATAGGCTTTATAAACAGCATTTTTTTCATAAACCTTTGGATTGTCTGATCCGTCGATACCTCTGCCTGGATTGATTTCCAGCAATCGCTTAAAATTCAGGATATCAATTTTTGTGGCCTTTACTTTTAAAATAGCGCGGTTATTTTCAAATAGTGATATACCATCAGAGGATTCTTCAAAGCACTGAACGAAATACTGACTAAGGTAGTGCGGGCAATACAGGTTACATAATGTAAAGCTGGGTATAATATATAGAAAGCCGGGTTCCAGCCGTACTTTTGTGGACGCATCCCATATTTCTCCTTCCCCTTCATCTATGTAATATATCCTGAAATAGGGACTGATTACATTCTTGTAGTTCCATTTGGAGCCAAGCTTTACATGGTCAATATTCAGTAAAGTAAATGTATGTTTTAGTACTCTTTTAATCATACTGGAAATAATAACTGCAGGTTTAGATGATTGTGTTGTATAGTCTTTACTGGTATATGTCTTAATGATTTGTTTTATAGATAATATTACTATTTATTGAAGGTTAGTCTTTTTAAAATATCGGATTTGTATAAAAGAAAGTCCAATTTGATTAAATATAGAACAATTAATTCGGAGTAAGTTTGACTAATTGATTGTCTGCCAGTTTTACTGCTTGTATAATCAGTCTATTAAAATAAATTCCATGAAAAGAAGAACGCTGATAAAGGGCCTGGCCACAGGACTCACCTCTATATATCTGTCTAAAGTTTATGCCAACAGTCTAGTGACTCAACCCAATCCACGTATGGCGCCAGGTCCCTTTCAGCCTACCTGGGATTCTTTAGCGCAATACCAGGTTCCAGATTGGTTTAGAGATGCCAAATTTGGAATATGGGCACACTGGGGCCCGCAATGCCAGCCAGAACGCGGGGATTGGTATGCCCGCGGCATGTACCAGGAGGGGAGTGATCAATATAAATATCATATTCAGAAATATGGGCATCCTTCCAAATTTGGCTTCAAGGATGTAATAAATGAGTGGAAAGCAGAGAACTGGCGTCCGGAAGAGTTGCTCAGCTTATATAAAAATGCTGGTGCGAAATACTTCATGGCCCTGGCGAATCACCATGATAATTTTGATCTGTACGACAGCCAATACCATTCCTGGAATTCCACCAAATTAGGGCCTAAGAAGGATATTGTAGGAGGTTGGGCGAAAGCTGCGAAGCAGCAAGGCTTGCGCTTTGGTGTTACCGTGCATGCTTCTCATGCCTGGACATGGTACGAGGTGGCACAGCGTGCAGATAAAAGCGGGCCATATGCAGGCATTCCTTATGATGGTAAACTGACGAAGGCAGATGGCAATGGTAAATGGTGGAATGGATTTGATCCGCAAACGCTCTATGCACAAAATCATCCTTTAAGTAAAGGTAGTCTGGAGGACAACTCACTAACCAGTACCGGACAGTGGGGTTGGGGAAATGGCGCCAGTGTACCAGACAAACCTTACTGCGATAATTTTGTCAACCGCACACTCGATCTTATCGATAAATACGGACCAGAACTTGTTTATTTTGATGATGATGCGCTGCCGCTTTGGCCGGTAAATGATGCCGGGCTTAAAATTGCCGCACATCTCTATAATACCAATATTAAGAAACATGGCAAATTGCAGGCAGGCCTGTTTGGTAAACACCTCAACGAGCAACAACGTAATTGCATGATCTGGGATATTGAGCGTGGGCAAAGCAATCAGATAGAACCACTGCCATGGCAAACGGATACCTGTATTGGCGAGTGGCATTATGATCGCCGCGTCTTCGAAAGAAAAGGTTATAAAACAGCCAAAACCGTTATTCATTCCCTGGTGGATATAGTGAGTAAAAATGGTAATCTTTTACTGAATGTTCCTTTGCGGGGCGATGGTAGTATTGATAGTGAGGAGCGTGCAGTGGTAGAACAAATTGCCGATTGGATGAAGGTAAATGGAGAAGCGATCTTCAGTACACGTCCGTGGCATTTATTTGGAGAAGGCCCTGCTACTGCATCTGTGGCCGGTTTGAATGCTTATGGATTCAATGAAGGACAAGGAAAACCATTTGTAGCGGAAGATATTCGTTTTACCACTAAAGGGAAAACACTTTACGCGACCATGTTGGGATGGCCTGAAAACAATGCCATAACAGTAAAGGCCCTCGCTGCAAGTAACCAGGCAGGAAAAGTAAAGCAAGTGAGCCTGCTGGGAAATGGCCACCTGAAATTTCAGCAAAACACGGAGGGACTGACGGTACAACTTCCTGAAAACCGCCCTTGCAAAGAGGCCTTTGTATTGAAAATAGAAGGAGCAATCGTTTAATTGTATAATAAAACGTATATGCGTTACTGTTGTACAATTTATTTTTTAAAAACAGATCTCTCCTGAAATGAAAAATATGGTATTGCCGAAAGTAATTTTTGGTACGAGTGGTTTGGGTAATTTATATGTAGCACTTCCGGAAGCAATAAAACTTGCTATCGTTGACGAATGCATTAAATGTTCCCCTGGACAGGTAGTATTTGATACTGCCGGCAAATACGGCGCGGGCCTGGCTTTAGAAGTATTGGGCAGCAGTTTGGAAAAACTGAATGTCAACCCTGAAGATGTGCTTATCAGCAATAAATTAGGCTGGCTGCGTACCGAATTAAAAACCAGTGAGCCTACATTTGAACCAGGTGTATGGCGCAACCTGCAACATGATGCAGTACAGAAAATAAGCTACCCAGGTATCCTGGAATGTTATGAACAGGGAAATAGTTTGCTTGGAAACTACCATGCAGAAATGGTTTCAGTGCATGATCCCGATGAATACCTGCTTGCTGCGGAAAATGAAATTGATCAGCAGTTACGTTACCAGGATATATTAGATGCTTATCGTGCCCTCCATGATTTGAAAAGAGAAGGTAAGGTAAAGTCGATAGGAGTGGGTGCAAAAGATTGGCGTATCATCGCCAAAATAGCCGACGATGTGGAGCTGGACTGGGTCATGATTGCAAACAGTATGACTATACATAGTCATCCGACAGCATTACTGTACTTTATGCTGACCTTACAACAACGGCAAATTGCTATTATAAATTCATCTGTATTTAACGGAGGCTTTCTAACTGGATCTTCGTACTATAATTATCAATTAACAGATCCTGTAAAGGATCCGGCCTTATATAATTGGCGGGAGCATTTTTACCGGCTATGTCATGAACATAATGTGAAACCCGTAGAAGCCTGTGTAGTATTTGGTGCGAAAGCGCCAGGTGTTGGTAGTATTGCTTTAAACACAACACAGGTAGAAAGAGTAGCGCAGAATATAGCATTGCCTGATGCCGTAATACCAGAAGAGTTTTGGAAAGAAATGAAAGATAGTGGTTTGATTGATGCTGATTATGCTTCCCGATTTTTATAAATTTTTATAACGCAATGAAAAGATATTATCTGGCGCTAGATCTCAAAGACGATCCACAATTGATTGCGGAATATGAGCATTGGCACCAATCGGAAAATGGCTGGCCGGAAGTAAGGAAAAGTATTCTGGATGCAGGCATTATAGAAATGGAAATATACAGGACAGGTAACAGGTTGATGATGGTAATGGCCACCAATGAGCGTTATGATGCTTCCGCAAAGGCGGCTGCAGACGCGGTGAATCCTAAAGTGCAGGAGTGGGAGCAGTTAATGTGGAAGTTTCAGCAACCGTTGCCATGGGCGGAAGACGGAGAGAAGTGGGTAATGATGAAACAAATTTTTCACCTTTAAAATTTAATGGGAAATATGCGGCAATGGGTTTTTAGTTGATAATGTTAGCTGAACTATTAATTATTAAACTAAAAATGGCAATAGCACAATGGTGCATATTGCCATTTTTTATTTCCTGTTATGATTTATTGTCAGCTTTCGCTGGTGTCTCTATTGCTTAATTATCTTAAATGATTTTATTCCTTTGCTTCCGGTAATCTTAACAATGTAGGCATTTGGCAGGAGAGAGGCTCCAAATTCGAAACGGTTATTTACGCTACCTGGCTTTATGGCTTCTACCAATCGTCCTGTCATATCAAAGATTTCAATGAGGAGGACTTTTTCTTTATCATTGATTTGCAGATTAAAGGAAGAGGAAGATGGATTAGGCGAAATTGTTGCCTGTGATGTCTCTTTCCCGGTGGAAATCGGGATCACTGTTTGTGAAGACGCCGACACTGCCGCCCGGGCATTTGCTATGGTAGCAGTAGTCCATTGCTGGTTGTAGCTGGAACCGCTGCTCCACTGACCCAAGTCTGAGCCATTACCGGTGGAACCGAGTCCGTCCAGGTATAAACCTGTTGCTCTGTTTTTAAACTTAACATAACCGCCGGCGCTTTCCATCGTCCATTGTTGGTTATTGCTGGAGCTGCTGGCCCACTGTCCTGCAATGGAACCATTAGTATTTCTGCCCATTCCATCCAGGTATAAACCGGTGGAGCGATTTTTTAATTTTACATAACTGCCGGCGGTTTCTAAAGTCCATTGCTGGTTATAGCTACCACTATTACTCCATTGTGAGCAGTTGACACCATTGGTAGTATTGCCCATTCCATCTATCAGCAGGCCAGTAGCGCGATTGGCCAGTGTTACATAAGAGGCAGTGGTGCCGCCTGCTCCCTGCATAATTGCATTCACAACGGCTTGGTCACTCACTGCAGCAGTGCTGCGGTTGAAGATTCCGAAGTCGCTGGCGCCGTTGTCCCAGTAAACAGGTACCATGCCTTTACTTTTTGCGGAACTGGTAACATACTTGTTGAAATACGCTCTGGAAGCAAGGTGGAGTGAAAGGTCTGCCGGATTACTTCTTTTAATGGCGCCATATTCTCCAATGATAACAGGAATGCCATTATCTACAAACTTTGTTTTCATCAGTCCTAATGCGCGTTCTACTTCACTTTCTTCCCCCCAGGTGCTATTGCGGTCTGTTTGAGTGGTAGAGTGGTAGCCATTTCCCCAGTAGTAAAACATACTTCCCCAGGAGGCGTCAGCGGTCAAGCCACAAAACTGCCATGGTGCATAATAATGAACTTCCATCATCAGACGGTTGGGTGTTGGGTCTGTGGGCATTGTATTCATCAGGTTATAGGTGTTGTCTATACTGGTGGATGGCCCCTGGATAATAAGACTGCGGGTGCTGTTATTGCCACCGGTTGCACGAACTGCGTTGATAAAGGTCTGGTGATAAGACAACAGCACAGACATACCAGTGGCATCGCTCACCGCAGGTTCATTGGCGCTGGCAAAGAGCAAGTGCTCATTATAGTTTTTAAAATAATTTGCTATCTGTGTCCAGTAATTCTGTTGTTTGGCATTAACGGAACTTTGTGCGCTGGTGGTGCAGTTATTTTCCAACCATCCGCCATCCCAGTGAATATTGATGATCACATACATGTTATTATTGATGCAATAGTCTACAACTGTTTTCACCCGTGCAATCCATGTGGCATCAATTACACCGTTGCTGGTATGACAATCCCAGGCACAAGGAATCCTTACAGTATTAAACCCTGCGGTCTTTACTGAATTAATCAGTGCCTGAGTGGTCGTGGGATTTCCCCAGGCATTTTCGCCACAGATTGCATCCAGTGTGTTTCCAAGGTTCCAGCCTACTTGCATCTGACCGGCTACCTGCTGTGCGGTAGGGAGCTGGCTCCAAGCCGGTAGGGATAAAAGCAGACTTACTGCAAAAAACAATAATTTGCATCTTATCGATGCCGCTATGTATAGAAGATGTTTCATGGTATTAGTAGTTTTAGATAATTTGTGGAATTATTACTGTGCCATCATTCGTAATTGATTAATCTCCCGACAAGAGAAGCTATAATTTTCAGTGGAATTTGTATTACAGGGATGAACCAGGCTGCATTGAATGATGATTCCGGGTACAGCATATTTATGCCAGAAATAATTATTTGTTAGATTGACATTTAAAATTGCTAAATTACGGTGGTAAACCTTTGGGATGGGGAATATACAGTAGAATAGCCAGGCAAATAGCTGACAATACGAATGTTTTCATAACGAGGAAATTGACTACGCGGAATAATGTAATAAAGTTAAAATATACATCCTGAATTGAGGGGTATGGAATATGTCAGATTATGGTACTTAATGTTACAATACCCTTTAAAAATATCGGTTCTGTCTGTGTGAAAAGAAAGTTGCTGCCAACTGAAAGCATATTAACGCCAGTGCAGAAATATTTGCATTTAAAACCTACAACAATGCGTCACCTTTTAGGGATTGTACTAATGCTGCAGTCTCTGCTCGCTTTTTCGCAGGGTGAGCATTATAATTTTTCCAGGCTTAATACTAATAACGGCCTCTCAAACAATCAGGTAAATGCAGTATTAAAAGACCAGGACGGTTATGTATGGTTTGCCACTTCGTATGGTCTTAACCGTTACGACGGATATTCGTGCAAGATTTTTCGTAAAGATCGCAATGATAGCGCATCATTGATGGATAACAATGTGCTGAACCTCTTTGAACTGCCAAATAGAAAAACGTGGTTGGCTACCATGAGTGGCCCCTGCATTTATAATCCTGACACAGAAAAATTCGATCCTGATGTCAAGGGTTATTTATCTTCCATGGGCTTACCCATACAGTCTATTGCTGCTGTTGTTAAAGGAGATGCAGGCAGATATTGGTTTCTTTATGAAAATAAAGGTCTTTACCTATATTCCACCCACGACAAAAGCGTAAAAGCATTTGCATCGCAGTATAATACCCCGTCTTCAGATAGAATCGTATGCATACAGGAAACTACGGATGCTAAGCTATGGGTAGTACATTGGTCGGGCCTATTAGAAAAATATGATATCAGCCAGGGTAAAATTATTTTTTCTACCACCGCGCTGCAACAGCAGTACACTCCTGGAAAACCGTTGCAACTATTCGTAGACAATGACGGTGATATTTGGTTATGGTGCTATAATAATGGTCTGTTTTATTTTCAGCCCACCAAAAATACCGCTATCCACATAGGCAAAAACTCGATTCCTGTAAAGCTAAACTCAGAGCAGGTAAGCCAGGTGACACAAGATAGCAATGGACTCATCTGGGTAGGAACGGATCATGGTGGGGTAACACTCATCGATAAGAAAAATGACTTTCATACCTACTACCTGCTGAATAATCCGAATGATCCAAAAACAGTCAGCCAAAATAGTGTCACCACCATCTATAAAGATAACAGGGGCATCATGTGGTTGGGTACCTATAAGCAGGGTATCAGTTATTACAATAGTGATATCATTCAATTCCCTTACTATTATCATCAGGAATCAAATGCACAGAGCCTGCAATATGATGATGTGAACCGCTTTGTGGAAGATAAGAATGGAAATATCTGGATAGGCACCAACGGCGGTGGATTAATTTATTTCGACAGGAAAAATAATTCTTTCAAACAATATCTCTACGATCCACACAATAGCAATAGCCTGAGCAGTAACGTTATTGTAAGTCTTTGGTTAGACCAGGAAAACATACTTTGGATAGGCACCTATCTTGGTGGATTGAATAGTTTCGATGGAAAGACATTTACCCATTACAGGCATAATGAAAATGACGCTGCCAGCCTAGCAGACAATACAATCTGGGAAATATTCGAGGATAGTAACAAGCAACTCTGGATCGGTACACTAGGCGGTGGATTGGATCAATACGACCGAACAAACAAACAATTTGTCCACCACAGGAAAAGCGGAGGGGAGAATTTCATTTCTGCGTTGATGGAAGATCAGAAAGGTAATTTGTGGGTTGGTACCAGCGGAGGCATTACTGTTTTTAATAAGAATAAAACCGTTCATTCCTTTTACCATCAGCTTAATCAGAAAAATAGTCTGAGTGATAATATTATCCTTTGTTTGCTGGAAGATAGTAAAGGCGGTGTTTGGATTGGAACGCGGGAAGGCCTCAACCTGTTTGATAGCAGTACTGGCACATTTCAGACATTTACCATCGCGGATGGACTTCCGGACAATGTAATATTGAATATCCTGGAAGATGCACAACAAAACTTCTGGATCTCTACACCTAATGGATTGTGTAAAGCTACACCCATGCTGCACAAGGGTCATATGAGTTTTTCGGTTGTTAATTATGATGCTACCAATAACCTGCAAAATAAGGAGTTCAATGAAAATGCAGCGCTGAAAACAAGGTCGGGTGAATTGATCTTTGGTGGGCCATTTGGTTTTAATATCATTATGCCCGCAGCTATAAAACAACCGGTTGGCCGCCATGATATTGCTTTTACAGGTTTTCAAATATTGGATAGAAATATAACGCCCGGTGAAAGTATCAATAATCGGGTGCTATTGGACCGGGCATTGTCGCAGGTAGAAAGTATTGATCTGAAATATAAAGAGAATGTTTTCTCTATCGATTTTGCCTCGCTGGACTTTTCGCATAACAGCAATGATAAATACGCGTATATGCTGGAAGGGTTTAATACCGACTGGCTATATACCGAAGGCAGCCAGCGAAGAGCTACCTACACTAATCTTAGTCCGGGCCATTATGTTTTCAAAGTGAAAGTACTCGACAGAACCGGAGTATGGAGTGAAACTAAAACAATCAAAATTAATATTGAACCGCCCTTCTGGCGAACGCCTTTTGCGTATATCATTTATCTGTTGACTGCCATTGGTTTGTTTTGGCTGATTCGTCGTATTACGCTGGAAAGAATACATATGCGTTTTGAGGTGAGGCAACAGCGCCGGGAAGTAGAAAGGGCCCATGCTTTGGAACAAATGAAGACAAAATTCTTTACCAATGTAAGCCATGAACTACGTACTCCGCTGAGTCTTATTATCGCACCGTTGAACAGGATTATTACCAATACAACAGACCATTCACAGAAAGAACAACTGCATCTGGTCCAGCGAAATGCAAAAAGATTATTAAACCTGGTCAATCAGCTGCTTGATTTCAGAAAAATGGAGGTGCAGGAAGTAAAGTTGCATCCCGCTGTGGGCGATATTGTTAGCTTTTGCAGAGATGCCAGCCTGTCCTTTACAGATATTGCATCCAATAAGAAAATTCAATTGTCGTTTTCCAGTAATATAGATTTTCTGGAAATATATTTTGACAAGGATAAAATAGAAAAAATTCTATTCAACCTGCTGTCCAATGCATTTAAATATACCAATGACAACGGGAAGGTGAGCGTAGAACTGAAATATACTGCCCCTTCAAAAAATGAGGAGGATGGAACACTAGCCATACATGTAAAAGATTCTGGTATCGGTATTCCTGCCACTCAGCACGAAAAAATATTCGAACGTTTTTTCCAGACAGAGGTGCCAGGGCACATGGTGAACCAGGGAACAGGCATAGGTTTGGCCATCACTAAAGAGTTTGTGAAACTCCATAATGGAAGTGTTGCCGTGCAGAGTGAACCTGGCCAGGGAACCTGCTTTGAAGTATCACTTCCCGCAAGGAAGATCTATGTTACTCCCCATATACCTGCGGTGGTTCCGCCTGTTGACGAAGAAACCCAGCTCTCTGCGGAAGAGAGTAGGAGAGGAGACAGGAAAAAAACGATTATGGTGGTGGAAGATAATGAGGACCTGCGCTTTTATTTGAAGGACAATCTGAAAGACCAATACCATGTGGAAGAAGCAACGAATGGCATGGAAGGTTGGGAAAAAATAAAGCGGCTGAACCCGGACCTTGTGGTAAGTGATATTATGATGCCTTTAATGGATGGAGTGGCACTTGCCGGAAAAATTAAATCAGAAACCCTTACAGCACATATCCCCGTAATCCTGCTGACGGCCATGGGCAGCGAAGAAAAGCAATTGGAGGGATTAAAAGCCGGCGCCAATGACTACGTAACAAAGCCGTTTACTTTTGAAATTCTGTCTTCCCGTATAAATAATCTATTGATGCAACAACAATTATTGAAAAAGAGATTTCAGAAACAGATTGAAGTACACCCGGAGGAGGTAACCATAACGCCAGTAGACGAGAAATTTCTCAAGCAGGCATTAGACATTATCGAAAAACATATCGATAACCCGGATTTTTCAGTAGATGAGTTTAGCAAAGAAATGTTTATGAGCCGGGTTACACTTTATCGTAAAATCAATGCGCTTACAGGTAAGTCGCCACTGGATTTTATTCGCAGCATTCGATTGAAAAGAGCCGCGCAATTATTAGAGAAAAGCGGATTGTCTGTTGCTGAAGTAGCCTATCAGGTAGGGTTTAATACACCGAAGGTATTCAGTAAACTATTCAAGGAAGAATTTAGTGTAACGCCTTCAGAGTATGCAGTGAATCCTAAAAGTAGAAGCGCTAAAGCCTGATATCAGGGCATTTGTAACATTTGGCCCCCTATGTCGAATCAATTGAGACCATGGCTACTGCCAGCATAGCAATAGCTTTACAGCTTTAATCCACGTATATGAATTTGAGATTGCTGCTGTTTAGCGTATTGACATTTGTCACAACTTTTGATTTGATGGCCAAGCCACCGGCTTATATTAAATTGCCGGATGGTGTATTGTTATATACTGATTCACTTTTTACTGATGTACCTTATGCTGTTAAACTGGAAGTAATAACGGATAATATTATCAGGGTGACAGCTGCTCCCGGGAAAGAGATAGTGCCGGCAAACAGCCTGGTTACTGTTTACCAGAAACAAGCTGGTCTTACCTGGGACATCCTACCTTCTGAAGAGAGCCTGGTACTTAAAACAAAAAAGTTAATAGCTACCATCAATCGCAGGACCGGCGCTGTTACTTTCACCGATCTGCATGGGAAAAAGATCCTGGCCGAGAAGCAGCCTTCCGGCCGCAGTTTCCAGAAAGCAATTTTTGACGGACAGCGTTATTACTCGCTGACACAATCATTTCAAACCGATGGTGGGGAGGCATGGTATGGCCTTGGCCAGCACCAGGACGGCGTCCTGAATTATCAGGGCCAGCAGGTCAGCTTTTTTCAGAATAATACAGAAGTAGCCATTCCTTTTTTAATCTCCAGTAAAAATTATGGTATCCTGTGGGATAATTATTCGCTGACTAAAGCCGGTGATATCAGGCCGCTTCACCAGCTGGGTGCTATGCAGCTCTATTCTAAAAAAGGAGAAAAAGGCTGGCTCACCGCTACCTATGCTAATGATTTACATAATCCGCAGATCGTAAGTGTTGAACGTGCAGAAAGCAGTATCAATATGGAATACCTGGGCGAGTCTAAAATCCGCCTCCCGGAAGAATTTACACCTGCCTCCGGCATGGTCACCTGGGAAGGGATGCTCGCCAGCGACCTCACAGGTATTCATCAGTTTCATTTCGTATATGGAGGGGCTGTGAAAGTATGGTTGAATGGCAAACTGGTACTGGACAGATGGAGAAAAGCATGGAACCCCGCACCAGCAATAATTCCATGGAATTTTAATAAAGGAGAAAAAGTGCCCGTGAAGATTGAATGGATACCGGAAGGAGAATCTTATCTGTCGTTAAAATGGCAGGAACCATTAACGGAAGATCAGAAAAACAGCTTCGGCTTTTCTTCTGAAGCAGGAAAACAAATTGATTATTATTTCGTGTATGGAGATAATATGGACGAAGTGATCTCCGGTTACAGAACGCTTACCGGCAAGGCGCCTATTGTTCCAAAATGGGCGTTGGGCTTTTGGCAAAGCAGGGAGCGATATAAAACACAGGAAGAGATCCTCGCTACGGCAGCTGAATTCCGCAAAAGACAAATACCTATCGATAATATTGTGCTCGACTGGAGTTATTGGAAAGAAGCAGAATGGGGAAGCCAGGAATTTGATGAAAAGCGTTTCCCTTCTCCTGATAGCATGATTAGTTTGTTGCATAAGAAATACAACACACAGATCATGATATCTGTATGGCCAAAATTTTATGATGGCATTTCTGCTTATAATAATTTTGATAGAAATGAATGGCTGTATAAAAGAAATATAGCAGATCAACAAAGAGATTGGATCGGTAAAGGTTATATTTCTACTTTTTATGACGCTTTCAATTCCTCCGCCAGGAAAGGGTTCTGGGACCTGATCAATCAAAAAATTTATACTAAAGGCATCGATGCCTGGTGGATGGATGCCAGTGAGCCGGATATTCTTTCCAATGTAAGTCCGGAGAAAAGAAAACTCCAGATGACGCCGACTGCCTTAGGCAGCGCTGCCGAATACCTCAATGCGTATCCGCTGCAAAATGCTAAAGGTATCTACGAAGGACAGCGGGCTACTGATCCTGGTAAAAGGGTTTTCCTGCTCACACGTTCCGGCTTTGCGGGCTCACAGCGCTATGCTGCGGCCATCTGGAGCGGTGATATTGGGTCTACCTGGGTGGACATGAAAGCCCAGATAGCAGCAGGCGTTAACTTCTCTATGTCCGGACTTCCATACTGGACAATGGATATTGGGGGCTTTGTAGTGCCGCAGAAATTTGAGAAACCTAATGCAGAGAACCTGGAAGAGTGGAGAGCGTTAATGACACGCTGGTCTCAGTTTGGCGCATTCGTTCCGTTGTTCCGTTCACATGGACAGTTTCCTTTCCGCGAAGTATTCAATACCGCACCAGAAGATCATCCTGCCTACAAAAGCTTTGTCTACTATGATAAGCTGCGTTACCGCATGCTCCCATATATTTACTCATTAGCCGGCTGGAGTTATCACAATGATTATACGATCATGCGTGGCCTTGCTATGGATTTTTCCAAAGATACTGCTGTACTGAATATTGCCGACCAGTATATGTTTGGTCCGTCTATTCTTGTAAACCCCGTGTATGAATACAAGCAAACGCAACGTGATATGTACTTGCCAGTATGTGCAGGTTGGTATGATCTTTATTCAGGGAAATGGTACAATGCCGGTCAAAAAATAGTGGCAGCAGCACCTTATGAACGTATGCCGCTATTCGTGAAAGCCGGGTCTATCCTTCCTTTTGGCCCCGAGCTACAATATACTTCTGAAAAACAACCAGCTATCATCACCTTAAATATTTATACTGGTGCAGATGCATCATTTAATCTCTATGAAGATGAAGGAACCAACTATAATTATGAGAATGGCGCCTATACTATTATTCCAATAAAGTATGATGAGAAAACTGCCACCATCACCATTGGTAACCGTCAAGGTTCGTTCAAAAATATGTTGAAGAAAAGGACATTCCGCATTAATATGATCACTCCTGATAAAGCCAGACAACTGGATCTTGATACAAAATGCGATAAAGAAGTGGTGTATGAAGGAAAACCACTAATAATAAAAAAGTAGCCAATTTTAAATTCTCACGTATGAAGTCAGCTAAAACTATTCGCTTGCGAATGTTGCTACTACTGGGTATAATTTTAATGTGTACCCTTAGTAAAAATACCTTTGCACAAACTGTCAGGGTAAGTGGAACGATCACCAGTCAGACCACTTCGTTACCTGTGTCGGCAGCCTCTGTGGCGGTGAAGGGTGGACATACTTCCACCATCGCCGATGGTGTCGGAAAATTTACTATCACTGCATCCAGTGGTGATGTACTGGTTATCTCTTCGGTAGGTTTTGTGCCGAAAGAAGTGAAAGTAACTTCCAGTGATCTGAAAATTCAATTGCAGGAAGCAGAAAGCCAACTGGAAAATGTTGTCGTGATAGGATACGGTGTGCAGAAGAAAAAGCTCGTCACCGGAGCCAATGTGCAGGTAAAAGGTGCCGACATTCAGAAACAGAATACCACCAATGCTTTACAGGCATTACAAGGCCAGGCAGCTGGTGTGCAAATTACTTCCTACTCCGGACAACCAGGATCAGGAATGAATGTTGTCATCCGTGGTAAAGGTACCGTCGGTAATTTTGCACCGCTATACATCGTAGACGGTGTTCAAACTACCGATATTTCTTACCTGAATCCAGCAGACATCGGCTCCATTGACATCCTGAAAGATGCCGCATCTGCCGCTATTTATGGCTCCCAGGCCGCGAATGGTGTGATTTTGGTGACCACCAGAACAGGGAAAATAAATCAAAAACCACAGGTTACCCTCGATGTCTTCTATGGTCAGCAGCAGGTTGCACGTAAAACAAAATTACTGAATGCAAAAGAATATGCTACCATTATCAACGAAGCGGCTGTAAACTCCGGAAAGGCGCCATACTTCAGTGACGACATTGTAAACAATATGCCAGTCAGTACCAACTGGCTGGACCAGATGTTCAAAAATAATGTACCTACCCAAAACTATGTGCTGGGCGTACAAGGCGGAGGATCAGGCTCCATCTATTCCTTATCGCTGGGATATACCAGCCAGGGGGGTATTGTAGGTGGCGATAATATTTCTTATTTCGATCGTTACAATTTCAGAATTAACTCTGAACATAATTTATATCAGAATATCGTGAAGATAGGAGAACATATCACTTTCAATTATCAGAACAATCATGGTATTGCGGTAGATGGTCAGTATAATAATACACTACGCAGTGCTTTCAGCACCAGCCCCCTTCTTCCTATGTACGATGCTGCTGGTAATTATTTCAGCAGCGACAAAACAGGCTGGTATCCTGGTAAGCCAGACCAGGCCTGGAACAATGGAGAGTCGAATCCATATGCAGTGATGGACTATACCACCAGGAACCGTAACAGCAGCCAGGGCTTATTTGGTGATGTGTATTTGCAGGTAGAACCTATTAAAGGATTGAAGTTTCGTTCCAGCCTCGGTTTAAATTATAATGCTAATCAAAGTCATGGCTATACGCCGGTATATCATCTTTCTATTTATTCCTTTAACGACACAGCCAAAGTAACGCAATCAATGGGGAATGGCCGTACCATTCAGTTTGATAACTTACTTAGCTATGATTTCAATGTTCATCAGGACCATCATTTCAGTGTGATGGCAGGTAGCTCTTCACTGAAAGCACAGACAGTAGGCATGAATGGTAGTAACTGGGATCTGCGTGTGGCTGATCTCCAGCATGCCTATCTTTCTGTTGCACAGAATGTAAATAAGGGTGCTCCTTATATGAGTTTGAGTGGTGGCCCAACAGCAAGTGCGTTGATGTCTTACTTCGGACGCCTTCAATACGATTTTCAGGAAAAGTATTTATTGAACCTGACTTTCAGGGCGGATGGCTCTTCAAAGTTTGCACCCGATCGCCGCTGGGGTTATTTCCCATCTGTGTCTGCAGGCTGGGTTGCTTCCAGGGAAAAATTTATGCAAAATGTTAATTGGCTTGACTTCCTGAAAATTCGTGGCAGCTGGGGCCAGGTAGGTAATCAGAATGTGGCTGCATACCAGTTTTTGTCTCCCATCAGCTTCAGTAATACCGCCTATATATTCGGACCTATTGAAGGCGTAAATACACAAGGAGCCTTTCCAAACCGCATCGCAAATCCTAATGTCAAATGGGAAACATCAGAGCAGACTAATATCGGCTTTGACGCTACCGTGTTGCAGCGTTTGAATGTGACATTTGATTATTATGTGAAGAAAACAAAAGACTGGCTGATCACCGTTCCTATCCTGGCAACGGCTGGTGCTGACGCTCCATTGATCAACGGTGGTGATGTGAAGAATGCTGGTGTTGAACTTTCCCTGAACTATAATAACACTATTGGTACCGATTTCCACTATGCTGTTGGCGTCAACGGTGCCTACAATAAAAACAGGATAGGCAATATTCCCACGAACGATCATGTACTGCATGGTAATTCCAATGTGCTGTATGCCAATGCCGGCGAGTTTTATCGCGCTGCCAATGGTGAACCAGTGGGATATTTCTGGGGATTCAAGACTGCCGGTATTTTCCAGACGGCAGACGAAGTACAGGCTTATAAAAGTAAGTCCGGCGCGCTTATTCAGCCGAATGCAAAACCAGGAGATGTTCGTTTTGTGGACCTGAACGGCGATGGCGTTATCGATGCCAACGATAAAACAAAAATCGGTGACCCTAATCCTGATTTTACTTTTGGTTTTAATATCAGCCTTAACTACAAAGGTTTTGACTTCATGGTGCAGGCTTCCGGTGTATCTGGTAATCAGATCGTACAGTCATGGAGGAGTCCGGGCGGCTTTGCCAATTACAGCTCAGAAATACTAGGCCGCTGGCATGGAGAAGGTACCTCCAACAGGATTCCGAGAGTTACGGAAGATGGGGCAAACTGGTCGCAGTTCTCAGACTTGTATGTACATGATGGCAAGTTCCTTCGTATCAGCAATATTACGCTGGGTTATGATTTCGCCAAATTGCTGAAGAAGAATTACCTGGGAAATTTGCGTGTATACGCTTCCGTTCAAAATGCTTTCATCCTTACCAAATATAAAGGTATGGACCCTGAAGTTGGTTATAATGAAGGGTTTTCATCGGGTGTTGACTTAGGATATTATCCACGTCCAAGAACATTTATGGTAGGCGCAAACATCCGTTTTTAATTTAAAATGAATAAGCGATGAAAAACATTAAATACTATATACTGTTTACTGCGTTATTGTCTATGATTGCCTGTAAAAAGGATTTCCTGGATACGGAAGATGTAACCAGTGCAACCGAACAGAATTTTTACAAAACACCCAATGATGCCTGGAAAGCACTGGTAGGTGTATATGATGGCTTGCAGCGTGTGTGGTCAGGTGGGATAGCCTTTCCCGTAGCTTCTACGATTATGTCTGATGAGGCTTTTGGTGGCACCGGAAATGCCGATGGTTTTGGTTACCAGATGCTGGACGAATTTGATAAACTGCGTTCTCCTTCTGATCAGGATTTGTTCGGGGATTCTTGGAGCCTTTATTATAAAGCGATATACCGTGCCAATATGCTATTGACGCATCTCGACGGCATAGATTGGAAAGGAAATACCACCTTACGCAATACCTATGAAGCAGAAACAAGATTCATACGTGCTTATTGCTATTTTGACATGGTCAGGTTGTGGGGCAATATTCCATTGATTACCAAACCCACCACTGATAATGTTCCACAGGCAAATGCAGACAGTGTTTATAAACTCATTGCCCAGGACCTGAAATTTGCTGCTGCCAATCTTCCTGCCACGAGCTATCCTGCTCAAGACCCTTCTACGCACGGGCGTGTTACCAAATGGGCCGCTGAATCTCTGATGGGTCGTGTGTTTCTGTACTACACCGGTTATTACAGCAAGCCTGATGTGGTAGGAGAGATCTCCAAAGCCCAGGCGCTGGCTTCTCTGGAAGATGTTATAAATAACGGTGGCTTTGGCCTGGTTGATAAATTTGCCAACCTTTGGCCAGCAGCTTCGCTGAATAATTATGCAGGAGAAGATAATAAAGAAACCGTGTTTGCCATAAAATACACTTTTACCAGTGACTGGAACGGAAATGTAGATGGCAATACCTGGATGGTATTATATGGTATCCGTATACAAAGCATTTATCCATATGGCATGGGCTGGGGAGGCGCTACAGTTAATCCAAAGCTCTGGAATGCCTTTGCACCTACCGATAGTCGTCGTACTGCTTCTATCATTTCCTTTAATGATGAAAAGCTCAACTTCACGAACATCAAAGACCAGCGGGAATATACTGGTTATACGATCAAGAAGTATACACCTATGGCAGATGAGGCTGGGAAAAGTCTTGCTGAAAAAATGGGAGGCGTCAGCTTTATGATCAGCCAGTATCAGGATTATGTATCCATCCGGTATTCAGATGTATTGTTGATGGCTGCTGAACTTGGCTCCGCTGGCGCTCAGAGCTACTTTGATGATGTCCGCAAAAGAGCTTATGGCGCTGATTTTGTGCAAACGCCCGTTAACGAGGATAATATCCTGAATGAAAGAAGACTGGAGTTTGCAGCAGAGGGTATACGTTATTGGGACTTATTACGCCAGGGCATCAACGTTGCTTCTTCGGCAATTGCTGAATCAGTGACTGTCCAAAATGGTGGCGTAAACACTACTAAAACAATATTGGCTTCTAAGATCCAGGAAACAAAAGGATTGGCACAAATACCTTATACACAGATCACATTATCTAATAATGTCTTGAAACAAAACGCAGGGTGGTAGGTCAGGTACTTCTACACTATGTTGATATTTTTTATCCATTCTAATAAATGATCAGGGAAGCCGGGGTTGGGAGAAACAGTGATGTTGGATGAATGCAAATATGAAGCCCGGCTTCCTGATTATACCTGGTGGGTGTTATTTCTATAATACCATTACCTGAAATTGCTGCTATTACTGCATCTTATCAGCCGTCTGAAACATTTGGCGCATATAGTTGAATCAATCGACTCCCCGCAGTGCGCTACCATAGCTATACCTTTAAAGCTCTTAATCCACGTATATGAAACTGCATTTGCTGTCATTCCACATGCCTGCCAGTTTTCCATTCAGGAATTTATTGGCAGGGAAGACTGTCCGTTGGGCAGTATCGATTCCCCTTTATACCGTTTTAATATCCCTACTAATTCTTTTGCCTCAAACATTTACATCTACGGTCGTCTGGCCTCATTAATCAGCTTGTCCGGTCCTGGTGCCTGCACTATTCCACGTTGATAGCAGGAGGACGGTCATACAGCTGCAGATGACGCAAATCACTAGCTCATTCTGTTGGGTTTACCATCTATTCAAGAAAAAAACTAAGACATGAAGTCAACCAAAATGATTCGTTCGCGAATATTGCCGCTATTGGGTATCCTTTTGGGATTCTTTAGCAGCACAAATCTTCACGCCCAAAATTTTAAAATTACAGGTAAAGTTATTAATGCAGGTAATGCCTCGCCTATACCTGGTGCTACTGTCTCTGTAAAAAACACCAGTCGCTTTGTTATTACAGATGAAACAGGAAAATTCGCCATTGATGCTGCAACAGGCAATACTGTGGTAGTTACAATGATAGGCTTTCAAAAAAGAGAGTTGGCTATTACAAAGAACACTTCCTTAGAAATCGGGCTGACGGAAAACGTTTCCCAATTGGGTGATGTTGTAGTTATTGGCTACGGTAAAGTGAAACGGCCCGATGTAACCGGCGCCATATCTTCTGTTTCAGGTGAGGAAATCCGTAAAACGCAGCCGGTAACTTTCGATCAGGCGCTTCAGGGAAAAGTTCCTGGCCTTGTGGTACAGCAGATTTCAGGCCAGCCGGGTGGTGCCGTATCCGTGCAGATCCGCGGTCTGTCTTCTTTTGGAGGAGGCTCGCCTATGTACGTAATCGACGGGATCATCATTGGTGGTACCGCTACCCTGGGCACAGGTGTGAATCCGTTGGCAGGTATCAATCCTTCCGAAATTGAATCCATTGATGTTTTGAAGGACGCCTCTGCCACTGCTATTTACGGCTCCCAGGCTACCAACGGTGTTATTGTAATCACTACCAAACGTGGACAGGTGGCTCCACCAACTATCGCGTATGATATGTATACCGGTTATCAGCAGATAGCGAAGCGACTACCGGTAATGAACCTACGGGAATATGCAGCGTTTATAAATGATCGCAATACCGGATTAGGCTGGGGGTTTGATACCCGTCCCGAATTTGCAAACCCTAAATACCTCGGAAATGGAACCGATTGGCAGAAAGAGCTTTTCAGAAATGCACCTATGACCAATCATACGCTCACCGTTAGCGGCGGTGATACCAGAACACAATATCTCCTCTCTGGTTCTTATTTTAATCAGGAAGGTATTGCCCTGGGCTCCAAGTTTCGCAGGATGTCGTTAAGACTAAACCTCGACAATAAAACTACCAACTGGCTGAAGATCGGTACCAGCCTGCAGTTGGTGAATATCAAAGAAAACGTTAACTCAACAAGTTCGAATGTAATTAATACAGCGTTGAGTCAGACGCCGGATATCGCCGTGAAGAATGAAGATGGCAGCTGGGGAGGCGCGTATAATCCCAATGGTTGGGTCAACAGTACCGTGAATCCTTATGCCATTGCGCTCATTAATAAAGATGAAGCAAAACGAAACCAGCTTTTTGGTAACCTGTATGCCGAAATTGCGTTTACCAAAGATCTCAGTCTGCGGAATGAACTGACAGGAAGCTTTTCTATGGCTACGGAAGATAAGTTCAATCCATCCTACACCTTCGGTTTGGTGAAAAATAATACCAACAGTGCTGCCTATAATTTTTCTCAAAACATTTATACTACCGTAAGGAATTTCCTGACCTACCAGCATTTATTTAATAAGAAATACAATACCAATATATTACTTGGTCACGAAGCGCAGGTGGGCACAAATGAAAGTTCTTTTGCCGGCAGAAGTAATTTCCCTTCCAATAACGTGCAGGTAATCAGTAGTGGTGATCCTACTACCGCCACCAATGCGGGTATCAAAGGACAGAACGCCCAGGAGTCTTACTTTGGTCGCATCAACTTTGGTATCAATGATAAATATCTTTTTACAGCCAATGTTCGCGCAGATGGTTCTTCGAAGTTTGCCCCCGATAATCGCTGGGTAACAACCTATTCAGGAGCATTCGCCTGGAAGTTGAACAATGAGGTATTTCTGAAAGATGTGCGGGCAATTAATGAATTGAAGCTGAGATTAGGTTATGGATTAACCAATAACCAAAACATCAGGGATTATGCTTATACCTCTACGCTCGCCACGGTGGCCACTGGGCTCACCGGCATCGCGCAGCTGACGCAAAATGTAGGTAACCCTTATGTAGAGTGGGAGAAAACAAAATATACCAATATTGGTCTCGACGGTAACTTGTTTAACTGGAGAATAAATTTCTCTGTAGATTTTTACAATCGTAAAACCGATGGTCTGGTTTTGCAAATCCCGTTACCACTCTACTCCGGAACCGCAATAGGATGGTCGCCGGGATCGCTGGATGCGCCTTACGTTAACGTGGGTACGGTCAATAACAAAGGCTTTGATTTCCGTATCAGCTCCACCAATATCAAAAGAAAAAATTTCACCTGGAAAACAGATGTTACTGTTTCCCGCAATATTAACGAAGTTCTCAAACTCAATACTGATGGTGCTTCCCTCAACGGAACCTATAGCAAAACCATCGTTGGCAGATCTATCGGAGAATTCTATGGATATGTTGTTGACGGCGGTGTTTTTGCAACAAGAGAAGACTTTAAAACACATGCGCTGCCAACGAAAAATGGCCAGCCGTTACCGGTAGGCGCTGCCGGCGGAAGTATCTGGTATGGCGACCTCAAGTTCAAGGATATTAACGGCGACGGTGTTATCGATGAGCGTGACCAGACATTTTTAGGTAGCCCTATACCTAAATACCAGATTGGATTTAACAATACTTTCTCCTATAAAAATTTCGACCTGAATATATTTTTTGCTGCCAACATCGGCAACAAGGTATTCAATCAGCTTCGTGTAAATGGAGAGTATCCAGGTACAAGTTTTGGTTACCTCCGCGCATTAATGGGGTATGCAAAACTGACGCTGATAGATCCTAACGGCAGCGCTACAGATATCGATAATATTAAGGTTACCAACCCTGATACAAGGATCGTAGGCCTCAGAAATGATAATACGAATGATAATAACCGTAACTCCGACAAGTTCGTTGAGAGCGGCACTTTTTTAAGATGCAAGAATATCTCTTTAGGCTATACACTGCCAGAGAAGCTGACTTCTATGGCCAGCATCAAATCGCTGAGAGTGTACTTTAATGTTTCCAATGCATTCCTTATTACCAACTACAAGGGAATGGACCCTGAGATCGGATCATGGGACCCACTGTCTGCGGGCGTTGACAATGGCTATTATCCGCAACCACGGGTGTTTACCATAGGTGCCAACATTAAACTGACTAAATAAAGTATTCATCTGCAAATACGAATAATTATGAGATCAATATGCCTTAATATAATCGCTTGCTTCCTGATCATTATAATGATGACAGGATGTTCCAAAAGTTTCCTGGACCGTCCACCGTTGTCACAAATAAGTGCCGACAATTTTTATCAAACTACCAGTGACCTCAGGCTGGCTACTGCGGCATTGTATGCCGGCAGTCCCTGGGGTGATTGGAACTATAACTGTTACTTACCTGTTGGCGATGTACTGAGTGGAAATATGGCGGTAGGTTACTGGGGTGATGCAGTACAGCTAAATACTTTCACCGTTACCGGCATGAATGGTATCATGATTTCCAACTGGAAGTCGATGTACAAAATCATTGCACACTGTAATGTGACCATTAATGCGATTCTGCAAAAATCGCCCAACACAATTCCTGATAAAGATAAAAATGCAGCCATTGCTGAAGCGCGCTTTATACGCGGGTTTGCATATTATAATCTGGCAGTGCTTTGGGGAGCAGTGCCTATCATCGAAGATAACAGTAAGCTGATCATCTCCCCACTGATAAATCGTATTAAAACAGCGGATGTTTACAAATTCGCTATTAACGATCTGACGTTTGCCGCTGCTAATCTACCTGCTACCGATGCTGCAGGAAGATTGACTACCTGGTCTGCACAGGGAATGCTGGCAAAGGTTTATCTGACTGCTGCCGGATTAAATCATAGCGGTAGCAGAGATCAGGCCTTGCTGGACAGCGCCGCAAAATATGCGGGCAATGTTTGCAAAAACAGTGGCCTGTCCTTGCAGGCAAATTATGCTGACCTGTTTAAAACACAGTTTAACGATAACCCGGAATCATTGTTCGCACTGCAATGGGCTCCTGGCGGCGCCTGGCTGGAAGGGAATATGCTGCAGATATATTCTCCCGGTGGTACCGAAATATCTGCCAATGGACAGGCAGGCTGGTTTAATATTCAGCCAACTGTGGAGATGTATGAGCTATACACTACCAAAGATTCGGTGAGACGTAAAGCGACTTTCATGATTAACGGTGATTACTATCCGGAGTTGAATGCTGCTGGCGGTGGTTATAAATTTACAGGAAGCTGTGGATTGAAAAAACATATCATCGGTACCAATAAGGATAATAATGCGCCTACAATGACGCAGACATCTTCAACGGAGCATAATGCACTCTTAAGATTGGCAGATGTTTACTTGCTGTATGCAGAAGCTAAACTCGGTAACAGCACTGTTACCACAGATGCTGATGCGATGTTATATTTCAATAAAGTCCGGGCAAGAGCAGGCATGGACCCGGCTACCAAAATCGATATTGATACGTTGTTTAATGAACGAAGAATAGAACTTGCAGGAGAAGGTCAGTACTGGACAGACCTTGTACGTTTGTCTTACTACAATCCTGCAAAGGCCATCAGCAAATTAAATGGTGAATCACGTGTAACCTTTACCTTGTCTGGCGGTGTATTAACACCAGCAAGCGCCTATGGTGTAATTACACCTGCCACTATTCAAAGTTTTACCTTCCCGATACCTTCTTCTGAGGTAACTGCTAATCCTAAACTGCAGGAACCACCGGTATCTTATTTCTAACAGCAAAATTATTATACCGTGAATAAATCAATCTTCCATCATCTATATAAAAGCTTCCAGTTTGTTGTTTTGGCGGTAATTGTTACATGCTTGCAATCTGCCTGTAAAAAGGACGAAGCAGGTGCTGGCCCGGTTATAACCAGTGTCAGAAATTATGCGGCTTCCCCAGCGGATACCCTGGTGAATACTATCACCACTGGACAATATGTAGTGCTGATCGGACATAACCTGAGGGATGCCGTACAGATATCATTCAATGGAGTACCTGCCACTATCAATAGTGTTATGTTCTCGGATACCAGTGCAGCGGTGCTGGTACCTGCCGTAATACCTTTCCCATCGGTGCCTGCAGAAAGTCTGAATACTATCCGTTATGTTACTACGCATGGCGCTACTACGTTTACTTTCAGTATTGCAGCACCGCCGCCATCGATAACAGCAATTTCCAACGAAAATGCCCACGAAGGGGATTCTGTGTATATCACTGGTCTGAATTTATTTTTTGTAGAGAAATTTACTTTCGCCGGTACGTCTGTTACTCAATTTAAAGAAGCCAGTGATGGAACTTCCCTCGGATTCGTATTGCCTGCACTTACACAAGGTGGCCCGGTAACTATCGCTACCAAATCAGGGACTGCTACTACACCATTTAATGTAAATGACCTGAAAACAGGTATGCTCTGCAATTTTGATGATATCAATACTTTTAGCTGGGGCGCCAATACGGAGAACAGCAGCACCGATTTTCCCGGAAATAACGGCTATTACGCCGTTCTGCAAAATGATCCATTACCTGCCGGCGATGGAAACTGGTGGAATGGCGGACGTAGTATAAATACCAACGAAGTACAATGGGTGCCTGTAGATAGTTTAAATGTGCCTGCAGACCAATATGCTGTTAAGTTTGAAATCAATGTTCCTGCTGCCTGGACTGGAACATCCATGTATGTAGTGAAAGATTATAATTTTGATTACCTGGCCCGATATGAACCCTGGCAAGCCGCGGATGGTACTGTGGTACCTTTCACCACCAAAGGCTGGCAGACAGTTACTATTCCTTTGTCTCTCCTAAGGTCCAACGATGGTAAAGGCTCCGCAGCCGGTAGCCTGACCACCCTGTTAGGCAATAATGGCAGTGGCGCTATAAGTATCCAGACAAAAAATTTCACTGCTGCACCGAGTACTTCAGGTTTAAGGGCGGCTGTTGATAATATTCGAGTGGTAAAGATTAAATAGTATCAACCTTCTAACCAATTAAGCATATATGAAAATCAACAAAAGGTATACTGCGCTTGGGCTTTGCATACTCGCTGTTACAATCACCTGCTGTAGTAAGAAGACTTCCATTACAGCAACATTATCAGTTTCTCCATCGGATGTTTCTTTCCAGTCCGATGGAGGAACTGCTGATATAGCCATTTCGAGTAATGTAGAATGGACCATCACTAATCCGGCTGATGCCTGGTTGCAGGTAAAGAAGGCTACGGGTAATAACGGTGAGGCTACTGTGCGACTAACTACGTTGGCTAATACTACTGGTGCCAGCCGTTCGGCAGTGTTGGAGGTGAGTGCAGGCGCCAGCCAGGTAAGGAGAGTTAATATTAAGCAAACTAGCAGCATATACCCAGGGTATAATAAATCGCCTTTGTCCGCAGATGCCAGCGGCATGAGTAGCAATGCGGTTCAGCTGGCGGCCAAATTCAAACTAGGATGGAATATTGGAAATACACTGGAGGCGATCGGAGGAGAAACCGCATGGGGAAATCCCTTGATCACTGAGGCATTTATCAAAACCATAAAGCAACAAGGATTCAATGCCATCAGGCTGCCGTGTTCCTGGGATCAGCACGCAGATAAGGCTACTGCCAAAATTCAGGAGGAATGGTTAAGTCGCGTAAAACAGGTAGTGCAATATTGTGTCAGCAACGATATGTATGTTTTACTCAATATTCACTGGGATGGCGGATGGCTGGATGCGAATATCAATAGCGCTAAACAAGATTCCGTCAATGCAAAACAAAAAGCATTCTGGGAGCAGATTGCCACCACCATGCGTGATTTTGATGAACACCTGATGTTTGCAAGTGCCAACGAACCACCGGCAGAAAATGCGGAACAAATGACCATTCTAAACAGCTATCATCAAACATTTGTTAATGCGGTTCGCTCCACTGGTGGCCGTAATAGCTACAGGGTACTGGTAGTACAAGGGCCTTCAACAGATATAGATAAAACCAATAGCCTGATGAATGCATTGCCTACCGACGTTGTGAAAGATCGCATGATGGCAGAAGTTCACTTTTACGGTCCTTCTCAATTCTGTTTGCTGATGGATGGCGACGCATCCTGGGGTAAAATGTTTTACTACTGGGGTGCCGGACATCATTCTGCCATCGAACCGGATCGTAATGCCACCTGGGGCGAAGAAAGCGATGTGATAAACGTCTTCAGTAAAATGAAAACAAAATTTACTGATAAAAATATTCCTGTCTTACTTGGTGAATATGGAGCCTACAGACGCGGAAATAGTAAGTATGTACCTAAAGACCTTGCCACACATAACGATGCCGTGGATTACTGGCTCACCTACATTACAAAACAAGCCATTGCCAATGGTATGAAACCATTTTATTGGGATACCGGAGTCGCATTGGACAGACGAAATAATACGGTGCTGGATCAAAGAACCATCAATGCACTCCTGGCTGGAGCTAACTAACGATTCAATATAGACATGGTAAAAATGAAATTAGCGATATTATCTGTTGTGCTGATTGCAATGTACAATATGTCATTTGCACAAAAAATAACAATACGATCGCCCAATCAACGCATAAGTGTTTCCTTATTCTCAACACAGGATGATGATGTCGGGGGATGGTATATAAAAGCGGTTTACAATAGTCAGGGTAAGACGACCGAAGCCATTCCTCGTATCGATCTGGGGCTGTCTCGCAGTGATCAGGATTTTTCAAAAGAAATGAAATTCCTGCATGCGGGCAGGCCCAGGTCCATCAAGGAGCAGTATACCGCGTTGCATGGAAAGAAATCCATTTGTACCAATGCGGCCAATGAAATAGTCATCTCTTTTGAGAATCCTTCCAAAGCCAGTCTGAATCTAGTTTTGAGAGCGTATGATGATGGTATCGCATTCCGATATGAGTTCCCTGAACCACAGGGGACTTTTGTCGTTAAAGATGAACTGACAACCTACTCCATTCCAAAGGAAACCACGCGATGGATGGAGAAATGGAATACTGCCAATGAAGGCTTGTATACTGCAATGAAAGATAGTGGTGTTCAAAAAGCACAATGGTGTTATCCTGCGCTATTCAGCACAAAAGATACCACCTGCTGGTTTCTGCTCCACGAAGCAGATGTTACAGGTAGTTATTGTGGTACCAAACTGAGTAATGAAAATAATGAATCAAACTACAAACTTACCTTTCCTGACCAATGGGATGGGAGAGGACTGGGAGCATCGCAACCTACCATCACGCTTCCCTGGCAATCGCCATGGCGTGTGATTATCGCAGGCTCCCTTTCTGATATTGTAGCCTCTACTTTAGTCGATGATATTTCAACACCTGCTGCGCTTACAGACATCAGCTGGATCAAGCCTGGCATTGCTTCCTGGAATTATTGGTCCAGCAACCACGGAACGAAAGACTATAAAATAGTATGTGCATTTGCTGATCTGGCTGCAGAAATGAACTGGCCTTATACGCTGCTCGACTGGGAATGGGATGAAATGAGCAATGGTGGTAAGCTGGAAGATGCACTGCAATATATTCATTCCAAAGGAGTGAAACCTTTGATGTGGTATAACTCGGGTGGCCCGCATACCTATGTTAGCTCCACCCCCCGCGACCGGTTACTGACCCATGAGAGCCGCGTGGAAGAATTTACAAAACTAAAGAAGCTAGGTGTTGCCGGTGTCAAAGTAGATTTTTTTGAGAGTGAGAAACAAAGTATGATCCAATATTACCTGGATATACTGAAAGATGCGGCAGCATGCAATATGATGGTCTATTTCCATGGATGTCTGGTGCCACGGGGCTGGACACGGACCTATCCAAACCTGATGACCTATGAAGCCGTACGTGGTGCGGAGTGGTACAATAATGGACCTGACTTTACGATGGCTGCTCCAAATCATAATACAGTGCTGCCTTTCACCCGCAACGTGGTAGGGCCAATGGATTATACGCCCGTTACATTTACGAATTCACAATATCCTCATATTACTTCCTACGGCCATGAGCTGGCGCTCAGTATTGTATTTGAATCCGGTCTCCAGCACATGGCTGATCGCCCCGAAGGTTATCAGGAACTACCTGATGCTGCTAAAGCATTACTGAAAGAAGTGCCTGCAGCATGGGATGATACTAAATTATTGAAAGGCTATCCTGGCAAAGAGGTGATACTGGCACGCCGTAAAGATCATGTCTGGTTTATTGGTGGTATTAACGCGGAAATGAAGGAGAAAAAAGAGCAGCTGAATTTCAGTTTCCTGCCTGATGGTGGTCGTTTTAAGCTGACACTGATCAGTGATGGGAACCACGATAAGGCGTTGATAACAAAGTACCTGGTAGTAGACAAGAACAGTGCGGTTGATGTGGCAATGCTTCGCCGTGGCGGTTTTGCAGCGATACTGCAACCAATGGAATAACAGCCAGGCAGCAGTTGGCAAGCAATTGATAAAAGTAAATATTGATATAGAAAATTGAAGAAAATGAAAAGAATCGTAAGGCAGATGGTGCTTGGTGTAACAGTACTGTTGATGTCCGGTGCAGCCAGCGCACAATTGGCGGCAAATGATATGAATCAGGAGAAAAAGATCCAGTCGCTGCTGCGCCAGATGACGCTCGCAGAAAAAGTGGGCCTATTGCATGCCAATTCAAAATTTTATGTAGCAGGTATCAAACGCCTGGGAATTCCTGAATGGGCATTGAGCGACGGACCTCATGGCGTGCGCGCAGAAATAAACCGCCACGACTGGGCATATGCCGGCTGGACAAATGATTCAGCTACTTGCTTTCCTCCCGGTACAGCATTGGCGGCCACGTGGAATCCACAACTGGCCTATCAACGAGGCCTCGCGCTCGGAGAAGAAGCTCGTTTCCGTAAGAAGGATGTCTTGCTGGGACCAGGTGTTAACATAATTCGTTCACCACTCTGTGGAAGGAATTTTGAATACCTCAGTGAAGATCCTGTACTGGTGGCACGCATGGCCGTGGCTTATATCAAAGGCCTGCAATCAAAAGATGTTGCTTCCAGTGTAAAACACTGGCTGGCCAATAACCAGGAAACACACAGAGACTCTGTAGATGTGCATATGAGTGAACGTGCCTTACGTGAAATCTATTTGCCAGGATTCAAAGCCGCTATAACAGAAGGAAATGCTTACACCGTAATGGCAGCATATAATAAATTCAGAGGCGACTGGTGTTCAGAAAATGAATACCTCAACAGGGATATCCTTCGTAATGAGTTTGGATTTAAAGGTGTGCTGATGACCGACTGGTCGGCTGCCCACACAACAGTGAAAGCTGCTTTAACAGGCCTGGATCTGGAAATGGGAACAGATAAAGCAGATTATAATGATTGGTATTTTGCTAATCCGTTAATAAGCGCTGTAAAGGAAGGAAAAGTACCCTTATCCGTGGTCGATGAAAAGGTAGCCAATGTCCTGCGCGTAATGTTTGCCACAAAAATGTTTGATGAAGCAAAACGTGCAAAAGGAACAATGAATACAGCAGCACATCAGCAGGCGGCCTATAACGATGCCGCAGAAGCGGCGGTGCTATTGCAGAATAACGATAACCTGCTTCCGCTGAATTTCAAAACAATAAAATCCGTCGCCGTTATCGGCGATAACGCTACCCGCAAACATTGTAATGGTGGCCTCAGTTCCGAGATAAAAGCACTATATGAAATTACACCGCTGGAGGCTATACGAAAAAAGTTCGGTGCTGATGTGAAAATTAATTTTGCACAAGGGTATGAAAAACAATCCACTTTCAAGGAAGGCAGCAATGCTGGCCAGTCTAGCACCGATAAAATCGATTGGAAATTAATTGACGAAGCGGTAAAGGTAGCAAAAGAGTCAGACGTAGTTATCATCTTCGGTGGATTGAACCATGATTTTGATACCGAATCTTCCGACAAACAGAATATGGATTTACCTTATGGCCAGGATGTGCTCATCCGTGAAGTAGCCAAAGCAAATCCTAAAACAGTAGTAGTAATTGTTGCCGGCTCTCCTGTGAAATTATCTGGCATCGTACAACGTGTACCAGCAATACTATGGTCTTGGTATGGAGGAATGGAAGCAGGTAATGCGGTGGCAGACCTGCTGAGTGGTAAAGTGAATCCTTCCGGAAAACTGCCATTTACTTTGCCGGTATCGCTGGACCAGTCGCCTGCACATGCGTTAGGTAACTTTCCTGGCAGAGACCTGCGTGTAAATTACGAAGAAGACATCCTGGTGGGATACCGCTGGTTTGATACAAAGAAAATCGTTCCGCAGTTTCCATTCGGTTATGGTCTTTCCTATACCAGCTTTTCAATAGATAATTTATCAACAGACAAAAAGCATTATAAGAACGGAGATTTGATTCATGTTACCTGCACTTTAAAAAATACAGGCGCCCGCGAAGGAGCGGAAGTAGTGCAGCTCTATGTAAGTGATCCGGTATGCTCCGTAATGCGCCCCGAAAAAGAACTAAAGGCTTTTGATAAAATTACCTTGCAACCAGGAGTAACAAAAACTGTTGAACTGACAATTAAAGTTGCTGATCTGGCATTTTATGATGAAGCTAAAAAAGCCTGGAACGTAGAGCCAGGTGAGTTTGTATTACAAGTTGGCAACTCTTCAAAAAGCATTTCATCTACAACAAAAATATCCGTAGACTAAACTTGATTATTGAAAAAGGTTTTGCAGATGAATAAACGTATCGTCATTGCTTTTTTAGCAATTTTAATAACAGGGTTTAAGGCAAAGTCACAGGAGATCAAAAAGTTTTTTCCTGAAAAAGACCTGATCACCACTGGCATCTACTATTATCCTGAACATTGGGACGAATCGCAATGGGAGCGGGATATAAAGAAAATTGCCGACATGGGATATGAGTTCGTGCACCTTGCAGAATTCGCATGGTTTCGACTGGAGCCGGAAGAGGGTAAATTCGACTTTAAGTGGTTGGATAAGGTTGTTGGTATTTGTGAGAAAAATAACCTGAAAGTACTGCTGTGCACACCTTCTGCTACCATGCCGGCCTGGATGGGGGAGAAGTACCCGGAAACCTATATCATGTATGGGAATTATATACGTGGAGAACATGGTACCCGTGGTCTTGGCTCAAATGCAAATGCGAAATACAAGTTCTTTGTTGAAAGAATTGTTACTGCATTGGCGAAGCATTACGGACAGAATAAAAACGTAGTGGGCTGGCAGTTAGACAATGAGCCGGATGCAAAAACGGATTATAGTCCGGCAGCGCAGCAAGCGTTCAGGCAGTGGTTGCAACGTAAATATAAAACTATTGAAACCTTGAATGCCGCCTGGGGAGCGGCATTCTGGAGCCAGCGATACAATAGTTTCAACCAGGTAATTATTCCTAACCTCACTCTGGTGAACTGGTGGGGAAATAACCCACATGCATTGCTCGACCTTAAAAGGTATTCCGCTGATGAGCAGGCGGCATTCCTGGATTTTCAGGCAACAGCATTAAGAAAAAACATCTCTCCAAACCAATACATTACCACTAATTATACAGCTATCAGTCCTGCTGCGAATCCAAGACTGACCAAGAAACTGGATTTCGCGGCTTATACGGCCTATCCCAATGGAGGTGCCGGCAATAATGGTAGTCTGGGCTTCAGATTAGGAGATAGTAAAACACTGTTGTTTGCTTCCGAATATTATAAATCAGTAGGTGGGGTGAGCGGTGTAATGGAAATGCAGCCAGGGCCTACTAATTGGGCAACACAAGCCTCTTTGCTTTTACCGGGTACTGTCAGAATGTGGCTGTATCATAGTTTTGCTGCGGGCGGTAAACTCGCCTGCTCTTATCGTTTCCGGCAGGTTCTTTATGGCGCAGAGCAATACCATGGGGCAGTGATTAAGACCGATGGTATAACGCCTTCGCAAGGCGGGGAAGAATACATTCAATTTAACAAGGAAATCAAACAATTAAGGCAGCTGTATAAGCCTGGCACATCATTGCCACAGCAATTGGCAGCAAGAAAAACTGCTATCGTTTGGAACCTGGAGAACTATTGGACTATCGACAGACAAAAGCAGAATGTGCGCTGGGATTCATGGAATTACCCAGTTAAATTCATGGAAATAGCTGCATCTTTTGGTGCGCCAGTAGATGTTGTCGATGAAAACGCAAATTTATCTGACTACAAGGTTGTCATCATTCCTGCTTATGAAATGGCAGATCCGGCGCTAATAAAGAAATGGACACAGTATGTGGAGCAGGGCGGCCATCTGATCATTACCTGCCGTACCGCTACCATGGACCGTAACGGCCATTTCTGGGAAGGAGAAACGGCAGCACCGCTATCAGCATTGATTGGTGCGCATATTACCAACAGTGATATGATTATACCCTATAGCAAGGGTGATGTGCTCTCCGGCCAGAATCATTATCCCTGGAATATCTGGGGAGATCTGCTAAAAGTGGATGATGGCACTACTATCCTGGCAAGTTACAACGACCAGTTTTACAAAGGTACCACTGCTGTTGTAAAAAGAAATATAGGTAAAGGCACCGTAACTTATATTGGCGTGGTAACGGATGACATGAAGCTGGAAAAGGAAATATTGGAAACGAATTATAAGGAAGTAGGTGCTGAGGTAGCGCATTATCCAGCTGGCGTATATGCTTATTGGCGAGATGGATTTTATGTGGCAATTAATTATTCTTCTGAAAATTATGAAATGAAATTGCCGGCAAATGCGAAAATCCTGATAGGGAATAAAACGCTGGAACCTGCTGGCGTATTGGTTTGGAATGAGTAAAAATTAAAAAAAATAATACAATGAAATTTTTATTTGCAGCCATATTGTTTATTGCGGTTGGTCATAGTTGCCCGGCACAAAATGTGAAAACTGTCAGTGCTGAGCCTATCACAACCCTCCCTGCGCCCCCCGCTGGTTTTAACATGCAGCGCGATAGTATCGCTCATGGAAAACTGAGCATCGTTCAATACGATTCCAAAACATTGGGCAAACGCCGGGAAATGAGCGTGTATACGCCACCGGGATATTCCCCTGCGAAGAAATATCCTGTTATTTATCTGTTGCATGGGATTGGAGCCGATTATCGCCAATGGACAGAATGGTGCCAGGCAGATAATATTGCAGATAATCTTATTGCAGATGGTAAAATGAAACCTGTAATTATTGTTTTTCCTAACTGTGATGCCCGGTTAACGGTGGATGATACCACTGCGGCTAATCGCTCTGGAAAAGCGGATAATTTTGAAGGTTATAGAAAAGCATTTGAAGATGATTTAATAAAAGATATCATCCCTTATATCGATTCCCATTATTCCACTATCAGTAATCGTAAATATCGCGCACTGGCAGGATTGTCGATGGGTGGCGGCCAATCCTTTAATATCGGCCTTTATCATCTGGAGACCTTTGCCTACGTAGGTGGTTTTTCATCGGCGCCCAATACCAATATGTTTGGTGGAATGTATAATGATGTCAAATTCATCCCGGATATGAAAAGTGCCAGGAAGAACCTGAAACTCTTATGGGTCGGTTGTGGAGATAAGGATGGCCTTTTCTGGGTGAGCGAAAAGGTACATCAGTACCTCAAAGAAAATGATATACCGCATGTTTGGACAGTAAGCAATTATGCACACGACAACAGAGAGTGGGACCGTAATCTGTTCTTGTTTGCCCAGCAGGTGTTCAGTGGAAGATGAACCATTAAATGATTTTTAAAAATGAAGAAAAATATAGGACTGTTAATGATCCTGCTGATGGCTATTGGAGGATCATCGCATGCACAAAAGAAAAAAGACCAGCAGGCAGGTATTCCGTCGCGTGTCATTAATATCGATTTTAACAAATCATCCGGTAAGCTCAATACCATGTTTAATGAGTGTGTGGGTGCCGGACGCGCTAATGAAGGCCTCAGAGCCGATTGGCAGCAACAGCTGGCTTATGTAAAGAAAGAATGTGGTTTCAGATATATTCGTATGCATGGCCTCCTCTCGGACGACATGGCAGTGTATACTCAGGATGATAAAGGGAATCCGGTATATAACTACATGTATATTGATGTACTATTTGATTTTTTACATAGTATTGGAGTGAAACCATTTGTGGAACTGGGTTTTATGCCATCGGCACTGGCAAGTGGCCCCAAAACTATCTTCTGGTGGCGTGGAAATGTTACCCCACCCCGAGATTATGAAAGGTGGGGAGCACTGGTAGAAAATCTAACCCGTCACTTTACGGAACGCTATGGTGCCGAAGAAGTAAAGACCTGGTACTTTGAAGTCTGGAATGAACCTAACTTAGATGGTTTCTGGGCAGGCACGCAAGATGACTATTTCAAATTATATACTTATAGTGCAAAAGCAATCAAAAGTGTGAATGCGTCCTATCGTGTTGGAGGCCCTGGTACAGCCGGTGCTGCCTGGGAACCTGAAATGATTGCCTACTGCCAGAAACATCAGGTGCCTATAGATTTTATCAGCACACATGCCTATGGTGTAAAGCAGGGATACCTGGATGAATTTGGCCGTTCTGGTACGGTGCTGGACAAAAATCCTATGAGTGTCAGTGGTGATGTATTGCAATCCCGCAAAGAAATTACCAATTCTACCATGCCTCAATTGGAGCTTCATTATACCGAATGGAGTGCATCCTATACGCCTGCAGACCCTATTCATGACAGCTATCACGAAGCGGCATACGTCCTGCAAAAGATAAAACAGGTAGGTAATGCTGCCAATTCTATGTCGTACTGGGTGTTTACAGATATATTCGAGGAGGCAGGTCCTCGCTTTACGCCGTTCCACGGCGGATTTGGTATGCTAAGTACGCAGGGTATCAATAAACCGGTGTTCTACGCTTATCAGTTTATGAACAGGCTGGGAAACACGGAATTAGTTAACAACGATTCTACTTCATGGGTATGCAAGGATTCAGTGGGTAATATACAGGTGCTGGCCTGGGACTTTACCAATACGCATCCTGGCGATTCCGTACATAACCAGGATTATTATGTTCGTGATCTTCCTGCGTTCTCTAAAGGGAAATTAAAAGTTAGTATCGCGAATGTTCCGGAAGGCAATTATGCACTTGAAATATACAAGGTTGGGTACCGTAACAACGATGCGTATACTTCTTATCTTTCTCTTGGCAAGCCTGCCCAGCTTAATAAGCAACAGGTAGAACAAATAAAGAAACAAAATGATGGTGCTCCTGTATCCAGGGAAATGGTAGCTGTTAAAGCTGGTCTTCCTTTTACAAAAGAGCTGGATATCCGTGAGAACGATGTATTCCTCCTCAATATCATCCGGCTCTAACTGGCTCGATTGGATAAGCTGAAAGTATTAAAAAGATGATGTCAAAATAAATAATTTCAAACTATGTTTTGCTTATCAAAAATCTGGCGAATAGTATTGTTGCTAATAGTTTTTACATTACCCCTGTTCGGTCATAACTATTGCTTTGGCCAATTGTCTCTGCCAAAAGTATTTGGAAGTAACATGGTTTTGCAAAGAGATATTTTAATTCCTGTTTGGGGCAATGCCACACCCGGCGCCTCTATTAAAGCACAGCTGGGCAAAGAAACTGTCGATACTAAAACGGGTAAGGATGGGAAATGGATGGTGCATTTCCCTAAACTTAAAGCTGGTGGCCCTTATACACTCAAGATAATATCGAGCGGAAATCCTGCAGCTACTATTATCCTTGAAGGTATTCTTATTGGAGATGTATGGCTGGCTTCCGGACAGTCGAATATGGAATGGCAGGTACAGCAGGCGGGTAATGCCAGGGAAGAAATAGAACATGCGGGTTTCCCTGAGATTAGATTTCTTGTGGTAGACCATGATATAGAAGTAAAAGAACAACCAGATATTTTATCTGGAAAATGGAAGGTTTGCGATACCGCAACTGTGAAAGACTTTTCGGCAGTGGCTTACTATTTCGCCCGGAAAATTCATCGAGATCAAAATGTTCCTGTGGGCATTATACAAAGTACCTGGGGCGGCACACCGGTAGAAGCCTGGACAAGCCGTGATAAACTGCTCACCTCATCACTCACCAGTAGCCGGGTTGCGGAGGGAAGCATGCCAGTACCAGCGGATTTTGTAACTGATAGTCTGAATACCATTCGCTTCTGGCAGTTGCTGTATCAGCCACCAGCTGCTGCAGAAAAAGAGATTTCCGCTCCTGATTACAACGATGCGGACTGGCAGGAAATGAACGTGCCAGGATTGCTGAAAGACCAGGGCATTAAGCCTGCAGAAACGATCGTCTGGATGCGGAAAAAAATCGTACTCCCGGCATCGTTTGCAGAAAAAGAGCTGACACTGAATGCTGGCCATCCGGAGATGAATTATTCGATTTATTTCAATGGCACGGAAATATGCAAAAATGTTTGGAATGCAGCGCCCCTTCACACATTTAAAGTGCCGGGAAGTTTGGTTAGAACAGAAGAAAATACGGTGACGATCAGAATAGCCATGTTATGGGGTGGGGGAGGATTGAATCCTCCTGCAGATGATATTTATATTACTGAAGGCAATTCCAGGATTTCATTGGCAGGAAAATGGAAATTTAAGTCAGGTCTTGAACCAGCGCTGCCAGTGATTCAAAATTATCAAACTTACCCTTCGCTACTTTATAACGGTATGATAAACCCGCTTATTCCATTTGGGATGAAAGGTGTCATTTGGTACCAGGGAGAAGCGAATGTATCTGCCGCATATAATTACCAGACCTTATTTCCTATGATGATTAAAGATTGGAGAGCGCGTTGGCAACAGGGAAATTTTCCATTTTTGTATGTTCAGCTGGCCAATTTCCATAAAGCAAAACCTGTACCTGGAGAAAGTGATTGGGCAGCGTTAAGAGAAGCACAAAAGCTGACCTTATCTCAGGAAAACACGGCTATGGCATGTGCTATCGATATCGGGGATGCAGAAAGTATTCATCCTTTGAATAAGCAGGAAGTTGGCCGCCGTTTAGCATTATTAGCCAACAAACTGGCGTACGGGCAATCTATTGTTGCCTCCGGGCCATTGTACAAAGCTTCGCAGAAGGAAGGCAATAGTATACGGATAAGCTTTACTGATACGGGGTCTGGACTTGCCACTAAAGATGGAGCATCTCTTACGGGTTTTACCATTGCTGGCAAAGACGGACGTTTTCAGCATGCCAAGGCCGTAATTGCAGGGAACCAGGTGGTTGTTTTCGCAGATGAAGGTATTGATCCGGTAGCAGTAAGATATGCATGGGCAGATAATCCAGCGTGTAACCTTATCAATAAGGAAGGTTTGCCCGCTGTTCCATTTAGGACTGATAATTGGAAAATTACCACTCAAGAATAGACATGAAGTAATAATAATACTTAGCTAAACCAGCTTTTTGAGAGTCCATTAATTATAAAAGCCTTCAGGTGTTTAATCTGAAGGCTTTTATAATTACTACATTTTTTGAAAATACACTGAAGGATTGCGGCGCGATCACTATTGTTATTACGTTTCAACGGAAATTGCCGGGCTGGTATGACAGCTGCAAATTTTAATACTAAATTAATCAGTATTAATCATTTCTGGCAAACAACTTGTCAAGATATAATCCTGAATTATTGTCATTGTAACAATTAAAAAAAAGCCCAGTGAAAACGAGCGTACTATTTGCTATTGGCGTAATATTATTTTCCTTGGTAACGTCCTGTAGACGGGAGTTTGTTAGTGTTGCGCAAAAGGAGGTATTGAATAACCACGATACCGTATTCGTGCATCCCGGTTTATTGCACAAAGCATCGGATTTCGACCGAATGAAAAGTAAGGTAGGAGCGGGCGCGGAACCCTGGATCTCCGGCTGGAACCAGCTCCTGGCTAATCCGCATAGCGCGCTTAGCTGGCAACCAAATCCGGTGGATACTGTTTATCGCGGCAGTGATGGCGTTCATAGAGAAAATTACGGGCAGCTGTATAACGACATTGCAGCAGCATACGCTACAGCGTTGAGATGGAAGATTTCCGGAGATAAAGATTATGCAGAGAAATCAATACAAATCATGAATGCATGGTCTGGGAGATTAAAGGCAATCGGCGGTAACAACGATGCAAACCTGGCGGCAGGAATATATGGCTACCAGTTTGCAAACGCTGCTGAAATAATGAGATCTTATCCGGGCTGGGCTACAGCGGATTTCGCCAGATTCCAGAAAATGATGCTGAATGTTTTTTATCCTATGAACCATGCCTTTCTTTCCAGAAAGGAAAAGTGCATGAGCCATTTCTATGCAAACTGGGACCTTTGCGTGATGAATTCCATTCTGGCAACAGGGATCTTATGTGATAACAGAGACCTATATAACGAAGCCATTCATTATTTCAAATATGGAACAGGGAACGGCGCCATAGAAAATGCAGTTTACTTTATTCATCCTGATGGATTGGGGCAATGGCAGGAGAGTGGACGGGATCAAGGCCATACAACGCTGGGAATTGGCCTGATGGGCACTTTCTGTGAAATGGCATGGAATCAGGGAGATGACATGTATGGTTACGATAATAACAGGTTTCTAAAAGGGGCAGAGTATGTAGCAGCATACAACCTCGGTGATTCAGTTTCTTTTAAACCCTACACAAATTGTGTTGGTGTAGTACAGGATATTATCAGCAGCGGCAGTCGTGGTAACATCAGACCGGTGTGGGAACTGGTCTACAATCATTATGTAAATCGTAAAGGATTGGCCGCACCATACTGTACGCGGATGGCGCAGAAAGTAAGACCGGAAGGTGGAGGAGGTAATTATGGGCCTAACAGCGGCGGTTATGATCAGCTTGGCTATGGAACCCTCACTTTTTCACTCAAATAGTCCATAGCACAAGCTGCAATCTAACTAATCCACGCCTACATTATTTAATAGTGTAATCCTTTGAGTCTACTGTTGATAACCTGAAATATCCATAAGCAAAATTGTCGGGGTGACTTTGATTGACAATATTACCTCTTACTGTGCCGGGTGTTGTTTGAAAAGGGCCGGCGCCAGCTCCGGATGCTGTTAATATTTTTCTGAAGTAATCATAGTATCTTCTGGAAATACCATACAGCCTGATGTTTAGCTTGTCGCCGGCCTTGAGGTCCTTGTCGGAAAAGTACCCCCTGATTAGATTGCCCTGACTGTTCTTATCATCTTCGGCCTTATAGTCCGGGAATTTTGATACAGGCGAGACAATACGTTGTAAATAATAATTGTCGACATTACCATTATCCTGGTAAGAGAAGGTAATTTCAATGGCATCTCCACTAAAACCACCATTGTTTTTTTGGACAATTTCATTTTCTATATTTGGTACATCTATGAAAGTTTCGTTAGCAGTATATATTTCTCCATTCAACACTACTTGTAAATTATAATGCTCACCTATTTCCGGAAGGAAATTAGTACAGACATATTCTCCGGTGCCAGGATTTTCTATGAAATTAAAAACTGTATTTTGGGAATTTGTTATATTAATTTTAGCCCCTGAAACTGTTGGGAATGTAGAACTATAGTATCCTGTGGTGGTGGTGAGTTTTATTTTTTGCTCATTTCCGGTGCTGCCCTTAATCCAATCTATTGATGCATCAATTACCAGTCTTGGCGGTGCTGTCTCTAAATCCACATCTACTACTTTTTTGCAGGACAACTGAAAAAGACAGCATAACAGCAGTACCCATTTAAATTTATTTTTCATGTTATTCGCATTAAAATTTGAAATTGTAGGTAACGCCGGGGATGATACCAAAAATAGATATTCTCGTTGCCTCACTAAGTCCTGATTCCTTGTTCTGCTCAAACATCAGCGCTGCGGCATTGCTTCTGTTGTAAACATTGTAGATGCTGAATACCCATTCACCTTTCCATCTTTTTTTACTATCAGGTTTGGGAACATAGGTGGCTGAAAGGTCTAAGTGGTGATAGGCTGGTAATGAATTGCCATTTCGTACACCATAATTTCCGATAGTAATACCCTGATATTCATATTTGCCGATAGGAAAAGTAGCAGCTTTCCCTGTTTGATAGGTAAATATGCCACCCAGGCCCCATTTCTTGGTTAGTTGATAGGCGCCGGTCAGGGAAAGGTTATGTGTTTTGTCGTAATTGGCCCGATACCATTTCCCATTGTTAATACCGGGTTCTGAGGCATTTCTACCTGGTGTGCGCTGTTCTGCCCGGGAAAGTGTGTAGGAAAGCCAGCCTGTCAGTTTTCCGGTATTTTTCTTCAGCATCACTTCGAGTCCGTACGATCTTGCCTCCCCGTTGAGTAATACTTGCTCTAACGCTTTTTGGGCAATCAACTCCGCACCATCAATGTAATCCGCTTTGTTCTTGATTTTCTTGTAAAAAGCTTCTGTTTCCAATGAATATCTTCCATCGCTTATATTCCTGAAATATCCAACTGCAAACTGGTCAAGAATTTCAGGCTTTAAATATTGGTCACTCGGCGCCCAGATGTCGAGCGGTGATACGGAAGCCGTGTTAGAAATTAAATGGATGTATTGACACATACGATTATAACTCGCCTTTACGGATTGGTCATTGTTAATGGCGTAAACTATTGCCAGGCGTGGTTCTATATTTCCAAAAGTATTAATCCGTTCGTTTTTGTTGTAATGCGTGGTGCTGATAGGTGTCCCAGCCTCATAAATTTGTAACTCGGGATTGAAAACCACGGCTTGGTTTTGTGCGTAATTATTTATGTTTTGTTCGCCCAACCGTTGGAAATTACTATATCGCAGGCCATAGTTTAAAGAGATTTTATCGGTGAACTTTTGTTCTACACTTAAGTATAATGCATTTTCCAAGGCATACTTTTTTTCAATCTGATCGGGATTAATGGGGGAGGTGGCATCTAATGGTTTAATGGTTCCTGGATTGAATTTATAATATATAGCGTTAAAGCCATAACTCAGTACAAGGTTGTCAGATAAGTGATGATTAAAATCATATTTCAGATTGAAGTTTCGAATGTCTGAAACCCAGTCTATTCCGACATATTTTATTTTCAGACCATAATCATACTTGCTGTAAATGATGGATGCATTGGAGAAGAATTTATCAGAAAAGAGATGATTCCAACGAAGGTTGAAGAAAGAATTTCCATAGTTATTGCTAAAGAAATTGTTGAAGTCCATGTTATCTTTTCCAAAATATCCAGATAAGAAAACCCTGTTATTATCATTAATCTTGTAATTCAATTTGGCATTCAGGTCATAGAAAGAAACCGCATTGGAATTGTTAGCCATTTTCATAAACAGCTGAGCATAGGAAGACCGGCCGGCAATTATAAAAGAACCTTTATCTTTTACAATAGGTCCTTCCGCCATTAGCCTGCTCGAAACCACGCCAATACCACCTGTCAGGTGAAAGTCTTTATTATTCCCTTCCTTTTGATAGATATCGAGCACAGATGAGGTGCGTCCGCCAAAATTTGCCGGTATTCCACCTTTATATAATTTCAAGTCTTTGATAACATCAGAATTGAAAACAGAGAAGAATCCGAAAAGGTGTGAGGTATTGTAAACTGTGGCCTCATCCAAGAGTATTAAGTTGCCATCCACAGAACCGCCTCTGACATTAAATCCTGTTGATCCTTCCTGCGCATTGGAAACACCTGGGAGCTGTAAAATAGCCCGTACAACGTCTACTTCCCCTAAAACTGCCGGCATTTTTTTTATAGTGGCAATAGAGAGTTTATTCACACTCATTTCCGGTTTTCGAATGTTGCTGACTGAATTATTGTGCCTGATGACTACTTCATTTAATGTTTTACTTTTGTCAAGCATCGAATAATTCTTCTTGATGTTTCCGTTGAGGATAATGTGTTCTTCAATATTTTCAAATCCTAAACAACTGATAACTATTGTATATTCTCCTTTAGGCAGGGTAATAGAGTAGAAACCATAAGCATTGGTAATAGTTGAAACTTTTGCTTCAGCGATGAAAATACTGGCGCCAATTATTGTTTCGGTATTTAATTTTGCACTGATTATTCCACTAAGCGTAACTTTCTCCTGTGAGTTGGCACAAATTGAAATAGTTGATAATAGGATGGTATAAAGTACCTTGTAGCTCATCATTTAATATCGATTTAACGACACAAAACTATTCCTTTGGCTCATCGACCTTTTTTAATTATACCAAACGTTGTATCTTTTATAGCAAAGTAGCATACCTTACTACTAAATATATTTTTTGTTATATACGTTCCTGCATTACCTGCTTTCGTATAAAAAGTCCGGGCATTTGTATAAAAACCGGCAGAAGAAATCCCTTAGTTGTTAAGTTTGCTATACACTATTTTGTAAATGAATGATTTTACCAATCAACGGCTTATTAACGAAAACGCGCTTTTCCGTTTCCTGACCTCCTCCAGGCTCAGGGTATACCGCCATTCTATTTTTATTATTTTTTTAGGTGTTGTGTTATACAATAGTACCACTGTAATAGACAATCCAATTGTAATTTTTGCATATTTTATCCTGCTTTTTTATATCAATATGTATGTGCTGGTGCCAAAGTTTTTGTTCAGAAATAAAAATATTTCTTACTGCCTGTCGGTAATAGGTATTCTATTAGTAGTAGCTGTTTGTGGTTATTTTTTTAATCCTTTTAATAAGAATAACGGGTTGAATATTCCGCTTTTCTCTTTCCTTACTATACTCCTGCTGGCTGCTTCGTCCTCAATAAAGCTTTTTCAGAAAGGAATGAAGGACAGGCAATTGATCTATGAATTGGAACAGTCAAAAACCAATGCGGAATTAGAACAATTGAAGAATCAAATCAATCCGCATTTCTTGTTTAATATGCTAAATAATGCCAATGTTTTAACAAAGAAAGACCCAGAGAAGGCTTCACAGGTTTTAATGAAATTGAGCGATTTACTTCGCTATCAACTGTATGACAGTGCAAGGGATAAAGTACTTTTAACTTCTGATATTCGTTTCTTGGAAGATTTTTTAAATTTGGAGAAGGTAAGGCGGGATAGTTTTGATATACTTATTTCAAAAGAAGGAAATTTAAGTGGTGTACAAATCCCACCTTTGCTATTTATTTCGTTTGTAGAGAATGCCGTGAAACATAATAACGATGCAACAAATTCCTCTTATGTGCATCTGTATTTCGATGTTAGGAACGATGTACTATTCTTTAAGTGCATCAATTCCAAACCCGTGGTTGGATCAGTAAATAGTACAGGGGGATTAGGATTAATGAATGTCAAACGTAGATTAGCACTCCTTTTCCCGGAAACGCATCAGCTTATCATCGAGGATGGCCCTGAGAATTATTGCGTAACCTTGACAATATCTTTATGACCTGCCTGTTAATTTGTAATGTTCCCTTGATAGCGAACGCAATTGAATTATTGATCGACAAATCCAAGGATCTGGTACTGGTGGGATCATGCAATAATACAGTTGAAGCTGCAAGATTATTTTGTACATATAAAGTAGATATTGTGTTTGTGGATATTCAGGCGGATGAGACCCAAGGATATACTTTTGTTAAAGAGATTCCGTACGAAACGTTTGTTATATTTATTGCAGCATATTATTCAAGTGAAATTGGCGTATCATTTTCGGATATTTCTTTTGATGCAAGAAATGGTCGGTTTCAAAAGGGAGTTGATATGGCAAGAGTATATTCCAACATCTTAAAGAAAGACAATTCGAATATTTCAGAAGGTTATTTTGTTTTGTAGTAATAAGTAATAGTGTATGAACTGTATTATAGTAGATGACGAGCCATTGGCCAGAGATGCCATACAGATGTTGATTGAACAGACCGCTGATTTAGATTTAATTGGATCGTTCAATAACGCTGACACTGCTGCAAATTTTTTAAAGCAACATGATGTGACGTTGGTTTTCCTTGACATACAAATGCCAGGGATTAATGGCATCGAGTTTGCCCGGACGATTCCCAAAGATACTTTTGTGATTTTTACAACCGCCTATTCGGAGTTTGCAACCGATAGTTATGAAGTAGATGCAATAGATTACCTGATAAAGCCAGTAAAAATAGAACGTTTTCAGAAAGCGGTTGAAAAGGCTCATACTTACTATAAGTTACTAAAAACAGAGGAGGCAAATAGCAATATTGAAAGGGTAGCAGATGATTTTCTCTTTATAAAAGCTGAACGGAGAATTTTCAAAATCTATTTCAATAACATACTTTTTATTCAGGGATTAAAGGATTATGTTGTGATGCACAGTGATACGCAGAAAGTAATTTCAGCGATAAATCTCAAGAATATCTATGATCAGTTACCCAAAAATATGTTTGTAAGAGTGAGTAAATCGTATATCATAAACGTTAAGCATATTGATTCGGTGGATAATAATACCATTTATATCGGCACAAACGAAATCCCAATCGGTAACGTTTACAGAGATGTTTTTTTCAATGAATTTGTAACAAAAAAAATAGTGAATAAGTAGATAGCCAAGAGAATGTAAACCATCCATACCAAGTTTTCCTGCAGTCAGTATGCAGTATAAATGATTACAACTCGTATGAGTAAAGCATTTATTCTCTTCCCGTAAATTTTTCCCCGCTATTTCAAAAAAAAACAATTTGGTAATATATTTATTCGGTTTTTTTTGTAATATTGCCGCGTCTTTGTTTCAGAGACAAAAGCGATAGCCAAATTTACAGCTTCCATAACAATCCTTCGGTGAGCAGACAATGTAACTCACTATAGCGTTAGCTATATCGTTAATGCAAAAGACTCAAAAATTACCATAAAGTAAATCATTTCATAACTCCAGAATGCACTGCTGTCACCTCAGTAGTTGATCCTATTTATTTTACAAATGCGATAATCATCTTCATCCCTTCATGCTGCGTTTAAGCAGGTGACGGGGCTTGCTGTCACCGGAAATTTTAGTTTACCTACCAACAGACTATTACAGGCATCACTTGTTGTCATCTCGTTTGATTTCCCCTAAGTATGTAGTAATCTCGTTTTGTTACCCGTTGAGCATTGCAAGCCCATCTCCATCCTCGCTTCAAACTCTTGAAAGTGGAAATTCACCCATAATTTTTGTAATAACTCTATGAACGCTTTAGACATCATCACGGAATTACGGAGATATCATGTTGTGCCGCGACTCGATAAGGGCCAGCTCCGTCTTGCAGGAGAGGTGGCCAACCTGCCACAGGATTTTATTGAAATGATAAGGTCTCGTAAACAAGAGCTGATAGCCTTCCTCGACAACTCCTCTGATACACAGGCCTATGCGCCCATTCCCCTTGTCGCAGCAGCAGAAAGTTACCCCGCATCCAATGCACAACACCGCCTATGGCTACTCAGCCAGTTTGAAGGCGGAAGCGAAGCATATAACATCGTTACTGCCCTGCATCTTCAAGGACAAGTAAGCATAACACAGTTAGAAAACGCATTCCATTGGTGTATACAAAGACATGAATCACTGCGCACCGTTTTCAGAGAAATAGATGGCGTTCCTAAACAAATAGTGATGCCAGATATGCCATTCAGCATCGCTTTTCAGGATATAAGTGAACACACTGATCAAGTGGAATTCCTGCGCACATCCGCCGCCAACGCGGCTGCCAAAGCATTCGACCTTTCACGAGGACCACTAATCGATGTACAACTCTTTGCACTGTCGGCAGATGAATATGCCATGATATTTTCTGTGCATCATATCATCAGTGATGGCTGGTCTGTCGGCGTTTTGATACAGGAAGTCATGCGCGCCTATGAAGTAGGCTGCCGGAATCAATCTGATACCACCGCTCCCTTACGCATACAATACAAAGATTATGTTCACTGGCTCCAGGAAAAAATCGCTGGCCCCAAAGGCCGCAAGGCAAAGGATTTCTGGATGCACGCACTCGCAGATCAACCAGAACCACTGCAGCTGCCAACAGATTTCTCCAGACCCGCCATACGCTCCTTCGATGGTGCTATCTCCAAAAATTATTTCCCCGCAACATTATATACGAAACTCACCCAGTGCTGCAAGCAACATCAGATAACGCCGTTTAATTTTCTGCGTGGTGTACTCAGCATACTGTTATACAAACTCTCCGGACAGGAAGTATTCCTGATAGGCACGCCTGTTTCAGGAAGAAACCACTATGAGCTGGAACATCAGATGGGGCTCTATGTGAATACACTGCCGCTCAAAGCTGTGATAGACCCGGCAGCATCGTTTATGCAGCTGCTGCAACAACATACCAATAACCTGTTTCAGGCTTTTGAATACCAGGACTATCCCCTGGACAACATCATCGAAGACCTCCAGGTGAAACGGGATACAGCCCGCAACCCCTTGTTTGATGTGATGATGGTATTGCAAAATACTGCTGTAGGTGACGGCGCCGTGAATTTCACCAAACAGTATGGCTTTGAAATGAGTATGCTGGATCGTAAGCTACCTGTAACTGTAGCTTCCCGCTCCGCCAAGTTTGACCTCACCTTCAATTTCGGCAATGAACCCGGTGGCGAATTCTATATTGAAATAGAATATGCCACCAAACTGTTTACTGCCGGCCGTATTGAAGCCTTCAGAAATATTTATCTGCATTTACTGGAACAAGCATTAGAAAATGTTGATCGCAGTATCCGCGATTTTACTACTGTTGATGACACGCTGCAACATCAGCTGCTGCATGTTTTCAATGAACCGGTAACTTCAGTAGCAATAGATAGTATCCCTGCTTTAATAGCGCCTTCGTTTGTTACTTATGCTGATAAAACCGCTATCATAGCGGGCGACAGATCACTCACCTATGCGGAACTAGATCGTCTTTCAGATAAGGGCGCTACTTATTTACGTACCTTGCTCAACAGCCCTGGTCAGTTTACCGGTTTGTTGATGGAGCGATCAGAATGGACGATCATCGCGATACTGTCTATCCTGAAAGCAGGAGCTGCCTATGTTCCAATTGATACAAAATATCCCGCCGGCAGAATAAAATATATTCTCGACGATGCACAGCCATCACTGCTGCTCGTAGATGATCATGGCGCTAAACTGGTGCCGGAAGATTTCCAAGGGCATGTGATCAATATTAATGATTGGAAGTCCATACAAAATGGACATCTGCCGGCATCTGCCGCCACAGCCAGTTTGAGCGAAAGTACAGCATATCTGATCTACACTTCGGGTTCTACCGGACAACCCAAAGGGGTGGAAATATGCCACCGTAATACCGTGGCATTTCTGGACTGGGCCAGAACAGAATTTGCTGACACACCCTATGATATTATCTATGCTACCACTTCTTATTGTTTTGACCTCTCCGTATTTGAATTCTTTTTCCCACTACTTAGCGGCAAAACAATCCGCATGATGTCTTCAGCACTGGAGATCTCCTCGTACCTGGACATTGACAGGAATATCATGATTAATACGGTGCCTGCTGTAGTGAAAGCGCTACTCGAAGAAAAGGTCAGCTGGGAACATGTTACCGCCCTCAATATGGCTGGAGAACAGGTGCCCAAACGTTTGAAAGATGACCTTGACTACACAAGAATAGAAGTACGGAATCTCTACGGTCCTTCCGAAGATACCACCTATAGCACGATGTATCGCTTCAGTGATGTTAAATATTCACAGATTCCAATCGGAAAACCGGTAGGCTATACGCAGTTATATATTCTTGATAAAGACGGACAACTACTACCTCCTGGTATAGAAGGTGAAATTTACCTCAGCGGCCAGTCTGTAGCTAAGGGATATTATAATCGTCTGGAGCTGACAGCCACACGTTTCCTTCCTAATCCTTTCGTGCCGGGCCTGACCATGTATAAGACCGGCGATGCCGGCCTGTGGCTGCCTGACGGCAACGTACTATTTACCGGTCGTAAAGATGACCAGGTGAAAGTAAGAGGCTTCCGTATCGAACCCGGCGAAATACAATACCTTTTAGAAATACATCCTGCCATAGAACGCGCAGTAGTAAACGTAACCACCATAGCCGGTGAAAATGCTATCGTTGCCTATTGGACCGGTACGGATGAAGTAACACCTGCCTCGCTGAAAAGCTATCTTGCACAACATCTACCTGCATACATGCTGCCTGATTACTTTATGCAATTGCAGGAAATACCACTCAATAGCAATGGCAAGGTAGACAAGAAGCAGTTGCCGCTGCCTGACGCTTCTGTAGTAAATATAGAAGTGGTTCCGCCTACAAGCCGCTGGCAGCAAGAGTTATGGAAGATATGGAATGAAGTGTTGCAGACAGAAAACTTTGGTATTACACATAATTTCTTTGAACTCGGTGGTCATAGTCTGAAAGCTGCTCGCCTTCGATACCTCGTGCTGCATCAGTTAAAACGGAATATAAGTCTGGATGAAATTTTCCTTTATCCAACGATAGAAAGTCAGGCTGCGATCATTGAAACCCGCGCGGTGAGCGAGTCTGTACATATACCATTAGCAGCCACGCAGCCATACTATCCAATTTCATTTTCACAGGAACGTCTGTGGGTGCTTACAAAATTCGAAGAAGCATCCAGTGCATATCATATGCCGGCAGCATTCAGAATCGATGGCGTATTAGACCGACCATTGCTGGAAGCCGCATTCCGGCAGGTTATTGGCCGATATGAAATATTGAGAACTGTATTTACAGAAAAGAATGGACAACCTGTGCAACTGATCCTCGCTCCAGAAGATATGCCTTTTGCCATCGAGGATATCACCCTTTCAAAATCACTTTCTGAGATAGAAGAGCAGGAGTTCCTGCAACAGCAGTGGCAAAGACCTTTCGACCTGAAGAATGGTCCGCTGCTACGATGCTTTGTGCTGGAAACACCTGCAGGTCGCATCCTTTCTTTCAACATGCATCACATCATCAGCGATGGTTATTCTATCGTGGTGCTTTATAAAAATATTGTTGAAACCTACCGCCGCCTGCAAGCAGGTCGCAGTAATCTGTTGCCAGCGCCTGCATTACAATTTAAGGACTTTGCGGCCTGGCAGCGAGAGCAACTGACTGGCGATAAATTACAGGAACAATTAGATTTCTGGCAGGAGATTTTTAGTGAAGAAGTACCTACGCTGGAACTGCCAACAGATTTTCATCGTCCTGATGTAAAGACCTACCAAGGCTCTTCTTCGCGTTTTTTTCTCCATAAATCTATTTCTTCTCAACTAATAACACTATCAAAAAAATCTGGCGTGAGCCTCTTTATGACGCTTACAGCCGCCATTAATATATTGTTGTCCAAGTATACCGGGCAGCGAGATATTGTAGTAGGTACGCCTGCTGCAGGCCGCGGTGAACCACAACTGCAGGACCAGATCGGCTTCTTTGTAAATACGCTGGCAATACGCTCTAACATTGATCCACAGGCCACTTTTGCAGATTTTCTATTACAAGAACGCGATCAGCTATTGCGTGCATTTGAATACCAATCATTTCCTTTTGAATTGTTGATAGACGCCTTACAATTAAAGCGTAACCTTTCTCGTTCACCACTCTTTGATGTGATGATCGTGTTACAGAATATTGATGGGTTGAATAGAGAAGATATGCGGGAGATTGCACCTGGACTGCGTTTTGATCCACTGATGTTGTCTGGTGGCACTGCTAAATATGATCTCACCTTCACCTTCGCTGAAGAGCAGGAAGGGCTGGTGCTGGAACTGGAGTACAATACCAACTTGTTTAAGCAAGAGACCATTGGACGTATGTACCAGCATTTAAATAAACTGTTTGAACAGGTGGTCGCTACGCCGGAAATGATCATCCGTGATATTACCCTCCTGGATAACAAAGAGCTGGAAATCTTACGCAGCAAGGCTGACCAGACGGCAATAGGATATGATCGTACTAAAACAATCGTTGATCTGTTCCACGAAGCAGCTGTGAAATACCCTGATAACACTGCATTGGTAGTAGGAGATAAAAAGCTTAGCTACCGTGAACTTGATATACGTAGCGGGCAACTGGCACGCTGTCTGGTAGCCGATTATGGCGTACAGCCAGAACAACTGGTCGTGTTGCATTTCTCCCGCAACGAATGGATGATCATCTCTATACTGGCAGTACTGAAAGCCGGAGCGGCCTATGTGCCGGTAGATCCAACCTATCCGGCTGCACGCATCGACTACATCATGGAAGATAGCGGCGCCACCTTGGTACTGAGCGATGATGGCCCTTGCCATATAGCGGACAACTGGTCAGCAGCCACAGTTGTAGATATCACACAACTGAATATGGAAGGTAATACATACAGTACGGCTATACGCCCCGAACAGCTGGCATATGTAATCTATACTTCTGGTACCACCGGTAACCCCAAAGGAGTAATGATCGAACATCGAAACGTAAACAGGTTGCTGTTCAACGAAGGCAATCTCTTTACATTCAATGAAAATGACCGCTGGTCTTTATTCCATTCCTATTGCTTTGATTTCTCTGTATGGGAGATGTATGGCGCACTGCTCTATGGCGCTGCATTGGTGATGGTGCCGAAGGAAGTAGCGCAGGACAGTCTCGCGTTTTATGACTTCATACTGGAGGAAGGTGTTACTGTACTCAATCAAACGCCTACCGCCTTCAGAAGTTTTGTGCAACACAATCAGCAACGATTTATCCAGTCGCCGCTGCCGGTGAGATACCTGATATTCGGTGGAGAGGCGTTGATGCCAGACATTCTGCGAAGCTGGAATGCGGCGATGCCGTATTGCCATATCATCAACATGTATGGCATCACTGAAACAACGGTGCATGTTACCTATAAAGAAATTACTGAAGAAGATATTGCCGCAGGTAAAAGTAATATCGGTGTACCGATACCTACGCTCAGCTGCTATGTGCTGGATGCTGCGCTCCAACAGGTGCCTATAGGCGTAGTAGGGGAGCTCTGTGTAGGTGGCGCCGGCGTAGCACGCGGATACCTCAACAAAGCAGCGCTTACTGCAGAAAGATTTGTGGCCGACCCATTGAACAGCGAAGGCCGCTTATACCGCTCTGGTGACTATGCACGGATATTACCTTCCGGTGATCTGGAATACATCGGCCGTAAAGACGATCAGGTGAAGATTCGCGGACATCGCATAGAGCTTGCCGAAGTAGCTACTGCTATCACCAGACAGGAAGGCGTGAAAGATGCCGTTGTAATCCCTCGTAAGCATACAAACGGCGAACATGAGCTGGTGGCCTATTTCATCCCGGTGAACGGATTGCTGCCGCATGAACTGCGCGCGTCACTCTCTGAAGAGTTGCCAATTTATATGGTGCCTTCATACATCATCGCACTCGATGATTTTCCGGTGAACAGCAACGGTAAACTCGACAAAGATGCATTACCCCAACCTGATACTGATACCGCCAGACATACCGTGTTTGTGCCCTATAGAAATGAACTGGATAAGCACATCTCTGCCATCTGGGAAGAAGTACTGGAACGCCCTAACATCGGCATCCGCGATAACTTCTTCGATCTCGGCGGCCACAGCTTGAAGGCTACCCGTGTCATATCCAGGATTAATGAGGCTTATGGCGTGAAAGTAGATCTTAAACATCTCTTTACTGACCCCACAGTAGAGCATCTCTCCAACTACATCGAAACTGTCCGCTGGATGGAAACCCAGGAACAGGTACCAGCAGAAAACCAGGACGAATTAATTTTTTAAGATGAAGAAAATATTAGACCTGATCGGAGGTTTCAGGACCAAAGGCATTTCTCTGTCCACAGACTACTCCGGAAAAAATATACGCCTCAAAGGAAATGTAGCGGCTTTATCTGCCGCAGAAAAAGAGGAATTGACTCTATATAAGGATGACATACTTTCTTTCCTGAGTGAGGCCTCCATGACTGCCGCCACGCATAAGATCATGCCGGCAGCTATACAGGACAAATACGTGTTGTCGTCGTCACAACAACGACTCTGGATATTAAGCCAGTTTGAAACCGCCAACACAGCATATAATATCCCTTTGACCTATATCTATGAAGGCAATCTGGATCTCGGGCAATTTACTACAGCGCTGACAAAGCTGGTTGCAAGACATGAAATATTGAGAACAGTATTTCGTGAAGATGAAACAGGTAATGTATGGCAGCATATACTTGCACCAGATACCGCTGTTGTGCAGATAGATTACAAAGATCTGCAATCGCAGCATCAACCTGATGAGCTGGTAGAATCGCTGTTGGAAGAAACGGTGAAGACGACATTCAATCTGGAACAGGGGCCGCTGTTCAAAGTGCTGCTCATACAACTCGCCGCCAGCAAATGGATCATTCATGGTGTATTGCATCATATCATCAGTGATGACTGGTCCATGGAGGTGCTGATCAACGAGTGGTTGCAACTATATCAGGCGCAATACACAGGAACAGCACTGCCGCCATTACGTATACAGTATAAAGACTATGCCGCCTGGCAACAGCAACAACTTACAGATAATGGGTTGCAGTCGGATCGTAGTTACTGGCTGCAACAGTTTGAAGGCGCTTTGCCTGTATTGCAGCTGGCTTCAGATAAATTAAGGCCTGCAGTGAAAACATTCAATGGCAACAGGATAGCTCGTAGCATTGAGCCTGGACTTGCCCGTGCATTGAAAGCATTTGTGCAGGAGCAGGGTGGTACTATGTTTATGGGTGTGATGGCCGCAGTAGATATGTTGTTGTACCGATACACAGGACAAGAAGATATTATCCTGGGTAGTCCTGTGGCTGGCCGGCAACATGCCGACCTGGAAAATCAGATCGGTTTTTATGTGAATACTTTACCATTAAGATCACGGTTTAGTGGCCATGACAGCTTTTTGCAGCTACTTGGTAAAGTAAAGAAACTGGTGCTGGAAGCACACGAACATCAGGCCTATCCCTTAGATAAGCTGATTGATGAGCTGACCTTGCCACATGATCTGAGTCGCAATGCATTGTTTGATGTGCTGGTGGTGATGCAACATGGAAAGAGTGCAGCAGTGCAACAGCCAGGCCTTCCAATCATCCGGGCCATCGAAGGAAAAGAAGCCGCTATCAGTAAACTGGACCTTACCTTTCATTTCTTTGAACTGGAAGATACCCTGCAATTGAAAGTAGAATACAATACTGATCTGTATTCAAAAGAAACGGCCGAGCAGATTAGCCGACACCTGGAACAGTTGCTGGCAGCAGCTTTGAAGCATCCTTCACTGCCGATACAACAATTGGATTATTTGAACGCTGCCGATAAGCATACTTTACTGCAAACGTTCAATGATACAACCAAAGATTTTCCAACAGATAAAACGTTGGTAGACCTGTTTACCTCTCAGGCGCAGCGCACGCCAAATCATCCTGCACTTTATTATGAAGGGCAACGTATTACCTATAGCACGCTGGAAGAGTGGTCAAGACAGCTGGCTGGTTACCTGGCCAAGCAACATCATGTACAACCGGGTCATAAAGTAGGCATCAGCCTCGAACGCAATGAATGGATGGTAGTAGCTATCCTCGCTGTGATGAGGGCTGGCGCGGCTTATATTCCGATAGACCCGGAATATCCGCAGCATCGCAAAGATCATATGCTGACGGATAGTAACTGCCAGGTGCTGCTAGATAACGCATTGTTACAACAGTTTCTTGAAGTACAGGAACAATATAGCAACATATCACTGCCACCAGTGAAACCTGCTGACCTGGCCTATATCATCTATACCTCCGGATCTACCGGTCAACCAAAAGGTGTGATGATTGCACATCACAGCATCGTCAATACGATCTTTGCACAATGGGAGCTTTTTGATACTACTACAGGAGAACGGAATCTGCAATTTGCTTCTTCTTCTTTTGACGCTTCTGTTTCAGAAATATTTGTGTCGCTGGCTTCTGGTGGCGAATTGTATATCATCTCTGAAGAAGAAAAGAAAAATCCTGTTCTACTCGAACAGTACATTTCGACACATCAAATAAGTATTGGTACCATTCCGCCTGCTTACCTGCGACTGCTCGATATAGGAAAGATCAGCAGTATGAAGAAGCTGGTAACTGCCGGCGAAGCTGCTATTCGCGATAGGGCGGCAACTTTTAATCAGTATGGCGACTACTATAACGCTTATGGGCCTACGGAGTCGAGTATATGTGCCGCAGCCTGGAAGGTGCAGAAAGGAAAGGGTATTCAGGCCGATATTGTTCCGATAGGTAAGCCTATTGCCAATACACGTATATACATTGTAGATACCCACAATAACCTGGTACCGCCAGGTGTAAGTGGTGAAATTTGTATCGGTGGAGCAGGCCTGGCATTAGGCTATCTCAATAAACCGGAGCTGACCGCAGAAAAGTTTGTGGCCAATCCATTTATAGTAGGAGAGCAAATGTATAGGACCGGTGATGCTGGCCGCTGGCTGCAGGATGGTAATATTGAATTCCTCGGCAGAACAGACCAGCAGGTGAAGATCAGTGGTTATCGAATAGAACCTGGTGAAATAGCCGCAGCATTACAACAGTTTCCGGGCATGAGTAGTGTGGTAGTAGATGCTGTAACAAACAGCGCAGGAGAAAAGGAACTGGCAGCATGGTTTACCGCCGAAACAACATTGGTGGTTGCCACGCTCCGCACACATCTGCGCAGTATCCTGCCAATATATATGGTTCCAGGGCATTTCATACAGCTGGATCATCTACCTGTGACCATTAATGGTAAAATTGACAGACAACAGTTGCCCGTACCAGGAAAGAGTATTGCATTACAGACAACCACCTATGTGGCGCCGCGCAATACTCTGGAAGAACAGCTGGTAAACATATGGCAACAAGTGCTCGACTACCAACAGGTAGGCATATACGATGATTTCTTTGAGCTAGGTGGCAACAGTCTGAAAGCTGTGCGCCTGGCAGGGAGCATCTACAGAACCTTTGGTGTGAAAATCGCCTTGAAGCAACTGTTTGATCATACGATACTGGAGCAGCAGGCATTATTGCTCTCCGGTAGCAGGGAAGAAGTGTTCACTAACATCCCTCGCCTGGAAGAACAGGCCAACGGTTATGTATTGTCTTCCGCACAGCGGAGATTATGGATACTCAGTCATTTTGAAGATGCCAACGCTGCGTATAATATTCCTGGTGCTTACCGCTTTGAGGGCGCGCTGAACGCCGCCGCATTGCAGCAGGCGCTTGATATGCTGATGCATCGTCATGAAAGTTTACGCACCGTTTTCCGGGAAGATGCCAGTGGGGAAGTAAGGCAATATGTGCAGGCCCCGGGTGAACATATTGGTCGTATTACGTATAGGGATATGCGTGAGGAAGCTAACCAGGAAGTCGCTGTGGAAGCCACTGTACGATCAGTCGTGGCGCCAGGATTTGACCTCGCGGCAGGACCCCTGTTACGCGCGGAACTCATCCAGATAACAGCAGACCAATGGATATTTGCCTGCGCCATGCATCACATTATCAGCGATGGCTGGTCGATGAACCTGCTCGTGAAAGAGCTGCTACAGCTTTACAATGCCATCTGCCAGCAACAAGATGCTGCACTTCCGGAATTGCGTATACAGTATAAAGATTACGCCGCCTGGCAGCAGTCGCAGCTTGCAGATGATGTGACCAATCAACATAAAGACTACTGGCTGAAACAACTGGAAGGACCGCTGCCTGTACTCGACCTGGCTGGCGATAAACTAAGGCCTGCCGTCAAAACATTCAATGGGGATGTAGTGGCGGTGAGTCTGGAACCCGCTCAGGTAAAGGCATTGCGCGCAGTAGCACAGGAAGAAGGTAGCACACTCTTCATGGGATTGCTCGCCCTTGTAAACCTCCTGTTGTATCGTTATACCGGTAATGAAGATATCATCACAGGTACCATCGTTGCTGGGAGAGAACATACCGACCTCGAAGATCAGATAGGGCTGTACCTTAATACACTCCCGCTTCGGGCCCGTTTCAAAGGCAGCGAGGATTTCCGGCAGTTGCTGGGTAGCATCAGACGAACTGCACTCGAGGCTTATGAACACCAGGATTATCCTTTTGATGAGCTGGTGGATAAACTGGGCCTCGCACACGATAGGAGCCGCAACCCATTGTTTGATGTATCCGTAGTGTTGCAGATTACAGATATTCATGCCACCACTGAGGATGCATTGCCCGGCGATCTCAAAGCCAGCGGCTATGCCGGACAAATACATCGTATCAGCAAATTTGATCTCTCCTTCGACTTCACCGAAATGGGTGAAGAAGTACTTGTCAATATTGTTTTTAACACAGATATCTACCACAAAAATACGGTGGAGCAATTGTCGCGTCACTTTGTGCAACTGCTGGAAGCAGCTACCACACAGGAAGATACACCGATTGCGCAGCTGGACTATCTCACCACAACAGAAAAATACGAGCTATCTGACTTGTTCAATAATACAGCAGTAGCATATCCAAAAGATAAATCCATTGCAGCCCTGTTTGAAGAGCAGGCTTCGCTTACTCCCGACAATATCGCCCTGGTATTTGAAGAAACTGCACTAACCTATGCAGAATTGAATGAGCAGACCACCAGGCTGGCAGCATATCTTAGGAATGAATACCAGATCAGCGCTAATGATACCGTAGGTATATTGTTAGACCGATCAGAGAAACTAATCATCGCGATACTGGGTATTCTCAAGGCTGGTGCGGCATACGTGCCGATAGATGTGGACTTCCCGTCAGCCCGCCGTGAGTTTATGATGGCTGATGTAGGTATCAAAGTGCTGATCACACAGTCAGATTATATTTTTGATCTGGGCACTTACAGTGGACAGGTGTTTGCGATCGATCTGCAGCTGGATACCCTGGAAACTCCTGCCGGTTGGACTTTGCCGGTGATACAACCACATGACCTGGCTTATATTATGTACACCTCAGGTTCCACCGGTAAGCCGAAAGGCGTGATGGTGGAGCATATCAATGTGGTGCGCCTGGTGAAAAATACCAACTTCGTGACGTTTACCGGAAAGGAGGTACTGCTATCTACTGGCGCTGTATCCTTTGATGCTACCACGTTTGAGTATTGGGGTATGCTACTGAATGGTGGCCAGCTTGTGATTTCGTCTAAAGAAGTATTACTGGATACACGCAGACTAGCCGCCACTATACAAGGACACGGTATAGATATGATGTGGTTTACCGCTGGTTGGCTGAATCAGTTGGTGGATACAGATATATCCATCTTTAAAGGACTGAAAACTGTTGTGGCGGGTGGTGATCGTTTGTCGCCAGCACATATAGCGGAATTGTTACAAACCTATCCTGGCATCCGTATTGTTAACGGTTACGGCCCTACGGAGAATACGACCTTTTCGCTGACCAGTCACGTGGAAGTTGTAGCTGGCCCTATTCCTATTGGAAAGCCTATTCATAATAGTCTGGCTTATGTACTGGATGAACATGGAGCGTTGTTGCCGATAGGTGCTTTGGGAGAGATCTGTGTAGGTGGTGATGGTTTGTCGCGCGGTTATCTCAATCAACCGGAGCTGACCACAGAACGTTTTGTAGCTAATCCTTTTAAGCCAGGTACGCTTATCTATAAAACCGGCGACCTTGGCCGCTGGCTACCAGATGGCGCTATTGCCTTTGTGGGTCGTAAAGATGATCAGGTGAAGATTCGCGGATATCGTATTGAACTGGCAGAGATAGAAAGCGTGATACAGGAATATCCAGGAATAGAAACCGCTGTGGTGGTGGCAAAAGACAATGCCATTGGCACAAAAGAACTGGTAGCATATTTCACTGTAGCAACCGCTGTAACGGTGAAGGATATACGTGATTTTATACTGCAACGCTTGCCTGCCTATATGTCGCCAATGCATTGGCTACAGTTGGAGAGTCTGCCGCTCAATAGTAATGGTAAGGTAGACAGACGATTGTTGCCGGACCCTGTTGCAGAAGAGCAACAGGTAAACATTGTAGCGCCACGCAACGAAGAAGAACGCATACTGGCAGAAATCTGGCAGGAGATATTGCGTCGTGAACCTGTAGGAATAACAGACGATTTCTTTGAGATAGGCGGTGACTCCATCAAGATTTTGCGCATGATCAGCGAGGCCAGAAAAAGAATGAATCTGGAGATTACTGTTGCAGATATTTACCAAAACAATACTATAGAAAAAATATTGCTGCAGGCCTTAGGTCAGCAGCACAGGCGTCAACAACAGGAAGAAAATACTGCACGGATAGCCGCTGCCATGGAGGAGCTGAAAGCCCGTATCCTGGCGGATCCGCAACTGGAAGATAAAGATAATATAGCAGATATCTATCCGATGAGTGATATCGAGAAGGGCATGGTATACGAATCACTGTTGCACGAAGGACTGGGTATCTATCATGATCAGCTGGTTCATCAGCGTACCTATCCAGGCTTTGACCAAGCCAGATTCCGTCGTGCCCTGGAATTATTAGCGACGGTACATCCTTTGCTACGCACCAGTTTTCACCTGACGGGCTTTGAAACAGAAGTACAAATCGTACATAAAGCAATAGCTATTAATGTAGGCTTCCATGACTTGTCAGCATTGTCACATGCAGCAAGGGAACAGGCGATACAAGACTTTATCGTATCAGAGCACCAGCGGCCTTTTGATGTAACGGCAGCGCCGCTGTGGCGCATAGATGCTTTCGCCGCCGGCGGCGATGAACAGATATTTGTATTACAGTTCCACCATGCTATCATGGATGGATGGAGCCATGCCTCTTTTATTACCGCGTTGAACAACCTTTACCTGGAATTGGGTAAAGATGCTGGTGCAATGCCAGCGCCGTTGAAATCTACTTATAAGGATTTTATCATTCAGCATCAGCTGGACAAAGAAGGCGGCGCTGTGCGTGACTTCTGGCAAATGGAGCTTTCAGATTACAAACGCCCGGATCTCTTTACCGTAGATACTTCGTTTAGTTATTACCTGTATACATTGGAAGAAGAACGTTTGTCGCGCCTGAAGAAAATGGCCGCATCGCTACATACCAATGTGAAAGCCGTTTCGCTGGCCATATACCTTTATATGTTGCGTTTGCTGCAATATGATGAAGAAGTACTGACAGGGCTGGTGACCAACACAAGAACCGGCGACGAGGATGCGGAGAAAGTACTGGGCTGTTTCCTCAACACTATTCCACTTCGTTTACATATCAACGATGAGATCACAGGTGCTGAGCTCATAAGACTTGTACACGAAAAACTGATACAGCTAAAAGACAACGAAAGACTTAGTCTGGCCGAGATATCACGCCTGCACAACGGGGCCGGAGATACCGGCAATCCTTTCTTCGATACTTTCTTCAACTATATCGACTTCCACGCATATGATTCGCTGGAGGAAGAAGAGCAGTCAACAATAGAAACAGGTGTTCACGGTAACACCCGTACGAATATGCCGTTGGATGTATCTGTAAACCTTACCGGCGACAAGTATACCGCGAGCTTCTCTTTGGGCAGAACACTCCGTTCTGGTATCAGTGCAGAACAGCTAGGATATTTGTATTTCGCTATACTGGACCATCTGACAGATACGCCACATCAGCAGTTATCCAGCATTAATTATTTAACGCAAGCGGATATACGAAAATTAACAATTGATTTTAACGATACTGCTGTAACCTACAACACAGCAGGTACTATTATCGAGATGCTGGAGATGCAGGCGATGAAAACACCGCTGGCTACAGCATTGGTATTTGGCGACACCAGGCTTTCCTATGAAGCGCTGCATGCCTCGGCTAATCAGCTTGCCAGGTACCTGCGTGAGCGTTATCAGCTGGGGCCGAATCAATTGGCAGCAATCAAGATGGACAGGAGTGAGAAGATGATCATCGCACTCCTGGGCATACTCAAATCAGGAGCGGCTTATGTGCCGGTAGATCCGGCTTATCCGCAGGAGCGTATCGATTATATCATCCAGGATAGTCAGTGCCGCCTTGTGATAGATGAAGCATGGTGGGAAGCGTTTTGTAAGGATGCTGTAAGCTACGATGGTAGCGATTCTTCACTGGTTGTTAATACCACGGACCAGGCCTATGTTATTTACACATCTGGCTCTACTGGTGCGCCAAAAGGCTGTGCCATCACGCATCACAACTTATGTAACTATATTAGCTGGGCCAATCAGCACTATGGAGGGCAAGCACCTTCCAGCTTTGGATTGTTTACCTCACTATCTTTCGACCTCACGGTAACGAGTATCTTCACCACGCTTACACAGGGTGGGCTGCTGCACGTCTATCCTCAGCAAGAGGAATTATCTGACATCTTCAGGCATTACTTCAGTGCAACATCCGGTGTCAACAGTATTAAACTGACACCTTCTCATATCCATGTGTTGTCTTCGTTAGGCTTGTCTGGCGAGCATATCAGCTGTGCCATCGTTGGAGGGGAGCAGATATTAGCACCGCATGTAAGCGCCTTGAAACGTGTTAATCCCAATATGCACATATATAACGAGTACGGGCCTACGGAAACAACGGTAGGCTGTGTGGTAGCAGAACTGGAAGAAGGAAGCCCTGTGCTTATCGGAAAGCCAATTGCCAATACCCAGGTTTATGTGCTGAATAGTTCCGGGAAGCTGGCGCCTATCGGTGTTGCAGGCGAATTATATATTGGTGGCGAGGGAGTGGCAAAAGGTTATCTCAATAAGCAGGAGCTGACTACAGCACGCTTTGTAGCAGATCCTTTCCGCGTAGATGGGCGCCTGTATATGACCGGTGACCTCGTAAAGTGGCATGCCGACGGGATTATGGAGTATATAGGTAGAAAAGATGAGCAGGTGAAGATCCGTGGATACCGCATCGAGCCAGGAGAGATTGAAGCAGCTATCACAGCACATCCTGAAATTACTGCCGCCGCAGTAACGGTAACCACCAATGCCGCTGGAGAGCGTGAACTGGTGGCCTACCTGGAAGCAGCGATGCCGCTGCATGCAGGGGAGATGCGTGCATTTCTCTCTTCGCGTCTGCCGGCGTATATGTTGCCATCTTACTACATACAGATCGATGCACTGCCATTGTCGCCAAACGGTAAGCTCGATCGCAAACGCCTGCCTGCGCCACAGACAGCAACAATAAATACCGGCGCTGCCTATGTAGCACCGCGTAATGAAACAGAACAAAAACTGCTGGACATCTGGCAGGAAGTACTAAATACAAACACCATCGGTGTGAAAGAGCATTTCTTTAATGCTGGTGGTCACAGTATAAAACTCACAAGACTAGCCAGCCAGGTACACAAGGTATTTGGTGTGAAGCTGTCAGTGAAAGATCTCTTCACCCATCCTGTATTGGAAGAACAAGCCTTGTTGATCGCGAATGCCTCCAATACAGCATTTGCAGCGATAGCGCCAGTAGCTGCGATGCCGGATTATCCGCTGTCTTCTTCCCAGCGCAGGCTATGGGTACTTAGTCAGCTCCAGGAAGGTAACGTAGCCTATAACATGCCAGGCACCTTTGTATTTGAAGGAAGCCTGGATCTTACTGCGTTGGAAGCCGCTTTCCGCCAGCTGTTGCAGCGCCATGAAATTTTGCGCACCGTATTCCGTGAAAACGGCAACGATATCAGACAGATAATACTGCCGCTTGCCCAGCTGTCATTCCATTTGGAACAGGAAGATTGCCGTACTGACGGAGCACAGGAAATTTACGTGAAAGAAGCCGTTCAGGCTTTTTCTATGCAGCCCTTCGACCTATCTGCCGGCCCATTGGTACGTGCGGCTGTATGGCAAATGGATGATGATAAATGGGTGTTTGCGTATGTGATGCATCACATCATCAGCGATGGATGGTCAATGGAGATACTGATGCGGGAGCTTTTATTGTTTTATAACGCCGCCGTAAAGAAAGTAACTCCTGCAATTGTGCCATTGCGTATCCACTATAAAGATTATGCTTCCTGGCAGCAGGAGCGCTCGCAGGATGCAGCTTTGCATCTCGCGAAACAATACTGGCTGCAACAGTTTGAAGGCGAGTTGCCAGTAATAGAATTGCCGGCAGATAAGCCGCGTCCGGTGATTAAAACATATAATGGTGATATTGTTCATCATAATATTCCGCGCCCTGTACAACAGGCCTTCAGCGCCTTGTTACAGGAAAATGGCAGTACTCTCTTTATGGGATTGCTGGCAGTGGTAAATGCTTTGTTGCACAGATATACGCATCAGGAAGATATCATCATCGGTAGCCCGATAGCCGGACGAGAACATGCTGATCTTCAAGATCAGATAGGCTTCTATGTAAATACACTCGCACTCCGTACCCGCTTCGAGGCAACAGACAGTTATCTTTCCTTATTAAACCGTGTGAAAGAAACTGCGCTGGGCGCATTTGAACACCAGGCATATCCGTTTGATGAACTGGTAGATGAACTACAGTTGCAGCGCGATATCAGCCGCAGTGCGCTCTTCGACGTGATGCTGGCATTGCAGGATGAAGGTAGCACACAAGGAACGAAGGATACACTGGAAGGCATTACCGTTCGTGCATATCAGCATCAGGAGTACCTGGTCAATAAATTCGATCTTACTTTCAATTTCGCTACATCGGGTGATGAACTGTTTGCAGGCATCGCCTTTAATACTGATATCTATAACAGAGCCACGATAGAACGCCTTGCAGGCCACCTGGAAGGCTTGATGACAAGTATTGTCGGTAATCCAAACCGCGAAATTTGCCGATTGGATTTTCTCGCTGCCGAAGAAAAAGAATCCTTGCTGGTTACTTTCAATGATACATCAGCAGCATATCCAGTGGAGAAAAATATTGCGGCGCTGTTTGAAAGGCAGGTGGCTGCGGCTCCGGAGAAAACGGCATTGGTATATCTGGATAAAGCTATTAGCTATGATGCATTGAATGCACAGGCCAACCGTTTTGCGCAATACCTCCGAGCTCAGTATAACATCCAGCCGGATGATCTGGTGGGCATGTTGCTGGAGCGCAGCGACCGTATGATCATGGCAATATTGGGTGTCCTGAAATCAGGTGGCGCCTATGTGCCGATTGATCCTGCATATCCTGAAGAGCGCATCAGCTATCTCATTGCAGATAGCCGTTGCCGCCTAACCATAGATGAAGCGTTACTCGAAGCATTTTATCAGGAAGAGCATCTTTATAGCGGCGAAAATCCACCAATGGCAAGCAAGCCTGATGATCTCGCCTATGTGATCTATACCTCTGGTACTACTGGTAATCCGAAAGGGGTAATGATCGAACAACGCAGTCTGAATGCGCGTATCGCCTATTTCAGAAAGATGTATGACCTCTCTCCGGCAGATAATCTGCTCTTTTACCGGTCTTACAGTTTTGATGGCTCGATTGAAGAATATCTGTTGCCAGTGTTATCAGGTGCTACCTGTTTCATTGCGCCGCCGGAATTCAAGCAAGACCTTATCCGCAATCTGGCAGCTTTCATCGAAAAGCATAGTATCACCAAGGTGAATATGCCACCGGCACTGCTGGGAGAGCTGGCGCAGATGGCTGATAGCAGTATCGTGCGGCAGATGTCATCATTGAAGCATGTGGTATCTGGTGGAGATAAACTAACGTTGAAAATCATCCAGGACTACCTGTCTCGTTTCCCCGCTAAGCTATATAACTCTTACGGCCCTACGGAGAACACCGTAGACTCTACTAACTGGATTGCACGTAGCGGTACGGTGCTGGTGCCTATTGGTCAGCCTGTACCTAACTCCACTGCCTATATTCTGGATGTCTATGGACAGTTGGTGCCTATCGGAGTAGCTGGAGAGTTGCATGTGGGCGGTGCGGGCCTCGCCCGTGGATACCTGCACCAGCCGCAGCTTACCGCCGAAAAGTTTATTCCGCATCCTTTCCAGCAGGAAGGACGTGTATATAAAACCGGAGACCTTGCCCGTTGGTTGCCTGGTGGAGAGATTGAATTTATTGGTCGTAGAGATGATCAGGTCAAGATACGTGGTTTCCGTATTGAGTTGGGCGAGATCGAAGCTGCGCTGCTGAAGAACCCTGGCATCACAGCCGCCGTGGTGGTAGCCCTGCCGAATGGTAGTGGCGACAAAAACCTGGTGGCTTATATCGTAGGCAAAGAGATACTGAATGCGGTAGATGTAAGGAACTTCCTCGTGAAAATATTGCCTGTGCATATGCTGCCGCATTATTATGTGCAGCTGGAAGCATTGCCAGTGAATGTAAATGGGAAAATAGACCGTAAGGCACTTCCTGATCCTGACCTGGCAGGAATGGGCTCCGGTGTGGAGTGGATTGCGCCGCGCAATGAAGCGGAAATACAGCTGGTGGCAGTTTTTGAAGAAGTGTTACGTAAAAATCCTGTCAGCATAAAAGATGATTTCTTCGCATCGGGTGGAGATTCTATCAAGTCTATACAGGTGGTGTCCAGACTAAAACAGCGCGGTTATCAGTTGTCCATCCGGGATGTGTTGATACATCCGGTATTGGAAGAGCTGGCGGCTTTTGTAACAAAACTTGATACCGTAATACCTGTAGCCGCTGTGGAGCAGGCATCATGGATGCCTGCAGGCAAAGAAGAAGAACTGGAAGATGTTTATCCGCTCAGTCCATTGCAGCTTGGGTTTTATCTCAACTGGCTGCGAAATCCCGCAGCTCCTGTTTATTTTGAACAAACAACTTATCGCGTAAAAGGCTTGCTGGATCCTGCTTTGCTGGAAGAGAGCTATCGTATGCTCGTTGCCCGACATGGTATCCTGCGTACGATCTTCTTACAGGATGAACAGGGTATGCCTTTGCAAGCAGTGCAAAAGCAAGTTGTCGCAGGATTCCGTTTCACCGTTTCCGGCGCTGATGAAGAGGCTATTGTTGCCTGTCGCACTGCTGACCGCGAAAAAGGTTTTGACCTGCATCGCGAAGCACCTGTACGCCTCACCGTATTGCAGGTAACACCCGATGAATTTGAATTCATCTGGAGCCATCATCACATCCTCATGGATGGATGGTGCGGAAGTATCCTGATTAAAGAATTTTTTGAAATATACCATCAGCTGCAGCAAAGGAGAAGTCCCGCACTTGATGTTGTACCAGCTTATGCAAGCTATATCCGCTGGTTGCAGCACCAGAATGCAGACCAATCGTTACAATACTGGAAGCATTACCTCTCCGGTTATGATACTACTGCCACGATCCCTCGTAATGCAGCGGCAGCGCAGGATGGCTTTGAAGCGGCACATTTAACTTTTGGGCTCGATAAAGATAGGAGGCAGTTGCTGCGCGCATTGTGTGCCAGTGCTGGCGTTACTGAAAATACTTTCATGCAACTGGTGTGGGGAATTGTATTGGGCCGTTACAATAACAGTGACGACGTGGTGTTTGGTACGGTGGTATCAGGTAGGCCTGCGTCTCTTGCTGGCGTGGAAAACATGATTGGGCTGTTCATTAATACAGTTCCGGTGCGCATACATATGGATGCCAGCCAACCAGCATTGGTGCTGTTAAAAACACTACAGCATGATGCCATCGAAGGAATAGATCATCACTATACGCAGCTGCCAGATATACAGGCAGCAGTGATGCCAGGCAATGCGCTCTTTGATCACCTGTTAGTATTTGAGAATTTCCCTGTACAAGAAATTGTGAAGCAGGGCGTAGAAAGTGATGCGCTTACCCTTTTATCTTCCGGTGTTTTCGAACAAGGTATCTATGATCTTTCAGTTTTGGTAATACCGCAAGATGATAATCTGACAATACGCTTCAACTACAATGCAGCCGCTTATGAAGCCACGCAGATGGACGCTTTGCAAAAGCATTTATTGCGCGTAATAAATGGCGTTCTCGATAATCCTGGCATAACCATCGATGCGATAGCCATGCTGGATGAGGTAGAACATCAACAGCAGCTACTGCAATTCAATGATAATGCTTTCGATTTCGGCGAGGCCGGAACGATGCATCATTTCTTCGAAAAACAGGTGCTGGCAACACCAGCGCATGTCGCTCTTGCATATGGTGCCGTAACGCTCACTTATGATGAGCTGAATAAAAAGGCAAACCAGCTGGCACATTTCCTGCGAGATAAATATGAAATAAAGGCCAATACATTCACCGCTTTGATGCTGGAACGTAATGAGTGGCTGGTGGTCGCCATCCTCGCTGTGATGAAGGCCGGAGGCGCTTATATTCCTATCGATAAGGGATATCCGCAGGAAAGGATAAATTATATGCTGGAAGACAGTGCCTGCGGATTGATAATAGACGAAGCATTGTTAGCACAGTTCCATTACGCGGAAGCCCAATATCCTGTTGATAACCCGCCGCCAATAAGTACTGCAAATGACCTGGCTTATGTGATCTATACATCCGGATCTACTGGTCAGCCCAAAGGGGTGTTGATCAGGCATGCGGCTATTATGAATACCATTCATTCACAAAAACAGGTATTTGCTGTTGGTGCCAATGAACGGCATTTACAATTTGCATCCGCTTCTTTCGATGCGTCTGTATCAGAGATATTTGTAGCCCTTTTGTCGGGAAGTACGCTGTACATTGTTGATGAACAAGTGAAGAAGAATCCGCTGGCATTTGAAAACTACCTGGTGGAGAATAAAATGGACCTGGCTACTATACCGCCTGCCTACCTGAAGTTGCTGGATTTGGAAAAAATTCGTCCACTGCGAAAGCTCGTAACAGCTGGCGAACCTGCTGTTGTCAGCACCGCTCTTTCTTTCGCCTCTACTGGGGTATACTATAACGCTTACGGACCTACGGAAACAAGTATCTGCGGTGCTATCTATAAAGTGGACCCAGCGATGATCGGCGGGGGCGCAGTACCAATAGGCATGGCCATTGCCAACTCACAGGTATATGTGCTGGATGGCCAGATGAACCTCTTACCACTGGGCGCCACCGGAGAAATATGTATCGGTGGTGCAGGCCTCGCCAATGGTTACCTGAACAAAGTATCACTCACGGCGGAGAAATTTGTGGACAATCCTTTCCGTCCGGGAGAGCGGCTTTACAAAACCGGTGATCTGGGTCGATGGCTGCCACAAGGCGCGTTGATGTTCATGGGACGTAAAGATGAGCAACTGAAAATAAGAGGTTACCGCATCGAGCCCGGAGAGATAGAAGCTGCATTGTGCCAGTATCCAGGAATACAGGCAGCAGTGGTGTTGGCAAAAACTGATGCTGCCGGAGATCGTGACCTTGTGGCATATGTTGCAGGCAACAGCGAGCTGGATGTTGAAGGCATCCGGCCTTACCTGAGTCAGTTGCTGCCGGCGTTTATGCTCCCAGCTTATTATGTACGGCTGGAGGAAATCCCACTGACGATTAATGGCAAGGTAGATAAACGGCAATTGCCAGATCCTGCGGATATAGCCACTACAGCGGATCACAGGCGTGAGTATGTCATGCCTGCCAATGAAGCGGAAGGCAAGTTGCTGAAGATCTGGGAAGAGTTGCTGGGCACAGAAAAAATCAGTGTAACAGATAATTTCTTTGAAGTAGGTGGTAATTCTATCAAAATCATACGCCTGGCACGAGCTGCCAGCCTTGCACTGGATCAGGAGATCAGTGTGCCGCTATTATTCCAGTATACTAACATCCGTGATCTGGTGAATCATCTCTCCAGTACCATTAGCGTGGTAACAGAGGAAAGCTTTGATAAAGAAGAACTGCTTGCAGATATGAACAAATTAAATTTCTATGACGATGAGCTCAACTAGGAAATATGATGGTCTGGAAATAGCGGTGATAGGCATTTCTGCCCGATTCCAGGAAAGTCGCAATTACAGGGAGTTTTGGCAACATCTGAAAGATGGTAAAGAGCTGATCAGGACATTTACCGATGACGAGTTACGTGCGGTTGGTGTGCCAGAAAAACTACTCAGAGATAAGCAATATGTGAAGTCGGTAGGTCAGGTAACTGACAAAGATTGTTTCGACGCTGGCTTTTTCGGTTACAGCGCACAGGAAGCTGCCTGTATGGATCCGCAGATCAGGATATTCCATGAGCATTGCTGGGAGGCGCTGGAAGACAGCGGCTATGCAGCACATACAGAAAAACTGAAGGTAGGCCTCTTTGCAGGGGCCTCTGTAAACGATAACTGGAAACTACATGCCTACAGTCAGGCGGCCACCGGTGGTGTGGACCCTTTCTACCTGAGCATGATCGCCACACATTCCTTTTTACCAACACTGATTGCATATAAACTCAATCTTCGTGGCCCCGCTGTATTTGTTGATACTGCCTGTTCTACTTCGCTCACTGCGGTGCAGCTGGCCTGTAGAAGTCTCATCACGCGCGATTGTTCACTGGCGTTGGCCGGTGGTGTTTCATTAAAAAGCGTGAAAGGCAAAGGCTATCTTTATCGCGAAGGCATGGTGGCTTCAGCAGATGGTCATTGCCGCACCTTCGATGCTGCTGCCACAGGCACCGCTTCCGGCGAAGGCGCTGGTGTGGTGCTCCTCAAACGACTGGCAGATGCTATCCGCGATCGTGATCATATCTATGCTGTCATCAGATCTGCGGCCATCAATAATGACGGTAATCTTAAAGTTGGTTATACCGCGCCAAGTGTAAAAGGCCAGGCAGATTGTATCCGGCTGGCCCATAAAATGGCTGGCATCGATCCTCGTACCGTGACCTATATAGAAGCACATGGTACTGCCACGAGGTTGGGAGATCCGGTAGAAGTACGTGCATTAAATGAAGCGTTTGGAGTAGGAGGTGCAGATAAATACTGTGCCATCGGTTCGGTGAAATCAAATGTAGGTCATCTCGACGCTGCTGCTGGAATTACTGGTCTGATCAAAACTGCGTTGAGCCTCAAGCATCGGCAATTACCTGCCAGTCTGCATTTTCAACAACCCAACCCTGAAATAGATTTTGATGGCGGTCCGTTTTATGTAAATACAAGCCTGGCGCCATGGATATCAAAAAACGGAGAACCACTACGCGCAGGCCTTAGCTCATTAGGTATTGGCGGAACCAACGCACATATCATTTTGGAAGAAGCACCTTTGCCAGCTAATACGGCTACCGGCCGAAGTTTGCAGCTGCTTACCATCTCAGCAAAAACGCCACAGGCGATATCAAGGTATGCAGATCAACTACAGCAATTTCTGCGTACATCAGATGCTATCAATCCAGCAGATATTGCCTATACCCTGCAAACAGGCAGAAAACATTTTACCTACAGAAAAACATTTGTTTATCAAGATCAGCAAGATCTCTTGCAAGCACTTGATACAACAACACTATCTGCCCGGAAAAGCAATGAACATAGTAAACTTGTTTTCTTATTTCCCGGTGTGGGCTCGCAATATGCATCGATGGGAGCGCAGCTCTATGAAACAGAGCCGGTGTTCAGAACTGTGATGGATAAAGGATTTGAGCTGATGCAACAAATGACGGGAGAGGATTATCGTAGCATATTCTATCCGGATTCAGCTACGGACAAACGCATCAATCAGATGCTGCACACACAGCCTGCCATCTTCCTCTTCGACTATGCACTGGCTACGCTGCTGCTGTCGATGGGTATCACGCCGGATTATATGTTTGGTCATAGCGTAGGCGAATATGTGGCTGCATGTATCAGCGGTGTGTTTTCATTTGAAGATGCGCTGAAGCTGGTGGTAGCACGAGGACAGCTGATGCATAGCCAACCAGAAGGCGCTATGTTAAGTGTACCACTGAGTGAAGCTGATGCGCAGGCTTATCTACATCCCGAACTGTCGCTGGCAGCTATCAATGGAGCAGAGCAGGTGGTATTTGCTGGCAGCGTTGACAGCATAACCACACTGGCGGCCACATTGCAGCAGGCAGGTATTCCATCTGTTAACCTGCATTCCGCTGTTGCTTGCCATTCTTATATGATGGACCCTATCCTCGGGGATTTCAGAACGGTACTGAAAACGGTTCAATTCAATGCGCCTCAACAGCCTTATATATCTTGCCTTAGCGGTCAATTTATCAAAGCAGAAGAATGTACCGATATTGAGTATTGGGTAAGACATTTGAGAGATGCAGTACGCTTCTTCGATGGTATGCATCATCTTTTGGCTAAACATAATTCCTGGATCTTCGCAGAAGTAGGCGGCGGAAATGCACTTACTTCATTGTTGAAACAATATAAAGCCAATGGTGATATCACTGCCATCAATATGGGCAGGCATCCCAAAGAAAATATACCAGATCATGCTTTCCTGATAAGTCGCATAGGCCAGCTCTGGGAGCTGGGCGTAAACCCTGACTGGCAGCGTTGGTACGCGGGAGAAGAAAGACATAGGGTTAGCTTGCCTACCTATGCCTTCGAACCTCAGAAATTTCCTGCTGAAGTAGATCCTTTTGAGAAAGGATTTGGTACTGCGGGATTAGATGTTCCTGGTCGGGAGCTGAAAGACTGGATTGCGTATCCATCCTGGAAACGTGCGGTAAATAAAGGTTTACAGCAGGTTGCATCTGGCAGGACTTACCTCGTCTTTTCACCTGATGCTGAAGTATTCTCTCTTCTGACTAATCGCTTGAAGGAGCAGGGAAATACAATTGTACAAGTTATCTCCGGAGATCAATATCTACCTACCTCACAACATGCATATACGCTGGATCCTACTCAACCTGTACATTTCCGCCGTTTGTTTGATGCACTTAGAGAAGATGGGGTATGGCCTACTGATATTATTTATGCATGGGGCTTAGCAGAGGAGGAAGCGTATAAACTGGAAGAAGGTAACCTGGCTATCAACCTCGCTTACCTTGCCCTTGCAAGGGTTGTGCAGGAAGCTACGCAGCAGGCGAATAAGCCAGGCAGGATATGGTTGCTCACACAGGAATTACACAACGTCTTAGGTACAGAGCAGGGCAGCTGCTTGCCATCGCTGCTGATTGGCCTTGCACGTGTGATACCACAGGAAACAGGCATCTCTTGTTGTCATATCGATATAACTAAAAATGATTATCTGCCTGCACTATTGCAGGAGATCAGCCGGGAGGCATTCCCAGAACATCATACGGTGGCCCTCCGCCAGGGACAGCGCTGGGTGCCTGCATTTCAGCAGCACGGAGCGCCTCTGGAGGTGGACGGCAGCACCATCAGAAAAGAAGGTATATACCTCGTTACCGGCGGCCTCGGAAAAGTAGGCTATGCGCTGGCTAAACACCTGGTAGACAGCTGTGAAGCAAAATTGGTACTCACTGGTAGATCAGCCCTGCATACCTATCCGGCGGAAGTACAGGAGCGCTGGCAATATCTGAAAGATCGTAGCAAAGACATTATTTACATACAGGCAGATGTTGCCGATCTCGCAGCAATGGAGCAGTTGGCCGTTACCGTGGAGGAATCGTTAGGTCGTATCCATGGCGTGATACATACTGCCGGTATTACAGACGATAGATATTTTGAACTGATAGAAAATATGACGCCTGCCAATACCTGGAAGATGCTTGCACCGAAGATGAAAGGAGTGGAGAACATATATTCCGTTTTCCGCAGCAAGCAACTTGACTTTGTATGGCTGGCCTCCAGTGTTTCCGTGGCTTTGGGAGGATTGGGATATGCTTCCTATACTGCTGCCAATGCTTTCATGAATCATTTTGTAACGTTGCATGCAGCAGAGCTGCCACATTGGAGATGTATTTCCCTGGGCAGCTTGTCTTTCAACGAAGATGCTTCCGCGCAAATGGGCGCTGCTGAATTGGTAGAGCTGTTTGAATGGAGTCTTGCTGGAAATACCAGCCAGCTGCTGTTTCAGCATACTGGTAGCCTGGAAGAGAGTTTACGGCCTGCAGCGGCCACTATAGCTGCCACAGAAGAAGACCACGGCCCATCGGAGAAGATGGAGAAACTCGAACGTCCTAGTTTGTCTACCACTTACATAGCACCGGGTACACCAACAGAAACCTTACTGAAACGTATATACGAAGATTTTCTAGGCATTGCCGACATTGGCATGGAAGATCATTTCTTTGAGTTGGGTGGCGACTCGCTGAAAGGAATGATGTTACTGAAGAAGATCAGGCAGGAAATACAGGTAGATCTTCCGTTGAGAGAATTCTTGCAAAACACCAATATCCGCCTGATCGCCGCCAGACTTGACGCACTGCGTGCAGATGGAGTTGCGACAGAAACATCTATTGTACATATTGCTGATAAGGATACCTATCTTTTGTCATCTTCCCAATTCCGGCTATGGATGCTGAGTCAGGTGCCAGAAAGCAGCATTGCGTATAATATGTCGGATGTATATATGTTCGGAGAAACGTTGGACCCTGCAGCACTGGACTATGCCTTTCATGCATTGATTGCAAGGCATGAAAGCTTGCGTACCGTATTTCATGAAAATGCGCAAGGTGAAGTGTTCCAGGTAGTGCTGCCCGCTGATGCCAGCGGCTTCCAAATTCTTCGCCGTGACTTGAGAGGGGAGCAGGACGGAGAGCTGTTGATTCAGCAGCTGGTGCATGAATCGGTGACACAGCCATTTGACCTGACGAAAGGTCCTTTGTTGCGCGCAGGTTTGTATAAGGTGGCAGATGATAAATGGGTATTCATTTATGTAATGCATCATATTGTTTCTGATGGCTGGTCTATGGGTATTGTAATGAAAGAGTTGATGCAGTTATACAATGCATATGCACAAGGTATGGCAAACCCTTTGCCTCCATTGCGTATTCAATACCGTGATTACGCGGCCTGGCAGCGAGCCCGCCTTGATAGTGCCGCCATGCAGCAACATAAGGCTTACTGGCTACAGCAGTTTAGCGGCCATCTGCCGAAATTGGAACTACCTTTTGCAAATGCAAGGCCGTTTACTAAAACCTTCCGTGGCGACGTAGTAGGGAAAGTAATACCAGCCACGCTGAGTAAAGCTTTCCGACAATTGCTGCAACAACACGACGCTACACTTTTTATGGGATTACTCGCTGCGGTGAATATCCTCCTCCATAAATATTCTGGGCAGGAAGACATTATCACCGGCACGCCTATCGCAGGAAGAGAGCATCCAGATCTGGACAACCAGGTAGGGCTGTATCTCAACACACTGGCGCTCCGTACACGCCTGCAGCCAGAGGCCAGCTTCGTCGCGGTGATGGAGCATGTGCGACAGATCACACTGGGAGCATATGAACATCAGGCCTTCCCTTTTGATCAGCTGATAGGTGAGTTGCAGCTGGTACGTGATACAAGCAGGAACCCGCTTTTTGATATGATGCTCATCTTGCAGAATACGCAGATGGGGCAGTCTGCACCCGCCAATGATAGCGAAGAACAACTATCCATCGCTAATTACAGCGGTAGAAGAATCATGGCGAGCAAATTTGATCTCACCTTCGACTTCTTTGTACCCGGAGATGAGATGCACCTTAGCCTCGTATTTAACAGTGATATATACCCCAAGCCTGCTATCATACAACTCACCACTCACCTGGAACAGTTGATGGAGGCCATCGTGAAACATCCTGATACGCCTATTCAGGAACTTGACCACCTGAATGTGGAAGAAAAGGCCGCCCTGTCAGCATTGGAATCGGTATTTAATGCCCCCGTGAGTGAAGACTTCTGATTTTATATCTGCCCCATAAAACTATTATCACCTCAGGAAAACGAAAAATATCAGTGTCCATGGACAAGAAAGTAATTCATTACCTATTCGAAGATATTGCCGGGAAATCCCCTTCCCGTATAGCGATAGAAACTGCTGACCGCCACATTACCTATGAGGCGCTGAATGCGCTCTCCAACAGGATCGCCGGCTTGCTGCAAAGCATCGGTTGTAAAAGCGGTCAAATTGTAAACGTAGTAGCGCCATCTTCTATTGAGCTGGTAGCCTCCATGATCGCGGTTTTCAAGAGCGGAGGTATCTACCTGCCAATGGATATTGCCTTCTCTGAAAAAAGACTGCGACAGATCTTTGATGGAACATTTGAGGGAGTGACTATCGTTTCCGCCCAGTGGCTTGAGTTCTTATTGGAGATCACAGCAACTCTTGAAGTAGACATACCCCATCTTGTAGTAATACAGCCGGACGATCAGTTGCTGATGTATCATTGCAATAAGGGTGCATTACAACCCTTGCCAGTGGCTGAAACGGCCAGCTGGCGGAATGATCCTGGGATTGTTGTCAATGGCCACGATACCAACTATATTTTTTATACTTCCGGTTCTACCGGCGACGCTAAAGCCATTGCAGGGGCGCATGTCAGCCTGAGTCACTTCATTCATTGGGAGATAGGAGAATTTGCAGTTACTGCCGATGCCCGTATCAGCCAGCTGACACAGGCCACTTTCGATGCCTCTCTGCGTGATATCTTCGTAGCATTGTCTACAGGCGCCACCTTGTGTATTCCTGCTGCATCCGTGAAGAACGACCCTGCTGGCCTGTTACGGTGGCTGGAATCTTCAAGGATTACCTTGATGCACTGTGTACCTTCACTATTCCGTGTACTCACAAAAGAATGGCTGCAAACACCGGATACAAGATATGATCTCGGAAATTTGCAATACATACTAATGGCAGGCGAACTGTTGTTTGCAAAAGACATCCTCCACTGGCGCAGTGTGGCAGGTGATCAAACTACTTTGATAAACCTTTATGGCCCTACGGAAACGACGATGGTGAAAACCTTTTATCGCATCGGAGATGTAGGAAACAATCCCGCGCAGCCATTGCCAGTGGGCGTACCAATCAGTAATACCATTGTTGCCATTGTCAAAGACGGGCGCTTATGTCAGCCCGGCGAAACAGGCGAAATCTATATAAAAACACCTTTTGCTACAAAAGGCTATTATCGTAACGAAGCGCTAACTGCGCAGTATTTCGTACAGAACCCACTACAGCAGCAGACAAAAGATATCGTATACAAAACCGGTGATCTTGGTCGCTGGCTACCAGACGGTATAATAGAAGTCCTGGGCCGCATTGACAGCCAGGTGAAAATTAATGGTATCCGTGTAGAATTGCTCGAAGTAGAGAAGGCGATACGCGCGGTAGAAAATATAACCGGCGTGGTGGTAACTGATTATCGCACAGAAGATAACCTCACTGCCCTCATTGCCTACTATACTGGAAAACAAACAGCTGTAGAGGATTTTAGAGATGCCCTGCAAAAGTTGTTGAATCCGCAGCTGATCCCTTCCTGGTTTATATGGCTCCCTGAATTTCCACTGAACTTGAATGGAAAGATCGATAAGAAAGCTTTGCCTTCACCAGCAGCAACGATGATGGGAGAAGCAAGTTATCAGGCGCCGGAAGGCGAAATAGAGGAGGCATTGGCTGCTTGCTGGCAGGAAGTGTTGGGATTGGAGAACATAGGAAGAAATGTTTCTTTCTTCAGCATCGGTGGCCATTCACTTCGTGTAGTGCAGCTGGTATCCCGCATCTACAAGGCTTTTGGCGTACACCTCAAAGTGGCGGATATATTTACAAAGCCTACACTTGCAGCGCAGGCAGCGTTGATCAGCACCGGCCTTGGCAAAACATATCAGCAGATACCGCCGGCACCTGAAGCGGAGCATTACCCTCTATCGTCTGCACAGCGCCGCCTCTGGATGCTTAGCCAGTTTGAAGTGAGTAGTGTTGCCTATAATATGTCTGGCGTATATGTTTTCGAAGGCGCATTAAATATACCCGCATTGGAGCTGGCCTTTCAAGACCTGGTGAACCGCCATGAAAGTCTGCGCACCGTCTTCAGAGAAACAGCACAAGGTGAAGTAAGGCAGTTCATCTTATCACCTGCATCCATACCGGCAGTAATACAACATCATGACCTGCGCGAAAATGCTGATGCCGACGAAAGGTTGAAAGCCGCACTGCAAGCTAATAGCGGCACCGCCTTTGATCTTACTCATGGGTTGCTGTTAAGAGCGTTGCTCTTCAGAATGTCTGAACAGAAATGGGTATTTGCCTATTATATTCATCATATTGTTTGTGATGACTGGTCCATGGATATCCTCATCAACGAATTGCTGAAACGCTATAAGGTGCATGCTGCCGGCGCTCCTGACAACCTGCTCGCATTACAATTACAGTATAAAGATTTTACAGTATGGCAGCAATCGCATCTCTTCGGTGATACACTGAATGCAAGCCGGCAATATTGGCTGACACAACTGGGAGGAGAGCTGCCCGTGCTTGACCTTCGGCTAGATCACCCACGACCAGCAGTACAAACGTTTAATGGTGGTAAGATCAGCACCACGCTTAAAACATCCGTATACAAAGGATTAGAGCAGCTTTGCGCCACTCATTCCAGCACGCTGTTTATGGGATTGCTGGCAGCTGTAAACGCATTGCTGCATAAATATACCGGCAGCGAAGATATTCTCATAGGCACGCCAGAAGCAGGAAGAGAACACCTCGATCTCGAAGATCAGGTAGGGTTTTATGTGAATACGCTGGTGCTGAGAACGCGCTTCAGCGGCAGAGAATCATTTACTACACTGCTGGACCATGTGAAAGAAGTAATACTCGGCGCCTTTGAACATCAGTCGTATCCATTTGATACATTGGTAGATGAGCTGCACATCAAACATGACGATAGCCGGAATGTGCTCTATGATGTAGGCGTTACCCTACAGAACACCGCTACGCGAAAAACCTTGCAGACAGCTAATATCGACGATGTACGCATCTCTCACTATGAAGGCCTTGAACGCAAAATCAGCCGCTCCGATCTCTTGTTCGTTTTTGTAAATATAGAAGGACAACTGGGAATGGCGGTGGAATATAACAGAGACTTGTTTGACCAATCCACTGCACAGCGTATACTACAACATCTGGAACAGCTGCTGGAAGCCATAGTGGCTAGTCCTGAGGCAGCTGTGGGCGGCCTGGAATATATTAATACAGCAGAAAAGCAACAGCTGCTGGTAGCTTTCAATGACTCCGCCACCGCTGTAGAGGAGCAGCTTACACTTTGTAAACTGTTTGAAGATCAGGCCACGAAATTTCCGGAAAACACAGCCGTGGTATATGGTGGCACAAAGCTTTCCTACCGTGAACTGGAGGAGCAAGCTAATCGTTTGGCCAACTACCTCCAGGAGAATATCCCTGCAGGGAAAGACCAGCTGGTAGGTATCATGCTGGACAGATCTGCCAACATGATCATCGCTATACTGGCGGTGCTGAAGGCTGGCCGCGCTTATGTGCCGATTGATCCGGAGCTGCCGCCAGATAGAAAATCTTATATCTTCCAGGATACTGGTATAAAAATGCTTATCACGCAGATGGATTATCTCATGGCGCTGGATTATTATACCGGAGATATGTTTGCGATAGATGTGCAGTTAGATATATTAGATAATTTGGCAACGCCTCCCGCAGCAGCGCCACAGCCGCAGGACCTGGCCTATGTGATCTATACTTCCGGTTCTACCGGCAAGCCAAAAGGCGTAATGGTGGAACATAAAGGTATCGTGAATACCATCATTGCCCAGCGTGATGAACTTGTGATCAAGGAACATATGAATGGCTTACAGTTTGCATCTTTTTCTTTTGATGCCTCTGTGTCAGAAACGTTTATCATCCTTGCCGCAGGAGCCACACTGCATATCATTCCGGAGGGCGACAAGAAAAATATTTCCCTACTGGAAAAATATATCCGTGATCATCACATTGATATCGCCACATTACCGCCAGCCTGTCTGCGTTTGATGGATGTAAACGCCATCAACTCACTGGGTTGTCTGATTACCGCAGGGGAAGCAGCTATCCGTAGCAAAGCAGATGAATTTGCGCAGACTGGAACCTATTATAACGCTTACGGGCCTACGGAAACAAGTATTTGCGCTACGATGTATCGTCATCGTCCTGGCATATTGGCGGAAGGTAATCCTGTGCCTATCGGACAACCGATCGCCAATACGGTGGTTTATATTTTTGATCAGTACCGGCTGCCAGTGCCGATAGGTGTGGCAGGTGAAATATTTGTTGGTGGGAGAGGCCTTGCCCGCGGATATTGGAATAATCCTGCGCTCACCGCCGAACGCTTTGTGCCAGATCCTTTCCATGCAGATGCACGCCTGTACAGAACCGGTGACCTTGGCCGCTGGCTGCCTTCAGGCCAGATGGAATTTATAGGTCGTGCCGATAACCAGGTGAAAGTAAATGGTTATCGTATAGAGCTGGGTGAGATTGAAGAGATATTATCAGGTATACATTTTATTAAAGAAGCTACGGTGGTTGTGTTGAAGGATAAAGACGACAATAACAACCTGGTTGCTTACTATGTAGCTTCTACTACTGCCATCGCCAATATCAGTGAAGAAATCAGGAGAGTGCTTGCCGCACATTTGCCTGCATATATGGTGCCGGGATATTTTGTTGCGCTGGATCATCTGCCGCTCAATACCAGCGGTAAAGTTGACCGCAAATTATTACCTGACCCTGTGGAGCTGAGTGCAGATACAAAAGTGGCTTATGTGGCGCCGCGCAATGATACAGAGCGTCAGCTGGCGGAGATATGGGAAGAAGTGCTCGGATGGCAGCAGGTAAGCGTTATAGATGATTTCTTTCAGCTGGGCGGTAGCTCGCTGAAGGCAATGGTGATGATCAAAAAGATGATGGATAAAACAGGTTTTATGTTATCCATGAAATCGATCTTCACAGAGAGAACAATAGCTGGCATTGCCGCTGCTATGCAGATCGCACAGCAACATGGTAATACAGAAACGGATGATGATGTGGAGGATACTGTTAACCCACAGCTCACACCCGCATCCTACAATCAGCTGCTGTGTTTCTCCGAATGGAATACCGGGAATGATACGGTAGTAGAATGCTACGAAATTCCGGATTTACAGTTGCCCGCCTTGAAATGGGCTGCAGATCAGCTGATCCGCCGTCATGAAATATTAAGGACCGCTTTCGTACATATTTCCGGAAAAATCTATCAACGGATAATTCCGGCTGAAGAAACTGATTTCACCATCACCATGCATGAAGGAGTTCTTTCAGAAGACGCCTGGACACAAGTGGCCGCAGCAGAAGGCCGCCGAGTGATAGATCTCGCTGCACCACCGTATCTCTTCATCAATGTATACCAACTTGAGAAAGGTGTTTATGGGGTGATGTTCACCATCCATCATATACTCACAGATGGTCACTCTTCTGGTATCCTGAATAGAGAACTGCATCAGCTGTATGCAGCCTATCCGGCACAAGTGCATACCTTACCTGCGCTGGACCATCAATACCGTCACTATTCCGCCTGGCAGCATACTTTCCTGCAATCGCCAGAAGGAAAAGAACATCACGACTACTGGCATCATAAGCTGAATGGTTTTCAATCCACCATTCCGGCCCTTGCACCGGAAACGCGCGAGCTGCGCAGGATTAAAGGAGCTATAGGGATAAGAACGGTTATCAGCGATGACTTCTTCCAGGATATGGATCGTTTCATCAAAGCACAGGGACTCACGTATCCTGCCTTGCTGATCACCGCACTCAATATCTTCCTGTATGAAATGAATGAAGCAAAAGATATTACGCTTACCGCTACCATTTCTGGTAGAAACAACGCACATTATGGGCAGCTTCGGGCGGACAACCTTGTAGGGTTCTTTGCCAACGCCCTGTTCATCAGGAATAGCATAGCTGAAAATACTTCTTTACAAACCTATCTGCGCGAAGTGCGGTTGCGTTTCCTGGATGATCTGAACCATGATGCCTATCCTACATTGAAACTGGTACAAGAGCTGCCAGGCATCACACCAGATCTCTGGCATGTTACCGGATTCCTCAATTATCATAACTATTCTTATTTAAGCAATGCGGCATATGAAGCTGATATGTTTGAAAAAGAAGGAAAGATAGAACAGATACCAATGATGGAGCGTGCTTTCGGACTTACCATTATGGAACATGCCAATTGTCTCAGGGTGCAACTGAAATACAATTGGGACGTTTTCCAGGACGCAGCCCCTGATGTCATCCTGTCGCGGTTCTTCGCGGTATTGAGGCAGATCATATATCATCCTGATACCATGATCAGCCAGATTAAAATGAAACAAACCAGTGCCACTGGCATTTTGGATAAATAATACCCATTCTCTGATAAAATAATAATTGACATGAATAAAGAACGTTGCTATCTCAAACCTAATGTGATTGTAGAACCCCTGGTAGACAGGTGGTATGCGTGGACGCATCTGATTTCTCCGGCTACTGGTGCTATGAATCTGCTTGGCAGGCATCTGAAAATTATGAACTCCTATATTCAGGCGCCGCAGATCCATGCTGCTGCTGTAAAGAATCCCAAAATGTTAGGCGGCCCCTTCATGGACTATGGCGGCAAACGTGTGGACGAAGTGAAGGCGCTGAAAGAGGCTACCATCACCCGCCAGGCAAGTGCGATGGCTTTCGGTGAAGCTATCGCTGAATTGGATAAACTCCTGAAAAGCCATCCTAAAGGATATTCACTGGAAAGCCTATACGAACAAGTGCCGGAGATACTGAAAGGCTATGTGGAATTGGTATATGACCTCAACAACAATCCGACCTTCCGCGTGTTTGAATCGTTGCTGTACCATAGTGAGTTTTATTCAAAAAAATCACAAAGCATTGCACTCTGGGAAACCAATAACGACGAGCGCCCTTTCTGTCTTAGTACGCCGCAGCTGGATGCGCCGCATATCCTTCATCTGGATATTCCGTTTAACCACAACGGCATCGATGCACTCTGCAAAATGAAAAGGACGCCAGGCTCCATCGACGAGGTAGCTGGTATACTGGGCATCAGTGAAGCAGACAGACCTTTGTTTGAGACTTTCTTTACAGAGAAGGAACATCCGCGGTACCGCAAGTATGAAGGCGAGAAAGCGCGTATGCGCTATTTCGGGCATGCCTGCATTCTGATTGAAACAAAAGATATCAGCATCCTGGTAGATCCGCTGATCAGCTACTACGGTTACGAATCTACGGTAGATCATTTCTCTGATGTAGATTTGCCGGATGTGATAGACTATGTGTTGATCACGCATAATCACCAGGACCATATTGTGCTGGAAACACTGCTGCCACTGCGTCATAAGATTAAGAATATTATTGTGCCTGCCACCAATAGTGGCTTCCTTCAGGATCCAAGTCTGAAGTTAGCCTTCAAAGCCATCGGTTTTGATCAGGTACAGGAGATAGATGAGATGGAATCCATTAAATTTGAGAATTGTGTGATCACAGGCCTGCCTTTTACCGGGGAGCATAGTGATCTGAATATTCGTGCCAAAGCATGTTTCCATATTGCCATCGATCAGTTCAGCTTCTTGTTTGTGGCAGATTCGCGGGTAATGGAACCGAAGATATATGAGCATGTACAGCGTATCATGGGAGATGTAGATGTATTGTTTCTGGGTATGGAGTGCGAAGGTGCGCCATTATCCTGGCTATATGGGCCGCTGCTTACGGAAGAACTCTCGCGTGAGAATGACCAGTCCAGGCGTCTCGCTGGTTCAGACTTTGAAAAAGGCATGCACCTGATCAATATCTTCCATCCTAAGGAAGCGTATGTATATGCGATGGGGCAGGAGCCGTGGTTGGAGTTTATCAGCAGTATCAAGTATACAGAGGCTTCCAAACCTATCGTGCAATCTAATATGTTGGTAGAAGAATGTGCCCGCCGGAATATTATCACCGAGCGTTTATTTGGAGAAAAAGAATTATTATACGATTACGAACAGAAAAAGGCTGGTGCATCTGTAGATGCTACCGCTGTACCGGCCTAACTGACATCCTTCGTTTATTAACCTAAACAGCGTACTATTTTGAGAGTAAAGCAACTATCCAGATATATTATCGTCAGTGCATATTTATTGTTTTGTTGCCTGACGGTTGCAATAGCCCAAACGCCCAGTGGTAGCATCAGCGGCCGTATTGCTGATGAAAAGAAAAATCCATTCCCTGCAGCAACGGTATTGTTGAAAAATGATACTGTCGTTTATCAACACACCATGAGCGATGAAAAAGGTAACTTCTTTTTTAAACAGGTGCCAGCAGGGAACTATTCCTTGTATGTCAGCGCTATCGGGTACGACAGCCTGATTGTGCCGGGTATTGTGATGAGCGATCCCGGAAAGGAGATTGTTACAGGCGAATTACAGCTTAGTGTGTCTTCCAGGACATTGAAAGGTGTCACCGTACAATCAAAAACGCCTTTCATGGAAACACAGATCGACAAAACCGTTGTGAACCTGGAGAACAGTGTAAGCGCTGCTACTTCATCCGTAATGGACATGCTCCGGAAATTGCCAGGAGTAAGGGTTACACAAGATGATCAGGTGCTGATGTATGGCCGCCAGGTAACAGTGTATGTTGATGGTAAGGCCACGCAGCTATCGGCAGAAGCACTTGCCAGCCTGCTCAAAGGCATGAGCGCATCCAATGTGCAGAAGCTGGAGCTGATACCACAAACCTCCGCCAAGTATGATGCCGCAGGAACAGGAGGGATCATCAATATTGTGAAAAAGAAAAACCGCAAAGAAGGTGTAAACGGCAACGTAAATGCTGGCCTTACCTTGGGTCAGTATGGCCGCAGCAATGCTGGCATCAACCTCAGTTATCGCACCAAAAAATTCAACTTCTTTGTAAATGATGATTACCGCTTCGATAAATTCTTTGTGAATTCTACGGTGATCTCCGAGTTCTTCGATAATAATCATACGCTAAACAGCAGACTTGTTTCGGATAACAAAACCGTGAGCACAGTGCTTAATAATACGGTGGCTGGCGGTGTTGACTGGTATGTATCTCCCAGAACAACTGTGTCGCTGTCAGGCAACGCTTTGTACAATAGTTTCAAGCGCGATGGAAATTCCGGTACTGATGAATGGAATGATTCCGGTATCAGAAAAAGTAGGGCTGATTTCCTTAATAGGTTCGAGCGTGCGTTAAACAACTATTCCGGAAGTTTGCACCTTCAGCACCAGATAGACACAACAGGGCAGGAGATTACAGCAGATTTGGACTATCTGACTTATCGCAGCGATTTCCATCAGCATTTTTCTGATACAAAGAAAGATACCAGCGGCGGCCTCCTCAGCGACTTGCGCACCCTGATGGACCAGGGTGGTCAACTGCATATCTACAGCGCCAAAGCAGATTATTCCAAACCGCTGAAAGGGAATGCCAGCCTGGCTGCTGGCTGGAAGTCGAGTTACATCACTTCTGATAATGACTTTGATGCCACCGATGATAACGGTGTTGTGTCTGCTCATCGCTATGATCGTTTTCTTTACAAAGAAAACATCAATGCATTGTATGTAAATTTAAATAAAGACTACAAAAAAGTGAGCTTACAGCTGGGCCTACGTGCGGAACATACCTGGGCAAATGGAGACCAGGAACTTTCTGGTATTCATATACGCCGTAATTATGTACAACTGTTCCCGTCAGCATTTTTGAATTATAAGATCAATGACCACCATCTGTTAAATTTTCAATTTAACAGAAAGACGGACAGGCCATCCTATGCTGACTTCAATCCAGTGTCGGTGAAGATAAATCCTACCACCTGGGTACAGGGAAACCCTGACCTACAGCCGGTATTGTCGTACAATGCGGCACTCACATATACGTTTAAGGAAGCATTGTCTTTAACGTTGAAATATAGTTATAGCAGTGGCGACTTCATGACGTTTGCTTCAGCGCCGGATAGTAATAATACTACCACCTTACGGAAGTATAATAATGATTATTCGCAATATTTTGATGCGATCATCAATTATTCCAAACAGCTGACACCCTGGTGGGAAACCAATACCACAGTAGATGTTTACCAGCAATCTTACCACGGTAGCTTTAATGGTGTAACCCTGAGCAGCCCTGGTTTACTGTCCTTTTACTTTGATACGAACAATACTTTCCCAATCACTGATCTTTTATCTACGGAGTTATCATGGCGTTATGAATACCGCTTTGAAGAGCTGAACAAGACGACAGATGGGCGTTATATCCTGAGTTTTGGTATAAAACGTTTGTTGTTCAACAAGCGTGGCGCAGTGTCGCTGGTGATAAGCGATCCATTGAACGACTATCACAACAGGTATGTACAGAACTCGCTGAATGTGCGGCAGATATCGGATTCGCGGTATGATACCCGTACAGCGGCCGTTACATTTTCTTATCGTTTCGGCAGTGGAAAACTCAAGCGAGTAACAACCGGCAACGGGGCGGCGTCAGAGAAGAGCCGTTCCAGGAACGCCAACTGATCATCTGAAAAGCAAGATTGATGAAAAAGATGCAATTATTTTTACTGCACTTTGCGGGAGGGAATTGCTATTCCTTCCAGTTTCTGCAGCCCTATCTTTCTGAAGTAACCTTTACGCCGCTGGAGCTTCCTGGCCGTGGCAAACGTTATGGCGAATCATTACTGTGGGACATAGACGAAGCTACCGCAGATATTATACAACAGATAAACGAAAAACTGGTCTCCGAAAATTATGTGATATATGGACATAGCCTGGGCGCCCTGCTAACACTGAAAGCCGCTGCTATGATGGAAAAGAACAAACGTCCGGCGCAGCACCTCGTGGTGAGTGGCAATGCCGGACCCGATATGCGTGTGAAAAGACAAAGGCACCTGATGACCAGAGGGCCGCTAAAAGAAGAGTTGAAGCGGCTCGGCGGTGTACCAGAAGAATTTCTTGTAAATGAAGAACTGTTTGATTTCTATGAACCTATATTAAGAGCTGATTTTGCGCTGGCAGAACAAGACAGTGTAGATAGTTATGAACAGGTGAATACCCCGCTGCATGCTATCATGGGCGAGGGAGAAGAAGACAGTAAGTATATCGGCAACTGGGCCGCATTTACAGAGTCCTTTACAGGAGCAACTTTGCTGCCAGGCGGACATTTCTTTATCCATGATTATCCACGTGAAGTAGCAGGTATTATCAAACAGTGCTGCCGGATACAGGCCTTCTGATCCGGACGATTATCAACACTCATCTCATTAATCAGCAAGCGTGCAAGAAGCTAAAAATATTTCGTCGTACTTACGGCGCCATGCCTTATCGCATCCGGACAAGTATGCTTTTCGTTATCTCGAAGATGGAGAAGAACAGGAGCTGTGCTGCAGTTACCGAGACCTACTGGCGCAGGTAGAACAGCTGGCTGCTTTGCTGCGGTCACAGGGTCTTTCCGGCCATCCTGCCATGCTATTGTATCCAGAAGGACTGCCATTTATTGTGGCATTCCTCGCCTGTCAGGAGGCCGGTGTAATTGCTGTGCCGATGTTCCCGCCACGAAGCAGCCGACATATGGAACGTGTATGCCACATTATTAAGGATGCCGGCGCCGCAGTAATCCTTTGCAGCAGCGCTATTGTGGCCAGAGTGCAGGCTGGTTTGCAGACAGGGATGCCTGATGTGCAACTGCAAATATTAGCCACTGACAATCCGAATATATACCACCAGCATTCTGCGCCGGCGGCCGCTCCAGCGCCAGCAACCGATGTAGCCTTTATTCAATATACCTCCGGTTCTACCGGCGCACCCAAAGGCGTGGTTGTAAGTCATGGCAACCTGTTACATAACCAGCAGCTGATAACCGAAACATTTGCCGGCAACAGCGAGAGTATCATTTTCTCCTGGTTGCCTTTCTATCATGATATGGGATTGATAGGAAATATCCTCCACACGATTTATCTCGGCGCTACCTGCATCCTGATGTCGCCGTTCCATTTCATGCAGCGGCCATGGCGGTGGATGAAGGCCCTGAGTAAATATCGGGTGACACATAGTGGAGGGCCAAACTTCGCCTTTGATCTTTGTGTAGACAGGATCAGCAGCGAAGATGCTGCTACACTGGACCTAACTGCATGGCGGGTGGCATTCAATGGCGCCGAGCCGGTGAAAGCCAATACCCTGGCACGTTTTGCAAGACATTTTGCAGTAGCAGGATTCCAAAAAACATCATTCTATCCCTGTTATGGCCTGGCAGAGGCAACGCTGCTTGTTGCCGGCATAAAGCAGGAACCGGCATTGCGTTGCGTGAGCGTAGATCGCGAAGCACTCAACAGTGGCAGCGTACAGCTATTGGCGGATGATGACGAAAACGCCTTACAGCTGGTAGCTTCAGGATGCATCCCCGCAGGTATGGAGGTGAAGATCATTCCCGCTACTGACACCGGTGATAAAGCAGTGGGAGAGATCCTGATTGCAGGCGACAGCGTTACACGCGGCTATTGGAAGATGCCGCCACAACAGGTTACAGCCGCCATTCCCGGATATTTACATACTGGTGATCTTGGATTTATAGCAGACGGACATCTCTTCGTAACAGGAAGAAAAAAAGAAATGCTGATCATCCGTGGTCGTAACTATTATCCTTATGATATGGAGAACTGTTGCGCAGCAGCACATCCTGCCATACAACAGAATGCAGTGGTGGCAGTAGCAGTGCCAGTGAAAGGAGAGGAGCAACTGGTATTGCTGATGGAAATAAGGAAATCTTTTATCAATAATTTATCTGCCGGAGAAGTACGAACAGCGGTAATGAACGCGGTGATTGAAGCCACTGGTTTGGCGCCAGCCGATATCGTACTGGTAAGCCCTTTATCGTTGCCACGCACTTCCAGCGGCAAATTACAGCGCAACAAGTGCGGTATACTTTACCAGGAAGGAGGCTTCCGCAGCATAGGTGCTGAAACACCTGCGACGCCAGCAGCCGGAGAGTCGCTCTCCGTGGAGTTCCTGGAGCAGGTGCGCGCAGATAAATCACCGGCGCTGATCATTACCTACCTGGAAAAAATGTTCCGCGACCGTTTGAATAATGTGCAACTCAGCCTACACGAAGAAGATGAACTGGCGGCCATTGGTATAGATTCGCTGCGAGCGATGGAAATAATGAATACTGTCAACAAAGATCTGCATATCAATCTCGATGCTACACATCTCTTCCGGGCAGGTACCGTAGGCGGCTTCGCCGATGCAGTGAGTACCATGCTTTGGGTAGCAGATGCAAAACCCCAGGATGAAGAAATACAGCTCTAACGCTAAACCCTATTGTTAGCCAAAATTGATTTTTGACATGAAACTACTTGGTGTTATCTCCGGGATGGGCACCCGTGCGGGCCTGTTTTTTATCAACAAACTAATCGATGGTCTGGATGTAAAAAAAGACCAGGACTTCCCCGAATTTTTCCTGCATAACAACAGCCGCGTTCCCGACCGCACCCGTGCGATCCTTTATGATGAAGCATCGCCGCTGGAAGAGCTGAAGCGCTCTATTGCCACCATGAACCGCTGCAATGTAGAAGTGATCGTATCTACCTGTGTGACGGCCTACCATTTTATAGAGCAGATAAAGCACGAGAGCAATGCACTTATTCTCAACCCCGTAGAACTGGTGCGTAACAAGATAGAGGCAGATCATGGCAGCAACCAAAAAATCGGCCTGCTCTGCACTTCTGGTACACTACATTCTAAAATGTTCCATAGAGCGTTTGCCGGTACCGGTCATGAACTGATTACCATGGACCCCGATCAGCAGGAAGATATCTTTATGCGTGCCGTGTATATGGATAATGGACTTAAATCGGTCAATATCTCTGAAGAGGCCTATCAGCTGCTCGATAAAGCCGTACAGGAGCTGATTGCAAGAGGAGCTGAGATCATCATTGGTGGATGCTCAGAAGTGCAGATTGGTCTCAGACAAGGGCAGGTGAATGCGCATTATATTGACACGATGGATGTATTGGCAGAAGCTACACTTCATGCTATTCAATCATAAAATAATAACAAACGTGATGAAGAGTATATTATCAGTAGCAGGTAAGCCGGCGAGATTGCTTCGGTATGTGCTGCTAAGTATTATTTCCGGGGCATTCAGCTTTGCCTTTATGGCATTTGTGAACACGCTTATCAACGCAATGATCAAAGGGAAGTCACATACCTACAATCCTTCGAATATTGCCACTTTTGCAGCTATCGTATTCTTGTTTGTGCTTTCCAGAAGAGTGCTGGCAGTAGCAGTAATTAATTTGTCACAACGGATGTTCTGGCAGATACGCAAAGATATTATTAATCTGATGCTGCAATCAGAATATGAGATGTTCGTTCGTAACAAGGCAGGATTGCATGCTTCGTTGGTGCGTGATGTGAATGTGCTCACGCTGGCGTCTATCAACATCATCCAGTTTTCTTCCGCTGTTGTTATTATCGTTTCCTGTTTCGTTTATATGGCGATCATCTCGCCGCTATTGTTTGCTATATCGTTAGCAGTGCTGGCGACAGGTGTATTTGTTTACTACCGCAGTATGCAAAAGAACGAACGTTATTTGCAACGTGCCCGCGATCTTGAGGATAATTTCATTCGCAGCTTTAATGCGTTACTCAATGGCTTTAAAGAAATACATCTCAGTCCAGGAAAGGGAAAGGATATCTTCGAATCTGAAATAGAACAGCTGGAAACAGCATCCATCGCCAATAACCGCAAAGCTTATGTGGGCTTCCTCAATAACCAGGTGATCGGCCAGGTATTGTTCAACTGCCTGATAGGCGTGTTGCTGTTAGGACTCACTTTCCTGCTGAAACTGGAAGTACAGGTGGTGGTCAACTTCTTATTCATATTATTATTCCTGTTGGGATCTACAGAAAATGCCATGGTAATATTACCGGGCCTGATACAAGCGAAGGTTTCTGTAGCCCGTATTGCAGAAATGCAGCAGGCACTAAGCAGTACAGAACTGCAGGAATACAGCAGTGATACTGCCTGGCATAAAGACAATTTCAATGACCTGGTGGTAGACCATATTATTTATAGCTATCAGAAAGAAGGACTACAGCAGGACGTTGCTCAATTCACCATTGGGCCGGTGCAGCTGCGGGTATCAAAAGGAGATGTGATCTTTATTTATGGGGGTAATGGTAGTGGTAAAACCACTTTTATCCATGCCTTGCTGGGCTTATTGAAGCCGCAGCAGGGAACGATTTATTTCAATGGTACCCGCCTTACAGAAGAGAATTACAAAAATTACCGGATGCTGTTTGGCGTGGTGTTCAGTGATTTTTATCTGTTTGATAAATTATTTGGATTACGTCAGGTGGATACGGCAAGGGTACAACGTTACTTGCGTTTATTTGAGTTAGATAACAAAGTGACGTTTGAAAACAATGCATTTTCCTCGAGAGACTTATCTACAGGCCAGCGTAAACGACTGGCGCTGATCAGCGTACTGCTGGAAGATAAGCCTTTGCTGGTGCTGGACGAGTGGGCCGCCGACCAGGACCCTCACTTCAGAAGGAAGTTCTACCTGGAGATCATACCAATTTTGCAGCAGGAAGGCTATACGATTATCGCGATCACGCACGACGATAAGTATTATCACTGCGCTGACAAGTTATATGAGATGGACTATGGGAAGTTGAAGCATATTCCGCTGGAAGTGCCGCAGGATAAGGTTTTTCCGATGTAGAAGTATGTTGTTTACAATGATATAACATATAGATAGAAAGGAATCCAAAATTACTTTTTTTAAATTCCTGGATGTTTGTATCTTTATCATGACCAATGCATAATTGTTAACTTTAGAAATGTAGTATTAATCTGTCGAAATACTACGTAATTATTTGGGGAGAGCGCTCGTATATGCATAAAGGTTACCATTGTGCCACAAAATCCTATTGCTTACTAATTTTTGTTGCCCTGGTTTAACAGTCATAAGTGTTTTTTTGCTATCATTTTTTATCTGAATGACATAATTATTGATTAGTCATTACAGTGATGGCTATGCCTTTTTTTGTCGTATTTCTGATATCCCGTTTCTGCGGAAATCAGAGATGGAATTGGTATTGCATGCCCATGCGAATTAGCACCTGGACCCATTGCGCGCATTATTGTTTGTTACTATGAAATCTGATTACTATGAGCACATTTAGTTCTGGGTGGTATTTGATTTACACCAGGCCAAGGTTAGAGAAAAAAGTTGTCGAGCAGTTAGCTACAAGAGGCGTTTCCTGTTACTTGCCCATGGTACGTGCCAGCAGGCAATGGAGCGACAGAAAGAAAATCCTGACAACGCCTTTATTTCCCTCGTATGTATTTGTTTATCTCCGGAATACCAGTGAGTATTTTGCCGGCCAACAGACAGATGGCGTGGTAAACTATGTTCGCTTTGGCAAATCGGTGGCTATGGTTAGAGAGAAAGTAATTAATAACATCCGCCTTGTCATTGATGAATGCGACGAGATCGATGTTTCATCAGAATATTTCCGACAGGGGCAGCAGCTCATTATCCAGGAAGGCCCATTAGCGGGTTTGTCGTGCGAAATGGTGCAGTATAAAGGTAAAGACAAAGCATTGGTACGTGTAGATCTGCTGCAAAGAAGTTTGTTGGTAGATATACAATCCGCGATGCTGAAAGTGGAAGTGGAAAGTGATGAATTGGCCGCTGGTATGGCGATAGGAAGATCATAGACCGCTAAAAGAGCGCGTCTGAAAATAATTGCATCAGCATTTTGTTGCATGGTATTATATACCTGCATTTTTTTCGGTGCGGTCACTGCGAAATAGTAGCAGTGGAATAATTGTATAGATGTTCGTATAGGTGTTTGCGTTATAACTTATTCTTAACTATTTAAGAGAGGGACTGCCCTGCAAATGTAAACAGTACAGCAATACATTTTTGATACGGTATCGGGGGAAGTGAAGGAATAAATGAAGGAAATTCCGGCTGAAATACTAAAGCATATTGCAAAGCATCCAAATGAGTTGAATCAAATGGATAACGACTGCCTCGATGTATCCGGAATTGCATGGGAGTTCTTAATACTCGGAATGGTTTTGTATTATTTTTAATCGGTCTATCTTTTCAATAATTTTAATCTCTCTATGCCATTTAGGATACCGCCCTTTATCATTTTTCCATATCCATCGTCAGACAAACGATCGCAATAGGAAAGGGCTAATTCGTAATTTTTACTTGCACTTTCGATGTCTCCCAAATCTTCATGACATTTGGCAATATTGAGATAGAGAGAAGGATAAGCCGCATTGGCGCTGTTGTCATTTATGCCCAAAGCTAATTGTAAGGCTGTTTCATCCCATCTTAATTTGTCTGTAATACTTTTTTGTTGTCGGGCTACATAATGAGCCGCAATAAGTCTTTCAAGATCATTAGTCGCTTCGTTCCAGGCTTGTAAAAATAGCCGGCTTGCTTCTTCAGACTCTCCTTTCCCTTCCAGCTCCATACCGCTGGCGCAGAGATGTACTATTTTATTATTTGGATCAAATTGCATGTAGATTTTTATAAAAGAAGAAGTTAAAAATTTTCATCCGCTAAAATCTCTTCATTTGAATATTTGTCGACTTTATTAATGGCTTCGTGCTTAGACAAGATTATATCCTATCCAGCACGAAGCCATTTACTCAAAATCAGGTATATTATAAGACGAATAAGCAGCGCATTGTTACTATAGTATAATAATGGACAACCCCGTCAGATAAGCATTTATAACCGCCAGATATCGCCATTCTTCGTAACTATGTTCTCCAGACTTCCTTGTATGGCCAGATCATTTAACAGTTGTACCGCTTCACTTTTGGATAACCCAGATAACGTTGTAAACTCTTTAGCTGTAAGTGAAGGATAATGGGAGAAAAGCGTTTCCCAATCTTTACTGTAAGCTGTTTTAATGGCGTCAGGGTGGAGCTTTAAAATAGCTGTTTCATAAGTTGCATAAGGACGCACGCCGTAAACAAACTCTCTTTCACCCTTATTATTTTCAAAGAATAAGGAAGGAAAACCTCTAACACCGTAGGTTCTAGCTATTTTTAAATCTTCTTCAAAAAGCATCTTTGCCTGGCCTTCATAATCTGCTTTTAGCTGCACTACATCCAGCTGTACCTTTTCAGCAGCTTTTGCCAGGTGTTCCCATTTGGTAATATTCTTTTTTTCCAGGAAAACCATTTCTCTGATGGCCCTCAAAAATGCAATAGCCTTCGTGTTATCCTGTAGCTGCGCCGCTTTGAAAGCAATCGATGGAGGATAAGAGGAGTCCAATGGATCTTCTAGCCATACATCACCATCAATTGGCATATCGTAATGAGCGCTTACCTCATCCCAATGATGCGCTACGTCAGCAGGTTTACTGATGCCGCCGCTGTTATAACTCCAATCCGGTAACAGGCCTCCCATGCGATATTCAAAGGCGAGGCTACTACCATACTCCAATTTCAGTTTTCTAAGCTCCGGCTCAATACCCCAACAACTGGAGCAAATAGGATCGGTGAAATAGACGACCTTGAGCGGCTTCGTATATGGTGGAACGTTAGTTACCACCACTTCTTCATTATTAAATGCAGGCATTTCACAAACTCCCGTTGCCGGATCGCATAAGAGTGGATTCGGTTTTATAGTATTGTTCGACATATTCTTATTTTATAGATTGACTGTTCCAGTGATATAGGCTATTGTAAACGGATTAAATCACCGCAAAGGTAGCACCCCGGCCGCATATTAGGGGTATTAGTTACCAATTGGAAACTACTTACCAATTGGTAACCATTAAGACTTTCCGTATTTTTATACGATAACTGCGCCAGAGAAATTAATAATGATGAGGAAAAGTCAGACCATAAATAATACCGGGATTTGCAAAAAAAGGATAACCGCCATCAAAGACACGATGGAGATTTTGTCGGGCAAATGGAAATTTCATATCCTGGGAACCCTGCTGGAAGGCGGGAGCATGCATTTTATGGAATTACTCCGTGAGGTAGATGGAATAGCCGCAAAGGTACTGTCGAAGGAGCTACAGGATATGGAAATGAACCTCCTGATAAGCCGCACTGTGCTTAATACCAAGCCTATTACTGTCGCCTATGAAGTAACGGAATATGGCCGCACTTTGAAACCTATTATCGATGAAATCGCGAAATGGGGCACGGCCTACAGAACAGCACTGTATGATAAAACCGCTGAATTGACCAAAGATTAAACCTATTACAGGCCATAGGTATGCTTAAATTTTTTTTACCGGAATGAAACAATAGTATATAAAATTATTTATATGTATCTTTAGCGGGAGTACAAATACCGAGAGACAACTACTATATCCTATGCCTACAAAAACATGCCTGAAAAGCTTGCTGCTGGTTCCTGCTGCAGCGTTCATCTTCACTTCTTGCAAAACTACCGAACTGGTTTACATTAAAGTATTGGAACCTGCCCCCGTAACGATACCGCCCTACGTTAAAAGTGCCGGTGTGGTAAACAGGACCACCATTACTGCGCAAAACAAAGCTGTAGACGTGGTGGACAAGATATTCAGTCTGGAAGGTGCACAGTTGGATAAGGAAGGCGCCAAAAGTAGTGTCAGCGGACTTGCCGAGGAATTACTAAAGAACAACCGTTTCAACGAAGTAAAGGAGCTGGGAGAGCTGGACCTGACCACTACTGCGCCAGGACTCTTCTCAGCGCCGCTTTCCTGGGAAACGGTAGACAAGATATGCCGGGATAACCATGTGGATGCACTCTTCTCTCTGGAACTGTTTGACACAGATTCAAAGGTTAGCTATGCCGCAACGCCGGTGACGTTGAAAACACCTCTTGGTAATGTGCCTGGCCTGGAACATCATGCCAGCATGCTTACCAACGTGAAAACAGGATGGAGGATATATGATCCTGCCAGCAGGAATATCCTGGACGAATTTCCAGTGGCCAGAAACATTACGTTTGCAGGTAGAGGTATCAACCCCGCCGCCGCCGCGGCAGCGCTGCTCAATCGTAAGGAAGCCGTAAAACAGGTAAGTGCACAGGTAGGACAACAATATGCCATGCGGATTATTCCTTACCGTACAAGGGTAATCAGGGATTACTATGTAAAAGGTACCGATAATTTCAGGACAGCCCGTCGTAAAGCCCAAACCGGCAACTGGGACGGCGCCGCCGAAATATGGAAAAAAGAAACCACCAATCCTAGCCATACTGTGGCTGGGAGAGCATGTTACAATATGGCAATTATCTGTGAAATAAATGGGGAACTGGACCTGGCGATCAAATGGTCGCAGAAATCATACGAGGAATATAATAACCGCCTTGCACTAAAATATATCAATATGCTGAAGAACAGACAAGCCGGCAACGAGCTGCTGAAACAACAACAGGCAGAATAGATATTAGCGACAAATGCCAAAGTATTCATCAGCTGATCAAAAGCCGACAGATAGCCGCCGCCACCGCCCGCAGGAAGGTATTTATCCACTAGACGAAGTATTACGTAATTCAATAAATCATTCCAAACAACAATAAAGCCTGCTATCATAGCAGGCTTTATTATCAATAATCAGAAGGACTTATTGCAAGGAAATAAATAATCAATGGTTACCCAGCACGGTCAACGCCTCACTAAACCTCACACTACGCATCTGTTCTACTGCTTCGTTCATCAATGCTTTGCCATATAGCAGCTGTCCTTCGTGGGTAGCAAGCGATATTTTGCCTGCGCCTATCATAGGGCCAATATCCTTCAGGAAAATTCCTTCCATCTGTTGGTCACAAACCTGGCCTGCTGTTGTGTTCTGGCCGGCAAGTTGCAGCATCATCAGCGCATATATAATCCGGCTTACCTGTCGCATAACATAGAATCTGGCAGCCTGATAATCAGTTACCTCTCCAAAGTATGTATGCAGAAACACTGTTTCCTGCTCAGGACTATGAATAAAGAAGTTCGCTACTGCTGCGAGGTCTACGTATCTGTCATTTAAAAAAGCGGTATCCCAGTCAATGATCCAGATAGCAGTTCCATCACAGAGAATATTGGTAGGATTCAGGTCGTTGTGGCTGAAAACCTTGTCTGTATCATGCCATGGATATACCTTTTTAAGTTGTTCATATTGCGCGATCAATTCATCCGGAATAGGGCCGGAGAGCACCTGACTTTGGCGGAAACCTGCCACAATCCCGTCTACGGTGTCTTTCATCTCATCGCCAGGTATCGTATATGCGACAGCGTGTGTTTTCTTTATGGCCGCTGCCAGTCGTTCTGCCAGTACGGTGCCGCTAAATATATTTCTGATTGGCTTACTTTCAACGAAATCGCTGATGATGATACCCGTATCTGGATTCTTGTAGCGGAGTGGTGGTGCTATCCCTGCTGTTGCGGCAAGGGCTATCCTTTCAAAAGAAGTGGCGGCCGCCTGGTTACCTGGCACATCCAGCTTCATTACATAGGGTTGACTATTTGCCACGATTTTATATACCGCCGCCGCCGATAAGCCACCAGTCAGCAAGGAGGCTTCATTTATAATAACATTGCCAAAGGCCTTTTCAAAAGCTTCATTTACTGCCGTTAACCGGTTGGCCGGAAATAAGGCTGAATAATTTAATGACATAGAAGATGTATTTACGGCAGCTTTTATCAAAGTTGCTGTTCAAAAACAAGATAATCGACCTATTCATTTCTCGTGTATCTTTATCAAAACACAAAAAAATTCCGTACAGGTCTATTAATAAAGTTATGAAGTTAAAAATTATTTTTACCATCCTGGCGTTTTGTTTAAGCTCGTCCATGTATGGCCAGCAACAGCAGCATTATATTTTCTTTTTGCACAATAAATGGTTGCAGGAACATGCGCTAAACGAGGCTCATCCTACATATGGTGTTGCTGAGTATAATCATATACTACAAAAGCTGGAAGATAAAAATACAGTCGTAATTACTGAAAAAAGAAAGCCAGGTACAGCTGAGACAACCTATGCAATGAAAGTCAAAAAGCAGGTAGATAGTCTGATTAAAAAAGGTATTTTACCCGAAAATATAACGGTTATTGGAACATCTCAGGGTGGTTATATCGCGCAATATGTCTCGTATTTTGCGAAAAATCCCCGGTTGAAATTTGTATTCATAGGCGCTAGCTTCCGGGATGATGATTTAGAAAAAGATAAAAATTTTAAGCTTTACGGGAAAATCTTATCTATTACTGAAAAATCTGATGAAGGCCAGGTGCCGTTATCACAAGAGCAACGGTTTATCAGATCGGATATTCACTCCTTTAAAGAAATAACATTAACTACCGGTTTGCATCATGGCTTTTTATTTAAAGCCCTTGATGAGTGGATTGCACCTGCAAAACAGTGGGCAATCAGTAAATAAGGAACGCTCACAAGTGGTAATTTGAAAGCGGGTGACCGGCAACTTATCAGGTTCAATGTTATTTTGCTTGTAAGCTAATCATTGCTTATACTTAAGTAAATACCTCAATATTTTATAGAAACATTACTTCCTATGCACTCAACACGCAACTGGCTGATAACAGCCGTTTTAATGCTGAGCATTATATCTCTTGCTCAGGGTCAATCTGTGATTATTCAGAAAGGAATTAACCTACCCAAAGATTCGCTGCTTAAAGAAAGGCTGATCAATTCTCTGAATGGTTTTCTGGCGCAGGTGGATCAACCGGCATCAAAAAATGATTTTGTATTGAAAGAGGAGCTGCTGGCTACGTCTGCGCTGTTAGATGAGATGAAAGGCATGCGCCAGAATGTTACCCTGAAGGATAATGATTTTTTTAAGTGTTATTTGAATAATGTTGTGATGTTAGATGAAAATAATTTTATCCTCCAGCTATCTTATACCGGTATAAACGAAAATGGGCCGCTATTACGCTCCGTTTTTAGAATAATGGCCAAACAGGAAAATGATAGATTTTATTTTTATTCACCATTGAAAAATAATACTGTCACCTGGAAAACCCGACAGATAAAGCATACTACCTATCATTTTAAGGATTCACTGTTTACAGCATGTGTGAACGAATATGAAAAATATCTTGCGTTATATAACAGTAAACTAAACATTCCTTCCACTACGTCAGAATTCTATTACTGTGATAACTTTCCGGAAGTACTACAGGTACTTGGCATAGACTATAAATACAATTACAACGGCAGCAAAAGTAATCAACTGAGTGCGCGGGAAAATAACAGGGACTTGTTGGTGAATGGCTGGACTTCCAACCCTTACCGCTTCGATCCGCATGATATGTGGCATGATCGCCTGCGAGTGGTACTCTCCGCTGATATCATTAACAGACCTGTAGATGAAGGTTGCGCTTATTTATATGGTGGAAGCTGGGGTCTTAGCTGGGAACAAATTTTGGCGACCTTTAAAGCATACGTCGCGAACAATCCAAATGCCGATTGGCAAACACAATATACCGATCTTAAAAACTTTTCCGAAGGAAACCAGCCACTGAAAGTTGCTTATGTAATCAATGCACTGATAATAAAGAAAATTGAGCAGGAGAAAGGTTTCCAGGCGGTATTGGCGTTATTGGGTTGTGGTAAAAAAGAAAACGGCGATGCTAATTACTTTGCGGCATTGGAGAAGATAGGAGGGGTGAAGAAGAAAGATTTTAACGGGTATGTGGAGAAGCTGATTAAGGCTGCGTTTTAATTAATGTTGTTTTGCGATGGAGCATATAAGATTGAACATAGAAGGAAGGTTGAAGCCAACTGTAGAAAGTTTATTTGCAGAGGTATTTGTTTTGAAGGAACTTAAACCTAATGAAATAGTATTGTTCTGTAGTTTTTCAGGTTATAATATTCCTGTAGGACACCGCTTCTCGGAAATATCTCATAAAGGTGTTACCTACAAATGTAATATGGTATTGAAAGCGGTAAGCCAACAGTTTTTTAAGCCATTTGATGAGATTCCATATGGCTGGAAGACAATCTGTAAGTTTGAATTTTCAGATGGAGAGATTCCAGATGATGTAAAGAAATTACCGGCCTTGGATGGCTGGGCTTATGTCAATGAAAATTTAGTGTTTCAATAAATGCGGAATAGATTTTTTAAACAGTTGCATAAATGGTTTTTTTCGTTTATGCTATGACGTGATAGTAACAAGGCATTCCTGGTTAGGAATGCTTAATTATTTAATCAACTATTCCCATCAGTTTATCCATTACCTCACCCATCTTAACTCCCTTATTGGTATTAATAAAAAATACGTACCCCACCTGTTTCTCTTTGGAGAACATAAATCCGGACTCAAAATCTTCGTTGGTGCCTCCATGACAGTATAGTATACCATAAGGACTCGGGCGCATCGCAATTCCCAGGCCCCAGCCGGTGTAGCCAAAAAACTTTCGGATGGTATTGCCTACGGGAACGGGTATACGACTTTCGAGCATTTCGTGGAAGTGAGCCGCGGTGAGGCCTTTTTCTTCCATAAGTGCAATCACGAAGTTGGCATAGCTACCTGCCTCGGTGAAAAGACTAGAGGCCGCATTAAACACTTTTGGTTCCCAGGGTTTCCTGGGTTGACGCTTCTCATCATAGCCTATGGCCATATGCTGCCGGAGGGAGTCACTCCATATTATATATGCCTGCCTCATATTCAGCGGCGTAAATACTTCCGATTGTATCAGATTAGCGATACTGACCAGGTTAGTACCTGTTAGGTGGGCAATAACTTTTGCGAGGTAATAGTATCCTTCGCCAGAATAGGAAAAGGCTGTACCAGGTGTAAATGCAATACTCATCTCCATCCCAGGGTTGTCTGACCTCCAGTTGGGAAGACCACTGCTATGGTCCAGTACCATCCTGGCGGTAATGAGTTTGTAACGCTCATCATAGTCGAAATCCTGTGGAGGCAGGTATTTATATAATGGCGTATCCAGTTGAAGGATGCCCTTTTCTACCATACGTAGCGTGAAATAGGCAAATATGGGCTTAGTGAGGGATGCGGCTTCAAATAACGTTTGCGCATCTACGTTTTTATGCGATGTGATATTGGCCACACCTAAAGCACGCTGATAAACAATATGACCATCATTAATAATCGCAACAGATAGTCCGGGAATATTGAAGGAATGCATTTTATCTTTCAGGACCTGATCTATACGTTGTTCGCTAATAACGCCACCATTCAGCGTTTTGATCTGAGAGAAGGCTGGATGGTGAACGAGGATATTGAGAATCGGAGCAATTATCAGGATACAGCGCACTGATGTAAATCTCATGAGAAAATGCATTTTATTTTTTTCTTTCTAAGATTTTTTGTAAGTTTTCCTTTATTGTGTCGAGATAAACGGACTATAAGAACAAATATAACAATGAAAAATGGGAAATATGCGAACTGAAATTGCTGTAGCTGATAGAATGTAATGTTTTTTTTGTTTTAAATTTCTATTACCCGTTTTTATTTACTGGATTTTTTTTATTTTTATCGTAATACTCATTATGTCAGTTTATCTATAATAAGAAATTGCTTAACCCATAGATAGATTGATACACAACGTTATGTCAACTTGACTATCCGGATTTCTTTGGAGGATTAAAGTTATTTGTAGACCCTTTAATTTCATAAATAACCATGAAGACAATCAGTGTGGCCATTCTCGACAAAATTCCACTATTCGCCAAGATGCTGAAAAAGTATTTATCCGAACAGCGCGATTTGGTAGTGAACATTCTTGTTTCCAGCTTTGATGAGCTTACAGATCGGCTTAGCCGCCAGCAGGTAGATGTACTGATTATGGACATTTCCATGCAGGATTATTATGAACAACTAAAACAGCTACGAAAAGAATTTCCACAGCTGAAAGTGCTGATACTCTCCATGTGCACGGATTTACAGATAGTAAGCGACTTGCAGGACCTTGGTATTTATGGTTACATTTCAAAGACGGAAGATGGCGATGAACTGATTCACGCAATTAAAATGACTGCTGATAATGATATCTTTCGCAACAAACTCTTTACTGAAGCACTTTATCTGAATCGTCATAAAAATATGAAGAAGGCCGATAGTGAAGCCTTACAGGATCTCAACGATCGGGAAAAAATGATCGTCCAATTGTTATGGGAAGAAAAAACAAATAAAGAAATCGCAGATGAACTTTTTCTCAGCATCCGCTCCATAGAAAAAATCAGACAGGATATCCGCGATCGTCTTGGCCTCAAATCCACCGTGGGCCTACTTAAATACGCACTGTACAAAAGAATCATTCACCTCAATAATGCGATATACCCTGTTGATCTATACACAGGTAATTAGTAAAAACCGAAAAGATATTTGGTAATACTACTATAGTATCTACTGCAGTTTTTAACTAGTTTGCCTTTGTATTTCGGAAGTAGTGATTGTTACAAGTTGTAGCGATAGCTATGCCAACACCACGCGAAAACCTTATGCGTATTGGCTTTACAGCTCATATAGTAAAGCCTGTTTGTGCCGTACTTCTTATTTATTGGATCTAAATGTTTTGGAATGAGCTCCTTCCTCACTACCTGGTATTTGTTGTACACCCGACCATGCTACGAGAAAAAGATCAGCGAAAGATTGGAAGGACTTGATATTAACTATCTGTTACCCGTAAGAAAAGTACTGAAGCAATGGCACGATAGAAAAAAATATATCGAGGAACCGCTTTTTCCCTCCTATATCTTCGTTCATCTCAATAATATCAAACAATACTACGATTGCCTGGGAGTAAATGGAGTACTGTGTTTTGTGAAGTTCGACAAACAGATTGTCAGAATTAATGAACATACCATTAATAACATCCGACTCTTATGTGAAACGGGAAATGATATTGAAGTTACTACACAACGATTTGGCCCAGGAGAACGGGTAACTATTGTGGATGGCTCACTGGCAGGACTATCCTGTGAAATCATCGCCTGCGAAAAAGAAGAGAAATTTATAGTAAGAGCCAACTTTATGCAACGGAATATTCTCATGACCGTTCCTAAAGCCTATCTCCAAAACGAATACGCACACGACTAACGATCTATCACAACTTATAATGCTGGAACATATGCGTGCTACACAGTGTAAAAACCTGAGTGACATACTATTGGAAAAAAGTTTGCTGATCAATAAAGGCATCACCTTTATTGAATCAGGTAGCCATGAGCATTTTGTTTCCTATCAGGACTTATATAAACATGCACTGTGTGCCTTGTTCTATCTGCAGCAAAACGGTATTAAACCTGGTGATGAGCTGGTACTACAGGTAGAAGACAATAATGCATTTCTAACTATTTTCTGGGCCTGTATTCTCGGTGGCATCATACCCATTCCGCTCACCATCGGACAAAATGATGAGCATAAACAAAAACTATTTAATGTCTGGAATGTACTATCCTGCCCATTTCTGGCGATCGAAAGTGATGACCTGGAAAAAGTAAAACAGTATGCAGCTAAACAACAACAGGAAGATAGCTTCGAAGTGATGGTACAACGTAGCTTGCTAACTAGTGATATACTGGCAGGACATACCCCCGGTGAAATTTTTTCCTCACAGGAAGATGATCTGGCATTTATACAATTTTCGTCAGGGTCTACAGGGAAACCCAAAGGCGTAATGCTGACGCACGGCAACTTGATCGCCAATATCAATGCCATCAGTGCAGCTGCAGCCTATACAGCAAATGACGCCACGCTCAGCTGGATGCCGCTGACCCACGATATGGGCCTGATTGGATTTCACCTGAATCCTTTATGCGTGGGGATGCAGCAATATCTAATGCCAACCAATACATTTGTAAGGCGTCCTGCCTTGTGGATGGATAAAGCCACCACACATCGTATTACTGTTCTTTGCTCGCCAAATTTCGGATATGAATACCTGCTTAAACACGCAAGTGTATCCGAACATTGGGACTTGACAGCCGTGAGAATATTATTCAATGGGGCAGAGCCCATCTCCAGTCACCTGTACGAAAACTTTATTCGGCAGCTTGCCCGTGTAGGCTTGAACGCCGGAGCTGTACGTCCGGTATATGGACTGGCGGAAGCCTCTCTGGCCGTGACTATCTCTGAAATAGATACAGTACCAGAAACACTGGCCATCGACAGCCGGTATATAGGTAAAGGAGAAAGAGTACGCATAAAACAGTCCCTCGAAGAATATACCAGCACACAAGTAAATGTAGGAAGAAGTATACCCGATTGTTTTATCAGGATCGCCAGCGAAGATAATATACAAGTGCCTGAGTTGGTAGTATACGAAATACAGATATCAGGAAGAAATGTAACTAAAGGATACTATAATAATGCAGCCGCCACCGAAAAGCTGATAACACCTGACGGGTGGCTGAAAACAGGGGATCTGGGCTTCATGTATAATGGTAATCTTTACGTCACAGGTAGAGCGAAAGATATCTTATTCATCAACGGTAAAAATTACTATTCTCAAGATATAGAACGCGCAGCACTGGAAGTAGAAGGCATCAGCCTTAATAAAATTGTAGTAGCCGGATATTTTAACTATCAGACGCAGCGAGAAGAGACGGTAGCCTTTGTTTTTCACCGTGGCAGTCTGACATCCTTCCTGCCATTGGCTGCGGCCTTGAAAAGGCATGTAAATAGCAGTCTTGGAATTGTATTTGACAGGATTATTCCCGTGCAGCATATCCCTCGAACTACCAGCGGAAAATTGCAACGATTCCGATTAATGGAGCAGCTCCTGCAGGGAGATTTTGATGCTACAGGAAAAGAGTTGGCAGCCCTCCTGGACGATGATGCGCAGCTTGCTGGCCCGCATACTGCCACAGAAGCCCGACTGCTGGACATCTGGAAAGAGGTGCTCCAACAGGAACGGATAGGCATACACGATAATTTCTTTGAGGTAGGTGGCAACTCCTTACGCGCTATTGAAGCAGCCATGAAGATTTCCAGGGCTTTTGAAAAGAGTCTTCCGCTTCAAATTTTGTTTGAACGAAAGACCATCGCTGCACTGGCGCCTATCGTGGAATCAGGCATAGAAAGCCCCGTAGCAAGTATTCCTACGGTGGTGGATACACGCAATTTTGCACCGGTAGCCCCTGTGCAAAAGACGTTGTACTATAACTGGGAACGTGATAAAACAGATATCGCCTACAATATTCCAGTGGCCTTCGATATTAAAGGAGATATAGATACAACGAGATTACAGGAATGCTTTCAGCAGCTATTGCAGCGCCATGATGTTTTCCGGATGTCGTTTCACCTGGAGGACCAACCTGTAATGCAGGTACACAAGGACGTAGGGTTTGTGTTATCCGAGATATCCTGCGAGCCTGCGGATTTGCCTTCACTAGTGCAACCCTTTGATCTGCACCAGGCTCCATTGTGCAGGGCGCACCTGATCACTACTGCTACCTCACAAAAAATTTTATTCCTGGATATACATCATATTATCTCTGATGGTATTTCCGTTAGCCTTTTAATAGAAGAACTGTTTGATTTATATGCCGGTAACACCTTAGTGCCTGTAAGTACAAGCTACCAGGACTATACAGCCTGGAGGCACGCTACTTCGTATATTGTTCAACGTGACTATTGGCAGCAAAAGTTAGCAGGCCCGTTACCGGTGCTTAATCTTCCGGCAGACTACCAGCGTCCTGTTGTATTTTCTCCGAAGGGAGAGAAGTTGGCCTTTGGTCTTAAACCTTCCACTGTGTATGGTTTGAGACAGTTGGCCCAGAAAGCTGATTGCACCTTGCAGGTACTGCTATTTTTTATCTACAAGATATTATTGCAGAAATATACGCAGCAACAAGACATCATTATCGGGATACCTGTTGCTGGGAGAAACCACCTGGATCTGCTTCCGCTGCAAGGTATGTTCGTAAATAACCTCTGTATCCGTAATCCTTTGGATACGGAAGATATATTTATGCATGGCCTGAAGAAAGAGCAGGAACAATTGCTGGAAGCCTTGGCATGCCAGGAATTACCTTTTGGAGAAGTCCTGCAGTTGCTGGATACAGCCAGAGACCCAGGCCGGCATCCAGTATTTGATACCATGTTCGTTTATCAGAACATGCCGCAGCCACGGATTAGCTATGGTGATGTCAGTATTCGCATGCATACTTTCGATCCGGGAATTTCGAAATTTGACCTGACACTGGAGATATTTGAAGATGCTGAAACTATCCGTTATCACCTCGAATATGCAACAAGTATTTTTAGTCGGGATACCATTCTCACTTTCAGCCGTCACCTGGAAGCACTACTGGAAAGCGTGATAACAGCGCCTTTCTGCAAGATCGCAGATCTGCGCCTGGCTCAGGGAGAGGAATGTCCTTCCGGTTCCCATGAAACGTATCCACATGACAAAACAGTAGATGAGATTTTTACTCGTCAGGCAGCAGCTACACCGCTGGCCATTGCCGTTGAATATAACGGTCATTGCTATACGTATAAGGACCTGGACTTGCGCTCCAATGCCGTTGCATATAGATTGCAGCAAGAAGGGATAGGTAAAGGAGAGATGATCGCATTGATTTTCCAACGTTCACCGGAACTGATCATTGCCATATTGGGCGTGTTGAAGGCCGGAGCCGCCTATGTGCCTATAGATCCTGAACTACCATCAGAAAGAATATCCTTTATCCTACGGGATAGTGCTGCCAGGCTGGTATTGACAACGGCGAACCTGCAACAACAAAACCATTACCCGACAGGTGTAAAGATCCTGGCAGATATATATGAAGCGAAAGTAACCACCCAGCCAGCATCAGCGCATACTGCCGAAGATCTGGCCTATGTAATCTATACTTCGGGAACTACCGGTCAGCCTAAAGGCGCCATGATTTCACATCGTTCCCTACACAATTATACGGCCTGGGCTATACGTAATTATCTCAAAGAGGTGCCGGCATCGATGCCTTTATATACCGCTATTTCTTTTGATCTAACGATAACGGCTATATTTCCTCCGTTGTTGAGCGGCAATAAAATTGTGGTCTATGAAGAGCAGCCAGGCGCATTTGTCCTGGAACGCATTCTGAAAGAGAATAAAGTGGCCGTAGTAAAGATTACGCCCTCACATTTGCGGCTATTACGGGATAGTCAGCTGAAAGGTCTGATTGGAGAAGATTGTATAATCAAGGCATTTGTAATAGGAGGTGAATCTCTGGAAACCTGGCTGGCACGTGATGTTTACGAGCTATTTTCCGGTAAGGTGGCACTGTATAACGAATACGGCCCTACGGAAACTACCGTTGGTTGCATGATTCATCAATTTGACCCGAAAGAGAACTGGCTCAGCGTGCCTATTGGTATACCCGCAGCTAATACTAATATCTATTTGCTGGATGCAGCGTTAAATAAAGTTCCTGCTGGCCTGACCGGAGAAATATATATTTCCGGGGATGGGGTAGGAAAAGGCTATCTCTATAATGAAGCACTAACCGCTCAAAGGTTCGTCTGCGATCCTTTTACCCCAGGGAAACGAATGTACAAGACAGGAGACCTGGCCAGAATGCTGCCAGATGGAAAATTACTTTTTCTGGGAAGGGCAGACCGGCAAGTAAAGCTGAATGGTTATCGTATAGAGCTTGCGGAAATTGAACAGCAATTACTGAATTATCCTGGTATCCTGGAAGTGGTGATGGATATTACCCAGATAGGCGCGCAGCAACAAACCCTGGTAGCCTATTTCAGGACGGCAAATAACGATGACGCCATCAGTAGTATACAATTAAAAAATTACCTGGCGGCAAGGTTGCCATACTATATGATCCCGGCCTATTTCCACCAGGTGGCGGTTATCCCACTCACTGTCAATGGTAAAGTAGATACGGCCAGGCTGGTATTACCGACAGCGGAACCTACCGAAAAGCAGGCACCCGCTACTGCTATGGCCGCTCGTATGCTGGACATATGGCGTACATTGCTAGGCAGCCCCGAGCTGGAAGTAACTGATAATTTTTTCGCTTTCGGCGGCGACTCCGTAAAAGCCATACAGATCGTGTCAAAGCTGGCAGCCCTGAATGTGCATATAACGGTCAAGGATATACTGACTTATCATACGGTAGAACAAATTTGTATGCATCTGCCGGCAGACCAAATAATGCCGGTATATGAACAGGGAAGTGTAGCTGGAGAGAAGGCGCTGACGCCAATAGAGCGTTGGTTTTTTGCCAATAAGTTCCAGCATCCTGAATATTATCATCAATCCGTACTGTTAGAACTTCAGCAGCCGCTGCAAGTGCAACAAGTACAACAAGCCTTTGAGAAGCTCATCGGGCACCATGATGGCTTACGACTCAATTATAATTCTGCCAATAAAAAGCTCTTTTATAATGCACGGCATTTGGAACAGCCTTTTATTATAAATGTTATTACGGCTGATGCAACGCAATTGCCTGAAATAGCTGAAGCGCTTAGAAGTGGTTTGGACCTGGAACATAGTTTGCTCTTTCGCGCAGCACTGCTGCATTTGACAGATGGCCGTAACCTGTTATTTATTACCGCCCATCACCTGATAGTTGACGGTGTTACCTGGCGTATCCTACTGGAGGATCTTTATTCTTTATTGAAAGATGATTCACAGACATTACCGCTGAAAACAGCATCTCTCCTTGATTGGGAAAAGCATCTACCAACTGGTTCAGAAAAAGTCTCTGATCTTCCTATAGATAACAAACTCGCGGACTGCTATATCGCCGATAGCAGCCATTATACAATTAAGATCGCTGCCAATGTAACAGCGGCCTTTTCTCAGTATGCATGGCAGGTATATAAAGCCGATACCGCAGCCCTGCTATGTGCCGCCACTATAAAGGCTTTGGCAGAAGGTACTGGACAGCAGTCGCTGATAATAGAACAGGAACATCATGGCAGAGACCTAACCGCTATAGACGTTTCCCGAACCACTGGCTGGTTTACCAGGATGTATCCAGTGGCTGTAAATGATACCGGCCTGGAGATGCCATCGTTGATTGGTATTATCAGGGCAGCTGCCAAAACAGGAGACAATACCCAGCCGCTGAATGCGCCTGCTGACCTGCGTTTTAATTACCTCGGCGATTTTACCCGCGACCTGCACAATGATCTTTTTTCCTATAGTACCCTGGCAACAGGAAAAGAAATACATGGTAGCAATCATATGACGGCCAGACTTGAATTGAATGCCATGATCATTCAAGGAGCGTTAACGATAGACCTTATCTACCATAAAAATATATTCCCGGAAGCAACTATTAAAGGCTGGATGACCTTACTGGAGCAACGTATACAGCTGCTGGCAGTATCTGTAGCTGATAAGGATAAGACATTGATGCCATCTGATTTCGACTGTGTGGACCTTACGCAGGAAGAGCTGGACATATTATTTTAGAACCCTTTTGTAAACAACATTGCCGATGTTTAGGAGTTATCTCAAGATTGCCTGGCGTAATCTTCGCAAGCATAAATTTCATTCATTCCTGAATATTTTTGGATTGTCATTAGGCATCACCTGCTTTTTGCTGATCATGCTATACGTGAATGATGAATTTAGCTATGATCGGTTTAATGATAAAGCTGACAGGATCTATCGCGTTAATACGGATGTGAAATTCGGCGGTATTGAGCAGCTGGTGGCCATTGCGCCAGACCCACTAGGCCCCACACTCAAAAGAGACTATCCACAGATAGAAGAATATGTAAGGTTCTACGCGAAAGATGAATCTCGCCTGATCCGTAAAGGAAATGAGCAAATTAACGAACATAGGATCGTGCATGCCGACTCCACTCTTTTCAAAGTCTTCACCTTACCAGTTGTTGCCGGAAACGGACTTACTGCCCTCAATGAACCAGGGAATGTGGTGCTGACAGCCACTATGGCAAAAAAATATTTTGGTAATGTGAACTGTGTGGGAGAAATACTAGAGGCTAACAAGAAGATTTATAAGGTGACGGCTGTCATCAAAGATATTCCCGATAATGCGCATTTTAACTTTGATTTCATCTTCCCAATGTCTGACCTGGACTATGAATGGGGGAATTTTCTCAGCGCTAATTTTCAGACCTATGTGGTACTGCAAAAGGGGGTAGACTATCAACAGTTTAACAAAAACCTGCGACAGGTGGTAGATAAATATATCTTTCCACAGGCTAAAGAAATTATGCAGATCAGTAGTGCGGAACAGCTGAATGGAGGAGAGAATAAGTTTGCATTTAATCTTTTTCCATTGACAGATATTCACCTGTATTCTGATCGGCAGGGAGAGTTAGGCGCGAATGGAAATATACAGTTTGTCTTTATTTTCGTGGCTATTGCAGTATTTATTTTGCTGATAGCCTGTATTAATTTCATGAACCTTTCTACGGCGCGATCTGCCGCCAGAGTGAAAGAAGTGGGTATACGTAAGGTGCTGGGAACAGATCGTAAATCGTTGATATATCAATTCCTGATGGAGTCGACGGTTACTTCGGTTATCTCACTGCTTTTTGCATTGGTGCTGGTAGCATGTTTGTTGCCATTGTTTAGCCAGCTTGCATCCAAAAACCTCTCTGTGTTTAATATGCTGGATGCTAAGCTGCTTCTACTTATGTTGGTATTGCCTTTCCTGATAGGGCTGGGTGCTGGTTGTTATCCTGCCTTTTATATGTCCCGCTTTCAGCCGCTTAAAATCCTGAAAGGAATGGCGGGCACGCTCCGAAAAAGCAACTTCCGTAATGCACTGGTCATCTTTCAATTTGCTACTTCTGCCATCCTGATTATATGTACCATCGTAGTGTTTCGGCAGTTGAATTTCATCCAGGCAAAGGATGTGGGATTCAATAAGGAACAAGTGCTTGTTATTGGCGGTTCCGTGGCGCTCAAAGGAAAGGAAGAACTTTTTAAGCAACAGGTACAAAGTATCAATAGCGTTAAATCAGGCACTGTTACGGGCTATCTACCAGTGGCTGGCGCCCTTCGTAAAGGCTGGACTTATTGGAAGAATGCTACCATGGACCTGGATAACAGTATCAGCGTAGAAAGCTGGGAGGTCGATAACGACTATATCAAAACCATGGACATGCAGATCCTGAAGGGGCGTGATTTCTCCAGGGACTTTACTTCTGATTCCGGTGCGGTGATTATCAATGAGGCCATGGCCAGATTGCTGGGATACCAGGACCCAATCGGACAAACGATTTATACCGGAGCTTCCCCAAAAATTACGACGCTGAAAATCATCGGCGTGGTAAAGAATTTTAATTATGAATCCCTCCGTAAAAATATAGGGCCACTCTGTCTGACCCTGGGAAGAAACAATGAACTGGTTTCTTTCCGGCTAAATACAGCCCAGGCGGGACAAGCAGTTCGCCAGATAGAAAGTAAATGGAGAGAGTATATAGGAGATGCCCAATTCAACTACCGTTTCCTGGATGAGGACTTTAACCGCATGTATTTTGCTGAGCGTAGGATGGGTAAGATCGCCATTATTTTTGCTGGCCTTGCAGTATTTATTGCGTGTATAGGGCTATTTGGCCTCGCCACTTATATGGCAGAACAGCGCACAAAGGAAATCAGTGTGAGAAAAGTGATGGGCGCCTCTGTCGGACGAATACTTTTCCTGCTGTCTATAGATTTCTTGAAACTGGTGATGGTGGCGGTGATATTAGCAGCACCTGTTTCCTATTATTTTATGAGCCAGTGGCTGGGGAATTTTGCCTACAGAAGTAGTTTTCCGTGGTGGGCGTTTCTGTTGGCCGCCGTTATGTGCCTGACAATAGCCTTTATTACGATTAGCTTCCAAACCATTAAGGTAGCTCGTTTGAACCCTGTGAAAAGCCTCAAAGCCCAGTAATTGACCTCCCAAAATTGACTATAGTGACACAAAAGCTCCTGAAAGCGAATGTTGAAGAGATATTTGAATTAAATATGCTTCAACAGGGAATGTTACATCATTACCTGACCGCGCCAGACAGCAACGTATATGCGGTGCTGTTATCCCTGCGTATCGAGGGTGAATTGAACGTGGCCGTATTGGAAAAGGCGCTGAAGCTGGTACAAGCTAATAACGAAGTATTGCGTACCGTGTTTCGCTGGGAAGGACTGGAAAAACCGCTACAAGTGGTGCTTAAAGCAATTCCATTACCTGTTTCTTATCATACCGCAGCACCAACTGCGATAACATCTATCCTTGAGGAAGCACGTACTAGTAATTTTGATCTCACTGAACTGGCAGTAAGGGTTTCATTGATAGAATACGCCAACAGTACTTATCTGCTGAATATCGCTCATCATCATATTCTCTACGACGGCTGGAGCACGGGCGTTTTTCTGAAAGAATTATTCGGTAGCTATTACCAACTGCTTGCAGGCCAGCAGCCTGTGTTTGCACCAAAACCTACGTTGAAAGCCATCTGGCAGGCGAGGGGAAAGAATTCTTCTGAATCAGCTGATTTTTGGATAAACTACCTGAACGGCTACACGAACACTCCGTATTTTTTCAGTAGTAAGCCACTACAGCATGCGCCGGCAGCATTTGGCAAAGAGGCAGCTGTCATGCCATTGAAGCCAATAGATACATTTGCCAGAGAACATCAGGTGAGCAAGGCTGCCTTGCTTTATGCGGCATATGGCCTGCTATTGCAACAGTACAGCGCATCTGCTGATGTGATATTTGGAACGCCCTTTTCAGGCAGAGAGTCGGCCATGAATGGTATAGATCAGGTGATGGGAAATTTTGTCAATACAATTCCCATGCGATTGACAACCCGGGAAGGGCAGTCGTTATTGCAGCTTGTGCAGTCTGTGAATGAGCAGTTGTCAGACATCTCCCTACACGCAGCTACGCCCTACGCAGAGATAAGGCAATTACTGCATTTGAAACCTGCCGATAAATTATTTGATTCCATCATGGCGGTGGAAAATTATCCGTTAGATGAGGCATTGATGCAAAATGTCAACGGCCTGCAAGTGAGTCTGAACGCCGTGTTTGAACAAACGGATATTCCACTGGTTGTCACCTTTTTAATAAGAAAAGAAATTACTGTTGAACTGGTATATAATCAGGCGGTAATAGGAGAAGATTATGCACAACTCTTTGCCCGCCACCTGGTACAAATAATTCATATTATTTGTGCTAATTCTGAAAGGAAGGTAGAGGAGCTTTCCTTACTGGATGAGGCTTCGCAGCAATTGATAATACATACCTTCAATGATACCCGTACTGAATATCCTTCTGATAAGTCAGTACATGCGTTGTTTAGTGCCCAGGCTCTACTTACGCCTGAAGCTATTGCTTTAACTGCCGGGGATCGTAACCTGAGCTATCATGAACTGGAAATACAATCTGGCTGCCTGACGGCCTGTCTGCAACAATACCAGATCGCTGCCGGAGAGCCGGTAGCCATATTGGCAGATCGTTCAATAGAGGCTATCATAGCGATGTTGGGCATCCTGAAAGCTGGCGCTGTTTTCCTGCCATTGGATCCTACTTTTCCAGCGGAACGCATACATGCAATGCTGGCTGCCGCAAAGGTCCGACTGGTGCTGACACAGGCCGCACATGGCCACTTACTCCAGCCAGATATCCAACAGATAAATATTGCCACCGCAGCGGCAACTACGAATGCTCCCAATCCGGTCGCTGTAGCAGCTACTGATCCTGCTTATATCATGTATACCAGCGGCTCCACAGGGCAGCCCAAAGGTGTAGTTGTTACTCACCGGAATATAATACGATTGGTAAAAGGCAATCATTTCATTCCACTGGATAATACAGCGCGAATTTTACAGACAGGTGCACCTGCTTTTGATGCGATTACTTTTGAGATATGGGGTGCATTGTTAAATGGTGGTCATCTGTTTATCATTCCCAGAGAAGCTATACTGGATAATAACTTGCTGGGGCAAGCTATGTCGACCTACAGCATTAATAGGATGTGGCTGACCTCTGCCTTGTTAAATCAACATATACAATCTGATGTATCGATATTCGCACCTCTGAAATTCCTCGTGGCTGGCGGCGATGCATTAAAAGCACAATATATAAACCAACTCCGTCAGGCGCATCCTGCATTACAGGTCGTTAACGGTTACGGCCCTACGGAGAATACTACTTTCTCTGCCACCTATTCCATTCCTACATCTTCTAATCTGGAAAATATACCTATCGGCAAGCCTATCAGTAATTCCACCGCCTATGTATGCGGCACGACCGGAAACCTGCAACCAATAGGCGTGCCAGGAGAATTGTATGTGGGTGGCGATGGGGTGGCCGCTGGATATCTGCATGACCCGGAGCTAACAGCCATTAAGTTCGTAAATAATCCTTTGTTGCCTGGAGACAGACTCTATAGGACCGGCGATCTATGCCGCTGGCTGCCAGACGGGAATTTAATGTTTCTCGGTAGGATAGACACGCAGGTGAAAATCCGAGGTAACCGTGTAGAATTGGGAGAGATAGAACATGTATTACAGCAATTTGCTGGTATTCAGGAAACAGTGGTGGCAGTAAACGGAGAGGGAGATGAAAAATATATTGTTGCCTATTATGTTGCTCCGGCAGCCATCAACGCCGATGAACTGCAAGCATTCCTTGCTGAAAAGTTGCCAGAATATATGCAGCCAGCAGCCTATGTATACATGTCCCGACTTCCGCTGAATACCAATGGGAAAGTAGACCGGAAAGCATTGCCAGCAGCGCAGTTGATAGCGAATGGGGAGTATGTAGCCCCTGCAGATACTATTCAGGAAAAAATCCAGGAAATATGGGCAGAGTTGTTAAAAAAAGCATCAACAACGATAAGTATTGCAGAGAGTTTCTTTGATCTCGGCGGTCATTCGCTGAATGCTACCACATTAACACATCGCTTGTTCAAAGTATTTGGTGTAAAGATCACGATAAAAGACATTTTCCTTTATCCAACGATTGCTGGTTTGTCTGGCTTAATCAAAAACGCACAACAGGCGAAATATACGGTGATTGAAAAAGCAGAAGAAAAAACGTATTACCCGCTTTCTACAGCACAAAGGCGATTGTATGTTTTATATGAATTTGATAGAAATTCCCTTGCCTATAATATGTTTCAGGCCTTCCGGGTGGAAGGTGCAATAGATACGCAACGCCTTGAAAACGCCTTTCATGGGCTGTTACAACGACATGCTAGTTTACGTACATCCTTTACCGTAATAGACGGTATACCTTTTCAGAAAATTATACCAGTTTCTGGTTTTGCTATTACAATACATAATCCGCAGCCGGATATACAGGAGCTGATACAGAATTTCAGCCAGCCTTTTGACCTGGAAGCGGCCCCACTGATCAGAGTAGGGTTGATCACTACGGATACGCATACACACTACCTCCTGGTAGACATGCATCATATCATCAACGATGGCGTATCCTTGTCTGTGTTGGTTAATGACCTGATGCGTTTATATAATAATGAAGTATTGGCTCCTTTAAAGTTGCAATACCATGATTATGCTGTGTGGCAGCAGTCGCCGGAGCAGCAACAGTTTAGCGCTATGCAGCGCGACTTCTGGCTGAAAGAATATGAAACCTTACCAGCTCCTTTAACACTCCCTACTGATTTCCCTCGTCCGAGGATAAGGAGCCATCAGGGAGCGGTGGAAGTTTTTGAATTGAACAAGGAAACGACCATACATATAAAACACCTCGCTGAGCAGGAAGGTACTACTATATTCATGGTGCTTTTTGCTGCTTACAGTATATGGCTTAGTAAATTGTCGGGTCAGGAAGATGTGGTGGTTGGTACGCCGGTATCAGGTCGGGTACATGCCGACCTGGAAGGCATGATAGGCATGTTCGTAAATACATTGCCGTTGAGATGTCAGCCCAAAGGAGATCTGACTTTTGTTAGTTTCCTGGCTGCCGTAAAGCAACAGCTCCTGTCCTGTTTTGAACATCAGCAATACCAATACGAAGATCTAATTGAGCATTTGCGCCTGGACCGCGATACCAGCCGCAATCCGTTGTTTGACGTGTTGTTCTCCTTTGAAAACTTTGACGATACTACGCTGACTTTGCCAGGATTGACATTTACGCCACTGGAGCGTAAACAGGTAGTGGCCAAATTTGATATAACCTTGTCTGGTAAAGGATTTGGAGGTCATTTGGTGTTTGCATTGGAGTATAACCAGGATTTATTTACAATAACATCTATCAGACGATATATAGATTATTTTAAAAATCTTCTCACAGCAATTATTATTGCGCCCAATAACCTGTTGTCGGCATTTGATATGCTGTCCCTGGCACAAAGGGAAGAGCTGACGGCAACGTTCAATAATACTACCGTAGCATATCCCCGCAATAGTACCATCAGCGAGCTCTTTGCAGCGCAGGCACTACTTACGCCAAAACAGATTGCTATCACCGCAGGAGATACAGATCTCACCTATGAGGCATTAGATCAACGAGCCTCGCAGGTCGCAAGGGTGTTGAACACGTTTGCATTATCGCCCGCAGAGAGAGTGGGAATAGTAGGATTCAAATCTGCGCATAGCATTGTGGCCATCCTTGGCATTCTAAAGGCAGGTGGCGCCTATCTGATGCTGGACCCGGATTTCCCTGCGGACCGCGTAAAGGATATGCTACTGGGTGGAGATGCCCGCCTGGTGCTGACAGAAGACCCTGCGCATTTCCCATTGAAAGAAGGAGTAACCGTGCTGAATATAAATCAACTTCCTGCTGTTGAAGACGATGCACCATTGTTATCAGTAAGTTCTTCAGCGGAGAGCATTGCCTGCGTTTTGTATACCTCTGGTTCTACCGGCAAACCCAAAGGGGTGGCCATCAGCAACCGCAATATTATACGTATGGTGAAGCATGCAGCGCATTTACCGTTTGGTAATAAGTTACGTATCCTGCATGCGGCTGCTCCTACCTTTGACTTAATTAATTTAGAGATATGGGGCGCATTGCTGAATGGTGGCAGATTGTATCCTGTACCTAAAGATATAGTGCTGGATACTTACCTGCTAGGACAAGTACTGCATCAACAGCAGATCCAGTTTATGTGGATGACTTCCTCGCTCTTTAACCAGCATATGCAGGTAGATCCAGGGATATTCTCATCGCTGGAATGCCTGACAGTAGGTGGAGATGTGGTTAATCCGGTATCGGTAAATGAAGTGAGGCGATTACATCCTGCATTGAAAGTTATTAACGGTTACGGGCCTACGGAGAATGGTATTTTTTCTACCACCTTCCCGATATTGCAGGATTACCGTTTTACCGTGCCGATTGGCAGGCCGGTAAATAACTCTACTGTTTATATACTTAGCCGCTATGGCGGGTTACAGGGAATTGGTATCCCTGGTGATATTTATGTAGGTGGTGATGGCGTTGCCATCGGCTATTTGAATGATGTACAGCTGACCCGTGAGAAATTTATCGACCATCCCTTTGTACCTGGACAACGGCTGTACAAAACCGGTGATATGGGTTACTGGCGCACGGATGGAAATATCCTGTTTTTGGGTCGTACAGATACACAGGTAAAGATTCGTGGTAACAGGGTTGAATTGGGAGAGATAGAAGAGGTATTGCAAAAATACCAGGGCATGAAGCATGCCATTGTACAATGCCGTGAAAAAGACGGTAGCAAATACCTGGCTGCTTATTACGTCAGCGACAGTGAATTGGATAGTGTTTTATTACAGGCTTATTTATCTGAAAGACTCCCAGACTATATGGTGCCGGCAGTTTTCCTGCGACTGCAACAGATTCCATTATTGCCAAGTGGTAAAGCGAATCTGAATGCTTTGCCAGAGCCGGTGCTGAAAAACAGTTCATACCAGGCGCCTGTTTCCGAAGAAGAGATTTTATTGGCAGCAATATGGGCAAAGGTCTTGGGCATCTCTCAGGTGGGCGCAACAGATAACTTTTTCTCCCTTGGTGGAGATTCTATTAAATCCATTCAGATTATCTCGAAAGTTCGAGCAGCGGGATATGAATTATCGATGAAAGATATTTTTGCCAACCAGATGATTGTTAGTCTGGCTAAATGTCTGAAAATAATTCGTGTACACACCCTGCAGGAAACGGTAATGGGAACGTCTGTATTAACGCCCGTACAACGTTATTTCCTGGAGGCCCCCGCTAAAGCTGAGCACCACTTCAATCAGGCCGTAATGCTTCATTTTTCGCTAGGTATTAGCACGGAAGAGGTGTCACAGATTTTTACTTTTCTGCAACAACATCACGATGCATTACGAATCGTGTTGAAGAATACTCCCGAAGGCTTCCGGCTGGATAATATGTCTGCGGATCTTCCCGTATCACTGACTGCCTATGAGGCATACGACGAAGCCACGTGTACCACGCTGCAAGGTAGCATAGATCTGCATAACGGCCCACTCATGAAACTCGGGTTGTTTCAGGGAGCAGATGGAAGCCACCTGCTTATAGCTGTTCATCACCTGGTGATTGATGGCATTTCCTGGCGCATCTTGTTGGAAGATCTAACTACATTATTTCATCAGTTAAAACAAAAACAAAACTTCTCTTTGCCCAGCAAAACGATGCCTTTCCTTTCCTGGGCAATGAATTTGAAAAAGTATATGGAAACGCCTGCCTATAGCAAAGGGCGTCAATATTGGCAGGAGCAGGGCAGGAAAGGACTTCAGGGAGATGTTACGCGCGATGTATTCACAGGCAGCAACCGTGGAGATGAGATGCAAACCGTACGATTTACGCTAAATGAGAATCGTACGAAGGAGTTGTTAAGGCAAGGGCCTGATACTTTTCGTACGTCCGTGGAAGAGATGCTGCTGGCGGCCTTTATAACAGCGGTTTCGCAATACTATGGTCAGCAACAGGTTAGTATAGATCTTGAAGGTCATGGAAGAGAGGAGTTGATGGAAGGGCTGGATGTAAGTCGCACCATTGGCTGGTTTACAAGTATTTATCCGGTAATGCTGGAACTCAAAGGCAGTACCTGGAGCGATAGATTACGTCATGTGAAAGAAACGTTGCGCAACATCCCTAATAAAGGCATCGACTATCTGCTCTGCAAATACTATGATACGAATGGTGTTGTTGGAGATAACTCCCGCATCAGCTTTAACTATCTCGGACAATTTGAAAGTAATTATAAACGCTCGGCTTTTTCTACCGGGATGACAGTCAATCCGCAGGCGACACGTGCATATGACTGGGATGTGGTGGGGATGATAGTCGACAATCAGCTCGAAATTAGTATGGCATATAGTGGCGCCCAATACCAGAAAGATACAATGCTGGCGCTGCTGCAACTATATGAATCCAGTCTTTTATCATTGATCAGCTATTGCCTTGATAAAGCACATACTGCTTTGAGTCCATCTGATCTTACGGGCAATAATATTTCCATGGATACACTGGATGCACTGCAAGCCCAGTACCGTTTGCAGGACATATATCCATTGTCGCCGATGCAGGAAGGAATGTTGTTTCACACCTTACACGATGGAAAAAATGATCCATATTTTGAACAGATCAGCTACCTACGGCAAGGCCACCAAGATGTCGGGGCGCTTGCACAAACCATAAAAGCATTAGTTGACCGCTATGATATGTTGCGCACAGTTTTCCTGCATGAAGGCTATGACCGTGCCTTGCAGCTGGTATTGAAAGATAGGGAGGCAGACTTTTCTTTTCTGGATTTACAGGAAATATGTGCGGAGGAAGGAGAGCAGACCGTTATTGCGCGTTGTCAGGAAGAGGATAGAGAACGAAAATTTGTGTTAGACAAGGATGCCTTGTTACGATTAACTGTGGTGCAGGTAGGAGCCGCTCGATACCGGTTTATCTGGAGTTTCCACCATATCCTGATGGATGGCTGGTGTATGGGTTTGTTGATCCATGATTTCAATGAACTGTATGAAGCGGCGGCACATGGTCGCAATCCACAGCTGGAGCCTGTGCGCCCATATTCAAACTATATCAGATGGTTGGAACAACGTGATCCGCAGGAAGGACTGACATACTGGGAACAGTATTTACAAGGTTATGATTTACCTGCTGGCTTGCCTAAGCGTAATACATTGACAGAACAAACGGCTTTTCAACCCGCGTCGAGTCTGTTGAAGCTTTCACCGGAACAAGGTGCTTTACTAAATGAGGTGTCTGTGAAATTTGGTGTGAGCGTGTATACGGTATTTCAATGTATCTGGGGATTATTACTGCAACGCTATAACGACCGGGAGGATGTAGTGTTTGGCTCGGTGGTATCCGGGCGGCCGGTGGAAGTGGAAGGCGTAGAATCTATGCTGGGATTGTTTATCAATACAGTGCCCGTGCGTATCCGTACTGTCGGAAATGAGCGTATAGGCGAGCTATTCCAGCGTATCCAGCAGGAGCTGCTGGATAGTGAAGCGTATCATTACAATTTGTTGCCGGATATCCAGAGCCGCAGTGAGGTAGGGCGCCAGCTATTGGACCATATCCTGATTTATGAGAACTATCCAATCTCTGAAGGAATGGGTGGCCATATAAGTGAGATGGAAGTGGTGGAACGAACCAATTATGATTTATCGATTGTAATTGTGCCAGGCCATCATTTTATTATACGATTCGATTATAACAGTGAACGATACAGTAGCCGGATAATCAGCCAGGTGATGAAACACCTGGAACAGCTGGTGACACTCGTCGCCGGCAACCCAGATCGATTGGTGGAAGAGGTTGCGATTTCGTGTAGCCAGGAGGGTTATAACGATACCACCGTAGCATTTGCACAAGATCTTTCGGTGATAAGCCTTTTCGAACAACAGGTGACAAAAACACCGGATGCAATCGCGCTGGAACATGCAGGAGAGAAAATAAGCTATGTGCAACTGGATCGCATGTCAACAGACCTGGCCGCCTATCTGGTGTCGCAAGGCATAGGAGCGGGCGATTTCGTCGGCGTACTGCTGGACCGTGAGCCTGGCTTTGTTTACAGCGTATTAGCGATCTTGAAAACAGGTGCTGCCTATATCCCCGTAGATACAATTTATCCTGCCGCACGGATAGCGGGCATCTTTGGTGATGCTGGCGTAAAGGCGGTTATAACACGAAGTGAATATAGTAGCCAGTGTAGCGGGTTTCAAGCGATTTGTTTAGATGAATTAGCAGATTTACCTAAAGCGGCGCCGTTGCCGGCTATCACAGGAACTAACGGTATAGCCTATATGATTTACACCTCAGGTAGTACCGGTACACCAAAAGGAGTAATGATTTCCCACCGGTCGCTAACACATTATATACAATGGGCATCTACCTTATATCTAAATAATACAAAACCTGTATTTGCCTTATATACTTCTGTAGCCTTTGACCTGACTATCACCAGCCTGTTTACCCCATTAATTACTGGTGGCAGATTGCTGTTGTACAGTGGCCATGACAGCCTTTTGCTGGAGGAGGTCATAAAAGATAACCGTAGTACGGTGCTGAAGATGACGCCCTCTCATCTGAAGTTATTATCAGAAATGCAGCTGCCAGTATCGCCGGTACTACAAACGCTGATAGTAGGAGGAGAGCAGCTGGAAAGTCGCGTGGCAGCCGCCGTGCAACGACTGTATCCAGCGGTGGCTATCTATAACGAATACGGCCCTACGGAGGCAACAGTAGGCTGTATGCATTACCGCTATAATCCTTCGGATCCTTTAGTGAATGTACCCATTGGTTACCCGGCGAGCAATACACAGATTTATCTGCTCGATGGCTACCATCGCCCTGTTCCGGAAGGCGCTACCGGCGAACTATACATTGCCGGCGAAGGTCTTGCTCAGGGCTATTATGGCCGTTCCGCGCTGACCAATGAAGTGTTTGTGCCCAATCCATTTGTACCTGGCACACTGATGTATCGCAGTAAGGACACCGCCATCTATGATGCTGCCTATGGACTCCTGTTTACCGGCCGCCGGGATAGTCAGCTAAAAGTGCGAGGCTATCGTATAGAGCCAGGAGAGATAGTACATCATGTTTGTATGCAGCCAGGCATTAAAGAGGCCGCAGTATTGCAAAAGAACGGACAGCTCGTATGCTACTATGTAACTGATGAAACGCAAGACAGTAGCGCCTTACAAAGTGCCTTGCAAACCCGCTTGCCTGCGTATATGGTGCCATCTTACTATATCCATATCAGCAGCCTTCCATTGACCAGCAACGGCAAACTGGACGAAAGCAAGCTGCCAGACCCAGCACTGGGCACAGCAGGATATGAAGCGCCAGTTAGTGATGCCGCCATACAATTGGCAGGCCTCTGGGCGGAAGTATTGCATATAACAGCCGCTGAGATCAGCGCTACCGCCAGTTTCTTCGGGCTTGGTGGACATTCTGTCAAGGCAATGCGCCTGAAAAACCTTGTGCGTAAGCACTTCGGTTGCAGTCTGGAACTGCGTGATATTTTTACTTATGCCACCTTAAATCAAATGGCAGGACTTATTGAAAAGAGGCAGCCTGCGGTACATCTTGAATTAGTAAAAGCCGGACAGCTTGCCGCTTACATCGCATCGCCTGCCCAGGAAAGAATGTATTACCAGCAAATGCTGAACAAGGATAACCTGGGTTTTAATATAGCCGCTGCATTTAGGTTAACAAGCACAGTAATACACGAAAAACTACACATAGCATTTGCTCAGCTGATACAACGCCATACCAGTCTGCGTACTTATTTCGAACTCACAGAACAAGGTCTGGTGCAGAAAGTAATGGAACAAGTACCTGCTGAAATATATTTCACAGCGCATGTAAATGCGCATTCATTTGAAGAAGTATGGCAACAGTTTATTCAACCATTTGATCTTGGAATGGCGCCACTGATGCGTTATGCAGTGTGGAAGGATTATTTGTTAATAGATATTCATCATATTATTTGCGATGGCATTTCTCTAAATATTCTCATCGGCGATCTTAGGGATATTTACCAGCAGAAGCAATTGCCCCCAGTAGCATATACTTACCTGGACTATGCCGTCCATCTGGCTACCAGAAAGGATATTGGCGATAGGGATCTGGCCTATTGGCGTCAGCAGTTATCAGGGGAGCTACCACGCCTGGACCTACCGGTAATGCAAGAACGAAATTTTCCGGCGATTCATCCGGCTGCTGTTCAAACATTGGAAATACAAGGGGTACTGTATCAGCAGCTGCAACAATTTGTAGCCTCGGCGGATACTTCCACCTATGTGCTGTTACTATCTGCATACTATATTTTATTACATAAAATAGGCGGTAATAAAAACCTTATCGTGGGTATTGATGCAGCCGGCAGAAGCCATGAGGCCCTGCAAGAAGTAGTTGGCACCTTTGTGAATATTCTGCCATTGAAGATGAGTATAGCGGAAGGCCTATCTGCTCAGCAATTTTTAACGGCTGTGAAAAGCTGTATGCTGGATGCTATTGATCATCAGGAATACCAATTTGATCAAATGCTGGCATTGGTAACAGAAGAGGATAGAGATGGGCGCAATGCCATTTTTGATGTGCATTTTGCTTTCGCCAATACACTGGACAGCGACCAGGAGCTACAAGCGCTGGGCTTTATACCTGTGCAAAGCCGTCAGCATGAAACTACCCAATACGAATTCAAAATAGAAGTCGCAGCGAAAACAACTGGTTTATCTGTTGGATTTATCTACAGTACACTACTGTATGAAGATAGTACTATGGAAGTTTTTGCAGCCTATTATCAAAATATTCTCACTGCAATCATACATAACAGCCAGGTGCTGATTGAGGATATACCGCTTGAAACACCAGTAAATGTATAACTACTTAAAGCTATTATTATATGTGTGGTATTTGTGGCTACGTAAGGTTTAAGGCGCATACAACCGGTTACGACGAACAGGTTGTAAAAGATATGAATGAACAGCTGTGGCATCGGGGGCCCGACAGCCAGTGCGTACACCAATTTGATAATGTGGCACTGGGGTTTAGTCGCCTGAGCATTATCGGCTTAAATAACGGTATGCAACCAATTTTTAATGAAGATGAAAGCATTGTATTGTTATGTAACGGAGAGATATTTAACTACATTGAACTGAGAGAAATGCTGCGTGGTAAAGGCCACCAATTCCGCACGGCATCAGATGTGGAAGTGATTATTCATTTGTATGAAGAGCAGGGCATGGACTTCCTGAATGAATTGAATGGTCAATTTGCCTTTGCCTTGTATGATAAGAAACAAAAAACATTATACTGTGCCCGTGATCAAATGGGTATCCTGCCTTTTTTCTATACCATACAGCAGGATACATTCATTTTTGGTTCAGAAATAAAAGCTATCCTGAAACATCCACTGGTAGTGGCTAGTATCGACCTGACCGGACTAGATCAGGTATTTACTTTCCCAGGGCTCATTAGCCCCAGAACGATGTTTAAAGATATTTATAGCCTCGAAAATGGCCATTATCTTAAAGTGGATCATGATGGCTTTATTACCAAAAAACAATACTGGGACCTTATATTTCCAGAAATTGAAACAGGTGTGCAGGAGAAACCTGCAGCTTATTACATCGATCAACTAGAATCTCTTTTTGAAAATGCGATCCGGTTAAGACTGCGGGCAGACGTGCCTTACGGTCTCTATCTCAGCGGAGGATTAGATTCTTCCATGATCGCCATGAAAGTGCATCAGCTGGACCCTACGGTATCCAAGCATGTATTCTCTATTGATTTTGTAGATTCAGGGCTCTCCGAAACCCTTTACCAGCAGCTGGTAGCAAAAGAAATGCGTGCGAGCATCAACAGAAAAACATTTTTCTTCGAAGATATCAGCGAGCGTTTGCCAAAAGCAGTATATCATGCTGAATGTCCGGTAAGAGAGTCTTACAATACAGCCTCTTTATCCCTTTCCTCGGCCGTCAGGAATAAAAATATCAAAGTGATTCTCTCCGGTGAAGGCGCCGATGAATTATTTGCAGGCTACATAGGATATCGCTTTGATAAGATCAGAGCCATGACAGGCCAGCATCAGGAGATAACCGCAACAGAAGCCGCCTGGCGGGAAAAAGTATGGGGAGATCCTCATTTCTTTTATGAGAATAATTTTGAAATGCTATGTGAGCAAAAACGAAAAATCTACTCACCTGATATTGCTGCGGTATATGATGATATCAACTGCCTCAATCATTTTGTAATCGATAAAAGCCGTATTGCCAATAGAGATACACTGAACAAAAGAGCCTATATCGATTATAAGCTGCGGCTGGTAGATCATCTTGTTTCAGATCATGGCGACCGCATGGCCATGGCCAATTCCGTGGAAGTGCGTTATCCTTTCCTGGATAAAGACTTTGTAACGTTTGCCGCCACTGTACCGCCAACATTGAAGCTGAACGAACTGGAAGAAAAGTATATACTCAAAAAAATGGGTAGCAGATTTACACCAAAAACGATCGTAGAAAGAGAAAAATTTGGATTTACCGCACCAGGCAGTCCCTACCTATTAAAGAGAAATATCGAATATATAAATGATACCCTGTCATCTTCCAGAATAAAGCAGCAGGGCATTTTTAACCCACAGCAAATTGAGGAGCTGAAAGCCTTGTATGCTACTGATGGATTTACCATCAATGCTCCTTTTGAAAATGATGTGCTGATGACAGTACTCACTTTCGGCATTCTGCTGGAGCAATATTTCAATTAATCATTTAGTCATCTCAGAAATATATAACCTATGGTCTTCCAGGAAGAACTGAACAGATGCTTAAAGAAATTTGGCAACGAAACAGCCATTCGTTGCGGAGATACAACTACCACCTACGCACAATTACAGGCCGATGCTAGTCGTATCACTGATTTTCTATTGAAAAAAAATCCTGGTAAAGGCGCTATGGTGGGCATCTACCTGGAAAATAAGACCGCACTGATAACAACCATTATTGGTGTACTTAATGCTGGTTGCGTATTTGTTCCGCTCGATTGTAAGCTCCCACAGCAAAGGCTGGACAGCATGATAGAGAAAATGGGATTACAATATTTTATCAGCGAGCGTATAAACGAAAAAGTAAAGCTCACGAATACTTATCTGTATGATGAAATGCTGGCTACCCCAGAAACGTTGGGTGGTCTCCGTTATCCTGTGTTCGATGCCGCTGACGACATCTACGTTTATTTTACGTCTGGTTCTACGGGCGTGCCTAAAGGTATTCTGGGAAGGAATGAAAGTCTGCTGCAGTTTATCCAATGGGAGATAGAAGAATTTGATATCAGGGAGGGTACTAAGGTAAGCCAGTTTATCAGCCCTTATTTCGATGCATTTCTGAGAGATATATTTGTGCCACTGCTGGCCGGCGGTACTATCTGTATTCCACCTGCTGATCAGACTTTTAATGATGCGGGAGCCATCACCAAATGGCTAAATGATCAGGATATCAACCTCGTACATTGTGTCCCTAGTTTGTTCCGGCTGATAAATCACGAAGGCCTGACGCCAGGTGATTATAGCCATTTACAATATGTGTTGTTGTCTGGAGAAAAAATCAATCCTGCCGACCTGAAGCCCTGGTACAGCACCTTTGGGGCGCGTATCGAACTAGTGAATTTCTATGGCCCTTCTGAAACCACTATGATCAGGACCTTTTACAGGATACAGCCAGGAGATGCTACGCAGCCCAGGATTCCTGTAGGACGGCCTATCCCCGGCACCAGGATACTGATTGCCAAGAAAGACCTTACCCCTGCTGAAAAACTGGTGCCTGGAGAACTATATATCATTTCTGACTATAGCTCCAACGGCTACCTCAACGAACCAACGTTAATGCAAGAACGATTTGTCACCATTCATGCCGGTACAAAAGATGAGGCAAAAGCCTTCAGAACGGGGGACATCGCCCGTATGCTAATCAACGGCAATATAGACCTTATCGGTAGGGAAGACAGACAGGTGAAGCTAAGAGGTGCCAGAATAGAGCTGGATGAGATTGAGAACGTGCTGCAAGGCATAGATTGCCTACGCCAGGCAGTTGTATTAAAACATCAGGATGAACATAACAATGAGCTATTAATCGCTTTCCTTATACGAAGAGCAGATGTAGCAGTTGAAGCAGATATCGCACAACGTTGTCGCAACTACCTCGAAGCGCGCTTGCCTGCCTACATGATCCCTGCGGATTTCCGTGAAGTGCAGGAATTTCCGCTGTTATCCAACGGAAAAATTAATTATAAAGAACTGCTGGCACAATTACCGCTGCATATCATTGTAGTACCTGAAAATGACATAGAACAGCGCCTGCTGGAGGTATGGCAAAACACGTTGGGTATAAAGGAAATATCTACAGAAGACAGCTTCTATAAAGTAGGTGGTAACTCCCTGAATACGATGAAGCTCATCGGCAGGATTCATAAAGAATTCAATGTCAGGATTTCCCTCAGTGAATTATTCAATCATCTTACCATAAAAAAACAGGGAAGGATTATCAGCAAGCTGCATAATGATAATCAGATGGTCATAGAAAAGGCAGTGGAAAATTCACACTATCCGCTTTCCGTAGTGCAGGAAAATATCTATTATAACTACCAGCTATACCCCTCTGGTACTGCGTTTAACCTACCTGTCGCCTGGAGGCTGAGTGCCGCCTTCGATAAAACGAAAATGGGCAGGGCTTTGAATGCACTTATCCAGCGGCATGAGAGCCTTCGCAGTAGTTTTAGTTTTGTAAATGATCAATTGGTCCAGCACATTGCAAACCAGGTAGAAATCGAGATAGCGGAGATACATACAACGGAAGTATTGCTGCTACAGCAAATACATGCTTTTGTACAGCCTTTTGATCTGAGCAAGCCAGGACTATTGCGTGCCACCATTATTCATACAGACACAAATACAGCTGTGCTGGTGGTAGATACTCATCATATCGTATGTGACGGCATTTCACAAGTGATATTATTTAGTGACCTGATGAAATTTTATAACGGCGAAGCGCTGGAACCGCTGTCCATACAATATAAAGACTATGCCACCTGGGAACAGCAGTTTAGGAAAACTGAGTTGTATATGTCGCAGCGGGAATTTTGGTTAAGTCAGTTTGAAGGTCAGATCCCGGTGATGGTATTTCCTGTGACCACTAGAAGAACAGATGTTGCAGAAGATGCTGGAGGTAATATCTTTTTTAAGATAGATACAGTAATTGCATCATCTTTTGCCCGCATGATAAAAGAGGAGGAGGTAACAATTTCATCTGGAATATTTGCGGCATACTTTGTATTTCTGGCGCTGCTCACAGGACAGGAAGATATTATAGTTGGTGTCAGTACTGCTGGCCGTTTGCAGCATGAGCTGGAACAGGTAGCAGGAATGTTTGTAAAAACACTGCCTGTGAGATATCCATTGGATACTGACCTTACTTTCAGAGCATTTATGAAATCGATGCATGGACATCTAGTGGAAGTAATCAGCAGACAGCAGTTTGACCTGTCTGATATTTTTAGTGAGTTGAATGCATCCCGGGGAACCAATGTCAGCGAGTTATTCAAAGCGGTTTTCGTTTACCAGGATTATGATAGCAACACTGCCACGGAAAGCACATTGCTGGCGCCTGTTGAATTAGGTAATGCTGCAGCGAAATATCCTGTTACATTGTTTGCTTCCGGACATGCAGATACTTTTACCTTCCGATTTGAATACCAGTCATCCTATTTCTCCGCTGCTGATGCGGCGGTGCTGGTACAAAGGTTTACGGACTTATTCCATGCTATTGCCCAAAATCCCGATATCAGCCTGTTATCACTGGCGGGCTACAATACCCTGCCAGACCGCATGATAAAGGATAAGATCATTCTCAACCTCTAGTAGCCTTCTATTTTATGAAACAGCAATCCACCCTGGACTTATCAGCACTTGACATAAATAGTAATATCCCAGCGAAGAATTATTGGAGAAACCGGTTATCGGATTTTCAGTTTGTGAATTATTTTAAAAGACTGGAGATTCCTGCCATGCAGCCTTCCGGCGCTTGGGAAAACTACGCTTTTACAGCTGACGAGGAAGTAAGGCAAGCCTTCAATGAACTGGCCGGCTCTGCTACCGCTAAGCATATTGTGCTGATGGCTGCCATTGGCGCGCTGCTGGGTAAGTGTACCGCTGTTACAGATGCCATGCTATTTACGCCTGTTTATAAAGATAGCGACCATAAAAACGCTTCAGCAGATATCATACCCTTTCGCCTACACGTAGCTGCTACCGCAACATTTGCGGAACTGATCACTGCAGTGAAAGACAATATTATCAAAGACCTGGCCTATAGTAATTATCCGCTGGAGAGAATTTTTGGTAAAGAGAAGAAGGCATTGCCGTTATCAGCTGCCATTAGTGTGCTGCTGGATGAAATACAGGATAGTACTGCATTTGATCAACTTTCAACTGGATTGCTGTTCAGTTTTAATACCCTTGAAGGGAAATTATATCTCGACATAAAATATAATAACAGTTTATATCTCCAGACATTTATACAAACAATTGGCCATCAGTTTTTCAACTTACTCGGAAAATTGTTGGCAAATAGAAAAATACCGCTGAATGACATAGCATTGCTTACACCCTCTGAGAAAGTATCCCAGGTGAATGAAGTCGTAAGCTTCCATCAACAGGGCCAATTGTTGGCATCTTATCACCAGGAGCGTATGTGGTTTATCGACTATTTCGAAGCTGGAGATTTGTATGAAGGAGGGCCTGTATACCATAACATTCCATTAATATTAAACCTGAACGGAAGGCTGGATATTCCCAGGTTGGAAGAAAGCGTTCGAACTTTGTTGGGCCGCTACGAGATATTGAGAACTGTAATCCTGAATGTGGATGATCACATTATTCAACAAATTGTCACAGATCCTGTATTTCAATTCCGTTTAATTTCAGCTGATAGTGAAGAGGAGCTGGTATCCGCCACCAGTACGGAAATTAATATACCTTTTAAACTAGATCAACTATTGCTAAGAGGTGTGTTGATAGACCAGGGAACGCATGCACACAGGATGGTACTGGTATTTCATCATGCAATAGCAGATCGTTATACGGTTAAGCAATTGACACAAGAACTCTTAGCCATATATGCCGGCGCCGATACAGCGCCAGCAAAAACAATCGTTCCATATCAGCAATTTTCAGGATGGCAGCGGGAACGCTTTGGTATCCTCGGCTTTCATCTGTACCCTTTTTGGGAGCGTACTTTGTCCGGTGGAAAGTTAAAAGCCCTGGAATTGCCCACAGACAGGCCAAGAGCAAAAATTCATATTTATAAAGCCGCAGTGGCAAACATTTCATTTCCAGCTGCGATAACAGCGAAACTGCTGAATTACCAGGCTACTACGGGCATGCATATACGCCTGCTACTTTTGACGGCATTTAAAGTATTGCTGCACAGATATGCGGGCCATGAAGAAATTGTTATTGGTACTTCTTCAGATAACAGGACCGCCGCCCTGGCAGGTATGATCGGCCCCGTGGCTAATCTGATCGTGATTAGAAGTTTTGTGCCGGAAAACAGTTCCTTTAAAGATTATTTACAGCGTATATCCGTCATTTATGAAGATGCGATGGCGCATGCCGAAATGCCATTTGATAAGCTGGTAGCGGATTTGGCGCCAGAAAAGGATATGGCCAGAACTGCGCTCTTTGATGTGCTTTTCCAATACGAAGAACTGAATAGTGATCTGCCATCCATAGATGCGCTGACGGTGACCACCGCGGAAACTAACCTGGGTTACGGAAAATACGATCTGAACCTCATGTTGCAGCTCAATGAAAACGAACTGCAAGGACAACTTGTATATAACGAAGCGTATCTGGACAGTGAAACGATAACAGCGTTACTGCGTAATTTTTATGAGTTAACCAATAATCTAATTACTTCTTCGGAGGAGCGCCTTTCCTCCATTCGCATGTTAGCAGCAAGCGAAGAAGCCACCTTACTGCAATCACTGGATAACAGTAAGGTCGGCTATCCTACAGCTGCCACTGTTCATCAGCTGTTTGAACACCAGGCTTTGTTACATCCGGAAAAGATAGCCCTGGTGTTCAATGACCAGCGCATGAGTTATGGTGAATTACATACTGCCAGTAATAATGTAGCTGCCTATTTACGCCAGCAAGGCGTGAAACCCGGTGTTATCGTAGGTTTGATGATGGACCGCGGTATGGAAGTGGTGATTGGCATGTTGGGTATTCTAAAAGCCGGTGGTGCTTACCTACCCATAGATGTGGAATATCCTGCATCGCGTAAATCGTATATGATCAGTGACAGTGGTACTCCATTTTTACTGAGCACCAAAGTGGTGGCTGATGCAAGGGAATATGAAGTGCCGGTGCATTTCATAGAAGATGGTATCGCCTTTAAGGGAGAATGGTTACCTGAGATCAGCGCTACGCCAGCAGATCTTTGTTATATTATCTATACCTCTGGTACTACCGGCAATCCCAAAGGCGTGATGGTGGGGCATAGCCAGGTAGTTCGTTTATTCTTCAACGATAGTTTCCAGTTTGATTTTAATGAGCATGATGTCTGGACGATGTTCCATAGCCATTGTTTTGATTTTAGTGTATGGGAGATGTATGGAGCGTTGTTGTATGGTGGGAGATTAGTGATCATCCCGCGTATGATCGCCCGTGATACCAGTGCTTATGTTTCAGTATTGGAGAAAGAAGGTGTGACAGTGCTTAACCAGACGCCTGGATCTTTTTATCAGGTAAGTGCCATAGCGCTGGCAACGCGTAGCCGCCTGGCATTGCGTTATGTGATCTTTGGCGGAGAGGCGCTGGTGCCTTCCATGTTGCGTAGTTTCCATAAAACATATCCACAAGTAAAGCTGATCAATATGTTCGGCATCACAGAAACGACGGTGCATGTTACTTACAAAGAATTACTATCAGCAGATCTTGAACAGGAAGTAAGCAATATTGGTAAACCGATACCAACATTGTCTGTATATATTTTAGATGAACAACTTCGT